>CAMXIK010000033.1 GCA_947243855.1 uncultured Lachnospiraceae bacterium | reverse complement strand
GGGAAGCGGCACGATCAAGGGATTTTCCGTTACGTTGATGCTGGGTATCATTTTATCCATGTTTACGGCGCTGATTGTGACGAAGTTTTTGGTTAATATTTTCTATGCCCTTGGCATTCAGAGCGAGAAAGCTTACGGCGTGGCCAAGGAGAGAAAGACGATCAATTTCCTTTCCAAGAAATATCTTTTCTTCGGTATTTCCGTGGCGGCGATTTTGGCGGGCTTTGTTGCGATGGGCGTGAACAAATCGAGCTTGCATATGCCTTTGAATTTCAGTCTGGATTTTGTGGGCGGTACTTCTACGACCATGACGCTGAATGAAGATATGAGTATTGAGGAGATCGACGCGCAGATTGTACCCCATGTGGAGGAAATTACGGGGGACGGCAATGTGCAGACCACGAAGGTGGCTGGCTCCAATCAGGTGATTATTAAGACAAGAACCCTGAATGTGGAGGAGAGAGAACGGTTTAACGATGTGATGGTGAACCAGTTCGGCGTGGATGAGAGCAGTATCACGGCGGAGACCATCAGCGCTACGGTCAGCTCCGAAATGCAGTCCGATGCGATTAAGGCGATTCTCGTCTCTACGGTGCTGATGCTTCTGTATATTTGGTTCCGGTTCAAGGATATCCGCTTCGGCGCAAGCTCGGTGATTGCGCTTTTGCACGACGTGCTGGTGGTGCTTGCTTTCTACGCGATCGTGCGGGTTTCCGTGGGCAATACCTTTATCGCGTGCATGCTGACGATTGTGGGTTACTCGATCAACGCTACCATCGTAATCTTCGACCGTGTGCGTGAAAACATGCGGGACATGGGACATAAGGAGAGTCTGGATGAGATGGTCAACCGAAGTATTACCCAGACCCTGACCAGAAGTATTTTCACTTCCCTGACAACTTTCTTTATGGTGGCGTCTTTGGAAGTGTTCGGCGTATCTTCCATTCGGGAATTTGCGCTGCCGTTGATGGCAGGTATCGTATGCGGCACGTATTCATCCATTTGCCTGACGGGCGCGCTCTGGTATGTGTTCCGTACGAAGTTTGTGAAGAAAGCATGATTTGCCAGAAAGATTAAGTCTGGCTGAACTGTAAAGGTACTATAAATTACCCTCTGAAAGTGTTACAATAAATGTGACTTTTTCGGAGGGCTTTTTTATGGCGAAATGGATGGTATCCGCCAAAAAGGCGGATTTTCACAAAATAGCAGAGAAATTCCACATTGATCCTGTGATTGCCAGAATCATACGCAACAGGGATGTGGTGGGGGATGCGGAGATTGAAAAGTTTCTTCACGGCACGACGGACGATCTGTATGATCCGATGCTGTTAAAAGATGCGGGAAAGGCGGCCGGGATTCTCTGCGGAAAAACGCAGGAGAAGAAAAAGATACGGGTGATTGGGGATTATGACATCGACGGCGTATGCGCAACCTACATACTGACGGCCTGTCTAGAGGCGGCAGGCGCGGATGTGGATGCGGTGATTCCCCACCGCATTGCGGACGGCTACGGACTCAACGAGAGGTTGATTGAGGAGGCAGCAGGCGACGGCATTGACACAATTTTGACCTGCGATAACGGTATTGCGGCCCTTCCCCAGATTGCCAGTGCGAAGGAGAAAGGCATGACGGTGATTGTGACGGATCATCACGAGGTGCCCTACGAGGTACAGGCGGACGGCAGCCGCAGGGAGACGCTGCCTGCGGCGGATGCGGTGGTGGACCCGAAGCAGGACGGCTGCCCCTATCCTTACAAAGGAATCTGCGGCGCAGTGGTGGCCTATAAGCTGATGCAGATTTATTTGGACGGAATGTGCAGGGCTGGCGCAGTGACAGAGGTAAAGAAAGAGCGGCTTTTGCAGGAGCTTTTGGCTTTTGCGGGTTTTGCCACAGTGGGGGATGTGATGGAGCTGACTGATGAGAACCGCATTTTGGTAAAATACGGACTCAGGCAGATCGAACAAACGCAGAATCCGGGTCTGCGGGCGCTGCTTACGGTCAATGAGCTTACGGATAAAAAGCTTACGGGGTATCATGTGGGATTTATTTTGGGGCCCTGCCTGAACGCTACAGGGAGGCTTGACACGGCGGCGAGAGCGCTCGCCATGTTCCGCACGAAAGATCAGGCGGAGGCTTTCACCATAGCGGGGGAGCTTAAGGCGTTAAATGACAGCAGGAAGGAAATGACCAGACAGGGGACGGAGCTGGCCATGGAAATGATCGAAACCTCGGCGTTGAAGGAAGATCAGGTGTTGGTTGTTTTTCTGCCGGACTGTCACGAGAGTCTGGCGGGAATCATAGCCGGACGGATCAGGGAACGCTATTATAAGCCGGTGTTTGTGCTTACCAGAGGAGAAGAGGACGTAAAGGGATCGGGACGTTCCGTGGAAGCGTATCATATGTATGATAAGATGAGCGAGTGCAAGGAGCTGTTTACCAAGTACGGAGGACATAAGATGGCGGCCGGGCTGTCCCTTCCGGAGGAGAACGTGGAGGCTTTCCGCCGTTATCTGAACGCCCACAGCGGATTAAACGAGGAGGATCTCACCGAGGTGGTGCATATCGACGTGCCCATGCCCATGTCCTATGTGTCTGCGGAATTGATTCGCCAGTTTTCCCTGTTAGAGCCCTTTGGCAACGGTAACCCCAAGCCGGTCTTTGCCCAGAAAGCGGTCAGGGTATGCCGGGGACAGATTTTGGGAAAAAATAAAAACGTGGGGAAATACCGGGTATCGGACGAGGCTGGACATGAATATGATATGATGTACTTCGGTGATTTGGATGCATGGAACGCTTTTTTGACAGAACATTTCGGCACGGAGGCGGTGAGCAGGCTCTATGAGGGGGGCGGCGGTGAAATCGTCGTCAGTGTGATTTATTACCCTGATCTCAATGTATTTCGGGGGCGGGAGCAGTTACAGATGGTCATGCAGGACTATAGCGCATGAAGCAAAAGAAAAACAAGCGGCAGGGCACGAAAAAGCCCGGATGCCCGGGCTTTTTCGCAGTTTTCTTATGAGGGGGAGATAGTGAATTCATCAACTATCTTGCTATTTATCATAAAGGGTAATTGTGTTCAAACTGTGTTTAGAATATGAAGGAAAAATAAAAAAACATTAAGAATCTTTAAAAACGCAGTTTTTCGTGCTATCTTATTTTATAGTGATATGTGGAGGTAATTATGGCGGTTTTATCAAAATTGTTGGAAGAGATTTCTTACGAATGTGTGTGCGGCACGATGGAGCGGGAAATATCGGATATTGTCTACGATTCCAGAAAAGTGCAGGCAGGCTGCCTGTTTGTCTGCATTCCCGGCGCAAAGGCGGACGGCCACCAATATGCGGCGGCGGCGGTTGAAGCGGGCGCGGCGGCGATTCTGGCGCAGCGGGAGGTGGAGCTTCCCGAAGGCAGTGATGCGACGGTAATTCTTGTAGATAACACGTGTTACGCAATGGCCTTTGCCTCGGCGGCCTATTTTGGCCACCCGGCGAAGCAGCTCAAGATTATAGGCGTTACGGGCACGAAGGGAAAGACCACAACTACTTATCTGGTGCGTTCCATTTTGGAACAGGCGGGGAGAAAGGTGGGATTGATCGGCACCATAGAGATTATCATAGGAGAGACTCATATTCATGCGGAGAACACTACGCCGCAGTCTTATCTTGTGCAGAAGTATTTCAGGATGATGGCGGATGCGGGATGCGATACGGTGGTGATGGAGGTATCGTCCCAAGGATTGATGCTTCACAGAACCCAAGGGTTTGTCTTTGACTTCGGCATCTTCACGAATTTGGAGCCGGATCATATCGGGGAGAATGAACATAAGGATTTTGACGATTATCTGCACTGTAAGAGCCTGCTGTTTAAACAGTGTAAGGTGGGGATCGTCAATCAGGACGACGTTCACTGGAAGGCAGTCACGAAGGACTGTACCTGTCAGTTGGAAACCTATGGGATTGACACAGAGGCGGATCTGCGGGCGGCGGATATCACCTTCCTGAACGAAGGGGGAAGCCTTGGTATGGCCTTTACGGTGAAGGGACTTGCAGAATTTCCTGTAAAAATCGCCTCTCCAGGCCGCTTTAATGTCTATAATGCGCTCACGGCCATCGCTATCTGCCGACATTTCGGCGTGGAAGATGAAGATATCAGGCGGGCGCTTTCTTCGGCGAAGGTGAAGGGACGCACGGAGATGGTCAAGGTTTCCGACGAGTTTACGCTGATGATCGACTATGCCCACAACGCTATGGCGTTAAAGAGCCTGTTGGAGACGCTGCGGGCCTACAATCCCCATAGGCTGGTTTGTCTTTTTGGCTGCGGGGGCAACCGTGCTAAGTCAAGGCGTTACGAGATGGGAGAGGTCAGCGGCAGGATGGCGGACTTGACGATTATTACTTCGGATAATCCGCGCACGGAGGAGCCGCAGGCGATTATCGACGATATCAAGACCGGAATTGGAAAGACCGAGGGGAAGTATGTAGAGATCTGCGACCGGAAAGAGGCCATTGCCTACGCCATCGACCACGGAGAGCCGGGGGATATCATTGTGCTTGCGGGCAAAGGCCATGAGGATTATCAGGAGATAAACGGGGTGAAATATCCGATGGACGAGAGAGTGCTGATACAAGAGATTTTAGAGGAGAGGGCATGACGGAGCAATATGCAGATGTCATTATAGATATCGCCCACGAAAAAGTAGATAAGGTTTTTCAGTATAAAATTCCAATAGAGCTTGCGCAGGCAGTCTATCCGGGCGTGCGGGTGCATGTGCCTTTCGGCAGAGGAAATCAGGAAAAGGTGGGATATGTGGTGGACGTTTCCGGGGAAACGGACTATCCTGCCGAGAAGATGAAAATGGTTCTGCGGGTGGATGAGAAGGGCATGTCGGCGGAGGGCAGACAGATTCAGATCGCCTATTGGCTCAAAAGCCAGTACGGTTCCACCACCATTGCAGCGTTAAAGACGGTGCTTCCCGTCAGGCAGAAGCAGAAGCCTATGGAGAAGAAAAAGGTGCTGCGTTGTCTGTCGGCAAAGGAGACGGCACAGGCGGCCATAGCGTGCGCAGGGAAACATCAGCGTGCGAAGGCACGTATGCTTGCGGCATTGGAGACGGAGGAAGAACTGCCCTACGAGCTGGTCAGACAAAAGCTGAATGTGACGGCCGCCACCCTGCTGGCATTAGAGAAGCAGGGATATATAAAGATTGAGAAAGAGGCCTGTTACCGGAATCCGGTCAAGGTGACGGATAGACGGGAAAACAGGCCGGTCTTAAACCCGGTGCAGCGCCAGATCATAGACGCAGTTGTGAAGGAATGCAAAGAAGGAACCCATGGCGGCGTGCATCTGGTGCATGGCGTCACGGGAAGCGGCAAGACGGAGGTGTATCTGGGGATTATCGAGCAGGTGATCGCCATGGGAAAACAAGCCATTATGCTGATTCCGGAGATTGCGCTGACTTACCAGACCCTTCTGCGGTTTTATAAGCGGTTCGGGGACCGGGTGTCGGTGATGAACTCCACCCTGTCTGCGGGGGAAAAGTACGACCAGATCGAGCGGGCCAAGGCGGGAGAGATCGACGTGATCATCGGGCCGCGTTCGGCTTTGTTTACGCCTTTTCCCAATCTTGGCGTTATCGTGATGGACGAGGAGCATGAAAACAGCTATAAGAGCGAGACGAGCCCCAAATACCATGCAAGGGAGACGGCGGTTCAGATTGCCTCCCTGTGCGGGGCGAGCGTGGTGCTTGGCTCGGCAACGCCTTCTTTGGAAGCATATTACAGGGCAAAGCTGGGACAATATCAACTATATAAGATGAAGGAGCGTCCCGGAAACAGCGTGCTGCCGACGGTGCACATCACGGATCTGCGCAAAGAATTGAAGGAGGGTAACCGTTCTATTTTTGGCAGGAAGCTGCGAAATCTGATGGAAGAGCGGCTCTCCAAAAAGGAACAGACGATCCTGTTTTTAAACAGGAGAGGGTATGCGGGCTTTGTATCCTGCCGCGCCTGCGGGCATGTGATGAAGTGTCCTCACTGTGACGTATCCCTCTCGGAGCACAGAGACGGCACGCTCACTTGTCATTATTGCGGTTTTCAGGTGAGAAAACCCGAAAAGTGTCCAGAGTGTGCCTCTCCTTATCTGATGGGCTTTAAGGCCGGCACAGAGCAGGTGGAGGAAGCCATCCACAGGGAATTTCCAGAGGCAAGGGTGCTTCGCATGGATGCGGATACGACCAGAAAGAAGGAGAGCTATGAAAAGATTTTATCCGCCTTTGCGGACGAGGAGGCGGACATTCTGGTGGGCACGCAGATGATTGTAAAAGGTCATGATTTTCCGGGTGTGACTCTGGTAGGTGTGCTGGCGGCGGATCTTTCCCTGAACCGAAGCGATTACCGGGCGGGAGAGCGGACTTTTCAGCTTTTAACGCAGGCGGCCGGCCGGGCAGGCAGGGGAGAGAGGCCGGGCGAGGTGGTGATCCAGACTTACCAGCCGGAGCATTACAGCGTGGTCTATGCGGCAAGACAGGATTACGAGGGCTTTTACGAGGAGGAGATTGCCTACAGGGAATTATTGGGCTATCCGCCTGTGGAACATATGCTGGCCGTTCTCATTTCCTCGCGGGTGCAGGAGGAGGGGGAAAAACTGGGAGAGCGGATGGCCGAACTAATCCGGACGAAAATGGGTGAGACATCCGATCTTCGGGTGATCGGGCCCGCCGAGGCTTCGATCGGGAAACTTTCCGATTGGTATCGGCATACGCTTTATCTGCGCCACGGCGATTATCAGGTTTTGGTAAAGGTCAAGGACAGACTGGAATATTATTGTAAAGAGCATGAACAGCGGGAGCAGACGGTTCAGTTTGACTTTGACCCGATGAATACATACTAAAGAGAGCGAAGGACAGGAGGAAAGGTAGTATGGCAACCAGAAAAGTCAGGGAGATCGGAGATCCGGTTTTGACAAAGAAATGCAAGGAGGTAACGGAGGTTACCCCGAGGCTGAAGGAATTAATCGACGATATGTTTGAGACGCTCTATGAGGAGAACGGCGTGGGATTGGCGGCGCCTCAGGTGGGCATCCTGAAGCGGGTGGTGGTGATCGATACCACGGGGGAGGACCCGTTACTCATGATCAACCCAAAGATACTGGAAACCAGCGGGGAGCAGGAGGGTTATGAGGGGTGTCTAAGCGTTCCCGGGAAAACAGGACATGTGAAACGCCCCAACTATGTGAAGGCGATGGCCTATGACGAAGATATGAAGCCCTTTGAGGTGGAGGGTACGGAACTGCTTGCCAGAGCGATCTGCCATGAGCTGGACCATTTGGAGGGACATCTCTATGTGGAGAAAGTGGAAGGGCCGTTGATGAATACGGAAGATCTGCAGGATGAGGAGGACTGATCTATGAAAGTGGTGTTCATGGGGACGCCGGATTTTGCGGTGGGAGCGTTAAACGCCATTGTGGAGGCCGGGCATCAGGTGGCGGCGGTGGTGACTCAGCCGGATAAGCCCAAAGGACGTGGGAAGGAAATGCAGATGACACCGGTGAAACAGTGTGCGCTCTCCCACGGGATTCCCGTCTTCCAGCCGGTAAAGATCAAGGAGCCGGAGGCGGTGGAGCAGTTGCGCAGTTATGAGGCCGACCTCTTTGTGGTGGCGGCTTTCGGACAGATTCTCTCGGAGGAGATTCTTACCATGCCCAAGTATGGCTGTGTGAATATTCACGCTTCCCTTTTGCCCAAGTACCGGGGCGCGGGGCCGATTCAGTGGGCTATCATCAACGGAGAGAAAATAACGGGTGTTACGATTATGCAGATGGAAAAAGGTCTGGACACCGGGGATATGCTTTTTCGCACGGAAGTGGAGATTGCCCCTAACGAGACGGCAGATACCCTGCATGATAAGCTGGCGGCCGCAGGTGCGAAGCTGATTGTGGAGGCGATTCCGAAGATCGAGGCGGGCGAGGTTTTGCCGGAGAAACAGCGGGATGAAGATTCCTCCTATGCGAAGATGCTGACAAAAGCCATGGGAAAGATTGACTGGAAGATGGAGGCAGGAAAGCTGGACTGCCTGATCAGGGGGTTACTTTCATGGCCCGGCGCTTCTACAGTTTTTCGCGGGAAAACCCTGAAAATATGGGAGGAGGAGCCGGCAGCGGAAACACTGGCGGAAACGGAAAAAGACGCCCTGCCGGGAACCATAGTCCGCGTGGACAAGGACGCTTTTTATGTGCAGACCGGAAAAGGGCTGCTTAAAATACTGGCGGTACAGCCGGAGGGAAAGAAACGGATGGCGGTGAAAGACTTTTTGCTGGGGTATCCTGTGAAGGTCGGCGAGGCGTTCTCCGTATCAGATTTGGAGGTATGAAGATGGGATATTATGGTTTTGGCTATTATTTTGATCCGACGTACTTTTTGGTGCTGATCGGAGCCGTGCTCTGCCTTTGGGCGCAGGCGAGAGTCAGCTCTACCTACAGCAAGTATTCCAAGGTGCTTAGCAGGACGGGCATGACAGGCGCGCAGGCAGCGCAGCGGATCTTGCAGTTGTCGGGAATTTACGATGTGCGTATCGAGCATATCGCGGGGAACCTGACGGATCACTATGATCCGGCGAACAAGGTGCTGCGGCTCTCTGATTCTGTATATGGCTCCGCCTCGGTGGCTGCCATCGGCGTGGCGGCCCACGAGTGCGGTCATGCGGTACAGCACGATAAGGGCTATGCGCCTTTGCGGTTTCGTTCTGCGCTGGTTCCAGTGGCGAACATCGGCTCTAAGGCTGGCATTCCGCTGATTATCTTAGGCGCGATTCTGGGGATGAACCAGACGCTGATCCATATCGGGATCTGGGTGTTTGCTTTGGCGGTGCTGTTTCAGTTAGTGACCCTTCCCGTGGAATTTAACGCGTCCGGCAGGGCGCTTGCCATGCTGGGAGATTATGGTATGCTTGACAGAGACGAAGCAAACGGATGCAGGAAGGTACTTAAGGCGGCGGCTCTAACCTATGTGGCGGCGGCAGCATCGGCGATTTTACAGCTCCTCCGATTGGTGCTTTTATTTGGCGGCAACCGACGGCGCGATTGAGAAGGCTCGCATAAATTTATAGAAGAAAAAACGGCCGAGGAGAACAACACAAGACGGGAGAAAGAAACGTGGCGGGAATCAATGTGCGGGAAGTGGTTCTGGATATTTTGCTGGAACTGGAAAAGAGCGAGGAATACAGCAATATTCTGATTGCGTCGGCCCTTGAAAAATACGACTATCTGGATGGCAAAGAGAAGGCCTTTATTAAGCGGGTCTGCGAGGGGACGATCGAGCGGGAAATACAGATCGACTATGCGCTTGACCAATATTCTAAAACGCCTGTTATGAAAATGAAACCGTTAATTCGTGAACTGCTGCGCATGAGCGTATACCAGCTTTTTTTTATGGAGCATATTCCCGCCGCCGCAGTTTGTAACGAAGCGGTGAAGCTGGCGAAAAAGCGGCGGTTTCAATCGCTGCAGGGATATGTGAACGGGGTTTTGAGAACCGTTGACAGGGAAAAGAACAAGATTGCCTATCCGGACAAAGAGAAGGCTTGGGAGGCTTATCTTTCTGTGCGTTATTCCATGCCGCTTTGGCTAATCGCACATTTTTCCAAGGCTTACGGGCCGGAGGCTTGTGAGAGGATTCTGGCAGCCTTTCTGGAGAGAAAGGCTGTGTGCGTCCGTCTGGACGAGGCGCTTACTGATGAGGAGAGAAAGGCGCTTTTGACGGCTTGGGAAAGGGCTGGTGTGCAGGTGGAGGAGCATCCTTATCTCTCTTATGCCGTAACGCTGCAAAAGGCAGCGGGAATCCGCCGCCTTGCGGGGTATGAGGAAGGTCGTTTTGCGGTGCAGGATGTGAGCTCCATGCTGGTGGTGGAGGCGGCGGGGATTCGTCCCGGCGATACGGTGATCGACGTCTGTGCTGCGCCCGGCGGAAAGGCTCTCCATGCGGCGGAGAAGCTTCGGGGTACGGGACAGGTGATCGCCTGCGATGTGAGCCGGCATAAAACAGATAAGATTGAGGAAAACCGTGAGCGTCTGCGGCTTGGGAATGTCACCGTCAGGGTGCAGGACGCGAGAGAGCGGGACGAAGCGCTTGTGGGGCAGGCGGATGTCCTGTTGGCGGATGTGCCTTGTTCGGGACTTGGCGTGATCGGCCATAAACAGGATATCAAGTACCGGGTGAGCGCGGAATCGCTGGGAGAGATCACGGGACTGCAGAGAGAAATAATAACAAACGTTATTGATTATATCAAACCGGGAGGCGTTTTGATGTACAGTACCTGCACCATGAATCCCGGAGAGAATGAGCAGATGGTAGAGTGGATCTGCGAGAGCTTCGGCATGGAGAAAGTGAGTATGGCGGGGGATCTGCCAGAGGCGCTTGGAACAGAGGCGGAGCAGGGCATGATTCAGCTTTTACCGGGGATTCACGAGGCGGACGGCTTCTTTTTCGCCAAGCTTAGAAAAAGAGAGAATCCAGCATAGGAGGCAGGAAGAGGGCGGTCTGGATGGAGACGATGGAGAAAAAAGAGATCAAATCCCTGACGCTTGCAGAGTTGAAGGCGGAGATGGAACAGCTTGGGGAGAAGCCGTTTCGCGCCGCGCAGCTATATGAGTGGATGCACAGGAAGCTTTCACGCGGTTATGGGGAAATGAGTAATATTCCAGCGGCTATGAAAGCGAAATGTGGGGAAAGATATGAGTATACAGCCTTAAAAACAGTGACGGTGCAAAAGTCGGCCGTGGACGGTACGAAAAAATATCTGTTCGCCCTGTCTGACGGCAATATGGTGGAGAGCGTGTGGATGCGCTACAAGCATGGTAATTCGGTCTGCGTTTCCTCTCAGGTGGGCTGCCGGATGGGCTGCCGCTTCTGTGCTTCTACCTTGGACGGTTTGGTACGGAATTTAACGCCAGCAGAAATGCTCGACCAGATTTATGCCATTGCCTTGGAGACGGGAGAGCGGGTTTCTAATGTGGTGGTGATGGGAAGCGGGGAGCCGTTGGATAATTATGAAAATCTTCTGCGCTTCCTTGCGCTGCTGACGGATGAGAACGGATTGCACATCAGCCAGAGAAACGTGACCGTGTCTACCTGCGGCATTGTGCCAAAGATGCGGAGTTTGGCGCAGGAGAAGCTGCAGATTACGCTGGCCCTCTCCCTTCATGCGGCTACGGATGAAAAGCGGCGGGAGCTGATGCCCATCGCGAATCAATACAGCCTTGAGGAGCTGATCCCGTGCTGCGCCTATTATTTTGAACAGACCGGACGGCGGATCACTTTTGAGTACAGTCTGGTGCGGCATGTGAACGACAGCGCGGAAGATGCGAAGACACTGGCCGCCCTGATCAGGGGATTAAACTGCCATGTGAATTTGATACCGGTAAACCCTGTCAAGGAGAGAGTCTTCGTGCAGTCCGAGCGGCAGTCGGTGGAGGCTTTTGCGGCTCTTCTTCAAAAAAAGGGGATAAACGCCACAATCCGCAGGGAGATGGGCCGGGATATCGACGGGGCCTGCGGTCAGCTCAGGCGGCGCTTTTTAGAGGATTAGCTTGCTCTTTTAAAGGGAATATGCTAACATTGGTAATTGGTAAAATATGCAAAATGGAGGAAAAGCCGTGCTCAGGTCTTATGCGCTGACAGATATCGGGCGAAGAAGACAACTGAATCAGGATTATATTTACCTCACCGAGAATCCCATCGGAAATCTGCCCAATCTTTTCATTGTGGCGGACGGTATGGGCGGACACAAGGCAGGAGACTATGCCTCCGACCTGGCGGTGAAAACGGTGATAAGGGAAGTAGAATCTTCCCAAGAGATGGGTCCCGTGAAGATATTGAATCATGCGATTTCCAGAGCGAATGTGGTTTTGCGGGAGCGGGCCAGCGAGGATTTCGCTTTAAACGGCATGGGAACGACGCTTGTTGCGGCAACCTGTATTGGCCGGCTTTTGCAGGTTGCGAATGTGGGCGACAGCAGACTCTATGTGATAGGCGATGAGATTACGCAGATAACGCAGGATCATTCCCTTGTGGAGGAGATGGTCCGAATGGGCGGTATTGGCAGGGAAGAGGCCAGAAACCACCCGGATAAAAACATCATCACCCGTGCGGTAGGAGCAAGGGACGATGTGGAAGTGGATTTTTTTGAGCTAGAGTTAGAGACAGGAGATATGGTTTTACTTTGTTCGGATGGTTTGACTAACATGGTGGACGACGAGACGATATGCCAAATTTTGAAAAACGGCAAAAGCCTCAAGGACAGGGTAGAAGAACTGGTACAGACAGCCAACAGTAACGGCGGCAGAGACAATATATCGGTGATCGTTATCGAACCGTTAGCAGACGAGGTAGAACATGATTAAGATTGGAATGATGATTGTGGATCGGTATGAGATCTTGGAAAAGATCGGCACCGGCGGCATGTCAGATGTATATAAAGCAAAAGATCATAAGCTGAACCGTTTTGTGGCGGTGAAAGTTTTAAAACAGGAATTCAGTGAAAATGCCAACTTTGTGTCAAAATTTCGAATAGAGGCGCAGGCAGCAGCCGGGCTTATGCACCCTAATATTGTGAATGTCTATGATGTGGGTGAGGAAAGCGAGAACCATTATATTGTCATGGAGCTTGTGGAGGGGATCACCCTCAAGAAGTATATCGAGAAGAAGGCAAGACTATCCGTTAAGGAGGCCGTGAGCATTGCGATTCAGGTTTCTATGGGGATCGAGGCGGCCCACAACAATCACATTATCCACAGAGATATCAAACCCCAGAATATTATCATTTCCAAGGAGGGAAAGGTGAAGGTGACAGACTTTGGCATTGCCAAGGCGGCCACCAGCAACACTATTACTTCCAATGTCATGGGGTCTGTCCATTATACCTCGCCGGAACAGGCAAGAGGCGGTTACAGCGATGAGAAGAGCGATATTTATTCCCTCGGTGTGACCATGTTTGAGATGTTGACGGGCAGGGTGCCTTTTAACGGGGAAACCACCGTTGCTATTGCCATTAAGCATATTCAGGAGGAGTTTCCCTCTCCCAGAGAGTATGTGGCGGAAATTCCGGTCTGCGTGGAGCAGATCGTATTGAAGTGCTGTCAGAAAAGCCCGGACAGAAGATATCAGTCTATGGCTGAATTGATAGCTGATCTGAAACAGTCCCTGATTAGTCCCGATGAGGATTTTGTCAAGGTGGCCGATCCCGATGAGGAGGCTTCCACCCGCATGATCACGGACAGGGACATGGTGCAGATCAAGCGGCAGTCCGAGAACCGGGATTCCATGGACGAGGCTATGCGCCTGAAAAAAGACGTCCGTGACCGTGACAGGGACAGAAGAGATAACGAGCGTTATTACGAAGAGGATGAGGACGAAGATTGGGATGACGATGAAGAAGATTATGATCCCAAGATGGAGAAGATCACCACGATACTGGCTGTGGTGGCTGCGCTTCTGATCGGCTGTATCCTGATTTTTATGGTGGGCAGGACGATGGGCGTCTTCCAGTTTGGTGCGCAGCAGGGGGAACAGGCGCAGGAAACAGAGCAGGTGGAGATGATCCGCGTGGTCGGTATGCATGTGGACGAAGCCAAAAAAGCCTTGTTGGATTTGGGCCTGTCGCCGGAAATCAAGTATGAAGAAAACAGCAGCTACGATGCGGGAACCGTGCTTCGGGCCAGCGTCGGGGACGGGCTGATGATCGATAAGGGAACCAATATAGTGTTGACGGTGGCGGAGGCCACAGAGGGCGTACAGGTTCCCAATGTAACGGGAAAATCACAGACGGAGGCGGAGTCTGTCCTCACGAAGGAAGGCTTTGTCGTAAATGTGGTGGAAAGCTATGACGCGGCAGTGGAAAAAGGCATAGTGATTTCCCAATCGCCGGAGGCGGAGACAAAGGCTCCTGCTGGCTCCAATATTACGATCCGCGTCAGCCAAGGGGCGGAGGATAATAAGGTCAGGGTGCCGAAGGTAATAGATATGACGGAGATGGACGCCACAGCCATTTTGACAGAGAGCGGTCTTACCGTGGGAACGGTAACGCAGGTTGAAAATGCGGAGACAGAGGTTGATCTGGTGTGTTACCAGAGCTATTCCGAGGGTTCTTATGTGGATAAGGGGACGGCAGTCGATCTGCGGATCAGTACCGGCCCTTCCCAGAAAACGTACCGCTATTCCGAGTCGATCACGGCGCCTACGGAAGCGCCTGAGTATCAGTCCGGTATGGAGGTTTGGGTGACGCTTGTGACCCATGACGGCACGCAGCTTTTGAGCACCCAGACGACTACCTTCCCAGTGGCGGCTAACTATACAGGGATCAAGTCGCCTTCCGGTGTGATCCGCTACAGCTTTACGGTGAAGACGGAGCCGATTACGGTTACCAATCCAGAGACCGGGGAAACCACCACCGAAGGCGGCGGGTCGGAGGTTAAGACGATCGAGAGACAGGTGAACTTCACGGAAGAGTAGAGGTATGGTTGGAAAAATTATGAAAGGGATTGCCGGCTTCTACTATGTGCATGTGGAAGGACACGGCGTCTATGAGTGCAAAGCAAAGGGAATATTCAGAAAAGAGGGCGTGAAGCCGCTCGTGGGGGATAATGTGGAGTTGGACGTGCTGGATGAGGCGGAAAAACTCGGCAATATCCGCCAGATTCTGCCGAGGAAAAGCGCGCTGATCCGGCCAGCAGTGGCCAATGTGGATCAGGCGCTTGTTCTGTTTGCCATCGTAAAGCCCAATCCCAATTTCAATCTGTTAGACCGGTTTCTGATTCGCATGGAGCAGCAGAAACTCCCAACGGTGATTTGTTTTAATAAAGAGGATATCGCTTCCGCAGAGGAAAAGGAGTCCTTGCAGGAGGCTTATGAGACGTGCGGATACCGGGTGTTATTTATAAGCGTGTTGGAAAATAGGGGCGTGGATCAGGTGAGGGAAGTCCTTGTGGGAAAGACCACTACTTTAGCAGGGCCAAGCGGCGTCGGAAAGTCCTCCTTGATCAATCAGCTTTCGCCGGACACTCACATGGAGACGGGAGAGATTAGCGAGAAGATTGAGAGGGGCAGACATACTACCAGACATTCGGAAATCATTGCGCTGGGTAAAGAGACTTACATCGTGGATACGCCCGGATTTACTTCCCTCGACATTCCGGATATCACGAAGGAGGAGCTGGGGGGCTATTACCCGGAGTTTCGGGAGTACGAGCCTTTTTGCAAATTCCGTGGCTGCGCCCATTTGAGCGAGCCTTCCTGTGGGGTAAAGGAAGCGGTGGAGGCGGGGAAGATCAGTCCTGTGCGGTATGAGAATTATAAAATCCTGTATCGGGAATTGCAGGAGAAGAAGCGGTATTAAAAAGCGGAAGAGTAAGCGTGTGATATTCATAAGAGAAAGGGAAATTCCATGAAAAGGGGCCGGATAGTAAGCGTAGCCATGACGATCTGTTTTCTGGGGGCCGTCTATCGTGCAAATCAGGAAAATATGGACGCTTTTCAGGCAAAAAGGCAGACGGAGGAAGACGCGGAAAGCGGGCAGGACGTGGAGCAGGCGGAAGAATATGCGGAAAACGAACAGACCACGGACGTTTTGCCGATATGCAGGGAATCTCCCCGGCTGGCAGAGATGGTGGAGGAACAGTCGGAGGCGTTGGAGGGATACGCCTCATTTTTGACGGAATATGCGGCGGAGCAAAAAGAGGATGGCGGTGAGAAAACGTTCGTATTTACGCTTATTTTTCTGGATGGAGACGATGTTCCGGAGTTGGTTGTGATGGATGGAGATGCGCATATGTGCAGCGCTTTTGTTTATTGCTTTGAGGAGGGACGGACGGTCCCCGTCGGTTCCTATGGGCAGTATGGGACCTTGTTTTACCGGGAAAAGGAGGGAATCGTATTAAATTCTTACGACAGCTTCGGCAATGTCTATGACGATGTGTGTCAGATTGAGGGCAGTCAGATCACGCATTTGCAAAGCTTTAGCGAAAGAAACGAGATTTCGGAAACGGAAGGGGATTGGCTTGACACTGTCTATATGGTGGACGGAAAAGAGGTATCGTTGGAACAATACAAAAGGATTCAAAATGAATGGTATGGGGCAGGTTACAGAGAGATTACCGACGATATGTGCCGGACGCTTACGGATGACGGGATACAGGAGGGGTTGAAAGAAGAACTGGAAAAGCAGATTTTGATGCGTAAGGATGTAATGAAGCAAAACGTGCTGATCGCGGCGGGAGCGCAGGAGAGCGACATTTTGTTATTTGATTATGACGATTACGACGGGGACGGGAACTATGAAGCGTTTATTCTTGTCGGGAACAGGATGGATTCCGAATATGAATGGGTGTCTGGCGGCGTCTATGATGGCAGGCTTTATTTTGCCAGTGCGGATTACTGTAAGCTGGTACGGGATAATGATTACGGTTACCGCATGATAGACGGAAAGATGGAATTCTTGGGCGGCAGAAAGTATCTGTTCTTTGATACGGATCAGTACACAACGGTAAATGTCAGTGAATTATGGACGGTGCGGGATGGAGAGCCGGTAGAAGAAAGCGGTTTGTTGCAAATGGGAGAGGTGTCATACTATGGCGGAGATGAGTTTGAGATCTGGGTGGATGCGTATGATTGGGAGCACGACATAGATGCGGAACTTGAACTTGACGTTTGGTTAGGGCATACATGGAAACCGTATTTTTATCATTATAATAGAGAGAGCGATCGGCTGGAGGCATACGGGGGAGAGATCATTTCCAAGGAGATGTTTGCTGAACTCAGTGAAACGACTATCATAGAGGAGATCGAAGCGAAAGGATATACGGTCGAGGAGATTATTTATTGGGGAAACGATATCGTGACGATTAATTATTATTATGATCATTTTGGGACTTGTTTTTATTATGAAAATGTAATTTGGGATAACAACGTCAAGGACTTTTGGCGCAGGGATGAACGGGGCGTTACCTCATGGGAAGATGCGGGAGTGGGAGGAAGTTATGAAAGGCGTTAGCGTTTGTTCCCAATGTGTTATAATTAATTAGGAATAAATGTGTAAGTTGAAAGGTTTGTGAAAGGAGTTTACAATATGGATTTAGCCACAGTACAATCCCTTCTAACGATAGGAGAAACTGCAGCGGTTGAATTTAAGCGTTGTGGGAATGGAATTGAATCAGATACCTATGAAACGGTATGCTCCTTTTTAAATCGTTTTGGTGGAGATATATTTTTAGGTGTATTGGATGATGGTTCGGTATCTGGTGTACCTATAAAGGCAGTACCCAATATGGTTAGGAATTTTATTAAGGTGGTGAGTAATCCGAGATTATTTTCCCCTACTGTATATTTGGTGCCGGAAATTATTGAATATGGTGAAAAAAATACGATTATTCATGTTCACGTTCCGCCAAGCGCAGAGGTGCACAGTTACAAAAAGATAATTTATGATCGGGTGGACGATGCAGATGTACAGGTAACAGCTACTGGGGCGATTGCGCAAATGTATATTCGCAAACAGAACATTTTTACTGAAAAGAAGATATATCCATATGCAAAACAAGATGACTTACGGTTGGATTTATTGCCGAAGGTCAGAATCATGGCACAAAATCATGCAGGCGGAGTACATCCTTGGACCACTATGGATGATAAAGAACTGTTAAAGAGTGCCGGACTATATGGACGGGATATTGCAACGGGGGAAGAAGGATACAATCTTGCAGCCATTATGCTTTTGGGAAAAGATGATGTTATTTTTAATGTAGCCCCGGCTTATGTAACAGATGCACTTGTTCGCAAGGTGAATGTAGACAGGTATGATGACCGCGAATTGGTAAAGACCAATTTGATTGAAAGCTATGACCGGCTTATGGAGTTCGGGAAAAAGCATTTACCAGACAAATTCTTTTTGGAAGATACAGTCAATAAGAGTCTTAGAAATACGATTTTGAGAGAAATGGTTAGCAATGTTCTCATGCATCGGGAATTTACTAATAGTTATACAGCGAAGTTTGTGATTGAGAATGAACGGATGTATGTGGAAAATGCAAATCGTGCAGCAAGTGAAGGATATATTACGGTAGATAATCTTGAACCAAATCCTAAAAATCCGACGATTGCTTCTTTTTTCAGAAATATAGGATATGCGGATCAGCTTGGTTCGGGTGTACGAAATTTGTTTAAATATAGTCAATACTATTCGGGGCAAGAGCCCAAATTTGTTGAAAGCGATGTTTTTAGAATTATTGTACCATTGAATGAAACGTTTTCATTTGATTTTGGACAGAATGGTCAGACTAACCAATCAGACCAATCAGACCAATCAGACCAATTAGACCAAATGAAATTGTCAGATGATGAAATTGCATTATTAGAATTGATTAAAGAACACCCTGATATGACCAATCCATGTTTGGCTGAGACACTTGGATGGTCAGTGAGCAGAGTAAAATATTATATTCAAAAGTTTAAACAATATGAAATAATTAGGAGAAAGGGAACAAGCCGTAAAGGAAGATGGGAAGTGTTATAAATATGGGGGAAGTTATCTATGTGGCAGTACGAAAAAGTAAACGAGATCAAGAATTCGATCAACAATTTTTTTGTGGGAAAGGAAGGCGTAGTGGAAAATATGCTGATCTGCCTTTTAGCAGGCGGGCATGTGTTGCTGGAAGACGTGCCGGGTATTGGGAAAACTACGTTGGCGAAGTGCTTTGCGCAGGTGATTACATGCAGTTTCGGCAGAATTCAGTTTACGCCCGATACGCTGCCAGGAGACGTAGTGGGAATCTCTGTTTATAATAGGAAAACCGGAGAGTTTGAGTATCGGGCGGGAGCGGTGATGAATCAGATTCTTTTGGCGGACGAAATCAACAGAACTTCGCCGAAAACGCAGGCGAGCCTGTTGGAAGCAATGTCGGAGAATCAGGTGACGGTCGATGGAATGGTATATCCGTTAAAACAGCCTTTTATGGTAATTGCGACGCAGAATCCGGTAGAGTATCTGGGGACATATCCGCTGCCGGAGGCCCAGATGGACAGATTTATGATGAAATTGTCCATTGGTTACCCGGATAGGGAGCAGGAAATGAAGATGGCATCAGATTTCCTTGCTGGGAAAGAGGTTTCAAAGATAAGCCCTGCGTGTAGCGCGGAATGCGTGGAGGAAATCAAGAAAAAAGTGGCCGAGGTGGTTGTAAAGGATACCGTGCTCGGCTATATCGAGGATATGGTAAATCTGACAAGAGAAGAAAAAAGGTTTGTGGTCGGAGCCAGCCCGCGGGCAATGCTGGCGCTTGTCAGGGCGTCTCAGGCAAAAGCTTTCTTAGCCGGCAGGGATTATGTGAAACCGGACGACGTGAAAGCCATAGCCATGGAGGTTTTGCTTCACAGATTGAGTTTGTCGTCAAAGGCGGAAATGGAAAAGGAAGACGCGGCGAAGATTTTAAACAGTTTGATTATCAAAGCTAGGATACCTACGTAACTGGGAAAGGAGAAAGCTTTTTGTATGAGAAAACGAAGGGCTGTTTTGGGGGTTTCTTGGCTTTTGTCTTTAGCGGCGATCAGCTTTTACGGGGGAACGGTAAGCTACGGTATCTTTTTTGCGCTTACGTTACTGCCGATGCTCTCGCTTTTTTATATCGTCTGCGTATGGTACCGCTATAAGGTCTATCAGGAGATCGGGAGCAGAAACATTGTGAGCGGTCAATCAGTGCCCTACTATTTTATTTTGCAAAATGAAGACAAATTTGCATTTTCGGCAATCGGGATTTCCTTCTTTTCCGATTTTTCTTATGTGGAAGAAGTACCGGACAACATGGAATATGAGCTGCTGCCGGGTGAAAGGTACAGATATGAAACTTCTTTTGTATGCAGATACAGGGGAGAGTATGAGGTTGGCATCAAGGAAGTTACCATATCGGATTTCCTCAGGCTGTTTCGGATACGGTGTGAGGTCAAGGAAACAAAAAAGGTGATTGTGGCGCCTAAATTGATCAAAATTCATGAGCTTAAGAGCGTTTCGGATATCAGCGCCATGGTGTTGAGAGAAGTATTAAATCAGGCTGCGGAACTCGATGTTGTTACAAGGGAGTACGTTCGCGGGGACTCGTTGAAACAGATTCACTGGAAGGCGACGGCCAGAGAGCAGAAGCTTATGTCAAGAAGACTGATCGGAGAGGAAAAGGAGGGAGCGCTTCTATTTTTTGATACGTGCAGATATGATGAAAAGCCCCAAATTTATCTCCCGTTGGAAAACCGCCTGCTGGAAACCGTATTGTCATTAGCCTTTTTCCTTTCTGAAAAAAGTATACCGGTTACGATAGTTAGCGGCAAGGACAAGTTTGGGCAGAACCGCTTACGCGGGGTGGGAGAGTTTGGGGATTTTTATGAACTGACCAAGGAATTAGAGTTTGATCAAGCGGACGATACGAAAGGCAGAATCCGCCATATTCTCAGCAGTGGGACGGTACTGAATCAGCATGTGGTTTTCTTTGTGCTGCAAAAAATAGAGATAGAAATTCTGGAAATGACAAAGCAGATTTCCGAAAATGGGGTAATTACCGTTTTTTATGTGATTACCGAAGAGAATATCGATGATTTTCGTGCAATGAGCGACGCAAACAGGCGGATCATTGCAATCACGCCGCAGGATAGGCTTGAGGAGATACTGTGATGAATAAAAGCAATGAGACGTTACTTGATTGGCTCTATCGGCTGTTTCGTGTGAGCGTATTGGCAAGCGCAGCTATTTTGTTGTGTTCCCATTTTTTTGGAATGTCCGGCGTGACGGGAAAGCATTTTGCGGTATTGTTTTTGACGATCGGCTTGTTTTTGGTCGTCAAAAAACTGAATGCGAGGCAGAGGGTTTATGCACTTCTATCTATTGTTTTGTTTCTTGCCGTATTGTTCGGCGCGATAGGCGGAGAAAACGTTACGGAATGGATTTTTGCGGAAAACAGTTTTTTATGGGTCTTTGTTTTGGCAATTGCTGTCTGTGGTCTGCATCTTCTGTTTGAAAAATATTTCTTTTTGAAACGATTGTTCACGGATATGATGTGCGTAGTATTGCTCTATTTGTTGTTTGAAAAGCGCCATGTGCCAAAAACGGGAGTTGCGCTTATGCTGCTGTATGCGGTGATGACACTGACAGAGTGCGTTCGGATTGCCAGCAGAAAAAACAAAAGGGAAGATTTACACGCATATTTGGTTTGGGTAACGCCGTTTCTGGCATTGTATTTTTGCATTCTCTGCTTGATGCCGGCGCCGGAAACCCCGTATAGCTGGCAGTGGCTTGTCAATCTGTATCTGCGAGCGGAAGAAAAAATTTCCATTTATGTTGAGAATTATGTAAACCGAAATGATGAAGATCTGGATGGCGTAATTAGTGGCTTTTCTGAACATGCGGCGCTCTTTTCCAATATTGCGGCGGATAATAAAAATATTATGGTGATTGAGACTTCACCGGGAAGGAAACAGCCTTTGTATCTTGCCGGAAAGATTTATGATTCCTTTGACGGGCGGGAGTGGAGAAGCACAAATGAAGAAGAGGCCAAGGAAAGGCTGTTTGACACGATAGAAACGGTGTATGCGCTGGAGGAATATGAGCAAAGCGGCCCGGAACATCCGATTCTTTATCATAGTATTCGGGTGAAATCAGGATATCGGCATTTCCGTACCGATTATCTTTTGGCGCCATCCAAGACATGGAATATAAAGACAAGAGTAAGCTATCGGCAAAGAGGTGCGGACTTTGTGTTTGACAAAAAGGCGGAGTATGGCACGGAATATACGTTTCAATACTGCCGGATGAATATGGGAAGAGAGGCAATGCGGGAGTTTCTGCAAAGCGATATAGCGGAAACGGAAGGTTTATGGAAAAGCACGGTAAGGCGGTATACGGAAGACGAAATAACCTTTGAGGAGCTTCGCGCATACCGGGAAACCATACGGGGACGGTATCTGAAAGAGACGGCGCTAACCCCTGAATTGCTGGATTGGATTGCGGCTGTCACGAAAGATGCAGAGGACGGCGTAGACAGGCTGTTTTGTATAGAAGAGGCTTTGGCAAATATGAAATACAATACGAATCCCGGAGGGCTGCCCAAGGAAGTAACGGATGAACAGGGTTTCCTTGCGTATTTTTTGATTGAAAATCCAGAAGGATTTTGTACGTACTATGCGACTGCGTTCGTGCTGCTTGCAAGGGCAGAGGGATTCCCGGCCAGATATGTACAGGGTTTTTGTATTCCGATGGGGAACGCGAGCGAGACGGAGGTTTATTCCAGTATGGCGCATGCGTGGCCGGAGGTGTATTTTGAGGGCAGGGGCTGGATTCCTTTTGAGCCGACGCCGGGCTATGGAGTAAGACGGTATCTGGCGGAGGATGAAAAAACGGACCAAAAAGACAGGATTTCTCAGACACAGGAGCCGGAAGCAGAAGAAGACGGCTTAGAGGATGCGGAAACTTTTGAGGAGCAAAGGGAGGAAGAACAGGAAAAGCTCAAGGAACTGAGAAAAGTGATCAGCTATCTATTGATCGGCACGGCGCTTATTTTGGTCATGGGAGTTCTCTTCTTTGTCATAGAAAAGATGAGTGAGAAATATCGCGATAGGCGAAGGAGTCTGGGCGAAAAATACAAGCGGGCCGTGCTGCGGAATCTACAGATTTTGTCGATGCTTGGGTATGAAAGAGAGCCGTCGGAAACCTATCAAGAGCTGGTGGAGCGTATCAGGGAAGACGGCGGCGGAGCGGACATACCGACTGAATTTATTGAAACCTATGAAAGTATTCTGTATGGGACGCGTGAGGCTGGGGAAGGCGAGTTTGAAGAATGCTTAGGACGAAGAGCGGAGTTGATGCAGATTTTGCGCAAAAAGAAGGGGAGAAGGTATTGGGTTTACTGGGTTAAGGTTTATATGATGTGAGGAAATACCCTATCATTGACTTTTGAAGCAAGGTTTGGTATATAAAAGAATGATATTGAAACAACAAATAGGATAAGCGAGTGAGATGAGTTATGGATTTGGAAGGCTATAAAGTCCTGATGATAGATGATGATGAGATGACAGCCACGGCTACTTCCGAATATTTCAATATGTTCGGCGTAAAAACTTCCTATGTAACAAGCTATGCCGATGCGGCAGCGTTTCTTGAAACACACGATGTTTCACTGCTCCTGCTTGACATCAATCTTGGCGAAACATCAGGCTTCGATCTCTGCAGGAAGATACGGGAAAACTATGATCTGCCGATCTTTTTTATAAGTGCCCGGACAAGCGATGATGATGTGCTGATCGCTTTGAACATAGGGGGCGATGATTATATCAAAAAGCCCTATACGCTCAGTGTTCTGCTTGCCAAGGTGAAAGCTGCCGTTTCAAGATACGACAAGACACGGGATCATACGCATGCTGTCCAGAATTTTCAGCACAATGAGGACGGTCTTTTGAAACTGACAGGGGAAGTGTACCTTAACACAAATATGCACAAGATCATTGCAGACGGCAGGGAGATTACCCTCAAAGCGCTGGAATACAAGCTGCTGTATTATCTTTACACAAACAGGGGCAAGGTTGTTTCAAAGGACGATCTGCTCAGAGATGTGTGGGAGGACGCCTACATCAACGAGGGTACGATTGCCGTACATATCCGGCATCTGCGTGAAAAGACCGAAGCTGATCCCAAAGAACCGCAGCTTATAAAAACCGTATGGGGTGTGGGCTACATGATGGAAGAGACAGCGCTATGAAAGGATATTACAAATTTATGGCTCTTCTTGTCCTGCTGCTTGCTGCAGGGCTGTTTGCTGTTGTGAAGTTTACAGGCACAGATGATTTTTCACAAAATAATGATGACGTGCTTTTGCTCAACGAGATTGCGCATCAGATGGTTCTATATGATATGCCGCCTGAAAACGCAGCTTCGGAACGGGAATATGTGATACTTGATAGAAACGGGAATGTTATTTATGATAACCGTTCCGACGTTTCGGAGGCAATAACCGCCACGACGGCTATGCAGAAGCGTTATCCCTATACCTATATCATAGAAAATAATCAGATAACAGGCAGCGTCGTACTTACTGACAGCAAGAAGCGTTTCGATCGTCTGCGCACAAACATCATCGCTGTTTACTGTGTATGCGGTTTTCTCCTGATCGGTGCGGCAGCGGCTTTCGGGGCATATATCCGCAAAACGATCCTGCTCCCGTTTGCTAAGATGAAAGCTTTTGCGTCTTATGTGGCGGCAGGCGACCTTGACCGGCCTCTTGAAATGGATCAGGGCAATCTATTCGGCGCTTTTTCGGAGAGCTTTGATATCATGCGGGAGGAGCTGAAAGCGTCCAGAGCAAGGGAGCTTTCCTTGCAGAAAAAAGAGCGTGAGCTTATCGCGTCGCTCTCCCACGACCTGAAAACGCCAGTAACGGGTATTAAGTCCACATCTGAGCTGATGGCGGCGGTATTCTCCCAGAATGAGGGAAAAGAAATAACCGTCACGGAAGATATGATCGCGAAGATGAATAACGTCTATAAAAGGGCGGATGAAATAGCGCTGCTTGTAGGCGACCTGTTTTCTTCCACTTTGGAGGACTTAGGTGAGTTCAAGGTAAAATGCGCGGACGAAAATGCCGCTGTGATAGCGCAGATCGTCTCCGAGTACGATGACAGAGGGCTTGTGCGTATATCCGAAATACCGCAGGTCATTGTGCATATGGACAAGCTGCGTTTGGCGCAGGTGATTGGCAATATCATATCCAATTCTTACAAATACGCAGGTACTCCCATAGACATTTCTTTCCGTCTTGACGAGAGCTTTCTTGAGGTGGCGGTCAGCGACAGCGGCCCGGGCGTTCCCGAAGACGAGATCGCGCTTATCACAGGCAAATTCTACCGCGGAAAGGAACAGGGAGACAAAGAGGGCAGCGGTTTGGGTTTGTATATCGCAAGGATACTTATGGATAAAATGGGCGGAGAGCTGTCTGTCTGGAATGAAAAAGGGCTGTGCGTAACGCTTCTTATTCCGCTCAGTTAAGAAAAAGACAAGAATTTAACAAGAATCTGGCAAGAAAATCATGCGCGGGATCATGTATGATACTATCATAGAATACAACAATCATGTATGGGAAAGGTAGTGTGATATATGATCCCTGTTTTACGGACAGAAAAGCTGTGCAAGTCTTTTTCAAACGGCGCTGTACAGCAGCACGTGATCAAGAACCTCGATTTGGAGATCATGGAGGGCGATTTTACTATTATTATGGGCGCTTCGGGTTCGGGCAAGTCCACCCTGCTCTATGCGCTTTCGGGAATGGATAAGCCCACTTTGGGAAAGGTATTTTTCGGTGACACCGAAATTCAGGATTATACGAACGATCAGCTTGCGGTGTTTCGGAGAAAAAACTGCGGCTTCGTTTTTCAGAACATCTATCTGCTGGAAAATCAGAACGTCCTTGACAATGTGCTGACGGGCGCATTTGCCGTGCAGAAAAACTCCCCAGCGCTGATCAAAAGGGTAAAGGAACTGCTTGCAAAAGTCGGGCTTACTGAGGAAATGCAGAAGAAATATCCCAACCAGCTTTCCGGCGGTGAGGCGCAGCGTGTCGGAATCGTGCGCGCTGTGATAAACGAGCCGAAAATTCTTTTTGCGGACGAGCCTACCGGTTCGCTCGATTCTGCGTCGGGCAGGGATGTTCTCGACATCTTCACGGGGGTACACGAGAACGGTCAAAGCATCGTCATGGTAACGCACGATATCAGGACCGCGCTGCGCGGGACACGGGTCATCTATCTGCGTGACGGCAAAGTTGTGAGCGAACACAGAATGGCGAACTATGGTGAGGACGATTTGAGAGAGCGCCGTGAAAAGCTGACGGTATTCCTTGACGAGATGGGCTGGTGACTTATGAAACTATGCAGATTATCCTTGTTCAATTTGAAGAGAAACAAGCGTGAGGCGGCAGCCATTGCCTTTCTCACCCTTGTCACAGCATTTCTCATGGCGACCTTTGCCGTCAGCATGACGCAGATTGACGGCGCATTTGACCGCGCCTTTGAGGAGACTGGCTCTGCCGATGTGATCTTGTTATTTCAGGCTGACAAGTATCGCGACATCTACCGTGATATTCTGGAAGAGGAATACAAAGTGAGCGATGTCCGGGAAAGCAGCGTGCTTTACGGCGTTGCCGCGTCGGCATTGTCAAAGAAGGGCGAGCGTGTCGCCTACAATATGATCTTTGCGGACGAAAGCACAGAGAGGAAGATGGAACATTTCAAGAAACTGGACGCCCTCCCCGATGATGAGATCGAAAAGCTGTCCCACCCTTTATGGCTGCCCCAGTATTTTGAGATTGCAGCCGGCTATGCCCCGGGGGAAACCTTTACCTTTGTCTCAGGGGGCAGGGATTACCCTTTCACCATAGCCGGTTTTTACAGCACGGGCTTGTTTAATTCCGACGCTATCGTAAAATGTGTCGTTTCAGATGATGATATGGTGCTGTTGTCCGCTGTCTATGAGGAATACCGCATGATAGCGTTTGACACGGACAGGGAATTTTCCAAGGAGGAATACTATGAAAAATGCGCCGCAAAGTCAAATGAGAATGTTTCAAGTATCGTACTGCCGATTGACAAAGAGCAGGAGAGATTGGTAGAAACTGTTTACCTCACTGTTTTTCTGTATATGAGCGTATTTCTTTCCGTTGTCACACAGATAAGCGCACTCTTCCTGATTCTTCACAAGATCTCGAAGGACATGGAGGAACAGATGGTGCAGATCGGCGTGCTGGAAGCATTGGGGTATACAAGCCGTGAGCTTTCTCTTTCCTATATCTTTGAATATATCTTCACAGGGGGCGTTGGCGCGGTCACCGGCGGCATAGCGGCGGCAGCCTTTTCCCCGGTCATGGATATGTTCACAAGGGGGATGATGAAACGTGACGTGCATACGGATGTGAATGTTTTCCGCATTCTTGTCGTGGTAGTATCGATCATGGCGCTTGTCACGCTCTTTGCGCTGTCAAGGGCGGCAAGGGTGAAAATGCTCCCTCCTGTCGTGGCGTTCCGCAAGGGCATAAAGACTCATCATTTCGGGAAAAATATACTTCCGCTTGAAAAAATGAGACACAGCGTCAATGTCCGTCTCGCCTTTAAGGGCATATGCAGCGATCTCCGCTCGAATATCGGTACGGGTGTCTGTATCATCGCCGCGGGAGTTGCCATCATGTTCAGCGTGTACACTTTTGACTTTTTCAAGAGCGGCTATGACGGGCTGATAGGAGTTCTCGGAATGGAGACGCCCGACATAAGCATCGTTATGATGAGCGGGGTGAACGGAGAAAAATTCTGTGAGGAGATACGCAGGTTTCCCGAAGTGGAAAAGGTGCTTCTGACCAACACGAGCACGTCAGGAAATTATGTGGCGGTAAAGGGCAGCAATCAGAGTGCGGTTGCCATTTCCTACGCCGATTTTTCCCTTACGGATAATATCCACACGAAAAAGGGACGTTTCCCCATATACGATAACGAGATCATGATATCCGCAAAGAGAGAGGAGACAGAAAACCGGCACATAGGCGACAGTATCATCATCAAGGGCGATGTCTGTGAAAAAAGCTATCTCATAACGGGCATTGTCTCCGCCATGAACAACAACGCCATGAGCGTCTACATGACCGAAGACGGCTACCGGCGCATTCGTCCAAACGACCGCCCGGACATAGTGGAGATCACTCTCAAAAACGAGGAGGACCGCCCTGCCTTCACGGATAAGCTCACCGCGCTGTACGGTGCAAGCGCAAAGGACACGGCGTATGCACAGTCCGCACAGGGAAGTCTTGAGGAGCGCATCAGGGCGAAAGCGGACGAGAAAATGGCGGTGCTGATCTCTCAGTACGGCGTTACCGACATTGACTATGCCATCAGAATAGGCGATACCGTCATCAGCGGAAACAGCAGCCGTTTCGTGATAAAGGAGATATCCTCCATGAAGGATTTTACAAAATCCCAGATGGAATCCATAGCCAAGGTTACAAGGACATTTTCCTTCTGCGCCGTGATATTCATCGCCGTTGTGGTGGCGGTGATCTTGGGCATCATAGCCGTATCCGCCGTAAAGAGACAGCGCAGGGAATTTGGTATCATGAAAAGTATGGGCTATACGTCAAGGGAGCTTATGCTGCAGCTTACCCTGCGCATTCTTCCTGTAACGATCATTTCCGTATACATCGCTGCGGTGTTGTCGGTACGGGTGCAGCGCATATTTTGGATGGCGGGGTTCGGCGTACAGATTCCCGAAAGCCAGCCGTTAGTCATCGGCACGGCGGCAGCGCTTGTGTTATACTGTCTGACCGTCACCTATATCAGCGCGGGCAGTATCAGAAAAATATCCGTGACCGAGCTTATGACGGAATGAGAATGGAGTTGAATTATGAGGAAAGAAAAAATGATTGCGGTAATGTCCGCCCTGTGTATGGCGGGAACGGTATCCGCGTCTGTTGGAAACGCGGTGCATGCCGAACCTGCACAGTCGGAACTGACAGCCGAAGCAGCCGCTTCGCAGGATAGGATATATGGCATTGCGTCTGTGAGCAAAATGTATTCCACGTTGGCGGTCATGCAGCTTGTTGACGAGGGAAAGGTTGAACTTGACGCTCCTGTCACAACGTATCTCCCCGATTTCAAGATGGATGACGAGCGGTACAAGGACATCACCGTGCGTATGCTTATGAACCACACATCGGGCATACCTCTGGGGCTTTCTATCAATCATTATCTTTATGAAGATGTCGACAGCTTCACCCATGACAATGCATCTGATATCGTATCGGGGCTGCGTCTGAAAGCCGATCCCGGGGAATATGCCAGCTATAATAACATGGGCTTTAGTCTTATGGAGCATATTGTAGAAAATGTCACCGGTATGAGCTTTACGGATTATGTGAGAGATCACATCGCCTCAGAGATAGGCGCGGATCATACGGGAACGGCTTGGAGCCTGTATGCGGGCGATTTGGGCGATGCGCGGGTAGCTCTCTATCGCGGCTTTCTGCCAATCGAATACCCCTATGAGATGGCGGCAGGTTCGGGCGGCATCTATGCCACCGCCCTTGACGTGGCAAATTTCGGCAGCGTTTTCTTTACGGGAAATGAGATTCTGCTTTCTGATGATGCCAAAACACAGATGTCTGACCGCTGGAATGATGACGAAAAATACGAAAGCTACGGTCTGGGATGGGACTTTGTGGAACATGTCAAGTACGAAAAGGAAAACATAAAGGTCATGGGCAAGGGCGGAGATTTGCCGTATATGAACTCGTGTCTCCTTGTCGCGCCCGATGAACAGATCAGCGCAGCGGTGCTGACTGCCGGAAATGGCAGCAGCCAATATGCAGGACTGATGGCGTCCGCCCTGATGGATGTGGCGCTTGAAGAACGAGGAAAGACGGTAAGCGACCTGACGCCTCCGGAGGCGGAGATAGTAGACACCATCCCCGAACCTTATAAAAAATATGAAGGTTTATACTGCAGCAGCACATTTGGCATTGCTGGAATATGCAGGATCACATTTGATGATACCGTTATGTACAAGGAGAATCTGGGCACTGACAACGCATTGCCCGAAAGATTTAAGATTACCGAGGACGGAGGCTTTGTCAAAGTAAATGATAACGGCAGGATGACTTCGGACAGGGAGATTGTTTGTTTCGAGGAAAAGGACGGCAAAATATTTATCCGGACGGAGCTGTTCACCATATACCCGGGACTTGGAAATACATTAGACCGTATGTACACCGGGGAAAAAATGGACGAAAATTCTGTTGCACCCAACGTACAGCAAAGCTGGGACGGGCTTTCGCAGACAGCGTTCGTCATATACAACGAAAAATGGACTTCCCAGCAATATGAAACTCCGTTTTACTGGATTGTGATAGATGCGGCATTCCCCGGTTATATTCTGGTAAAAAACAACGCAGGGGAAAGAGTGGAAAAGTTGACCGATGAAGCGCATGCCAGTTTCTTTACCACCATACCGAGCAGTGCAAACAGGGATTTGTATGACATAGAGATCACCCGGCAGACCTTTGCGGATGGAATATCGGCAGTCTCCCTTGAACTGAGCGACGGGACGCGCTGCCGCAGCGTGGACAGCCTCCCTGTGTTTACCGCTGATATTTCCGAAATTCCCCTTCGCAGCAGTGAAGCCGTATGGTATCGGATCGGGAAAGATATGGGCGGAAAGAGTATCGCTGTCGAACGGCCTGACAACTCTGCGGTATTTGTCTACAACAAGTTCCGCGAGCTGCTGTACAGTACCCACGTCAAGGACGCCATGAACACTATCGACCTTCCATCAGACGGCTATATCGCTTTTGCAGGGGAAACCGGCGACAGTGTGAAAATATTCAAATAACAGTGTTTATGGCAGTAAAATCAAACGGAACAAAATATGGACATGAGAGCCTGAGTATGGTACAATATACTGCTGTATTGAAGCAGGTATGCGCCTAAGACATTACTAATGTTTTCCGGACATTCCAGCAACGGCAAAACCTAAGAAATTAGGGACTTTGAAATAAAGGAGATAGAAACATGAAACTAGGCATCGTTATTTATGAGGCTGTTTCATGTAAATTCATGTATCTCTATAAAATGGCTTAAAGGTTGATAAATACTAGGGTTGAGAGCAATTTGATTTCCATATAAGTCTTTATATCTTCATAAGGTTTGATGCAGAATTGGTACGTGATTGGTACGTAGACATGTTATTTTATAACAGGAAATTGGAAACTATCAGGTTGAGCCTTAATACCGAGAAAAAGTAAAAATTTTATTAAATGTGTTGTAATGAGGGAAAAATAGTGTATACTAAAGATAGTAGGTGATGCACAGCCTTATAAATGAGCGAGTTATAAGTGGGTGATGCACAGCCCATAAGTGAGCGAGTTATCAGGAGGCAGGGACTAATTGAGTCTCTGCCTTTTCTGTCAGATAATATGGCGGCTAAGGTATGCGGTTGTTTGTACACAAAGGAGTTTTATGAAAGACAATTTAAGAATATATGGAGTGAAGGATTCCTACATAAAATATTTGAGCCAATATCAGGAGCATTTGTTCCTGCATGAAGGTGGGTCATCGGGGCGTAAGTATATTGGGATTGTTTTTGAAATCAATAAATTTTCCTATTTTGCACCGCTATCCTCGTTTAAATCCAAACACAAGAAGATGAAAGAAGGTGTGGATTTTATTAAGATAAAGGATTACGCAGTTATCAATATTAATAACATGATTCCCGTACCGAAAGGGCAATTGGTAGAATTGAACATCAATACGGAAAAAGATCCGCATTATAAGTTTCTTTTACAGGCTGAAAATCGGGAAATCAATAAGCAAAAATGTCGAATCAGAAAAAATGCAGAGATAGTTTACAATCATAAGAAGCGTAATGGAAATTTGACACCATTGGCAAAAAGAACAAACGATTTTGAAATGTTGGAGAAACTAAGCAAGGATTTTTTATGATTGTTAACGGTTATTTTTGCTTGACGATTTTGCTGAGGTCGGCAAAATCGTAGATGCAGGCGCAACGAACAAGCCGATAAAAGATTATGAACTTTCAAGATATGCCTGTTATCTGATTGTGCAAAATGGAGATCCAGAAAAAGAAGTAATTGCGTTAGGACAGACCTATTTTGCTATACAGACGTATCGACAGGAAGTTGCTGACCATTTTAATCAGTTAGATGAGGATAGAAGGCGCCTTGTTGTCCGTGGGGACATCAAACAGTGGAATCAGCTTTTAGCGGAAACGGCGCATGACGCCGGAGTGATTACGAATGAAGAATTTGCAATATTCCAAAATGCCGGATATATGGGACTTTATGGCGGGTTGGATGTAGAAGACATTCATGCAAGAAAAGAACTTCAAGTTGGGCAGAAGATTCTTGATTATATGGGAAGTACAGAGCTTATCGCCAATCTTTTCCGTATTTCACAAACAGAGGAGAAACTGCGGAAGGATAGCATACAGGGTGCTGATGCAGCGACAAGCGTGTATTATAATGTCGGAAAAGAAGTACGAACGGCGATTGAGAAAATCGGCGGAACAATGCCGGAGGACTTGCCGAAGCCGGAGAAAAGTATTCAGGAGATTGAGAGAGAGCAGATGGCGAGGCTAAAGGCGAAGGCGAAGAAGGGGACGATAATGCTTGATGAATGAGGTGCTATAGGGAAGTAATTATAAAAAAATGGAGAAATCTAAAATAATTCATAAAAATCTTTTCTTATTAGAGCTGCTAATACCTTAATGAACTGACCCCCAAAAGTTAGACCAAAAATCTAACGATTGGAGGTCAGTTCATT
>CAMXIK010000032.1 GCA_947243855.1 uncultured Lachnospiraceae bacterium | reverse complement strand
GTTAGTGGTATGATTGATACGCCGCAAAAGAAAAACAAGCGGCGCGTAAGCGAGTCAAAATAATAAAACAAAGGAGTGGAAAAGGGACAATGAGTAAGAGCTTTGAGGATTTGTTATCGAAGGTGTCTGAGTGTGAGATGAAAAAGGTCGCGGTAGCGGTTGCACAGGACAGCGCGGTGCTGGAAGCGGTCGTTGCGGCCAAAGAGCGCGGCATTGCGGAGGCAATTCTGGTGGGCGACGCTGACAAGATCAAGGAAGTGGCGGCGGCCGACAAGGTGGACGTGAGCGGCTTCGAGATCATTGACGAGAAGGATAATTACGAGGCGGCTTTGAAGGCAGTGCAGCTTGTGCATCAGGGGAAGGCCGACATGTACATGAAGGGCTTAATCGACACCAAGTCTTTCTTAAAGAGCGTGCTGGACAAAGAGGTAGGTCTCAGAACCGGAAAGGCTCTGTCCCATGTCTGTGTGTTTGAGGTAGAGGGAATCGATCATCTGTTATTCCTGACGGACGTTGCTTTTATGACCTACCCCACACTGGAAGACAAAGTACATATCATTGAGAATACGGTGGATGTGTGTCATGCCTGCGGCATTCCGAATCCGAAGGTAGCTCCCCTTGCGGCGGTGGAGGTTGTGAACCCCAAGATGCCTGTTACGGTGGAGGCCGAGGAGCTGACAAAGATGTGCGAGGAAGGAAAGATTAAGGGCTGCGTGGTAGACGGACCGCTTTCCCTTGATCTGGCGATCGATCCCGAGGCGGCGAAGCATAAAGGCGCAGAGGGCAGAAAGATTGTAGGCGATGCGGACGTACTGCTCTTCCCCGATATCCATGCGGGAAATCTGGTTTACAAGTGTCTGGTACATACGGCAAAGGTGAAAAACGGCAACATTTTGACCGGTACGAAAGCCCCGGTTATCTTGACTTCCCGTTCCGATGACTTTGAGACGAAGGTAAATTCCCTTGCGCTTGGCGCGGTGATGGCGGGCGCGATGGCGAAACTCAACTAAGAAATAAAAAAATTTTTAGGGGGTAAATAAAAATGGCGATTAAAAGTTTGATTATCAATCCGGGTTCTACTTCTACGAAGATTGGCGTTTTTGAGGATGAAACTCTCCTATTTGAGGAGACTTTAAGACATTCCACAGAGGAGATCGCGCAGTTTGATAAGATTGTGGATCAGAAGGACTTTCGCAGAAATATCATTGAGAATCTGTTAAAAGAGAAGAATTTTGATATGAATTCCCTGAATATGGTTGTGGGGCGCGGCGGTATGTTAAAGCCCATTCCAGGCGGTACTTACGCAGTGACGGACGATCTTCTGGAGGATTTGAAGATCGGCGTGCAGGGGCCTCACGCTTCTAACCTGGGCGGTATTCTGGCAAGGGAAATTGGTGATTCCATCGGCGTTCCCTCCTACATTGTTGATCCCGTGGTGGTTGACGAGCTGGAACCCGTGTCCCGGTATTCGGGCGTGCCGGAGCTTCCCCGCACCAGCGTATTCCACGCGCTGAACCAGAAGGCGGTTGCAAAGCGTTACGCCAAGGAGCAGGGCAAGGCTTACGATTCCCTGAATTTGATTGTGGTGCATATGGGCGGCGGCGTGTCTGTAGGCGCGCACAAGAAGGGATGCGTGGTGGATGTGTTCAACGCCCTCGATGGCGACGGCGCTTTCTCTCCTGAGAGAGCGGGCGCAGTACCCAGCGGCGCGCTCATAAAGATGTGTTTTTCCGGGAAATATACGGAGAAAGAGGTTTACAAGAAATTTGTAGGTGGCGGCGGCTTTAACGCCTACTGCGGCACCAACGACATGCGCGATGTGGAAAAGATGGTGCAGGGCGGCGACAAGAAGGCTGAGGAAGTGAGAGAGGCTTTCATCACGCAGGTGGCAAAGGATATCGGTTCCATGGCCTGCGTCTTGCAGGGCAAGGTGGATCAGATCATTGTGACGGGCGGCATCGCTTACGATAAGGTTGTGACGGCGGGACTTAAGGAAAAGGCTGGATGGATTGCGCCCATGACGGTATATCCCGGCGAGGATGAGCTGCTGGCTCTGGTACAAGGCGGTCTGCGCGTTCTTCGCGGCGAAGAAGAGTTGAAGGTATATTAAAGGAATCGTAGATGAAAAGAATTGAGATTAACGAAAATGGAATCCTCATGTTGTTTGAGGTGACGGAGGAGCGGAAAATAAAGCTCCTCCATTTTTCGGCTTCCCCTTTTTCGGATGAAAATATTTCGACTTGGGGCGGGACGGAGCCATTCAATGTGGCAGAGGTGCAGGTTTCCGGCCTTGACCGACCGGGGGAGAGGCATGGCACAAAATATGTGCGCACATCGCCGGGATATAGGCTTGTGCTGAAAGAGTTCCGGGACGATAGGAACGCTGCCGGCAGAAAGATTGAGGTGGAGATGCTGGATGAGGAGACGGGACTTGCGGTCACCAGCCACTATCAATTTTATGACGGCATTGCGATGGTGCGGGCATGGACGACTCTTTATAACGGCGGAAAAGAAGATCTGGGGATCGAGTATGTCTCCTCCTTTGCCATTACGGGCATTGAGAAGGAGGGAATCAAACTGCCGGAGGACAAACTGGAACTCTGGATTCCCCACAACGGCTGGCAGAAGGAATTGCACTGGAATCAGTACCGCTTGGATGAGCTTGGCATGAGCAGCACCCAGCCGGAGGCGATCCGTCGGACGTCCAAGACCATCGGGATTAACAATGCGGGTAACTGGTCTGCCAAGGAGTACATTCCTATGGGGTATCTCTATAATGCCGAGGCGGGCAGTTCCTTGTATTGGCAGATTGAGCACAACGGCTCTTGGTACTGGGAGATTGCGGATCAGGACGGGCACTTGTATTTGAAATTGAGCGGCCCCACGGAGCATCAATCCCATTGGTGGAAAAATCTTACACCGGGGGAGAGTTTTGAAAGCGTTCCGGTGAGCGTAGGCTCTCTGCTTGGCGGATTTGACGAGGCTATGGGCGAGCTGACTAAGTACCGCCGCGCCATCCGCAGACCCAATGCGGACAATGAAAAACTTCCGGTTATTTTTAACGACTATATGAACTGTCTGTTTGCCGATCCCACCACGGAAAAGGAAATGCCCTTAATCGACGCGGCCAAAGAGGCGGGCTGCGAATATTATGTGATCGACGCGGGCTGGTATGCGGACGGTTTCTGGTGGGATTATGTGGGAGAGTGGCTTCCCTCCAAGAAGCGGTTCCCAAACGGCCTAGAGGAGGTCACAGACCGCATTAGGGAAAAGGGGATGGTGCCCGGCGTCTGGCTGGAAATCGAGGTCATGGGCATTAAATGTCCGCTGGCGGATCAGGTGCCGGAGGACTGGTATTTTTTAAGGCACGGGAAAAAGGTTTCCGATAGAAGCCGCTATCAGCTTGATTTCAGAAACCCGGAAGTGCGCGAGCGAGCCACGTCCGTGATCGACCGGCTTGTGAAGGATTACCATGTGGGCTATATCAAAATGGATTACAATATCGAACCGGGCGTGGGTACGGAGGTGCGGGCGGACAGCTTCGGAGAGGGACTGCTCGGTCATGAGAGAGCGTATCTTGGCTGGCTGGAAAGCATTTTTGAAAAATACCCGGAGCTGGTGATTGAGAACTGTTCTTCGGGGGGACTGCGGATGGATTACGCCCTGCTTTCAAGGCACAGCATCCAGTCTACCTCAGACACGGAGGATTACATCAAATACTCCACGATCGCGGCCAATGCGCCTTCGGCCCTTACGCCGGAACAGGCGGCCGTTTGGAGTTACCCGCTGAAAGAGGGAGACAGCGAGGAAGCCATTTTCAATATGGTGAACGCTATGCTTCTGCGGATTCACCAGAGCGGCCATTTGGCGGAAATTAATCGGGAACGGTTTGCGCTGGTGAAGGAGGGGATCGATTACTATAAGAAAATCAGAGCCGATTTGCGGGAGGGCCTTCCTTTTTGGCCGATCGGACTGGCATCCTATCAGGACGGCTGGGCTTGTGTCGCTATTAGGAATGGGAAAAAGACCTATTTGGCGCTCTGGCGCAGAGGCAGTCTGGAACATACGGTTACGCTGCCCTGTAAACACCTGAGAGGAAAAAAAGCGGAGGCAGTCTGCGCTTATCCGGCCGACGGACGAGGCTGCCGTTATTCTTGGAATAACGAGACGGCGGAACTGACGGCGGAGCTGACCGAACAGATCAGCGCCAGAATCTTTGAAATTACAGAGAGGTAGACGGGAAACCACGGGTGTGATCACTCGTGGTTTTGCTTGAATTAAAAGGGGTTATCTGGTAATATATAATTTAGTGTTTTATTATGATCGGGATTTTTTGAGAGAAAGGCATGCAGCCCCGAAGGGACGCATGGGAATGAGAAAATATGAGCGTAGTACAAAAATTATTCGGAACCCACAGCGAACGGGAGATTAAACGCATCAACGGTCTGGTGGACAAAATCGAAGGTCTGCGGCCTGAGATGATGGAACTTTCCGACGAGCAGATGCGGGACAAGACGAAGCTGTTTAAAAAGAGGCTTTCCGAGGGGGAAACGCTGGACGACCTTCTGCCGGAGGCTTACGCCCTTGTCAGGGAGGCGGCCAGAAGGGTTTTGCACACGGAGCATTACAGGGTGCAGTTGATCGGCGGTATCGTTCTCCATCAGGGACGGATTGCGGAGATGAGAACCGGTGAAGGTAAGACCCAGACCTGTCTGCTTCCGGCCTATCTGAATGCGCTGGAAGGAAAAGGCGTGCATGTCGTTACGGTCAACGATTATCTGGCGAAACGTGACGCGGAGTGGATGGGACAGGTGCATGAGTTCCTTGGACTCAAGGTTGGCTGCGTGTTAAACGACATGAAATCCGAGGAGCGCAGGGAGGCTTACAACTGCGATATTACCTATGTGACCAACAACGAACTGGGGTTTGATTATCTGCGCGACAACATGGTGATTTATAAGGAACAGCTAGTGCTTCGGAACCTGCACTATGCGATTATCGACGAGGTGGACTCGGTGCTGATCGACGAGGCCAGAACGCCGTTGATTATATCCGGCCAGAGCGGCAAGTCCACGAAGCTTTATGAGGCCTGCGACATTCTGGCAAGACAGCTTACCCGCGGAGAGGATATGGAAGACCTTTCTAAGATGGACGCCATCATGGGCGTAGAGCGGGAGGAAACCGGGGACTTCATCGTAAACGAGAAGGACAAGGTGGTAAACCTGACGGCGCAGGGCGTTTCTAAGGTGGAGCGTTTTTTCCAGATCGAGAATTTGGCCGATCCGGAGAATTTGGAGATTCAGCACAATATTATACTGGCTCTGCGCGCCCATAATTTGATGTTCCGTAATCAGGATTATGTGGTGAAGGACGATCAGGTGCTGATCGTGGACGAGTTTACCGGGCGTATCATGCCGGGACGGCGGTATTCCGACGGCCTGCATCAGGCCATCGAGGCGAAGGAGCATGTAAAGGTGAAGCGGGAGAGCAAGACCCTCGCCAATATCACCTTCCAGAATTTCTTTAATAAATTTGAAAAGAAGGCGGGCATGACCGGTACGGCGCTCACGGAGGAACGGGAGTTCCGGGATATTTACGGCATGGACGTGGTGGCGATTCCCACCAACAAGCCCGTGATCCGCGTAGACCATCAGGACGCGGTGTATAAGACCAAGAAGGAAAAACTGAAAGCCATTTTACAAGCTGTGCAGGAGGCTCACGCTAAGGGACAGCCGGTGCTTGTGGGCACCATCAATATCGATGCGTCGGAGGAGCTTTCCGCCCTCTTTAAGAAAAACGGTTTGGAACATAAGGTGCTGAACGCAAAGTTTCATGAATTGGAAGCAGAGATCGTGGCGGATGCCGGTATTCACGGGGCAATCACCATTGCCACCAACATGGCCGGACGTGGTACGGATATCAAGCTGGATGAGGCGGCTAGAGCCGCCGGCGGCCTTATGATCATCGGCACGGAGCGTCATGAGTCCAGACGTATTGACAACCAGCTGCGCGGACGAAGCGGCCGTCAGGGCGATCCCGGCGAATCCAAGTTTTATATTGCGCTGGAAGACGATCTGATGCGCTTATTCGGTTCCGACCGCATGATCGGCATGTTTAACGCGCTGGGCATCCCGGAGGGACAGGAGATCGAGCACAGCGCTTTGACGAAAGCCATCGAGACAGCCCAGAAGAAGATCGAGAACAATAACTTCGGCATCAGAAAGAGCCTGCTTGAGTACGATCAGGTGATGAACGAGCAGAGGGAGATCATCTATGAGGAGAGACGCCGCGTTTTAGACGGCGAGAGTATGCGGGACGCCATTTACAAGATGATTACGGATATCACGGAAAATTGTGTGGATATCTGCATCGGCGACGATACGGACTTCGAGGAATGGGATTACAATGAGTTAAATACGCTGCTGCTTCCCACGATTCCGTTAAAGCCCATCGATGCAAGCCGGGTTTTGAAGCCAAAGAAAAACAGCTTAAAACAGCAGCTCAAAGAGGAGGCTGTGAAGCTTTATGAGAGCAAGGAAGCGGAGTTCCCTGAGCCGGAGGCAATCCGTGAAATTGAGCGCGTGATTCTCCTCAAAGTGATCGACAGAAAGTGGATGGATCACATTGACGATATGGATCAGCTTCGTCAGGGCGCTGGCTTACAGGCTTACGGGCAGAAGGACCCGTTAGTGGAATACAAGTTGAACGGCTACGATATGTTTGACGAAATGACGCAGAATATCAGGGAGGAGACCGTCCGTCTGCTCTTCCATGTGCGCATTGAGCAGAAGGTGGAGAGAGAGCAGGTTGCCAAGGTGACTGGCACAAATAAGGACGATACCCTGCAAAAAGGCCCCGTAAAGCGTATGGAGGCCAAGGTCTATCCCAACGATCCCTGCCCCTGCGGAAGCGGGAAGAAGTATAAGCAGTGCTGTGGGAGAAAATAACGGAAAAGTATGGAGTACGGGGACAGTTTGACTGCCCCCGTTTTGTATGCGCAAGGAAAATGATTCTGTCTATCGGATATTTTACTTGTGCTATCTAATCGGATATGCTATTCTGAATACACTTGGAAAATCTAATACTATTCTTTTGCCCACAGGGCATCGTAAGGAGCGTCTCGCTTCGGGATTCCGAGAAATGAGAAAAACTTAGTGTGAATAAGACGACGACAAAGGAGGCAGTTTTGGATAGGAATATCAATATCATAACAGATTTAAAGGGAAACAGGATCGTGCTTATTAACGATATTATTTTCAGGGGAAAAAAGTCTGTAAAATGGGATGACGTTAAGCAATATCTTGAAATTTATGTAGGTGAGTTTTATGAAATTGCGGATACAAAAGATATTGTATATATTGGAAAAGAGTTACCGGATGAATACACTGGTTCCCGATATACATATTCCCTAAAAGGGGCAAATGCCAAAGCAAAAGCAAATGCAGCACAAGGAATACCAGAAATGATTGAAATTGCAACCGGAAAACATTTTAGACAAAACTCCGGAGAAAAACACAATAGAAATGCTGCGAATGGCTGGTATCGGTTTAATTCATATTTTGCATTGCCTGTTTACGATGATAATGGAGAAGTAGAGAGGTACAATGTGTTCCATGCATCCATATTGATACGACATGATGCTAATGGAAAAATGTATCTTTATGACATTTTGGATATAAAAAAAGAAACGAGCAACCCTTTCGAACCATAAGGTTTTACTTGGCAAAAACCCATTTCTTTTTCTAGAGTATAGGTTATATGGTGATAGGTGTCAAGCAAGATTTCCATTCTCTTGCCATAAGGCTGTCATGTTAGAAACTATTGATTAATTGATTCGAATTACTGTATAATAGGGAAGGGTAATCCAGAAAAGTGGACTTATCAAAGGGAGAAACAAGATGAAGAAGAGAAGAAACAGGATTTACAGGAGAATCGCAATAGCGCTGACCGTGGCTTTGCTGGCGGGACAGGGGCAGGCCCTTGTGCTGGCGGAAGAGGGAGATGTGCAGACGGAGATTTCCGCAGAGAAGACTGATGTGGATACCCCGGATAATGGGAGTGAAACAGGCGGCAATACGGAGAATAACAGCGGCGCTGAGCAGGGCGGCAATAACGGCGGTGCGGACAACCAGCCTTCGAAGGATAATGAGAATAACGGTGACCAGCAAGGAGACGGGGACGGACAGGACAAGTGCGTCTGTGGGACAAAGTGCGCGGCGGACGCTGTGAATACAGACTGCCCCGTGTGTGCGGCGGACTATGCGTCCTGCGCTGGAAAAGAGGAGGATGCAGGAAACAACGACATTGGGAATAGTGATACAGGGAACAACGATTCAGAGAACAATGGACAGGAAAATAACGACGGTAATGCGGAAGATAGTACGGACGGACAGAAGGTGTGCATTTGCGAGACTATGTGTACGGAAGAGTCTAAGAATGCGGACTGCCCCGTGTGTGCGGCGGATTATACGGCCTGTACCTCCAAAAATGCAGGGGGGGGGGTAAACCCGTCGGAAGAAGAGGTTTTAGAGGATGTCTTGACTGCGGATGAGGGGATCGCCACGCTGGCGGAGGAAGGCGTGGAGACCTTTTGGCGTGTTAATATTCGATATAAGGTGACCGATGAAGATAATAAGGAAGTCAGCGTCGCAGGAATGGATAGCAGCGCGGGAGATGTGATCGTAATTCCGGAATCAGTTGAGGAGAATGGGAATACGTACCGCGTGACAAGTATAGGAGAAATGGTATTTTATGACCGCAGCAATTTAACCAGTGTAACGATACCGGAAAGTGTGACAAGTATAGGAAGACTGGCATTTAAAGGATGCAGCGGTTTAAACGGTATAACGATACCGGAAACCGTGACAAGTATAGGAGACAACGCATTTCAGGATTGCAGCGGTTTGGGCAGTGTAACGATACATGGAAACGTGGAAACGATAAGTAAGTTTGCGTTTAATGGATGCAGTGGCTTAACCAGTGTAACGATGCAGCATGGCGTGACAAGTATTGATTCAAGTGCATTTAATGGATGTAGTAATCTGGGCAGTGTGACGATACCGGAAACCGTGACAAATATAGGATTCAATGCATTTCAGGATTGCAGTAGTTTGAGCAGTGTAACAATACCGGAAGGCGTGACAAGTATAGGAATGCGCGCATTTGAGGGATGTAGTAGTCTGGGCAGTGTAACGATACCGAAAAGTTACATATTATCGCTAGGCGATACGAGTCTACAGCACACAATATTTAAGGATTGCGTCAATTTAACTACTGTAACGCTATCAGAAAAGATTTCACGGATACCGCCTTGGATGTTTCAGGGGTGTACAAAATTGACAACGTTGAACATTCTGATTGAAGAAGGCGGGGCGGTTGGGTTTCCCGGGTATCCAGGGAATGATATAGTCGGGGAACAGGCGTTTGACGGTTGTCCTTCCGGGCGGAAGGTTGTGTTCTGGAATGCGGACGGCACAAAAAAGCTAACGGGCGACGACTGGAAGAATGCAAGAGATACTTATTTAAGCAATAATGATGGAGATACCAGTGACAATCTGTGGTATGGGTGGTTGATTGATGAACCATTGATTGAAACTCCGACTACATATGAGGTGACCATTCGTGTTAATTTGGATGGTAATCCTTGGGATGCTCACGGCAAAACCTTTGCCTTACTCCCAGACAGCGGCGGCGATTTCCTGAAAGTGTCGGGTGGGGCGGCAAACGATACCTATAAGCTCAGCGGGGTATCGAACGGCGTCTACAACATTTACGATATCACCGGCGTTTCCCCGGACGCGCTCTCTTCCGGGGCGAGGGCTGCGGGTGTTCCCACTGGCGTTTCCGTGACGGTGCAGGATGGGAATGCGGAAGCTGTGATCAATTATTACTCCGCTACTTTTTACGACTATGATGCGGCTGATAACGAGGTGGCATATGGAAACGATACGGATCAGCGGCAGCAGATTGTATTAAGCGGCCAGAAAGTTGCACAGCCCATTAGCAACCCGACAGAGCCGAAAGATCCCGGTAAGGCTGGCTGGCGGTTTGACGGCTGGAAGACGGAGGACGGCGCGGACTATGATTTTGAACCGGGCATAGGTGAAAAGAAAAAGATTTATGCAAGCTGGATAGAAGCGGGCGCGCCGGTGACCACTTATATCATCAACGCGTCTGCCACAGAGGGCGGAAGCATCAGCCCTTCGGGCAGGGTAAGCGTGAACAAGGGAGATAGCAAGACCTTTACCATCACGCCGAATGAGGGATATCGGCTTAAGGCTGTGATGGTGAATGGAATAGATAGGACGGCGTCGCTTACGGACGGCAAAAATTATACGTTTACGAATATTGTTCAAAACCATAATATTCAGGCGGTTTTTGAGCGCGGCGGCGGGGAGAACCCCAACCCGAATCCCAATCCCAACCCCGATCCGGGCGGCGATAACCAAGGCGGCGGTGGCGGCGGAAATGGCGGCGGCACAGGAGACAATTCCGGCGGCGGTTCGGATGATGGCGGCAGTACAGGAGATCATGACGGCGGCAGCAGCGGCGGCGGGGGAAATTCCGATGGCGGAAATTCTGGCGGCGACAGCGGCAATACAAATTTTGACAGCGGAAACGGCGCGGGAAGCGGCCAGACAGCGGCCGGGACGGAAACTTCTTCCGTACAGGCAGCAAGCGGTGCGGCGGGCATCTCTGCGGGCGGCAATGCGGCAGGCGGCGCGGCTGGAACAGCGGAAAGCGGTTCGGTTTCTGCCACATCCGCTCAGACAGCAGGCGGCACGGGAACAGCGGCTAATGGCAAAGAGCCGAAAACAGGCGACGCTTCCTATTTAGAGGTCTATGCAACCTTGGCCATGATTGCGGGACTGACCTACCTGCTTCTCTATATGATGGAAGAGAGCCGCGGCATGAGCGAGCGGGAGAAGGAAGCGTTTGTGGCGGCCTTTATCCGCTGGGGCAAGAAAGGCGGCGCGTTCAGGAAGGGCTGTGCGGTGGCGGCGATCTTCTGCCTGCTGGCGTACTATCATACCATTGGGAAACGCGCGGGCAGTAGTACACGAGGTGAAAAATATTTAGGACAGGCTTTTTGACGGACAGAAGATTACAAAATTTATTTGACATATTTTACGAAATTACATATAATACTATTAGAGACGGGAGTATTCCGTCATCGAAAATATTGTTCGCACACCGTTTGCGGCTGATAAATGTACGGCTTGAAAATATTGTTCGCTTACCGGAAGCGTCTAATAAATATCCGGCTTGAAAATGTTAGCCTTATCGCTTAGGTGATAAGGCTATTTTTACGGGGAGACATTATGGATTATCAAGAGGGGTATGTTTATCATATTAAGGATGAATATTTTATAAAGGCAAATGACCCGAACCTTATGCAAAATAAGGAAAATGGCAATTATCGCCCAACTTTTTACTGTATGCGTGATGAGAAAACATCATTACTCTGGTTAGTGCCTCTTAGCAGTTGTGTGGAAAAATTTGAGGCAATATATAATAAGCAGATAGAAAAATATGGAAATAACTTGACGATTGTGCTGGGAGAATATGACGGGAAAAAGGCCGCATTTCTTTTACAGAATATGTTTCCAATTACAGAAAAATATCTTGATCATATACACACCCGTAATAATAATCCTGTTCCTGTAAAATATGCCATACAGGTTGAAATAAGAAAAAAGATGAAGCGAATACTACAACTCCATGCGCGGGGAAAAAAGGTAGTTTTTCCTGATATTTTAAAGCTAGAAAAATTGATGTTAAAAGAAATTGTGTGAAGTTTCGGCTGGAAGCATTTTACAAATGACGTCAGACGGGATATACTAGAGACAGTTTAAGGAAAGAAGGTGACGTTAAGTGGTAGAATTAGACAATATGAAAACAGAACTCCTCGCATACGAGAGTCCACTGGCGGAAGTGAGGGATTCACTTTAACTTAGCGGATAAGGCTAAGCGGATCGAAGAGCTGGATATGGAAATGCAGGCCCCGGATTTCTGGGATGATCCAGAGAAATCCAACGCAAAAGTGCGGGAGGCGAAGCAGCTTAAGGATATCGTGGAGACGATGGATGGACTTTCCGGTCAGTATGAGGATATTTTGACGCTGATCGAGCTGGGCTACGAAGACAACGACCCGGCGATCATTCCCGATATTGAAGAGGAGCTGAATTCTTTTAAGGAGACCTTTGAAAATATCAGGATCAGCACCCTGTTGTCGGGCGAGTATGACAGAAACAATGCGATTTTGAAATTAAACGCGGGCGCGGGCGGCACGGAGAGCTGCGATTGGTGCAGTATGCTCTACCGCATGTACACCCGTTGGGCGGAGCGTAAGGGCTATGCATTGGAAGTGATCGATTATCTGGACGGCGACGAGGCGGGCATTAAGTCCGTGACCTTCCAGATCAATGGGGAGAATGCATACGGCTATCTGAAATCGGAGAAGGGCGTGCACCGTCTGGTGCGGATTTCCCCTTTTAACGCGCAGGGCAAGCGGCAGACCTCTTTCGTTTCTCTGGATGTGATGCCGGATATCGAGGAAGATGTGGACATTGAGATTAAAGATGAGGATATCCGCATCGACACTTACCGAAGCAGCGGCGCGGGCGGCCAGCACATCAACAAGACCTCCTCGGCGATCCGTATCACACACTTCCCTACGGGGATTGTGGTGACCTGTCAGAACGAGCGCAGCCAGTTCCAGAACAAGGATAAGGCGATGCAGATGCTAAAGGCAAAGCTCTATATGCTCAAACAGGAGGAGAATGCGGAGAAGTTGTCGGATATCCGCGGCGATGTGAAGGAAATTGGCTGGGGCAACCAGATTCGTTCTTATGTCATGCAGCCTTACACCATGGTGAAAGACCACCGCACGAACGAGGAGTCCGGAAATGTGGACGCGGTGATGGACGGGGCGATTGATCCCTTTATCAATGCGTATCTGAAATGGATTAACAATTAAAAAATGAGTAGAAAAAAGAGGTCACTTCATTACGAGGCGGCCTCTTTTTGATGCGCAGGCCCGTGGAAAGGAAGTATGCCACTAAAGTGGCGCACGGGCCGCGCGGCTAGCAGGGGAAGATGGTTCTTCCCTGCTTGATTTGCGGATTAAGTCTAGGAAAAATTCCGCTTCCGTAGCGGTCATGTACGGCAGTATCCATAAAAACGCTATGCCCGACAGACAGCCTAATAAGAGGAGCGGTATAAAACTCACGCACAGATAGAAGAGTCTTCCTTTGTGGTGTACCATAAGCTGGCGGCTCCTTTTCAGAAGCTCCTTGGCGGAATACTGCGGAAAATCATGGAGCAGGAAAAAGGCCTGCCCATATGTCAGATACATGAAAATCGCAACGATTCCCACCAGAATCAGGGAAAGGGAGTAGGGAAGCATATATTTCATGATCTGCCCCATCTGTTCTTCGGTAAGAAGCAGGAACGAGTTTCCGCTCATGGCTGCCATTTCGATCTTAAAATTGAGCACATAGCGCGGCAGACCCGCCAAAAAGATAATGAGCATGATCCATGTTTGGATCAGGATCGCCTTATCAGGACAAAGCTGGAAGCCGTAAAAGAGGTCGCCGACAGAGATCGGACGCTCGCAGACCAGCTTTAGATATAGAAAGCAAAATCCGGACTGAAACAGTCCCATCAGGATGGCAATAAAAAACGTGATGGCGTAATAGATGACGGCATTGACCACATTGTACGGGGGAACAAGGAAAGCAACGATGCGGGATGCAATACCGATAAGAAAACCGGCAAGCAGATAAGCGCCGACGACTGTTCCGTAATGGCCAAGCAGATGTTCTCTGGCGGATGCCTTTAATTCCGCGGATGATTTAAAATGGTTCATAGCAGGATCACAATACCTTTCTGTCAGACAGCTTCGTCGTAATTCATGCCAAGATATTTGTTGGCAGCGTCGGAGGATTTCATATCCTTCTGGTAAGGATTTTCCTCGTTGCGGTATTTGATCTGGGTAGCGGTAGTGCCGCCGGACACATAGGTGCGGCCGCATTCCGGACAGATTGCAGTGTGAATGGATACATTGCAGGAAACCACCTTGCCGTTCTTTTCCGCGGCTTTCTGGTAGGCGTTATTCACATGTTCCTGCTCATGGCTTCTGACTCTTGCCGCCGCAGATTTCGGATCGATATGGGCCGCCGCCTTAAAGGAAACGTCGCCCTCGTCGGAGCCGTCCTGATATTTGCGGTTTTTGCAGGTCTCGCACTCGGCGGGAGAAGATTTCCGGCCTGCCTGTTTTTCGGTAGATTCACCCGGATTTTTGATAACGACGTTTTCATATCCTTGCGTTACGCTTCCGATGGTCATGTTCACTCACTCCTTTTTATTAGTAGCCTAATTTTTCCAAAATATCTTCGTCTATCGGTTCGCCTTCCAATATGTTATTTATTTCGTCCATAAACTCATCATAGGAGACCCCGTACTGCTGTTCGAATAGGGTATTGAGTTCTTTCCGAAACGGTGGAGACTGGTTCGGGAGAACAAGGACAAGCCAGAAAGAAAAAATACAAAAGCAGACGTCCAATCCGAGGGCAATGCTGCTGCAAATGATGCCGGCCTTTGCTTTGCTAAACAGTTTTTTCAAATTTCCCCTTGAGAGAATCGCCAAGATAATGCTGACCCCGCCCAAAATAAAGGGAATCCAAATTTGTAAAAACAACAGACTGACCAGCGATATGATGCCGAGCGCCATAGATGCGGTCGCCATGCCGTCTCCCTTGTGGCTTACGGGCGCCGGCTGCATGGGCGTACCGTAAGGGGGATAGGGATTATAGTCCATAGGGGTGTACCTCCTGTAACAATCAGTATATCATAGCAAAAAGGTAAAGTCTATTCATTTGTCGGTGAAGATGTTATATGTTATAATGTACGCGAGGGCAAACCGAAGGTTTTTCGAGTGCGCACTGCTGCAATGTTACCAACACGGAGGAAATCATGGATATTATTTTGAAATTAAAAGAGGAACTGAAGGTAGAAAAATGGCAGGTGGAGGCGGCTGTTTCCCTGATCGACGAAGGAAACACGATTCCTTTTATCGCCAGATACCGCAAAGAAAAGACGGGTTCTTTAAACGACGAGGTTTTAAGGAATCTGCACGAGCGTCTCATCTATCTGCGCAATCTGGAAGAGAAAAAAGAGCAGGTGCTTGGAAGCATCGAGGAGCAGGGGAAGCTGACAGACGAGTTGAAGGAAAAGATTTTGGCGGCGGAGACTATGGTGGTGGTGGAAGACCTTTACCGACCCTACCGTCCGAAGAGAAAGACCCGCGCAGGTGTGGCGAAGGAGAAGGGGTTAGAACCCCTTGCGGAAATGATTTTGGCGCAGGAAATGACCATGCCCATCGAGGAGGCTGCTGCCGCCTATATCCATGAGGACGAGGACGCTGCGAAATCTGTGGCGACGGCGGAGGAGGCTGTGCAGGGAGCGAAGGATATCATTGCGGAGCAGATTTCCGACGAGGCGGATTACCGCAGCTATATCCGCGATGTTACCATGAAGGAAGGGAAGCTTACGAGCGCCGCCAAAGATGAGAAGGCGGAGAGCGTTTACGAGATGTATTACGCATATGAGGAGCCTATCAACAAGGTGGCGGGGCATCGGGTGCTGGCCATTAATAGGGGAGAAAACGAAAAATTCCTGACGGTGAAGGTGGAGGCTCCCACAGAGCGGATCTTACAGTTTTTGCGGACGAAAACGATTAAAAATGACAATGATGTCACATCCCCGATTCTGGAGGAAGTGATTGCGGACAGTTATGAAAGGCTGATTGCGCCCGCTATTGAAAGGGAGATCAGAAACGACCTGACAGAGAAGGCGGAGGACGGCGCGATCTCCGTATTTGGCAAGAATTTGGAGCAGCTTCTGTTACAGCCGCCCATCAAGGGGAAGGTGGTGCTCGGCTGGGACCCTGCTTTCCGCACGGGCTGTAAGCTGGCCGTGGTGGACGAGACTGGCAAGGTTCTGGACACGAAGGTAATCTATCCCACCGCGCCCCAGAATAAGGTGGAGCAGGCCAAGGCGGAGTTGAAAAAATTAATTAAAAAGTATCATGTATCCTTGATTTCCGTTGGAAACGGCACGGCTTCCAGAGAGTCCGAGCAGGTCATTGTGGAGCTGATTAAGGAGCTGGATACGCCGGTGCAGTATGTGATCGTCAACGAGGCGGGGGCTTCCGTTTATTCGGCCAGCAAACTGGCTACGGAGGAGTTCCCGGAATTTGACGTGGGCCAAAGAAGCGCGGCTTCTATTGCGAGGCGGCTGCAGGACCCCTTGGCGGAGCTTGTGAAGATCGATCCCAAGTCTATTGGTGTGGGGCAGTATCAGCATGATATGAATCAGAAAAAATTGACCGAGGCTCTCGGCGGCGTGGTGGAGGACAGCGTGAACCGGGTAGGCGTCGATTTGAATACGGCTTCCGCGTCCCTTCTTGAGTATGTGTCCGGCGTGACCAAGGTGATTGCCAGAAATATTGTGGATTATCGCGAAAAGAACGGCCGCTTTACGGACAGAAAACAGCTTTTGAAGGTGGCCAAGCTGGGGCCCAAGGCTTATGAGCAGTGCGCGGGCTTTATGCGGATTGCAGACGGCGATAACCCATTGGATGCCACCAGCGTCCATCCGGAATCTTATGAGGCGGCAAAGAAGCTGATGGAGAAGCTGGGCCTTACGATGGAGGATGTGAAGGAGGCACAGAAAAAGGCGGCGGTCAAAAAGCCGGCTCCCGTGAAGGAGAAAAAACAGCCCCGGCCGAAAAAGCCGGTCATCCGTAATACGGACACAGCCATGGGAAAAGCGTTGGCGGCGGCTCTTGGCGGTATGGAAATGCCGATGGAAAATGCTATGAATGTCAATACGACGGCTGGCGCTTCGGCGGACGGCGAAGGAAAGACGGCGGTGAGCAATTTAGCCAAACGGGTGAAGGACAAGAAGAAACTGGCCGAAGAACTGGGCATCGGGGAGATTACGCTGGTGGATATCCTGACGGAACTGGAAAAGCCAGCCAGAGATCCCAGAGACGATATGCCTGCGCCGATTCTCAGAAGCGATGTGCTTGACATGAAGGACTTAAAGCCCGGCATGATCTTGAAGGGAACGGTCAGGAACGTGATCGACTTTGGCGTATTTGTGGATATCGGCGTGCATCAGGACGGTTTGGTGCACATTTCCCAGATCACAGACCGTTATATCAAGCATCCGTTGGAGGCGGTCAGCGTGGGCGATGTGGTGGACGTACAGGTGCTTACTGTCGATCTAGCCAAGAAGAGGATTGGCCTCACGATGCAGCTTAACCGGGACAAGCAGTAATGGACGGACATTTTGTTACGGTAGAACATCTGCGGCAGTATTTTCCAATGGGCGGTTTTTGGGGCGGCAGGACATACGGCAGGGCTGTGGAGGACGTTTCCTTTCATATAGACAAGGGGGAGGCGCTGGGGCTGGTGGGAGACTCTGGCTGCGGCAAAACTACTACAGCCAGAACCTTGCTTAGACTTTACGAGCCGACAGGCGGGCGGTTTGTTTTTGACGGAACTGTGATTTTTGATGTGGACAAGAAACAGTACGCCGATATGCGGCCCTACAGGAGACGAATGCAGTTGATTTTTCAAGACCCGTACGCGAGCCTGAACCCGCGTATGAAGGTGGGGGATATTGTGGGGGAGGCCATTGATATCCATGGGTTTCCATCGTCCGTTCACAGCAGAAAACAGGAGCGGTGGGAGCGGATTGTACGTCTGCTTACTATGGTAAAGCTGGATGAAAGTTATGCGAACCGATATCCTCATGAGCTTTCCGGCGGACAGAGACAGCGAGTGGGGATTGCGCGGGCGCTTTCGGTACAGCCGGATTTCCTGATCTGTGACGAGCCGGTTTCAGCCTTAGATATGTCGGTGCAGGCACAGATTTTGGAGCTGTTTTTGGAATTACAGGAGAAATTTGGACTGACTTATCTGTTTATTTCCCATGATTTGTCGGCGGTGCGGCAGATTGCGGACCGGGTTGCCGTCATGCGCGAGGGAAGAATAGTTGACATGCAGGAATGACTGTGATAAGATAATGTGCGCAAGAGAAAAACAAAATAAGAGAAAAGTTCTTCGGGGCAGGGTGCAATTCCCTACCGGCGGTTACAGTCCGCGACCCGTTACTGTTCAGGCGTTTACCCGTGCTAGGACAGGACGGCTGATCGGGTGAAATTCCCGAACCGACAGTATAGTCTGGATGAGAGAAGAAATGATATGATGTGACAGATTTGTCATGTATATCGGATAAGAGTCTGTGCGGCATCTGCGGCAAGACGGCTGATTGGCAAGTATGAACCCCGGAACGAAAGTTTCGGGGTTTTCTTTTATGCGCAGCCCCGTGCAGAGTCAGAAGAACTTTCCCCAGAAAGCAAAAGGAGGAAAAGAAAATGGGTAACGGATTATTACAGAGTATTGCGGAAAATGTGCTTTTTGTGCTTGTCTGCGTGGTTGTGGCGACGGCGCTGTTTTTGGTCGCTTATGGGACGGAAAAGTACGTGCAGAAGAAAAACGGGGTGACGGAGCGGATTCTCACGACTAGAAAGATCACCATGATCGGGCTGTTTTCTGCGCTGGCGGTGATTCTGCACATGCTGGACTTTCCGGTTCCGTTTTTGGCGCCGGGATTCTATCAGTTGGATTTTTCCGAGATTCCGGCATTGGTAGGAGCCTTCGCGTTCGGGCCGGTGGCAGGCGTGATGATCGAGTTTTGCAAGATACTGTTGAAATTGGTAATTAAGGGCACGAGCACAGCCTTTGTCGGAGATTTGGCGAACTTCGTGATTGGGTGCTCTTTGATACTGCCCGCGTCCATGATGTATCTGTTCAAAAAGACGAAGAAGAGGGCGGTTGCGGCTTGCGTTTTGGGCACGGCGATTATGACAGTGTTTGGCTCCGCTTTTAACGGGATCTATCTGCTTCCCGCATTTTCCAAGCTGTTCGGAATGCCCTTGGAGGCGATCATTGCGGCAGGGGCCGAGATCAACGGCGGCATTCACAACGTTGTGACCTTTGTCATTTTTGCGGTGGCGCCTTTTAATGTGATTAAGGGCGTGGCGGCTTCGGCGGTGACGATGCTGATCTACAAACCCCTTAGTCCGATTTTGAAGAATGCGAATCCCGTCATCGAGAGACGCGCAGGAGAAATCTCTGGATCAGGGAACGCCTGACACAAGAAAACATAAGAAAATGGCGAAAATACTACTTTCCCGCGGGAAGGTAGTATTTTTCTTTTTGTAAGATTGCTGTAAGATTCCTGTAAGAATCTTGTGCTATATTAAGATTGTTTTAAGGTTTTGATGCGTTTCTTTTAAGAAAGGCTTGTTATGCTAAAGTAGGCCGGGAGCAAAATAATTCGAATTAGGTGAATCCAAACGGCCGCCTGATTCGTTTAAGATATATAGGGGTAAAAGAAAAACAACAGAAAGGAAAGCATTACATGGGAACATTGGTGGAGATCCGGGATATTTGCAAGGTCTACAATCCCGGAGAAAATGAGGTGAAGGCGCTTGACCACGTGAGCCTGACCATCGGAGAGGGCGAGTTCGTGGCGATTATCGGGCATTCCGGTTCGGGAAAGTCCACATTGATGAATATGCTCGGCTGTCTGGACGTGCCGACCAGCGGGAACTATTTTCTGCACGGTCATGACGTGGGAAGTATGACGGACGACGAACTCTCGGACATTCGCAATCAGGAGATCGGTTTTATTTTTCAGGGCTTTAATCTGATTCCCAGCCTGACGGCGGTGGAAAACGTGGAGCTGCCCCTGATTTACCGGGGCGTGGGGAAGCGGGAGCGGGTAGAGCTTTCGGAGCGGGCGCTTGAGAAAGTGGGACTTGCCAAGCGCAAGACGCACAAGCCTTCGGAAATGTCCGGCGGGCAGCAGCAGAGAGTGGCTATTGCCAGAGCGATTGCCCAAGCGCCGCCGATCATTTTGGCGGACGAGCCGACCGGAAATCTGGATTCCGGTTCCACCAAGGAGATCATGGATATTTTGCGGGGACTGCACGAAGAGGGCAGGACAGTGATCCTGATCACCCATGACAATGAGATCGCGGCCAGAGCGAAGCGTGTGATAAAGATTATGGACGGAAAAATAGAGGAGGATTATGAAAATGTTTCGGAAAGCGAAGAATAAGGCGGAAAATGCGGGCACAACGGATATCGCGGAAATGATGCCGAAAACAAAAAAAGAGAAAAAACCTTGGGATAAGGAAAAGAAGAAAAAAGTCCGCCGCAGGGTGATTGCGGGCGTGCTGGCTGCTCTGGTCGCGGCGTTTTTTGTGAGAAATTCCTTAATGGCGAAAAATGCGGCGCCGATGGTATCTACGGTTGCGGTTTCTGTGGAGGATGTGGAGCAGATTCTGAGCACAGGCGGCACGGTGACCAGCGACGAGAAGAAGACCTATTTTGCACCGATATCCGTGGAGGTGGGCGATGTGAAGGTGTCTACTGGAGATACGGTGAAAAAGGGCGAGGTAATGCTCACCTTCAATGAGGAGGCGCTTTCGGAGGCCAAGCAGGAAGCGGAGTACAAGCTTGCGTCCAACGAGGGCGGGTATGAAAGCTCTATTCATAAGGACAACCAGTACATAGCGGATCTGTCGGAGGCGACCACCAATCTGGAAGTGCTTGACCAGCAGATTGCGGACAATGAAAATCTGTTAAAGGAGATTAACAAAAAGATCGAGGATAAAAAGGCGGGCTGGTCTTACAACGGGGCGGCTTTGCAGGCGACCATTTTAGAGCAGGAAAAGAAAATTGCCGACGAGAAACAGAAGATGGAGGAGCGGCACGAATGGGAGGCGCAGCAGGGGCTTCCTTCCGACGATAAGGCTTTGAGAAAACAGCAGCGGGAAAAGGAAGAGAAGGACGAGGCGGCCAAGGCGCAGATTGCCTATGACGAGGAGGTTCTTTTGAACTTGCAGGAACAGGCGCAGTACAATTCCTACGAAGAGCAGAATAATAAGGAAGTCCGGGAATTGCAGAGGCAGGCGAAGGAAGTGGAGGATCTGATTGCTTCCTATAAAGAATATAAATCCGAAATGAAGTCCCAGAAAGAGACTTCCGAAAACAATGTGCTGGATCAGGGCAGCAGGGAAAAGCTGGAGGCGGACACGGCTCTTGAAAAGCTGACCAATCAGGAGAAGCTGGACGATATCACCAGTGTGGAAAATGGTTTAAAAGCAGAATTTGCGGGCGTAGTCACGGAATTGGAGGCTGTGTCTGGCCAGCCGCCCACAGAGAGCGGGAAATTGGTGACCGTAGAGAGCACGGAAAAGGTATATGTAAGGCTGAACGTTTCCAAATATGATCTGGAAAAGATTGCCGAGGGACAGAAGGCCGATGTGGATATCGCTGGAAAGACCTATGAGGGAACGGTGTCAAAGATCGACGGTATGGCGACCAAGAATGACAGCGGCGCTATGGTGGTCGGCGTGAACGTCAATATTGACAATCCTGATGAGAATATCTTTCTGGGCGTGGAGGCCAAGGTTTATGTGCATATGGCAAAAGCGGAGGGTGTGATTGCTATTCCCCTTGAAGTGATTAACAGCGACCGGGACGGCGATTTCGTGTATGTGGAGGAGAACGGCGTGGTGGCGAAGAGGCGCATTACCGTCGGTATTTCCTCCGACAGCCTCAGTGAGGTGAAGGAGGGCCTTACGGCGGGTGAAAATGTCATTATGGCGAACGGTATGGAATTTGAGGAAGGCATGGCGGTAACGGCAATGCCGATGGCACAGGAGTAGGGGTAATTATGGCACAAATATGGGAATACATAAAAATCGCCCTGATGAACATTAAAACCAACAAGGGGCGTTCCGTACTCACCATGCTGGGTATTATTATCGGTATCGCTTCCGTTATCATGATCATTTCCATCGGTAACGGGGTGCGCAGCTCAGTCAATGCGGAGTTGGAAAACATGGGCGGCGGCCTGATTGCCATTTATGCAAACGGTGATGTCGAAGGCAATGACGTGAGATTTACGGAGGAAGACTTTGCCCTGATAACGGAAAAAGTGGAGCATGTAAAAGGCGCGACGACGCAGTACAGTTATTGGGGCGCGACGGCAAAAGGGCGCAAAGGCGAGTTTACGGCGAGACTTGAGGGCGGGAATACGGCTTTGCAGTATGCGGTTGGAAATGAGCCGATTGTCAGGGGCAGATATTTTTCCCAGAGCGAGTGTGACTCAGCCAGCATGGTCTGCGTTATCAATGAGTCCAGCGCCAGATCTTTGTTTGGCACGACCGATGTGGTGGGCATGAGTTTTGAGCTGAGTCTTTGGGACGTGAGTCAGGACGTGCGGATCGTGGGTATCAGGCAGGACACGCCGGCGGGCATCATTTCCGCCATGAACGGCAGCGGGTACATACAGGTGGAAATGCCGCTGTTAGCGATGGCGTCCGGATTTGGCTTTTGGATCGGCGACTTCGATTATGTCTATGTGGTTGCGGAAAGCTCCGAGTATGTGACGCAGGTGGCGACAGATACCATCAACCTTTTGGAAAACCGCTATAATGTGCGGGGAGAAAATAAGATTATGATGGAGAGCTTTGCGGATTATTCGGCTCAGTATGACCAGATTTTGGGAATGCTTACGCTTTTTATCTCCTTCGTGGCGGCGATTTCCCTTCTGGTGGGCGGCATCGGCGTGATGAACATCATGCTGGTGTCCGTGACGGAGCGCACGCGGGAGATCGGTATCCGCAAATCATTGGGAGCAAGGACGAAATCCATTTTGTTACAGTTTCTGGCGGAGGCGGGCATTATTACCCTGATCGGCGGCCTGATCGGGATTGTGCTGGGGGCGTTTGGCGCGTTTGCGGTCTGTAACGCCATGGGCTTTGCGGCGCAGATTAACGTATCCACGGTGATCGTGGCGGCGGCTTTCTCCTCCGGCGTGGGTATTTTCTTTGGCATCTATCCGGCGAGAAAGGCGGCGAAGCTAAGCCCGATCGAGGCGTTGCGGCATGAGTAGAGATTTTTGCTTGCACTCTCAAGGATTTCTAGTATAATAGATTTCATATGGAAATCGAATTTGACGTAAAAATTACAACAAACATTTTATATGATTATATGCTGCAGCACACCTATTCGCGGCTGCCCGGGCTGATGGGCACCCTTGTAGGTGTGCTTATGTTGTTTCTCTTTGCAGCGAACAGACAGCCGCTGATTTTGATTATCGCGCTGGTGATTCTGCTTTATCTGCCGTGGACGCTTTTTTTAAGGGCGGCTTCCCAAGCGAAGGGAACGCCTGCTTTTCAAAAACCCCTCCACTACAGATTGACGGAGGAAGGAATCGAGGTTTCGCAGGATGGGACAACGGAGCAGATGGCATGGGGCGGCATGGTGAAGGCAATCTCCACGCCGAAGAGCATTGTCGTGTATACTACGGCGGTGAACGCCTGTATTTTTCCGAAGAGCGATCTGGGCGACGGTAAATACAAAGTGATTGAGATTATTTCTACCCACATGCCCCCGAAGAAGGTGAAAATTCGTGGATAACGTTTTCGAAAGCCATAGTGCGGAGGAGACATTTGCATACGGGAAAGCTTTGGGTGAAAAGGCGGCGCAGGGGGAAGTATACGCGCTGACAGGGGATCTTGGCGTGGGCAAGACCGTGTTTACGCAGGGCTTTGCGGCGGGGCTTGGCATTGAGGAGCCGGTAAACAGCCCCACCTTTACGATCCTGCACAGCTATGAGGAGGGCAGAATGCCGCTTCACCACTTCGACGTCTACCGCATTGGGGATGTGGAGGAAATGGAAGAGATCGGCTATGAAGACTGTTTTTACGGGGACGGCGTCTGCCTGATCGAATGGGCGGAGCTGATCCGGGAGATTCTGCCGGAAGACTGCATTCGGATCACCATAGAGAAGGACTTGGCGCAGGGCTTTGATTACCGAAGGATTGTCATACAGAGAGCAGAAAAGAAGAATGCGGGAAAAGATACGGATGTTTCGGGGGAAGTGAAGATTTGAAATTATTGGCGCTTGACAGTTCCGGGCTGGTGGCCTCAGTGGCGCTTGCGGAGGACGATAATTTAATAGCGGAATACACCGTGCAGTATAAAAAGACGCATTCCCAGACTCTGCTTCCGATGCTGCAGGAGATATGCGGGATGGTGGAGCTTGACCTTGACACGGTGGACGCCATTGCGGTGGCGGCGGGACCGGGATCTTTTACGGGTCTGCGGATTGGTTCCGCCACGGCGAAGGGCCTTGCTTTTGCCATGAAGAAACCGATCGTTCCCGTGCCGACTGTGGATGGTCTGGCTTACCAGATGTACGGAGCGAAGGGCTTGGTCTGCCCGATTATGGACGCCAGAAGGAACCAAGTTTATACGGGCGTTTATGAATTTGTTCCAGACCAAGAGGGTCAATTTGCATATGACATGCGTGTTAGGAAGGAACAATGCGCAGTGTCTTTTGATGAGATTGCAGAGATTTTAAACGGGTATGACAAAAGCGTCATATTTTTAGGGGACGGCGTGCCGGTCTTTCGGGAGCGGATGGCGCAGGTTTTGCATGTGCCGTACACGACGGCGCCCCTGCATCGGGCCAGACAATCGGCGGCGGCCATTGCGGCTCTGGGAAACCTGTATTACAGGCAGGGAAAAGCGGTGGACGGAGCGGTTTTTGCGCCGGAGTATCTGCGGCTTTCCCAAGCGGAGCGGGAGCGCGCCGGGAAAGGGCAGAATTAGAAAGAGTAACAAGAGTGGACCTTGGGGAGGGTTCTATATGATTCAATATCGGCGGCTGCGAGAAGAGGACGTTCCGGCGGTCAGCCGGCTGGAGAAAGAGACGTTCTCCATGCCGTGGCCAGCAGAGTCCTTTTTGCACATGCTGGAAAAGGAGGACACGGCATACTTTGTGGCGGAGGAAGACGGACAGATTCTCGGCGGCTGCGGCCTGCTTTTGATTGCGGGGGAAGGGAATATCACCAATGTGGCGGTAGTTCCCGGCGCAAGAAGGCGGGGCGTTGCCACGGGACTGTTGACTTATCTGCTGTCAGAGGGTGACCGGGCCGGTCTAACGGCTTATACTTTGGAAGTGCGGGTCAGCAATGAGGCGGCGATCGCTTTATATGAGAAACTCGGATTTGTCTCCGAGGGAATTCGCCCGAATTTTTATGAAAAGCCTAGGGAAGACGCCATGATTATGTGGAAGAGATAGGCAGCGTATGGAACAATTACCACTGCCAGCAGTTCTTTTGTCTGCTAGAATAAGGATAAGCAGTATTGAGAACGGGAGGATTGTCATGCGCGAGTATCAAAATGGTAATGAATTGACTAAGGTAGTCTGCAATGCCTGCGGTAAAATTTTGTTGGTAGAAAATGGCATTTTGAAGGAAGAGTGCATTCATGTGGATCACGATTTCGGGTTCTTTGGCGAGAAGGATGGAGAGAGCGAAAGTTTCGATCTGTGCGAAGCCTGCTATGAGAAGCTGACGGCCGGCTTTGTTTTGCCGGTTAAGAGGCGGGAGAGAAAAGAATTGCTGTAGACTGCCCTGACAGGGAGGAAACTATGTTAGATATCTGCTTGCTGGGCACGGGAGGGATGATGCCTCTGCCGCACAGATGGCTCACTTCGCTGATGGCGAGGTACAACGGTACAGGCATCCTGATCGACTGCGGGGAAGGAACCCAGATTGCCATGAAGGAGAAGGGGTGGAGTCCGAAACCCATCGACGTGATCTGCTTTACTCATTTTCATGCGGATCACGTGAGCGGTCTTCCGGGAATGCTGCTCACCATGGGGAATGCGGAACGGACGGAGCCGCTCATGATGATCGGGCCGAAAGGTCTGACCAGAGTGGTCAATTCCCTTCGGGTGATTGCGCCGGAGCTGCCGTTTGAGATTGTCTGTGTGGAAATCACAGAACCGGAGCAGAGCTTTTCCTTCCAGAATTTCCGCATTGAGGCGTACCGTGTCAATCACAATGTGGTCTGCTACGGTTACAATATTGTGGTGGACCGCATCGGCAGATTTGATGTGGAACGGGCAAAAGCGTTAAATATTCCTAGAAATTACTGGAATCCCTTGCAAAAAGGTGAGATAATAGAAGCAGACGGACAGATCTTTACGCCCGATATGGTGCTGGGGCCCCCCAGAAAGGGGCTGAAAGTCACATACTGTACGGACTCAAGACCCACGGAGAGCATCGTAAAGAATGCGCAGGGAGCGGATCTTTTTATCTGCGAGGGCATGTACGGGGAGCCGGATAAAGCACAGAAGGCCAAAGAATATAAGCATATGACATTTTATGAGGCGGCTCAGATGGCGAAGCGCGCAGAGGTGAGAGAACTTTGGCTCACACACTACAGCCCGTCATTGATCCGTCCGGACGACTATATGCAGGAGGTTTGGAAAATATTTCCAAACGCCGTGGCAGCCAGAGATGGCAGAAGCGTGGATCTGACGTATGAGGAAGAGTAAAGGATGTGCAGAAAGGAATAGGAGGGGAATATGAGACGTTCAGGCGGTGTTAAGATTTTGATTATCGTGATCATTCTGGCGGCTATTGTTCTGGGATATTTCTATTATCTGGGCCATCGGGATAGAAAACAGACGGAGGAAGCGTCGGCGGCCACCGTGGTGCAGAGCGTGCTGATGCGCGATCTGGAGCGCAACTATCCGCCGACACCCAAGGAGGTTGTGAAGTATTACAGCGAAATTACGGAGTGCTTTTATAATGAAGAGTATTCCGACGAGGAGTTTGTGCAGCTTGCAAATCAGATCCAGCGTCTATACGATGCGGAGTTGGTGGCGAATAAGACGCAGGAGCAGTATATGCAGGATCTGCGCAATGAAATCGCCCAAATGAGGCAAAACAAGTATACCATTGCCAGCTATGAGGTTTCGGCCAGCACCGATGTGAAGGAGTTTACGCAGGACGGGGATTCTTGCGCGAGCCTGTACTGCACCTATTATATCAGACAGCCAAGCAGCGGCACGCGGGTTGCGTCTATGGAGCAGTTTGTGCTCAGAAAAGATCCGGACGGCCACTGGAAGATACTCGGCTGGGAGCTGGTGGAGGATTAGAAAATGGAGAGCATGGGTGAGACCGTGACGATTCTGGCGATAGAATCCTCCTGCGACGAGACGGCGGCGGCGGTGGTGAGAAACGGCAGGGAAGTGTTGTCCAACGTGATTTCCTCCCAGATCGATCTTCACACGCTGTATGGCGGCGTGGTGCCGGAGATTGCTTCCCGCAAGCATATTGAGAAAATCAATCAGGTGATGGAAGAGGCGCTTACAAGCGCTGGAATGCAGCTTACCGATATGGATGCGGTCGCCGTCACCTATGGACCGGGTCTTGTGGGGCCTCTTTTGGTGGGCGTGTCCGCGGCCAAGGCCGTGAGCTTCGCATCTGGGATTCCCCTGATCGGCGTTCATCACATTGAGGGGCATATCAGCGCGAATTACATAGAAAACAAAGAACTGGAACCGCCTTTTGTCTGTCTGGTTGTGTCCGGCGGACATTCCCATTTGGTGGTGGTGAAGGATTACGGCGAATATGAGATTCTGGGCCGCACCAGAGACGATGCAGCGGGAGAGGCTTTTGACAAGGTGGCAAGGGCAATCGGGCTTGGTTATCCAGGAGGCCCGAAAATTGACAAGGTTTCCAAGGAGGGAAACCCAGAAGCGGTTTCTTTTCCACGGGCGAAGGTGGGCGGCTCGGATTACGATTTTAGTTTCAGCGGATTAAAGTCTGCGGTGCTCAATTATCTTAATTCTTGCGAAATGAAAGGGATTGCAGTCAATCAGGCGGACGTGGCGGCTTCTTTTCAGAAGGCGGTGGTGGACGTGCTTGTGGAGCATTCCATGCACGCCGTCCTTGCATGCGGCATGAAAAAGTTCGCCATAGCAGGCGGCGTGGCGTCGAACTCGGCGCTTCGGGCCGCTTTGGAAAAGGAGTGCGAAAAGAAGGGGATCGCTTTTTATCATCCTTCTCCGATTCTCTGCACGGACAATGCGGCGATGATCGGCGCGGCGGCTTATTACGAATATAGGAAGGGCGTGCGGCACGGATATGATTTGAACGCGGCGCCGAATTTGAAGCTCGGCGAACGGGCCTGAAAGGAAAAAGAAGATGGGAAAAAAGAGGTGCACCGCTATCGTGCTGGCGGCGGGGCGAGGCAGCCGTATGAAAAGCGATGTGCCCAAGCAGTACATGCTCTTGCGGGACAAGCCCGTCATCTGGTACGCACTGCACGCCATAGAAGAATCCGCAGTCATAGACGACTGCATTCTGGTGGCGGGGACAGAAGTAAGCGACATAGAGTATATGAGGGATGAGATTGTTGCGCGCTATGGATTTCGTAAGGTGGATACGATTGTAGCGGGCGGCAAGGAAAGATATGATTCGGTATATCATGCATTGCAGGTGATTGCGGATGAAGATATGGCGGTCCCCAACAGGGACGGCTTTATTTTTATTCACGACGGCGTGCGCCCTTTTCTTTCGGAAGAGATTTTGCGGCGCTGTTATGAGGCGGTGGAGAAGTATCACGCCTGCGTGGCGGGAATGCCCGTGAAGGACACGATTAAACTTGCGGACGGAGAAGGGTTTGCGGCTAAGACGCCTGACCGCGCTTTGACGTGGCAGATTCAGACGCCGCAGGTCTTTGACGCGCCGCTTATTATTTCTTCTTATAATAGATTGATGCAGGAGAAGGAGAATCTTTTGCGGGAGGGCGTTTCTATTACGGACGACGCCATGACCGTGGAGCGTTTTACCGGGTGTAAGGTGAAGCTGGTGGAGGGGAGTTACGAAAATATCAAGATTACAACGCCGGAGGATATCCGGATTGCGGAGGCGTTGATGGAGGATTTGAAATGAGGGTGAAGAGAGACGAAAAAAAGACGGCGGCGGTAATGGCTTCGATTCTGCTGTGCTTGTCATGTCTGGCGGGCTGCGGCACGGCGGAGACTGCGGGGCAGGAGACCGAGACATCTGCGGCGGCGGAAAGCGGGACCGCAGGGGAGGAAACCGGGGCGACGGCTGAGACTGCGGAGAATGAACCGGAAGCGGAGGTATCTGCTGAGGAGACGGAGGATGAATCCGGGGAGCCTGAGTCAGAGTCGGCGGACTTCGTTTATTTGGAGGAATATCAGATACAGGATGATTTCGATGGCGGGAAGGAATACGCGCTTTATGCGCCCAAAGGGGGTCTGAACGAAGATGGGCTTTTTTATTACCAAGATCATGGAGTTACGTTTAGCGCTTTCGTTTACAAAAAAAGCGTCGAGGAAGACTGGTTGAAGTGTCTGGATGGCAAAGCGGGACAGACAGGTGAGTTTTGGCTGGAAGATCTCGAATATTCGGATGTGAATGTGGGAGAAGCAGTAAAAAAAGGGGATGATGGGTACGTCATTCTCACTGCGATGGGTAAGGACAGTCTCGGTACGCCCTATTATGAAGCAAGACTTTTTTATATGAGCGTCAGGGCCGCTGATGTTGGCATTCTTCTGGATATGGAGGTCAGGGAATGTGTGCAGGATGAAGAGACGGCGCAACTGGTTGACGAAGTGGCGCGCTATTACGATTTGGATTTGAGCGGATTTGTGGTAGAGGACGGCACATGGGCGGAGCAGAGCGCACAGGATACCGCGGACTTTCTGGATATTTACGAGCCGGAAGAGGGAGAACCGGTTCTGGAAAAGGTGGAGGGCTACCAGCATCTTGGAAGATTGACTTTAAAGCTGGACGATGCGGGGAATGTTACGCATTCTGTATTGGCGCCGATGGGGCGGGATACGGAAGCGGAAGAAGATGAAGTGTCTGCGATGATTCACGGCGTTCACGTTCAGATAGCAGGCGGTTATGACGACAGCGGGATGAGCGTTCAGGAGATACTGCAGGAAGCGGCTGATCTGGAAGTGGAACTGCGCAACGACCCGGAACTGCATAACCGCAATGCGAAAGCCAGTGAGGTGATGCCTTTGGAGGGACAGGAGAAGGGAGCTTTCTGCACGATTGAATACGAAATGCAGAATTATGGATCGGAGGAGTACCATAAGAGTGCAGAGATTGCTTGGCTGATTGAGGTGGAGGAGCATTATTTTGTCGCTTATGAGATCACCTTATGGAGTATGGATTATGACAAGAATACAAACAGCCTGATCAAAGAGTTGGAAAAGGCGTATGGTTTCGATCTGTCGAAATGGTATGCCGAAGAATGAGGATAAAAACGGAAAATACGTTTGGAAAAAGAAAGAGTGAGGGGAAGGGCGGATGAAACGGAGCGGAAACAAGATAGTTGCAGTGATTTTGACAATGATAACACTCGTGTCATGTCTGGCGGGCTGCGGCGCGGCGGAGACTGCGGGGCAGGAGACCGAGACGTCTGCGGCGGCGGAAAGCGGGACCGCAGGGGAGGAAACTGGGGCGGCGGCTGAGACTGCGGAGAATGAACCGGAAGCGGAGACATCTGCTGAGGCAGCGGAGGATGAATCAGAGACGTCCGCCGCACAGGAGCAGGAGGAGCCTGCCGCAGAGGAAACGGAATTGAGCGCGACGGTGACAAACGACGGCCGGGGAGAATTGATTTCCGACGAGGATGCAGCGGCATTAACCTATATGAAGAAATATATGGTGGAAGATTTCTTTAATGCTGGGGAGACCTATGAAGTCTACGCACCCGACGGGAGCGACAATACCGACGGCTTTTTGGGCTATATCGATCATGGGATCAGTTTCTTTGCGTCTGTGTACAGTAACGGGGATGATGTGGTTGAAGAATTTCCGTATATGATGCTGAACGAAACCCTGAAATCGAAGAAAACGGAGCTGGAAAGCAACGGATTTTTCGACGTGCAGCTTGGCGAAGTTGTGAAAAACGGTGAAGACAGGTATGTGGCGGCTTCCGCAATGCGCGAGGATTATTTCGGGACGCCTTATCAGGAGACGATGCTTTTTTATCTGGATGTTCCCAAAACGGGAGTGGGCGTGCTTTGGCAGATAGAGATTGATGAAAATCAGATGGATGATATGACGGGGCCGATGCTGGCGGAGATTGGCCAGTGCTACGGAATTGGTATGGAGAGCCTGATACCGGACGGAGACTGGGAAACAGGGGACGCGGCGCGGAGAGTGGAAGAGCAGGATGTGTATGAGCCGGAAGAGGACGAACTGGCGCTGACGAAGGTGGACGGCTATCAATATCTGGGAATGGTTACGCTTTCTTTGAACGACGGGGAGATCCAGTGCCCGGTTATGGCGCCTATGGGGGCTTCGACTAGGGTGTGGGAAGAGTCCATCACTTCTTCCATGCACGGCGTTTCCGTATATATCAGCGGCGGTTTCACGGGTACAGACCAGTATGTGCCGCGAATGAAGGATTCCGTGAACAGACTTTATGAACAGAAACTAAATGACGACAGCGTGGAGAATCGAAACGTTCATAAGAGCGAGGTTATGAAGATTCCCGGCTATCAGGATGCCTATTATTATATTGTTGATTATGAAACGCCTGATACGCAGACGGGAGAATACTATCAGATGGTGAATGTGAACTGCCGCATTATTATTGCAGAGAAATTTGCTCTTCTTTGCGATATTACGCTTCGTGGCAACGAATTTGATACATCCACTAACACATTGTTACAGGAACTGGAAACCGCGTATGGCATGGATTTATCGGGGTATTATAATGAGGAATAGAGAGATGAACATGGAAGAAAAAAATAAGAGAGAGTTGGCTGGGCTGGGAAGCTGCGGCAGAGATACGGAAAATGGAAAAAAGAGGACGCGCCGGGCTGTTTTGGCTGTGGCGGGAGTGATGTTTGTCCTCCTGCTTGCAGGCTGCGGAAAAGCGGAGAAGGTGGCTGAAACTGCCGGAATAGAGGAAGCAGAAGGAGCAGAAGCGGCGGATACGGAAAACGCCGGGGCATCAGAACCGGAAGCGGCAGAGGTAGAAGCGGAAAACGGCGGGAGCTTGGAATCTGGGACAGCGGAGCCGGGAGAAGCTGGAGGACTGGAAGCGGAAGCATCCGAAGCGGAGGATGAGGATCGTCCGATCACAATGGCCGACCTGTTACAGGAAAACGGCAATGTGGCAAATTCGGCTCAGCCGCCGGAACTGCCGGAGACCGTGCTGTGGTTCAATGCCACCTATGCCTGCTTGACTTATACCAACGGCTGGGACTGGCGGTGGGTCGGTGGACAGGAGCCGACGGAAGACAATGCGGATCGGGCGAAGTATCTGCTTTATTCGAGTTGGGATGTGTTAGACCGCGACTCTGGATTAGAGACGGTGGACAATTTGCTTGAAGGCGGCCATCGTGCTAAGTGCAGGGAGTGCATGGACAATCTGCAAGAGTGGGGATTTATGGACTTAAGCGAGCAGAGTTTCGCGGAGGAACTGACCAAGATTGTAACCGGGGAGCGGACGGACATTGATCTTGGGAATGTGCCCGGACGTTATGTGGTTGCCTATTATATGTATCATTCGGGGATTGAACCCGAGTATATCGCGGCGTGGGATTTGTGCAGGGTGAACCAGTTGTATGCGGATTATTATTTATGCGGCTTTATGGATTATGAAGAGGCGATGGACGCTTCTCTTGAAAATTCTCTGAAACTGCAAAAAATGTATGATTCGTGGGACGAGATGATGAGCGCCTATCTGATGGGGTATCAATTCTGGCAGGGAGATCTGGAGATTACGGATGATTCCCCGACAAAAGAGCGGCGAAGCTACTATGAAATGCTGAAAAATTCGGATGATAATCCCTATGAATTGGAATGGAATATGGAATTGAAAAAGAGTTGGTGAAAAAATAAAAAAACTGGTTGACACGTAAACCTGTTTTTGCTAGAATAATCTTTGCGCTCGACTTAAATTCGGGCGCAGTGCGAACACGGAGAGGTATCGAAGTGGTCATAACGAGGCGGTCTTGAAAACCGTTTGTCCGCAA
>CAMXIK010000031.1 GCA_947243855.1 uncultured Lachnospiraceae bacterium | reverse complement strand
CTTACAATCCGGCTTACATAGAATCTTCATAGGCCAGCTTGTCACTATCTCACTGATTAGTAAGTCTTCCACATTCAACTGAAAGCCTTCCATAAAAGGCTGTTCTTCATAAGCCGAAGGATCAGCCGCCGTATCCGGCGCCCATACTTCTCTGACAAAGGAAAGCTCTACCTTCTGCTTCACTGGCTTTAGACATCTGTCACAGCCCGCGTCAAAGATGAACTCCGCCCTGCCTTCGATCTTCGCCTTTCCCTTACCTGTGTTTGTAAAAACGAAATCAATCGGTGTAAAGCCGCACACCGAATAAGTTTCGCCGCCGACAGAAACCTCAGATATCTGCGCTTCCGCCTGCCTTGCAACCACTCTGTCCTCGTTTGTCAACACCTCTGTCAGGTTTATGAACATAGCAGACTCCCATCCATACTCAAACAATTATACATAGGGCTTTCCTGTTTGTCAACCAATAATTTGTCCGGGCATGCCGGCTGTATTTTTGCTAAAGCGAAACCTCTTGTGGCCCAAATAGGAATCCGGTAACCATTTCAGAATCAGAGAACAAAAAATACTGATAAACTCTTGACCTTATACCAACTATATCCTTTATACTCAGATTAATAAATCAAAGAAAGGGGGCTTATTTCCATTGAACATTCATGAACTGGAACGTCTGACTGGAATCACCAAACAGAATATTCGTTTCTATGAAAAAAAAGGGCTGCTCCATCCGGTGCGAAACGCTGCAAATAATTACCGGGAATATTCGGAGAACGATCTGACTACGCTCAAAACGATCAAGCTTTTAAGAAAGCTGGATTTTTCTCTGGAAGATATCGGTAAAATTTTGTCCGCAGAAATACCGCTCTCCATCATACTGGAACAGCATCTCATCGAATTACAGACAAGACAGCAGAAATTACAAAGCTGCATTGATATTTGCAAAGATCTTCTAAAAACAAATACCGGCACATTGAATCCGGACGAAATCACTGAAAAAATGAATCAACTAGAAAAAAATGGAGGAAAATTTATGTCAATCATTGAAGATTATAAAAAATATTCTGCGGCGCAGCATAAACGCAGCTTTTCCTTTAAACCGGATACCATGGTAATGAATTCTGCGGAATTTTCAGAAGCGCTGTTCCAATATGCGAATGAAAACAACCATGAACTGGTTCTAATCAAAGAAGGGATGTACCCTGTCTTTGAACTCGATGGTGTACAATACACAGCCCAGCGTGCCTTTGACCGCTTCGGTGCAACAGTACATTGCAGCATGACCCATCCTGATGAAGACGGCAGTGACACTATATCAAACAAAAGAAAAATCCTTTTCCGTTTGATCAACGGACCTTATCTTTTTATCCTGATCGTCTTTCTCTTTATGGCCATCAGCAGACAAAGCATCGGTTGGACGGCTTTGACAGCCGTTATGATCTTCCCCTATCTGTTCTGGTGCTTTGGTATATTTCCAAAAAGGAAATAATACCGGCAGGCGTCATGTTTTTCCAGACCATTTTCAAAAAGGCATTGAAAACTTTTTGCTTTCAATGCCTTTTCGCTCCAGAGCTGTTTTTTTAAACGGAAAATTGTCCGACACCGCTTACCAAATGATCCACATCGCCCTTCAAATCTTCTACCATTTCCTTTGATCTTGCCACAATCTGTCCCAGCTCTTCGGTCATAGCAGACGTTTCCTCCGAAGAAGCGGCATTGTCCTGTGCCAGACCGTTTAAGGTGTCGAGCACCGTTGTGATCCCCTGCCGCTGAATCTCCATTTCCTCCGTCATAGATTCGATGTTCACAATGGACGACATACACTGATCCAGATTCGCATACAGATCCTTGAAAATACTCTGGGTGTCGTTCAGTACGCCTACCTGATGTTCCACCGTCTTATTGACCTTCTCCATAATCTGTAAGGACTGTACCGACTTATTCACAAGATCATTGATAATCGTAGAAATCTCGCTCACTGACTGAGCCGATTGATTTGCCAGCGCCCCAATCTCTGTCGCCACTACCGCAAAGCCTTTGCCGCTCTCTCCGGCGCGCGCCGCCTCAATGGAGGCGTTCAAGGCAAGCAGATTGGTCTGCTCCGCAATGGCGTCGATCAGTCCGGCTGCCTGCTTGATGGCATCCGCCGCCTCGTTGGTGGCCTCAGCCTGCTCCTGCATGCTAACCACATCTTCTTTTGTCCGCATATTTGCCTGCACCAACTCCTGCAGTTTGTCGGAGCACTGTCTGCTCAGGTTCTTCATGGAATCGGAGTTATCGCGCAGCTCCGCCACTTCTCTTGTGGTTCTGTCAATTCCTTCCGCAATCTTTCCCACTTCCCCGGTGGCATCAGAGGTAGAAGCCGCCTGTGTGGTAATATTCTTAGCGATATCCTCTACCGCAATATCTACCTCTCCGATGGATTTCTCCATCTGGTGGAAGCTATTCTCAAACTCCACTGTCATATTCTCTATCTTGTTGGATGTGTCGGCAATCGCCATAATCAGGCTGTTAATCTTCTGCCTTGCCGTATTCAGGCTGTCCGCTGCCACGCCCATCTCGTTTCTCTGCTTGACAACCACATCCGCCGTCAAGTCGCCTTCCGAAATGCTGACCGCAAAATCTTTCACACGGCGAAGCGGAACCACCAGAAATTCGCCCACAACGAAGGACACGATCACTGTGATAATCAGTAAAACAACACAGCAGCCCGCCATGAGAACGCAGGAATTCCGAAACTCTTTCACAATCGAATCCTTAATTCCCTGCATTTCCCCTTCCATATCGTCCACATAGTTTCCCGTAGAAATCGCCCATCCCCAAGGTTCAAAGTATCCGGAATAAGCCACCTTAGGCGCAACAGTCACACCGTCCGCTTTTGTAAAAGCAAATTGATTATAACCGCCCTTCTCCGCAGACTGGCAGACTCTCATAATTTCCTGAATAATCATGATACCGTCCTGATCTTTCAGGTCATACCGATTATTTCCCTCCTGTTCCGGAAGAATCGGATGCATAACCAATATGTAATCCTTATCGTCGATCCAGAAATACCCGCTCTGATCATCGCGGTAGCGCATCGCGCGGACGATCTCGGCCGCCTCGTGCTTGGCCTCCTCCTCCGTCAATTCTCCCGTTCCCACTTTATCATACTCTGCCTGCAGGATCGTCAATACACTCTGCACCTGCGATTTAATTTCTGTCCGATACCCGTCGTCCATCGCTTTGGCGTACTCATCGTAAGCGCCGTTGGAAATATTCCGAATCGTCATGACGCCAATCAGGCCAACCACCACTCCTATGACAATGCCAAGCGATGCGCAGACCAAAATCAACGTTGTTTTCAGGCTTTTCACCCTTCCTTGTTGTTCCTTCAACTTCAACACTTCCTTCCCTCTTTTTACGGTTCTTTCTCTGTAAAATATCCCGTAAATATTATACACCTGTCCTTTTTTTCATTCAAGTATTGATTGGGACAACCGAAAATCAAATGCTCGCTTCGTTCGCGCTTGATTTCCTGCTGACATGATATATAATAAAAATAGAATGACTCAGAAGGAGGAAGTTTACTATGTACCATTTTACAGACGACTGTTTAATTGGTGTGGAAGAAATTGACAATGAACACAGGGAGCTTTTTCGGATCATAAATGAAACGCAGGATTTACTGGACAATCAGATCATAAGCGATAAATACGACCGCATTCTGGCAATGGTGGAACGGTTGGAGCAATATGCAGAAGAGCATTTCGAGCATGAAGAAGAATATATGGAAAGCATCCGTCACCCAGAGCTGAATCTCCAAAAGCGCCAGCATCTTTTCTTTCGTGATAAGATCAACGGCATCACCAACTCCTTTTCCTCCGATCATGAACAGCAGGCGGTATTGGAAGATCTGCTCCGCTATCTTGTCACCTGGCTGTACCGTCATATCATCAGCTCCGACCTGATGATCGGCAAGCTGAAGCCCTCGGATGAATGGGTTGCGCCGGAATTTACAGAAAAATACCACACCGGTATCGCAATCGTCGACAAGGAACATAAAGAACTATTCCGCATTATCGGGGAAGTGCACCGCGTGATGACCGATGAGATGGCGTTAGATAAATACGATGACATTGTAAGACTTCTGGAAGAATTAAAGGAATACACCAAGTTCCATTTTCAGGATGAAGAATTCTACATGGAAAGCATTCACTATGAAGGGTTGGAGGCCCAGAAAAGAGCGCATGAGGCGTTTGTATCCAGGCTGGAAGAAACGGATCTGGAACATGTGGACGAAAACCAGCAGGAGACCTTAGAGGAACTGATGGAATTTCTGACCGAATGGCTGGTAAACCATATTTTACATACTGACAAGAAAATCCCGGCAGGGGCGCAGAATTAGCGCCCCCTGTTCTTCGCTAAAACAATAAACTGACATCCCCATAAGTACAGATACGAATCGCTCCAATAAAAATCAAGTGGATTGGATAATATAGATAGAAAAACCACATAATCGGAGCTGTCAAACGCCTCCTATCCGCTGGTATTCTTTCAGCTTCCGGTTTAAAATCTCGGACTCTTTGGCGTGCAGTTTCCAGATCACAGAAGCAACCGCCACAAAGACGAGCAGGATTCCAACCATCATAACGACAGGCATGAGCAAATTTCCTCGATCAATCCATGCAAACCCATATCCACAACCCAATACCGCTGCGTTGATATACAAATAATGCAGACACCTGTTAAGCATAATCCTCCTGCGGCTGATTTCCCGGTAAGGGTGAATAAAATTTCCCAGACTGCACAGAAGCGCCATCGCCAGAAGCTGCCAGAGAATATCCGCTTTCAGCAGCGTATCATGGGGACCAAATATATTAATATAAACAACACAGACAATCAGACCGCCCGTTGTAACCATGCAGAAGGTCAACAATAATTCCACCATTCTTTTTTTCCCGTTTTCCGTCATAAAAGCCCTCGTTTCCGCGCCTTTTCACACGCCTGTTTTCATTTTACAGTCCTTCTTTTCTCACATGCCGAGTCTCTTTTTTAGCATTGGCACATACTGTCTGGAAATAATCAGCTTTTCCCCGTTCATCATCTGCGCCTCAAACCGTCCGCCAAAATCCGGCGCAAACTGCTTCACCTTGGACAAATTGATAATCACAGATTTAGACGCCCGGAAAAAATCGGTGTTGGCATATTCCTGCTCGATCTCATACAACTTGTATCTGGTCTCAAACACGTCCCGTTCCAGATAGAGAAACACCTTATTGTCCACGGCCTCAAAATAATAAATGTCTGCCGCGTCGATCTGTCTGATTTTATCGTTGTCCGTGACCGTAAATTTCCCGCGCCCCGTCTTCAACCCGTGAATCATCCGCAGAAGGGATTCGTCCAACTCTCTGCATCTTACAATGATCTCTTCCTCTTCTCCGGGCGCGATATCCTGTATCGTTATTTTCATGTTTCCTTCCATTCCGTCGTCAGACTGATTCTTTTACTTTCCCCTCGCTACTCTGGCCGGATACCACCTTTGAAACCATACCGTAAAAATCCCCATAAGAACAGGGCACACAGAATTGATCAACCCTGTCAGCGGCCTTACTGCCGACCGCATCAAAAACCAACTGATCACTGCCGTAGCCAGATACAGAATGCCCCAAAGCGCCGTCAGTATACGGTTTGTCTTTACAAAAAGCAGATTTTTCAGGGCGTCCTCCCCGCCGTAGCTGTTCTTGGAATAATGAGCCGTAAGCGGTATCAGCCCACCAAAACAGGATATAAGCCACATCACGCCAAATGCCAGATAGGAAAGAGGCAGCATCATTTTTTCAGACGCCCCTGCCAGCATCACAACACAAAATCCTGTCACTAGCGCACTGCTTACCACATCATACACGGTCTTTTTATGTTGGTAATAAATCAGCGGAACCAGCGCACAGGCCGCTATACTGAGCAGACACCCCGGCTGTCTGCTAATAGAAACAGCCACCCAAAACACAATCCACGGAAACAGCATAATATTCATATCCGTATTTTTCTGGCTCGAAACTTCTTTTACCGGCTCCGCCTGCGTGGGAGCGCCGCCGAAATAGTCGTTCCATTTCAGCATCAGATTAAAGTCCCCCTTCACATGATAAAGCCCTTTCATCATGGCTTCGTCTCCCCGAATCTCTCCCGCCGCAATGGAACGCCATACGGTGATTGGCGTCTCAATCTTTGTGTCTGCGGTGAGGGAACCGTCCGTATAGACATGACTGCCGTCCTTTCCCAACAGAACCTGATAGCGTTCGCCCACATCCGTGTAACACATTTCCAACACAATATCTTTGCCGGGCCAGCTCTCCTTCCGGTAAAGCGCCGCCATCTGTCTGGTAAAGGTCAGTGTGTCAGAATCCTTCTTTTCGGCAGAAACGTTTTTTCCCGTCCCGGCCTCTTCCCTTTCGATTCCCCAGCTCGCGTCCGCGCAGGCTTCAAAGGTATCCCTCGGCAGCAAAAGCTGTGCCAGCCACTCCCTGCTCTCCGCTGAAATCCCGCCGCTTATATACTCCCGTCCCGCCTGCTCCACACAGGAAAGATATTTTCCGGTAAGCGCAGACAGCTCCGGCACCCGGAACAGTTCCCCCTGCCCGCAGAAAATCGCAGTATAATTCCCCGGCCCGCAGTGGTGATCGAAAAGACTGCGCACGCCGTCATAATTTCCCTCTGCGGTATAAAACCCGCAGGTGGAAATCACCACCGTCCTCTTCCCGCTCATATCATACCGGGAAGGATGACCGCCGTTTCCAATCTGCCCCTCCTGTTCCTCCATAAAAGGAAGATTCATGGGCAACTGGCGGTCTATTAAATTTTTCAATGCGCCCGGCACCGTAAAATAATACAGTGGAAAACTCCAGATCGTGATATCCGCCCAGAGCAGATCCTGAATCACCTGCTCCATATCATCCTCGATACAGCACTTCCCGGGCGTGCGGCTCCAACACGAAAAGCAGCCCAGACAGGGCTTTATATTCATCCGGCAGACTGTGCATTCCCGAATCTGTACCTCTTTCTCCTCCTGCCTAATCCCGTTCAAAAAAGCCTTTGTCAACTGATAGGTATTGCTCTTCTCCGCCTTCGGACTTCCGTTTATCACCAAAATATTCATTGCTATGCGCCCTCCCTTGTCGTATAGGCACATGGTAACGCACAGCAATGATTCCGGCAATAAAATGGACGGTAAGAGGTAAAAACAGGCGGGTAAGATGCACGCACGCTCATTCATAACATCATAAATCCCTCAATTCATGCAGCATCCAATCTGCTGAAATTGAGGGATTTATTTAACATACGCTCATTTCTGACTACAAATATTTTTCTATTTCAGCCTTTAGCAACGGTAAATCTTCCTGAATGGTATCCCAGACAATATTCATATTCACACCAGAATAGCCATGAACAATCCGATTGCGCATACCATAAAGTTGTTTCCATGGTATTGTCCTAACTGTCGTCTTAAACTCATCCGTCAAAGATATCTTTGCAAGTTCACCAATCTGCATAAGATTAAATACACACGCCTCAACCCTCATGGAGTCTGTTTGAAACGCCCGAGATCTTTACAGCCCTCGCAATAATGCAATACCGAGACGATATGATTATAAATTTTCTCTAAGACCTGTCTGTCTCTATTGTCCATAAATCACCACTCCGCTTTTTTTGATTTCCTCTCCAACTAATGAGTCTGGCGCAAGCTGCGACGCGTCCAACAAATCCACATTTTTTTCAAGCGACGTCACAACATCCTCAAGCAGCCCAAAAAAGGAAAGACCTCTCAAACCGCTGTCAACCAAAATATCGACATCACTGTGCTTTTGTGCCACCCCTTTCGCATAAGAGCCAAAAAGAATCGCTTTTTTTATTTTATAATTTGAAAATACTGGCTGTAAAATTGTTTGAATTTGTAAGGGTGTATAAATATCTTCACACATATTCGCTGCCCCTTCCCTATCACTTCACAAGCGCCGCAGTCTCCCTCGCAATCGCAAGCTCCTCATTTGTAGGAACCACAAGCACTTTCACTTTGGAATCGGGCGTGCTGATCTCTAACTCCTCGCCCCGCTTACCGTTCTTCTCTTCGTCCACGGTAATGCCGAGATATCCCAGTCTCTCGCAGGCAAGCTTTCTGACAAGGGGACTGTTCTCCCCCACGCCAGCGGTAAAGCAGATCGCATCCACCCCGTTCATAGCCGCCGTGTAGGCGCCGATATACTTCGCCACCCGGTAAGCAAAGGTCTGAATCGTGCGCTGGCCCCTATCCTCTCCCGCATTGTAGGACTTTTCGAGATCGCGGAAGTCCGAGGAGAGATTGTCGGAAAGGCCAAGCACGCCTGATTTCTTATTGAGAACCGTCATCATGTCATCGATCGTCTTGTTCTCCTTATGGGCAATATACTCGATGATCGCCGGGTCAATATCGCCGGAGCGGGTGCCCATAATCAATCCCTCAAGAGGCGTAAGGCCCATGGAGGTGTCCACACACTTGCCGTTCTTCACGGCGGAGATACTTGCACCGTTGCCCAAATGGCAGACAATAATCTTCATATCCGCATAGTTTTTACCCAAAATTTCAGCCGCTCTCTTTGACACATAAGAATGGCTGGTGCCGTGGAACCCGTATCTTCTCACCTGATATTTCTCGTAATACTCATAGGGCAGGCCATACAGATAAGCCTCCTTCGGCATGGTCTGGTGGAACGCCGTATCAAACACGCCCACCATGGGGGTATTGGGCATCAGTTTTTTGCAGGCGTCAATACCGATCAGATTCGCCGGATTATGTAAGGGCGCCAGATCGTTGCAGGCTCTGATGGCTTCCACTACCTCGTCATTTATAATGGTGGACGCGGCAAATTTTTCCCCGCCGTGGACGATGCGGTGTCCTACCGCACCAATCTCATCCAAGGATTTCACCACGCCTGTCTTCTCATTCATCAGAGCGTTTAGTACCAGTTCGATCGCCTTGGTGTGATCGGGCATGGGGGTTACGGTCTCTTCCTTCTCTCCGCCTGCTGGCTGATAAACGATCTGGCTGCCGTCGATGCCGATACGCTCGCACAAGCCCTTGGCAATCTGTTTCTCCGTCTCTGAATCGATGAGCTGGAATTTCAGGGAGGAGCTTCCACAGTTGATTACTAATATATTCATAATTTTTTCTTCCTTTCTTTTTTATCCTAACTGTGCCTGCACCGCGGTGAGTGCCACCACGCCCACAATATCCTGCCATGAGCAGCCGCGGGACAGATCGTTTACGGGCTTTGCGATTCCCTGCAGCATAGGCCCGTAAGCCTCCGCCTTGCCCAGCCGCTGTACTAATTTATAGCCGATATTACCGCAGTCCAGATTCGGGAAAATCAACACGTTGGCCTTACCCGCAATCTCGCTTCCGGGCGCCTTGGATTTCGCCACCTGCGGCACCAAAGCCGCGTCCGTCTGAAGTTCACCATCGATGGTAAGTCCCGGATACTGCTCGTGGGCAATCCGGGTCGCCTCCACCATCTTGTCCACCAGAGGATGCTTGGCGCTGCCCTTGGTAGAATGGGAAAGCATTGCGATGATCGGCTTTGCGCCTACCAGACTCTTAAAGCTCTTGGCCGAAGTGTCCGCAATCGCCGCCAGTTCTTCCGCAGTGGGGTCCTGATTTAAGCCGCAGTCTGCAAAAAGGAACGTACCGTTCTCACCGTATTCGCAATCCGGCACATCCATAATGAAAAATCCGGATACCAGCTTCACGCCGGGCGCCGTCTTTAAAATCTGCAATGCCGGACGAAGCGTATCCGCCGTAGCGTGGCAGGCCCCCGCCACCATGCCGTCTGCGTCGTTGGCCTTTACCATCACCACCCCAAAGGTCAAATAATCGCTCAACAGAATCTCTCTTGCTTTCTCCGGAGTCATCCCCTTATTTTTCCTTGTCTCAAAGAGAAGCTCCACATACTCGTCCAGCTTTTCCGTCTTCTCCGGATCGATAATCTGCACACCGTCAAGCTCTACTTCCAGCCAGCCGGCGCCGTCCATAATTTTCTCTTCGTTCCCCACCATGATAATGTTGGCAATTCCCTCTTTTAAGATGTTTGCCGCGGCAATCAACGTTCTCTTGTCACTTGTCTCCGGCAGGACAATCGTCTTCTTATCACTCCGAGCCTTCTCCTTCATCAGATCAATATAAGACATAACTATACCCTCCTTCTCCCAATCCCTATATTGCTTATATTTATCTTTAATCATACCTAATTCCCATTTTTATTACAAGGGATTTTCTCCTCTGTTCCTTATAAAAAACAATACAAATCCGCCGCCTTGTGATACACTGTTTACAGTAAAATTTGTATTGTTTCGGGGAGAGGAATCAATCATGAAAACGGTCGGTATCATCGCGGAATACAATCCGTTTCACAACGGGCATGCCTATCAGATCAAACGCGCAAAGGAGCTGGCTGGCGCCGACTATTGTGTCGTAGTCATGAGCGGTGATTTTGTGCAGCGCGGGGCGCCCGCCCTGATGGACAAATATCTGCGGGCTGAATGCGCCCTTATAAACGGTGCAGATCTGGTTCTGGAACTGCCTGTCTGCTACGCCTTAAGCAGCGCGGAAACGTTTGCAAAAGGCGCCGTCTCCCTTCTCGACAAACTGGGCGTTGTGGACTCTCTCTGCTTTGGCAGCGAATGCGGCGACATTAAGCTTCTTATGGACTTCGCCAAAGAGCTGCTCCATGAGACTCCCGTCTTTCAAGAAACCCTAACCCGGGAAATGCGGCTAGGCCACACCTATCCACAGGCACGAAACACTGCGCTGGAAGCCTCCGCGCCTCATTTAACGGCCTACACGAATATTCTGACAAGTCCCAATAACATTCTTGGGATCGAATACTGCAAGGCGCTTCTTTCCTGCGGCAGCAAAATTTCACCCTACACGGTAAAACGCATAGGCTCCTCCTACCATGACAACAGTCTGGAAAATACGTTCTGTTCCGCCATGGCCATCCGGGAATCCCTGCGGCAGGCGGGCGCTTCCGACGGTCTTGCAAAACAGATCCCAGCGGCCTCCCTGAAACTGATGGAAGAAGCTTATCTGAAATCCTATCCGGTCTTTCCGGACGACCTCTCTTTACTGGTGCATTACAGTCTGCTCTCCAGAGAAGCTTCCGGCTTTACGGATTATCCGGATATTGACAGGGAGCTCTCGGACCGCATTCTCAAATTTTTACCGCATTACCGGGATTTCCGTTCTTTCTGCGACCAGATAAAATCCAAAAACAGAACTTACACAAGGATTTCCCGCAGCCTTCTACATATTCTGTTAACGATCACGCAGGAAGATCTTGCCCGCTACGCGGAGGAAGGTTATGTTTTTTATGCCCGTATGCTGGGATTTCGTGAAAGCGCCTCCGCACTTCTTTCCGACATCAAGAAAAAAGCGCAGATTCCTCTTCTCTCCAAGCTTGCGGACGCAGAAAAACAGCTTGCACAGACCGGCCTTCTCATGTTAGAAAAGGATATCTATGCAAGCCATATTTATCAGGGTATTGTGCGCTATAAATTTCCAAACGATGACCCTTCTGCGGAAATAAACGAATACAAAAAGCCAATTGTGAAACTATAAAATTGATCAGGCCGGACTCACCTCGCTGATTCTATTTACGATTCTGTCTCTCACCATCTCCGCAATCTCCGTGGTGGTCATTCCCTTGTACTCCTCGTAGGGGATTGCCTTTAAAAAATGAACCTGCGTCTCCACCTTTCTGAGCGTCCACTCTTCAAACACCTTATAGGAGTCGATCAGCGCCACCGGCACAATCGGCACTCTGGCTTTCACCGCGCTCTTAAAACAGCCGGGCTTAAATTCTCCCACCGTATTATGATTGTGATGATACCCGCCTTCCGGAAATATAATAAAACGCCGTCCTTTCTTCGTATCCTCGGCCAATTCCTTGATAATGCCTATGGATTGTTTGGTATCATCCTTCTTCAAGCGTTTCCCCCGTACCAGATCAATGAACTGCTTCACCAAAAAACCGTGGGACTTTGCATCGTCGATCACCACCGAACAGGGTTTGTCGTGGGATATCATAATTCCCAGCGCGTCGTATTTTCCCTGATGATTCGGCGTTAAGATGTAACCGCCTTCTCCCGGCAGATTTTCCACGCCATATTTTTTTGTCGTGATATGTCCGGCGCGCATCATACGCTTGATGGCCAGCCTCGCATAAGCATAGCAGGCTTCCTCGCCATAATGCTGCGCATGTTTCGCCTTATATGCCATTTTGGGAACCATGTAGATTCTTGGCAGATTCCACAGGATCACCTTAATAAACCGAATCATAATTTCCTCCGTTCCAAGAAAGCTGTCTCCTTCCCTACAATAACGGCGAAAGGAGTTTCAGAACCGGACCAATAATATTGGTCTTTACAAATTTCTCTTTACACCATTCCAACGTAATCTGTTCCGAGACAGAGAAAGTCTCCTCCATATCTTTTTTCAGCTCTTCCACCGCCTGCGTCCGGTAAAGAAAAACGCCGCATTCAAAATGATGATAAAAGCTTCTGTAATCAAAATTGATGGTACCCACCACCGCCGTCTCGTCGTCCACAAGCACGCATTTTGCATGAATAAAACCGGGCGTATACTGGTAAATCCCGACTCCCGCCTGAATCAGCGGTTGGTAATTCGATTGAGTCAGCCAGTAGACAAACTTCTTATCCGGCACACCGGGCGTCAAGATACGCACGTCTACGCCCCGCTTCGCGGCAAGTTTCAAGGCGGTAAGCATTTCATTGTCCGTGACAAAATAAGGGGTATAGATCCAGATATAACGCTTCGCGCCGCCGATCATATTCAAGTAAACGTTTTCCCCCAAAACCTCGTCGTCCAGAGGCGTGTCCACATAAGGCTGCACGTAACCGTCCACAGCGGGCGGATTCGTAAACTCATGACGGAATCTGCCGTAATCCTCCTCCGAGTAACGGGACATATTCCACATCTGTAAAAACATAACCGTGAAATTCCAGACCGCCGGTCCCTCCATGCGGACTCCTACATCCTTCCAGTCGTCCCCATAAGGATGTTCATAGTTGATATATTCATCGGACAGGTTGATTCCGCCGGTGTAGGCTGTTTTTCCATCGACCACCACAATCTTTCTGTGATCCCTGTTATTTAACACCAGAGACAGAAAGGGCACCAGCCTGTTAAAAGCCACGCACTTAATCCCCTTCTTTTCCAATATCCGGTCATAATATTTTGGCAGCAGGAACACGCATCCCACATCGTCATAAATTAACCTGACGTCTACGCCCTCTTTCGCTTTCCGTTCCAAAACGGCAAGGATCTCATTCCACATCGCCCCTTCTTTTATAATAAAAAATTCAAGGAAAATGAAGTGTTCAGCTTTTTCCAGATCAGCCAGCAGGCTCTTCCACCATGACTCCCCGTTCGGAAAATAGGCGGAGTCCGTGTGATTCCATACAGGCGTCAGCGCATAGGACGTAATATAACGGCTCTGGTTTGCCACCGTCAAATCCTCTTTTTCCAAAGCTTCCAAAACGTGTTCGTCCTGTTCCAGACTCTTTTTTACCAATTCCTGCGTCCGCTCCATGCTCTCCCGCAGCTTTTTTGGCACGATCACATGACCGAAAAGCATGTACATCACCCCGCCAAACAGCGGGAACAGCAAAATGGGCACAATCCACGCCAGCTTTACGGCCGGATTGTTGGGCCGCCATATAATATAAATTACCGCCCACATGGTAATAAAGCGCAGCACCATGGAAAACCACAGATAATCGCTTCCCCACCGCAGCAAAATAAGCAGGAAAAAGCATATCTGCATCAGCACAATGACTGCCGTAATCACCACTCGGTTTAATGCATACTGTAAAAATTTTCTCATTTCAAAAACCCGTTTACAATCTGCTCTTCCGCTTCCTTCTCCGTAAGGCCAAGCGTCATGAGCTTAATCAGTTGTTCTCCCGCGATCTTGCCGATCGCCGCCTCGTGAATCAAATTTGCGTCGATATCGTTGGCCGTCAATTCTGGAATCGCGCTGACGCTGGCCTCGTCCATAATAATGGCGTCGCATTCGCTGTGTCCGTGACAGCTTGCATTTCCCACAATCCTGCTTCGAAACACCTGACTGGACTGCCCTTTTGCCACCGACCTTGAAATCAGATTGACCGAAGAATCCGCCCCCGTCATATCCACCTTAAAATCTGTCTCTGCGTGCTGTTTTCCATGGGTCATGATTTTTTCTTTGATAATCAGACTTGCGCCCTGCGCCACCTCGGCGTTTGTAGCCCTCATGGTAGAGTCGATTCCTTTGATCTGCACTGTTTCCATTTCCAAAGACGCGCCCTCGGCAAGATGAATTTCCGTGGTGGGATTCATGATCCTCTCCCCGCTTCCGTCCCCGGAGCCGTAATGCTTTTCCACATATCTCACCTTCGCGTTTTTCTCCACAAAAAAGCGGTGAATCCCAGAATGGGCCGAGTCGTCCGGCCCGCTGTTGTGAATGCCGCAGCCGGCTATAATGGTAACGTCACAGTCCTCTCCCACAAAGAAATCGTTGTATACGCTCTCTTTTAATCCGCTCTTACTTAGGACCACCGGGATATGCACACTCTCCGACTTTGTTCCCGGTTTGATCCGAATATCGATCCCCGACCGGTCTTCTTTTGTGATAATGTCAATGTTGGCCGTCGTATTTCTCCCTGCCATTTCGCCGTTGGCGCGGATATTGTATGCGCCCTCCGGCACCTCATGCAAGCCCGCTACCTGTGTAAGCAGCTCCTGTTGTATTACATCCATAATCTCTCACTCCTAGAATTTATCGGCTAACGTCCGGCAGGGCCGCCCGGCTCCCAAAAGCTCCGGTATCATTTCTTCCCTGCTGCCAACCTTCTCAACCCTGCCGTCCGAAAGAAGCACAATCTGATCGGCAATGTTTAAAATTCTCTCCTGATGGGAAATGATCAAAATCGTTCCTTTCGTCTCCTGATGCATCTTTTCAAAGACACGGATCAGGCTCTGGAAACTCCACAGATCAATCCCCGCCTCCGGCTCGTCAAAAATAGCCAGCCTGCTTTTCCTTGCCATAATCATGGCGATCTCGATCCGTTTCAGTTCGCCGCCCGAGAGGCTCGCATTGATTTCTCGGTTTACATAATCTCTGGCACAAAGACCTACCTCCGAAAGCATGGAACAAATCTCCGCCATGTCCGTATCCTTCCCGGCCGCAATGGAAAGTAAGTCTTTCACGGTAATCCCCTTAAAACGAACCGGCTGTTGAAAGGCAAATCCGATCCCCAGCTTTGCCCGTTCCGTAATGGATTTTTCCGTAATATCAACGCCATCCAAAAAAATCCGGCCATCCGTAGGCGTCAGAATCCCTGCCACAATCTTGGCAAGCGTGGATTTTCCGCTTCCGTTGGGTCCAGTAACAGCCACAAACCGATCCTCTATCGTCAGGCTGATGTCTCTCAATATTTCGATCTCTTTTCCATCATCCTCATTCTCCGCCTGAAAAGAGACATTCCTAAGCTCCAGCATACGAAACCTCCGTCTGTACTGAACCTCCCCGACGCTTTGTCTGGGAAAGGTCCTTAATAGGATATCTTAGCACAAATACCGCCGAAAGGCAAATCCGTCCGCATGGGAATTTCGCTCCATTTCCGGCGCGTTGAAATATGGCGTCACTCATAGTATAATTACATTTTAGACAGAAAGGGGAGAAATCATAATGGGCTTGACAGAAATTTTAAATATTCTAATCATCGTTCTGCTTTTCATCGTCATCCTGCTGCAACTTACAGGACGCAGAAAATCCGATCTCAAAAAAATAACGTCTCTGTTAAAACACAGCGCGGAAGAACAGCGAAACGATGTACAAAAGCAAATTGCAAACGGCGCCACGGAGCAGTTCGAACGCTTCGGCGTGATTCAAAAAAGCATCCAAGATACCCTGTCATCAAACCGCAGCGAGGTCAACAGCCAACTCCATACCTTTGGCGAGCAGGTTGACAACCGCCTTTCTTCCATCCAGCGCGCGAATACGGAAAATATTGAAAAAATCAACGCCACGCTCGAAAGAAGAATGAACGCCTTACAGGAAAGCAATGAAAAGCGGCTGGAACAGATACAGGGCGTCGTAGATGAAAAATTACAGAAAACACTGGAAACCCGCCTTGCCCAGTCCTTTGAGCTGGTCAGCAAACAATTAGAAAGCGTGGGACAAGGGCTTGGCGAAATGAAAGCGCTCGCCGCCGATGCGAAGTCGCTGAAAAATGCCCTTACGAACGTAAAAGAGCGCGGTACTTACGGAGAAGTCCGCCTTGAGATGCTGCTCGCCGATATTCTTGCGCCGACGCAGTATGAAACCAACGTGGAAATTACAGACGGGAAACGCGTCGAATTTGCCGTCAAACTTCCCGGCAATGGGGATACCCCACTGCTTTTGCCAATTGACAGTAAATTCCCTATCGAGGATTATAACCGGCTGATCGACGCCGAAGACAAACAGGCCATCGACGAAGCGCGTCGTTCCCTCACCATTAAAATACGCGCTTTTGCCAAGGAGATTCATGACAAATATATCGTGCCTCCAAAGACCACCGATTTTGCGTTGATGTTTTTGCCCACGGAAGGACTGTACGCCGAAGTCGTCCAGAATGCGGCTTTATTTGAGGAGCTTCGTGATAAATATAAAATCACGGCCGTCGGCGCGACAACGCTCTCCGCGTTTCTTTCCTCCCTGCAAATGGGCTTTAAGACGCTTGCGATCGAACAGCGCTCACAGGAAGTATGGGATACGCTCCGTGCCGTGAAGTCAGAATTTATCAAGTTTGGAGATATGCTTGACAAGGCGCAGAAACAGATTCAGACTGCCGACAAGACGCTCTCCGACATTGTCGGCAGGCGTACGCGGGCAATCAACCGCACCCTGCGGGGCGTGGAGGAATTAACAGACGCAGATACGCCCCTCCAGACTGCGCTGGAAGAGATCGGCGACGAATCAGTTGAATAGAAAAAGCGGCTGTCCATGTGCAAGACACATCGGCAGCCGTTTCCTTTTTTGCAGCAATCACCCTGCTGCTTTCCTTATGTACCATTATGCAAGATAGGGCGCGATCGCTGCCTCCACCTCCGAGATCTGCGCGTTCGTTTCCAAAATCCGAAATTCAACCTTCTTTGATAGATCCATGGAAAAAATACCCATGATAGACTTTGCGTCAACTACATATCTTCCCGTGGCCATATCAAAATAACCATCGAATTTTTCAATCGCACTCACAAATCCCTTGACTTTGTCAATGGAATTTAAGTCCAGCATATACGTCTTCATCTCCACACCTCCTCTTTCCCAAAATATCTGCCTGATTCCAAGTATCGCGGTATGAATTCCGTCCCTGCCCTGCCGGCAGAGGATTCTCCCCTTTTTTATGATTTTATGACATTTTAGGAAATTTGTACAGAGGGTTTTTTATGTATATCTCATAATAGTACCCATTTCCTCTTCTATTGAATCTATCTCAATTCTTATACTTCAATGGAATTATGTTGGCTTGTATGGTAGAATAACTATGACAAGGAAGGAATTACATACATGGACGTGTTTGCTTCTGTGAATGCAGTAACAAGCGGAAACTTACACACGGATTTTTCATAGTGCAGCCAACATTGGAATAAAGGAGAAATTTATGGAACTGATTAAACAACCATCTTTTGAAACTTGCGGGCAGGCGTGTATCGCAATGATTACAGGCAAAGACATAAATGATGTGATAAGGGATATGAAAACAAGTGGTTCGACCAGTATTGGGCAGCTGATAGAAATACTTGACCAATATGAAATTCGTCATGCCGAACGGAACATTCGGATATCAAAGAAAAATCCTAAGCCTTATAAGTATTCTATTTTGACCGTTCATGCAAATGGCGGTTATACTCACTGGGTATTATTTTATAACGGCAAATACTATGATCCTGAATTTGGTTTAATTGAGGACGAATATACTTATGGAAAAATTACATCATTTCTTGAAATTTATGAGGACTGATAATCAGACCTAAAAAATATAAGGGAAAGGGACTCTTACTCGTTTATGAACATTCCTTTTGCACATGTCCAATTTGGGCATACCCTAAAAAATTATAAAAAAGAAAATCTCCCCAAGGATATCCTCGCGGGAATCATCATAGCCGCCGTGTCCATTCCGATTTCCATGGGCTACGCGCAGATTGCGGGCCTGCCTGCGGTCTACGGGCTTTACGGCTCCGTTTTCCCGATTATTATTTTTGCACTTTTTTCTACCTCGCCGCAGTTTATTTTCGGTGTGGACGCCGCGCCTGCGGCGTTAGTCGGCGGCGCGCTGTTATCCTTTGAAATCGAAGCGCAGTCCGCCGAAGCAATGACGGTTGTTCCCGTGCTGACTTTTTATGTCGGGGCATGGCTCTTGTTGTTTTTCGCGCTCGGCGCCGGAAAGCTTGTTAATTTTATTTCAAAGCCCGTCATGGGCGGTTTTATTTCGGGCGTGTGTTCGACGGTCATTCTGATGCAGGTTCCAAAGCTGTTTGGCGGTACGGCGGGAACAGGGGAGCTGTTTGAGCTTCTGGAACATATCGTCAGCCAGCTTACCGTATTTAATCTGCCTTCTTTACTTCTTGGCATGATCACGCTTACTGTCGTGCTTTTGGTAAAGCGTATCTGTCCCAAATTTCCGATGGCGGTTGTCATGATTGTTTTAGGCGCGCTCTTTTCTTATTTTGCCCCGATGGATCGTTTGGGCATTGTCTGCCTTGCGGCTGTCGAAACGGGACTTCCGCAGTTTTCGTTTCCCAATCTCTTTGCCGTCCATTTCACGGACGCAATCGGCGCAAGCCTTTCCGTTGCCGTCGTGATCATGGCGCAGACCTTGCTTGCGGAAAACAATTACGCATTAAAGCGCGGCTACAAGCTGAATGACAATCAGGAAATCCTTGCCTTTTCGCTCGGAAATTTTGCCTCCGCATTCACGGGCTGCTGTCCTGTAAACGGCTCCGTGCCGCGCACGGCGATGAATGATCAATACGATGGCAGGACGCAGCTTACGGGCATTGTCGCGGGCATTACCATGATTTTTGTGCTGCTGTTTGCGACGGGCTTTATCGGCTATCTGCCCGTTCCCGTTCTCACGGCGGTGGTGATGACGGCGCTGATCGGCGGATTGGAATTTAAGCTTGCCGCGAAATTAAAAAGCTCCAGCAAAAGCGAATTTTACATCTTTATGGGCGCGTTTTTCGCCGTCTTAATTTTAGGAACCATCAACGGCGTTCTTGTAGGCATCCTCCTTTCGTTCACGGCGGTGATCCTGCGCGCCTCCAACCCGCCGAGGTGTCTTTTGGGCGTCCTGCCTGGGCATGACGATTTCTATGATATTTCGCAGTTCAATCAGATTTACTCGATTGAACAGGTGGTGCTTTACCGCTTTACGAGCGACCTCTTTTTTGCAAATGTGGGCATTTTCCAGTCCGATATTGAAGCCAGCCTCTTAGGCGATACCCGCGCCGTCATTGTAGACGCGTCGGGAATCGGAAGCATTGACAGCACCGCGGCGGAACGTCTTATGCTGCTCCATGAGTCGCTTCACAAACGCGGCGTCGCCTTTTATCTTACGGGACATGTGGCGGCGCTCAACGACCAAATGCGCGCGCTTGGCATTGGCGAACTGATCCAAAAAGGCGCGGTACGGCGCACAATAGAAAAAGCGCTTGCGGAAATCGGTTTGGAAAAACCGTATCCGATTAAAGGAATCCGAGAAGGCGCGCACTCTGCCGCAAGGAAACGCGCCGAGAGTATGCTGCACGAATTTCTTTGGGCGTACGGTTCTGACTGCGAAGCGGAGATGGAACGGCAAATCCATAAGCAGATTGAAGAGCTGCAGCGCACGGGCGATATGGAGACGCTCATTCACGGAAGCTGGAACCAGCTTGGCGAAATGGACGAGGACGAATGGCTTGAGCATCTTGAGGCGCACCTTGCGGAAATCGCGCGGGTTTCGGGAAAAGACGAACAGCAGATTGCGTTGGAATTTGAGCGGCGCAGGCTCCGCCTTGCCGAAAAAATCGCCCGCGAGCACCCCGACCTTGCAAAACGGTTTATGGAGCGCCGCGAGCTGTTAGATGCGCACTTAAAAGCGCGCCGTCCTGATGTATATGAAAAAATTATGAAACTGCGGGAGAAGATATAATGTGATAACAATCCAGACAACGCCTATTTCCCTGCCCGCAGCTCCTCATAGATCCCGCCAAGCAGCTCCTCCGAAAGCTCCGCCTCGTTGAGCACCGTATAGCGGTCCTTTCTGGTGTCCGCCGCCCGAAGCCACGCATCCATAAAGATTTCCTTCGTGATGCCCCAATTCATGGGGTCCATGTCCATATGATAGGCTTTTAAAACCGCTTCTAGCATTCCCGCATCCCGTCCCTGCAGACGGCAGCTCACAAGGCTCCCCAGAGCCACCGCCATGCCGTGGGAAATCGAAATCTCTTTATGGTTTTCTTCCAGAGAATGGCAGAAAAGATGCTCCGACCCGCTGCACGGTCTGGAATTGCCCGCAATCTCCATGGCCAGTCCGCCAAGCACCAACGACTGCGTCAGTATCTTAATAAATTCTTTACTCTTTAAGGATTTTTCCTCGTTGTAGCACAGGGAGGACAGCGCCATATCGGAGATCAGATAGGAAAAGTCGTCTACCCGCTCTCCCCGGTGGGCCGCGTCCAGCTTCCAGTCATAAAGCGCCGTATATTTGCTGATCGTATCGCCGATACCGGACTGCAAGTGCGAGACGGGCGCGCCCATCACCACGTTGACGTCTACCACAATTCCTGCCGGAATCGCGCATTTTAAGGTCTTTCTCGCATCACCCTCCGTCCCCAGCACGGCCACCGGGGAGGCAAGCGAATCGTTGCTTAAGGTCGTCGGTACGCAGATATAGGGAATCTTTGCCACAAAGCCAGCATACTTCGCCACATCTAACACCTTGCCGCCGCCCACGCCGATGACTGTCTCCACATCCTTCATGCACATCTGCTTGGCAAGCTCCATCGCTTCCTCAAAACTGTTTTCCTCAATCAGATACAGCTCGCTCTTCGGAAGATCACGCTTCATCTCATCCAGATAGGGCTTCATAATCGGGATGAGCGCCTCCTCCGTGACAATCACCACACGCTTTTGTTCAATTCCCGTCACGCAGTCCGCTAGAATCTCATTTAAACGCTCGCAGGCGCCTTCCTCAATAATGAGACAGCCCGGCAGTTGAAATTGATTCATCTTATTTCTCCCCCTTGTTCTTTTCCTTATATTAATCTCTCGCATCAAATTTATAAAATTGATTATATCACTTCCATTCTCCATTTTCCACAAAAACACGAGGACATGGCAACTATCAAAAATTATCTTATTGTACCAATTGACTAATACACCTATATTATTATACACTTAATTTAATATATTTTTTTACATAAATACAAAGGAGAATTGTATGAATATTGACCTCACAAAAACCCAACAGTACCTCGAATGGCTCAAAAACAAACTATACCTAAACGCTATTGCTCCCTCTGCTAAAAATCGTATCGTTTATAGAGGGCAAGTATACCGTTGTAACTTAGGCGTTGGCATTGGCAGTGAAGAATGCAAAGAGAGACCTTGCGTAATTCTCCAATATAATTCAGCTAACAGAACATCCCCTAATACATTAGTTGCACCTATCACACATACTATCTCTACCCTTCCTATTGTTGTCCCAATTGCGGAGAAAAAAGATTCTTCCGGCAAACTGATACTAGACGGAAATGTTCTTCTTGGAAATATTACTTGTGTAAGCAAAGCAAGACTTAGCGATTATATTACCGACCTTTCCGCTGATGAAATGAAAGCTGTCGATCAAGCTATTGCTTTATCACTTGGTATCAACCACCATTATCAGACGTTACAAAATATGTATGACGACAAATTACAATACATCGAAAAGTTGAAAATCAGCCGTGCCTTGCTGCAAACTGATTTAGACTCAACGCATCAACAACTTGATGCCTTTCAAAAATTGCTTATAACCTATCATTTTTCAGATATTCATAATTTAGCAGATTTTTTAGAAAAATCACTAAAAGAAGCGTAGACAAATTAGGCTTTTCATGCTAATATAAGTGTACAAGAAAAGTGTTCACGAGCGGAACGCTAATATAGTATTTCAAAGAAGGGAACTACGAGCGAGTTCCCTTTATTTTATGTGCACGCCTGCAAAAGAAATCATAATATTTTTTCCTTAGCATAAAATATTATTACAATCACTCTTTGGACGTGTGCCAAAGGATTTATTGTGATCAAGCAAAGGGAGTCACGAGCGGACTCCCTTTTATCCTATCATCTATCTACAATTAAATTTATCATGCCTAATTCCCCTGTCTGCGAATCAAAATCCCATTGCGCAGCAGAGTATTGTCAATATAATGTCTCGAAAACAGAATCTCGCCCTCTCTGGGAATCTCGATATCTTCCTCCTCGCAGTTGATGATGACTTCCACGTAATTATCCACCCATCCCATTTTGTTAAACTCAATCACCCGGGGACGGTTGATCTTATTCGGAAAATGGAAGTCCCTGCTTCGAAGGAGAGGCTCCGACCTGCGCAGATGCAGCAGGCTCTTGACGATTTCCGTCCGCTCGCTGTATACGCCCTGCTCGATCTCCTCCCACGGCATACAGCGTCTGCAGTCCGGATCGTGGCCGCCCTCCATAGCGATCTCCGTCCCGTAATAGATACAGGGCGAACCGGGCATCGTAAAGAGCACCGCCAGCTGCTGGAAATACTCGTCCAGATTTTTCACATCGCTGCGAAGCCGCTTCGTGTCATGGGAATCCAAGAGATTAAAAAGCACGTCGTTCGTCTGCTGCATATATCTTGTGTAACAACGGTTAATGGTATACTCAAAATCCTCGTTGGTAAGGCTCTTGTCAATCCAGAAATCTTTTATACTCTCCCCTAACGGATAGTTCATGACAGAGTCAAACTCGTCTCCCCGAAGCCACGGCATCGCGTCGTGCCAGATCTCGCCCAGAATATAGAGATCCGCCTTAATGGCTTTCAGACGGCTTCGAAGCTCCTTACAGAAGGTATGGGAAACCTCGTTGGCCACATCCAATCTGATCCCGTCCACATCATAGTTTCTAACCCAATTTTCACAGACTTCGATCAGATACTCCCGTACCTTCGGATTGTTGGTGTTTAACTTCGGCATATTATCGAAAAAAGCGAAGGTATAATATTTCTTCTCCCACGCACAGCCCCCTTCCGTCCCAAAGGGCCACTCGTTCACCATAAACCAGTCCCAATACTCGGACTGGGGGCCTTTCTCCTTCACATCAAGCCATGGCGCAAACCTTTCTCCGGAATGGTTAAACACGCCGTCCAGCATCACGCGGATGCCCCGGTTATGAGCCTCCCAGACCAGCGTTTTCATAGTCTCCTCAGACCCAAAATGGGGGTCGATCTTCGTATAATCCGTGGTGTCGTACTTATGCGAGGTGGGCGACTCGTTGACTGGCGTCAGATACAGCCCCGACACCCCCAGCTCCCTGATATAGTCAAGTTTATTGATAATTCCCTGCAGATCGCCGCCGAAAAACTCCGCGTTGGTAACGGAACCCTTCACGCGCCAAGGCAGCGTCCCCTCCGGATTGAGAGAAGGATCGCCGTTACAAAACCGCTCCGGAAAAATCTGATACCAGATCGTATCGTTTACCCATGCTGGCGTCACCGGAATGTCCGCCGGGTTCATCCATGGGAAAATAAAATACTGTCTGCTTCTTCCAGCTAACGCCATCTGTTCCTCGGACACAAATCCGTCCTCAAAATAAAACCACCTCTCGTTTTCCGTCTGTAATTCAAAATAGTATTTCAGTCGTTTGTACGCCGGCTTGATTGTGGTAGTCCACCAAAGCTGGTTTTTTAACCGCTTCTTAAAGGGAATATTTAACGCTTCCCCTTCCCAGCTCTCCCCGCCGCCCAAAATACCAGTGCTAAAAGGATCGCCAAAAATCAAGTTCACATACTTTACGTCGTATCCCGTCCTGATATTAATGACAAGCTGCTCCTCGTCCAGCGGATAGCAGTAATTGTCGTTCGCCCTGTGATACACCCCATTAAAGTCCATTTCAACCCTTCCTTTCAAGGTTCTCTGCGCCCTTTTGCGTAAAGAAAACGTTTTCCGATATCCTTATATTACTACCGCATCTGATAAAATGCAAGCGTTTCGTTACTCTTTTATCATTACCAGACGCTTGCTGCACCCTCATTATAGCAAACTGCAAAAAACGTGTAAAGCCTATTTCAAGGTCACGCGCCTGCAAACAAACGCAGGAGCTGGTATACCAAAAAACCAAAAATCCATGCCACCCCGCACTGCATACAGACCACGCCCACCGTTTTCACCACAGAGCCAAGTTCCCTTTTAATGGTCGCCACCGCCGCCACACAGGGCGTATACAGCAGCGTAAACACCAGAAAGCTCACCGCTGATGCGGGTGTAAAAACCTCTCCTAATGTCTCACTCAAATTCACCATGGAGGAGCCAGTCAGAACGCCCAGCGTACTCACTACAGCCTCCTTCGCCGTAAAGCCGCTGATTAACGCCGTCGTAGCCCGCCAATCGTTAAATCCTAGCGGCCCGAAAAGAGGCGCAATCCATTTTCCGATCATGGCAAGCATACTTTCCCCGGAATCCGCCACCACATTGAACCGCAGATCAAAGGTCTGTAAAAACCAGATCAAAATCGTGGCCAAAAAGATAATCGTAAAAGCGCGCTGTACAAAATCCTTGGCTTTCTCCCACATCAAAAGCAGCACGCTCTTAACGGAAGGGAAACGGTAATTAGGCAGTTCCATCATAAAGGGCATAGAACTTCCCCGGAATACCGTCCGCTTCAACACCATCGCACAGAACAGTCCGGCCAGAATACCGAAGGCATACAGTCCCATCATCACAAGGGCCGTCCGTTTTTCAAAAAAAGCCGCTGCAAACAGCGCATAAATCGGTATTTTCGCCGAGCAGCTAATAAAAGGAATCAAGAGAATCGTCATCTTCTTGTCCCGCTCCGAAGAAAGGGTTCTAGTGGACATCACTGCCGGCACACTGCATCCGAAGCCGATCAGCATGGACACAAAGCTTTTTCCAGACAGTCCTATTTTCCGAAGGGGCCTGTCCATCACAAAAGCGATACGCGCCATATAACCCGAATCTTCCAAAATAGAAAGGAAGAAAAATAAGATAACAATAATAGGCAGGAAACTCAACACACTTCCCACTCCCGTAAAGATCCCGTCTATGATCAGGCTCTCCACCACCGGATTAATCCCATAACTAATCAAGGCCCGTTCCACCACCGCAGAAAGCGCGTCAATAGCCTGGCTTAAGAGGTCGCTTAAAAAACTTCCGATCAACCCGAACGTCAAATAAAACACCACCAGCATAATCAATAGAAACACCGGGATCGCCAAATACTTGTGGGTGAGCACGCTGTCTATTTTCATGCTCCTGATATGTTCCCTGCTTTCCCTGCATTTGATCACTGCCTGCCCGCAGATTTTCTCAATAAAATCATAGCGCATGGCCGCCAGCGCAGCATTCCGGTCCATACCGCTGTCCTGCTCCATTTCCACAATGCTGTGCTCCATCAGATCGAGTTCGTTGTCGGACAAAGCCAGCCTGTCTATGATCTCCGCGTCCCCCTCCACAATCTTGGTCGCCGCAAAACGGGGAGACATGCCGATGCGCTCCGCGTGATCTTCCACCTGATGGCTGACCGCATGAATGCAGCGGTGCACCGGTCCTTTTTCGCAAAAGTCGGTTACTTTGGGATACTGCCGTCTGGACGCCGTCTCCCTGATCGCCGCAATCAGATCCTCGATGCCCTCATTTTTGGCGGCGCTGATGGGCACCACCGGAACGCCGAGCGCTTCCTCCATGGCCGCTATGTCAATGGTGCCGCCGTTTCCCCGCACCTCGTCCATCATGTTGAGCGCGATCACCATAGGAATATGTAATTCCAGAAGCTGCAGCGTCAGATACAAATTTCTCTCAATATTGGTAGCGTCCACGATATTGATGATGCCGTCCGGCTTCTCCTGCAAAATAAAACTGCGGGTTACGATCTCCTCATTGGTATAGGGTCTAATCGAATAAATGCCGGGCAGATCGACCACCGCGTTTCCCTTCTCGCCGCGTATCTCTCCCATCTTGGAATCCACCGTCACGCCGGGAAAATTACCCACATGCTGGTTGGAGCCTGTAAGCTGATTAAACAAAGTTGTCTTTCCGCTGTTCTGATTGCCAGCCAATGCGTATATCATACTGCCTGCCCTCTTCTATCTTATCCTCATCTGTCTATACTTTTTCTCATTACACTTGCGCCACTTCAATCCGCGCCGCGTCCTCCTTGCGGATGGTCAGCTCATAGCCCCGCAGGTGAATCTCTATGGGATCGCCCATGGGAGCCACCTTCTGTACCTTGACCATAGTATGCGGAATCAGCCCCATATCCAAAAGCCGTACCCGAAGCTGCCCTTCTCCGCCTACCGCTACGATTTTCGCTTCTTTCCCCACTGAAAGTTCATCTAACGTCATCTTCGTTTTCCTCTCATCTTTACTGCTTATAGACATTTCGGAAAGCCCTGTAGGTTCTCCTCATACCCTCTTCAAAATCCGTATAACTCATACCAAGCTCTGTCTTTGCCTTCGAATTATCGCACAGATGGGTTTCCGCCTCTGTGGCGGGAAAGGGAACCGGAACGCCCTGCGAAACCGCCTGCTCCACCGTGAGGGGAACTTCCGTCAGACCTTCCAAATCCTCCGGCCCTGCCGCCCGCTTTAACGTCTCAAAGAAGCTCTCATAAGTAAGAACCTGATCCATGCATAAATTGTAAGCCATCCCGAAAGCCTTTTCATTGCCAAGGCATTTTAGGATCGCATGGGCCGCGTCTTTCACATAAACAAACTGAAACTTTCCGTCTGCATCGGTGAATTGGGGCAGCGCATGATTTTGCAAAAGCATCCCAATATAGGCCGACTCTCTGGGCGCGTAATTATAGGGGCCGTAAAGAATAGCCGGGCGAAGCAGGGTGCAGGGAATCCCTCTCTCCCCGCAAGCCTTTACCGCCGCCCGCTCCGCCGATACCTTGCCAGCGATATAAGCGCCCGCCTCTCCGGGAATGCTCCTTTCCTCCAAAGGCGTACTCTCAGCTTTCACCTTGGAGGGATCGCGCTCGTACACATCCACGGTGCTGACCAAAAGATACTGTCCAATTTTCCCCGTCAAATGTTCTAGGGTCGTAAGCACATCCTCCGCCCCGTAGGCGCAAAAGTCGATCACCACGTCAAAGTCTTCTGCACAGACCGCCGCCTGTTCACGGCGATCCGCCCGGACCTCCCTGACGCCAAATTCTTTCATGGAATAGGTGCCGCGGTTCCACACCGTAATCTCATGCCCGCCAGCCGCCTCCATGACAAACACCCTGCCGTAAAAATAACTGCCTCCGATTACCAAAAGTTTCATGATTTTCTATCCTTCCCCGTGGTTTAAAGAAAGGGATTATAAAACCGGCTCCCATCCCAAAACGTCACCGTCATGCCGACCGCCACAATCGCCGCCGCAAGTGCAATGGCCAGCCAGTCGTTTCTGTTAAGCTTTCTCTGCATATACCAAGTCCGTTTCTTCTCCTTGCCAAAGCCCCGAAGCTCCATGGCGTTGCTGACTACCTCGATTCGGTTAATACTTGACATAATCAAGGGCAGAAGAATTGCCACCGAATTTTTCAGTCTCGTAAGAAGCTTATCCTTTCCCGACAGATCAATGCCTCTTGCCTGCTGCGCCTGACTGATATTGCGGTATTCCCTTTGTACATCGGGTATGTACCGAAGCGCCAGACTCACCGCGTAGCCAGCCCTGTAGCTTACGCCGATTCTGGCTAAGGAAGAAGCAAACTCGCTGGGGTCCGTGCAGGCGATAAAGAGAAGCGCAATCGGCACCACGCAAATCACCTTCAACGTAATGTTGAGATGATAAAACAACTGCTGGGCCGTGACCGTATACCTCCCCACAATCGTAAACAAAACGTCCCGGCTCTCGTAAACCTCCACCCCGTATTCGGGCGTAAACAAATAGATGAAAAGGTTATTGAGCAAAAGAAAAATTGCCGCCAGTCCCAGCACCACACTGATATCCCTGATCGTGATCTTGCTGACTTTAAAAATGACCGCGCCGACCGCCAGCATACAAACAAGCACGCGGGTGTCAAAGGTCACCATAGAGACTATGCTCCACGCAAGGAAGAATACAAGCTTCGTCGTTCCCGTAAGCTCATGTACCGGACTTTGCCGTTTGATATAATTTAAAGCTACCCGCGCCATTTCACCCCTCCTGCCTCTGTCTGTGCGCCTCCTCATAGGCGATAAACCGTTCCGTAAATGCCTGCGGATTCTCTATGCCGCAGGCCATACTGAGCGTATAGAGACTTGTCTCCTTTAAGTTCGCCCGCCGCACCAGCGCCGGATCGTTAAGCACATGAGCCGCCGTGGTATCCGCCAGCAGTTCCCCTTCGCAAAACGCAATCGCCCTCGGCGTGTACTCCAGCATCAGGTGCATATCATGCGTAATCATAATGATCGTAAAGCCCTGTTCATTCAGACCCTTTAAAAACTCCATGATCTCCGTATAATGGTGGTAATCCTGCCCAGCCGTGGGTTCGTCCAAAATAATGATACGGGGCTGCTGTACCAGAATGCCCGCGATGGTTACCCGCTTTTTCTGCCCGAAGGAGAGAGCCGAAACCGGCCACTTGCGAAAAGGATACAACCCGCATATTTTCAAGGTATCTTCCACCCGTTCCCGCCGCTCTTCGGCGCTCATGCCGCCCGCCAGAAGGGCCATTTCCACCTCGTCCCAGATCATGGGCTTGGAAATCATCTGATTGGGATTCTGCATCACATAGCCGATTCTCTGCGCCCGCTCTTTGATGGTATCGCCCAAAAGATCCCTGCCTTCCAGACAGATTCTGCCCGACGTGGGTTTCTCAAAACCGCAGATCAGCTTGGCCAGCGTGCTCTTTCCCGCGCCGTTTTTTCCTACAATGCTGACCATCTCGCCTTCCCTTATGGAAAAACTGATATTTTTCAAATTCTGTACGTCGGATGTGTAGCCGAAACTTAAGTTTTCCACGCTGAGAAGTTCGCGCCTCTGTTCCTTGGCTCTTCCAAGGCCCTCATTCTTTTGATACCATGCGCGCACTTGTCCCTTGTGCTCTTCTAAAAGCCGCAGACTGTTCACATGCTGGGGTTCCAGCTCTTCCGTAATCGGAACGCCCGCATAACGCAGCGCCGTCAAATACAACGGCTCCCTGATCCCGTGCTCTAAAAGCTTTGTGTCCGCCAAAAAAGCCTTCGTCGGCATATCGGCCACAATCCGGCCCTCGTTCATGAGCACGATCCGGTCCACGCTCCGCCACAACACATCCTCTAGACGGTGTTCTATGATAATCACCGCCGCCCCGGTACGCTTCTGCACCTCGTCAATCAGCTCGATCGTCACCCTGCCCGCCGCCGGGTCTAAATTCGCAAGGGGCTCGTCAAAGAGAAGGGCCTGCACATGCTCCACCATAACGCCAGCCAAGCTGACCCGCTGTTTCTGTCCGCCGGAAAGCTCATGGGGCGCATACGCCAAATGGTGGTCGATATCCACCAGCTTCGCCGTCTCCTCCACGGTCAGTTTCATCTCATCCTGCGGGATACAGTCGTTTTCCAGCGCAAAGGCAATGTCCTCTCCCACCGTCAGGCCGATAAACTGTCCGTCCGTATCCTGAAGCACCGTTCCCACAATCTGGCTCAGGGTAAAAATGCTTTCCTTTTTCGGGTCTTTTCCGCCCACCCAAAGCTCTCCCGTACTCTCCCCCGGATAGGCATAGGGAATCAGGCCGTTGATACAGCTTCCGACGGTACTTTTGCCGCTGCCGGAAGCGCCTGCAATCAGCACCTTCTCTCCGGGATAAATGTCCAGATTAATGTGGTGCAGGGTGGGCGACGCCTGCGCCCTGTATTGAAATCCGTAGTCCTTAAACGAAATAATGGGCTGCGCCATATCGTTTCTCCTTATGATACGTGCAAAGGCAGATTCGGGAGAATCCCCCGAATCTGCCTCACCGTTTCTCTTAGTCTTCTTTCTCCAAAGAGCCTTTCTTTACCACAGTCTTTGCATAACCGAGTAACAACAGGGTTCCCACAACACCAGTGGTTATGATATTGGAAACGGAAGCCATAAGTCCCTGTGCAAACAGCTTCTCAATAGGCTCCTTGTAAATCAGAATATCCAGAACAGGAGCCACCAATCCCCATGCCAAAAGATGAGCGACGATCTGCGCCACGTTAAAATGGATGAGTTTCTTACTGTCGATCCCTTCCTCCACATTCAGCTTCATGGTTGCAAGTCCGATCACCAGACCCACAAACGCGGAAGCGATAATCCAGCTCCACCAAGGGCCATAGCTTGTAGCGTCAATCAGCGTGTGACCGATAAACCCGATCAAAACGCCTGCAATAGGCCCAAACAGCGTCGCAAACACCGCCTCCACTGCATACTGCAAACTGATGTTTGTGTTCGGCACGGGCGACGGAATCGCCACCTTTCCCAGAACAAAGAACAGCGCCGCGCCGATACCGATCGCAACGACACTCTTTACGGACAGCTTTTTCATAAAAAGACCTCCCTTATATGTATTATTTTTCAATAAAACCACTCTTATTATAGTCTGTACGGCGGCTTACTGTCAACAGCCGTTACGCCTGTTTTCCCCTGTTCAGCCCACGCCACGGTCTGGCTGAACTGTTAATTCTTAAAACTATGAATCGGCGCGGGAATCCTGCCTCCACGGTTCACAAACGCCTCGCAGGAAAAGCCGTTCACCGGCATCACCGGCGCATAACCGAACAGCCCGCCAAACTCAACCTTATCCCCCACACCCTTACCGATGGCCGGGATGATGCGTACCGCCGTAGTCTTCTGGTTGACCATGCCAATCGCCATCTCATCCGCGATGATACCCGCAATCGTGGTATTTGGCGTATCGCCCGGAATGGCCAGCATATCAAGTCCCACCGAGCAGACACAGGTCATGGCCTCCAATTTCTCTATGGTAAGCGCCCCCGCAGCCACCGCGTCGATCATGCCCTGATCTTCGCTGACGGGAATAAAGGCCCCGCTCAGTCCTCCCACATAGGAGGAAGCCATCACGCCGCCCTTTTTCACCTGATCGTTTAAGAGCGCAAGCGCCGCCGTCGTTCCCGGCGCGCCCGCATATTCCAAGCCGATCTCACACAGAATATCCGCCACGCTGTCGCCGATGGCCGGCGTGGGCGCAAGGGATAAATCCACAATGCCAAAAGGAATGCCGAGCATCCGGGACGCCTCCTGCGCCACCAACTGTCCGACCCTTGTCACTTTGAAGGCAGTCTTTTTGATGGTCTCGCAGAGCACTTCAAAGTTCTCGCCGCGCACTCTCTGCAAAGCGGTCTTCACCACGCCGGGGCCGCTGACGCCCACATTGATCACCGCGTCGGCCTCCGTCACGCCGTGGAACGCGCCCGCCATGAACGGATTGTCGTCCGGCGCGTTGCAGAACACCACCAGCTTCATGCAGTCGGCGCTGTCCTGCTCCTTGCTGATCATGGCCGTCTCCTTGATGATATCCCCCATCAGACGCACCCCGTCCATATTGATGCCTGTCTTGGTGGAACCGAGATTGACCGAACTGCAAACCCGTTCCGTGGCATGTAACGCTTCCGGAATGGAGCGTATCAACAATTCATCCGCCTTTGTCATTCCTTTTGACACTAACGCCGAGTAGCCGCCGATCAAATTGACGCCCACTTCCGCCGCCGCCCGGTCGAGGGTCTTTGCCAGCGTCACAAAATCTTCCTTGCTTTTGCAGGCTGCTCCGCCCACCAGAGCGATCGGCGTCACCGAAATTCTCTTATTGACAATGGGAATGCCAAACTCCTTTTCAATAGCTTCTCCCGTCTTTACCAGATCCTTCGCCACCGTGGTGATCTTCTGGTAAACCCGCTCGTTCACCTTTGCAAGGTCGGAATCAATACAGTCCAAAAGGCTGATGCCCAACGTGATCGTGCGCACGTCCAGATTTTCCTTGGCGATCATTTCATTGGTTTCCGCCACTTCAAATAAATTTATCATAATTTTCTTCTCCCCTAGATCCTGTGCATCTGGTCAAAAATCTCTTCCTTCTGGCATTTGATCGCCACGCCGATCTCTTCTCCCAGCGCGTTCAGTTCGTCCACGATCACGCCGAAATCTTTGTCCGTCTGGTTGGTGTCCACAATCATCATCATATTAAAGAAGCCCTGCACAATGGTCTGGGAGATATCCAGAATATTGATCTGATTCTCCGCTAAGTAGGTGCAAACTCTCGCAATAATGCCAACCGTGTCTTTTCCCACTACCGTGATAATTGTCTTTTTCATAGTCCTCTCCATTTCCGCGCCGCTTTTGTCTTAACTTTGTTGAGACAGCTTTGGCACATAATAAATCGTAACGAGTTCCGTCTCCCGTGTCAATATGTTTTCTGTCAAAAATCAGTCCTCAAACTGTAAAAACCGCTTTAAAAATCAGGGGACAAAAATCCAGATTTCAGTTTTTCAATCAACACGGCCGACGGGATATCCATACCGCTTTCCACCCATTTCAAAGCCATGCTGTACATCCCTCCCACACTGTAAGCAAGTAAATATGGAAGGAATCTCGCGTAACGATCCGCCGTTTCTGCGGAACGCACATAGGAAAAGACCGCAAACGAATACTGGTACGAGGCCTCAAAAAAAGCGCCGAGCAGATTGTTCCGCCGTAATAGAAAAAGCAGTTCTTTCCGTTCCTCGCAAAAATCAAAATAGCACTGCACCACATCCCAATAACGCTCCGGCCGTCTTGCTTCTATCTGCGTCTGATATTCTTGAAATAATTTCCCGAAGTAAAAATCTAACAGCTCTTCTTTCCCTTTAAACAGCCTGTAAAAAGTCTTTCGCGAAAGACCCGCTTCCTGAGAAATCTGCGTAATGGTAATTTCCCTGTAATCGTACTGTTCCATAATCGCAAGCATCGCTTGTGCCAGCTTTTCTTTTGACTGTTCCGCCATTTTTCCATTTGTGGTATTCATCCAGATCGATGTTCCTTTCCCGCATCCGCCATTCACACATGTATCCACAGGCAACATATCCGGCGAATGTGTGACACATTACTGTTTTCCGTTGACTTTCTTTCTATTCATTTTATAATAAGACGCAAAAGGTTACAAGTGTGACACATTAGAAAACACCAACGCAAAAAGGAGTCTCTTATGAAACATATTATTTACTATTTCAGCGGAACTGGAAACAGCATGAGAACTGCAGTCAGAATTGCAGAAAAAATCGGAGGCGCAGAACTTGTTTCCGTTCGGTGCAATCCGGAAGAGATATCCGCTGAAAGCGCCGACGTCATCGGCTTTGTCTGTCCTGTTTATGAGTGGGACATGCCGGGAACCATGAAAGAATTTGTCGGGAAGCTCAAGGTAAACCCAAACGCTTATATTTTTATGATTGCCACCTATGTCGCCATTCACGGAAAAACCTTTGAGACTATGGACAAACTGTTATCGGCAAAAAAAGCGCGTCTTAATTATGGCGTCGCTTTACGCTGCGTCGCCAGCCAGTGCATTGCTTATCCGCCGTTTCCGCCGGAAAAACTGATGATCCCCTATATGGAAAAAAACATCGACCGAATCAGCAGGGAACTATCCGCCAGAAAAAACAGAGCCTATCCGGCAATGGGATGGCTCACCCGAACATTATACCCCAGACTGATGACTCCCTATATGGCCATCGAGCAGGAATATGACAAAGGCTTTTATACAGACGAACGGTGTATTGGCTGTGAAACCTGTGTAAAAGTATGTCCGACCCAAAATATTACCATGCAAAATCGCACCCCTGTCTGGAACCACCGCTGTCATGGGTGCAATGCCTGTGTCGCTTACTGTCCGACGAAAGCGGTTCAATTCAAAAAGCCCGAAGCCTACAGGCAGGCAAAGGGCCTCATTCCCAAACTGCTGCGTCTGCCAGAAAAACGGAAACGCTATCATAATCCGTTTGTCAAGGCGGCGGATTTGACGGTAGACAGACTGGAAATCGGGCCGTGAAACACATTTCTGTCAATATATTTTTCCGAACCCTGATACCCTTCCAAGACCTCGGTATCGGTATACTGCCAAAATGTCCATGCAGGGTCGGCGATCAGAAACGGCTCATAATACACGTTCCTAATCCACAGCGGATAGTCCGTAAACTCGTCTTTTAGATAGCGGTGGTAAGCCCGATAGGTCGTATAGATAACGGGCTTTACCTGATACTGTTCTTCCAGTGCTGCAAGCAGCGCCCGAAGTTCTCTCGTAACCTCCCCTTTCGGCGGCGGATTGCCGCTTTTATCCCCATAGAACTCCACATCCACCGCAGGCGGCAGTTTCCCGTCCAGA
>CAMXIK010000030.1 GCA_947243855.1 uncultured Lachnospiraceae bacterium | reverse complement strand
GTGAGCAGGCAAGGAAAGAACATGAAGCGGCTGTACAGCGGCTGATAGAGGAGAGCGAGAAGAAGAGAGAGCAGGACAAGAAGGAGCACGAAGCAGATCTGCGCAATTATGAGCGGGTGTTGGAAGAGAGCGAGAGAAAGCGTGAGCAGGCAAGGAAAGAACATGAAGCGGCTGTACAGCGGCTGATAGAGGAGAGTGAGAGAAAGCGTGAACAGGATAGGAAAGAGCACGAAGCGGATGTACAACGGCTGATAGAGGAGAGCGAGAGAAAGCGTGAGCAGGACAGGGAGCAGGACAGGAAAGAGCACGAAGCGGATGTACAACGGCTGATAGAGGAAAGCGAGAGAAAGCGTGAGCAGGACAGGAAGGAGTATGAAACAGTTCTCAGGGAGCAGGCCGAGCAAATTCGAAAGCTAAGCGAGGAGATCGAGCGGCTGAAAAAGCATTGATAAGTCAGAAATCTTTACTCTTTTATATTTTTTTGGCTGTAAGGCAGAATTTGTGGTAAGATATTAGGGAAAAGAGTAAAGAAGGAGAAAACGAATGAAATATGCATTGATTGGCTGCGGCCGCATTTCACCGAATCATATTGCGGCGGCGCAGAATAATAAATTGGAACTGGCGGCTGTCTGCGACATTGATCCGGCCTGTATGGAGGATAAGGTGCGGAAATTTAAGCTGGGCGAGGGCGTGAAGCGCTATACGGACTACCGGGAAATGGTGGAGGCGGAGAAGCCGGAGCTGGTGGCGATCTGTACGGAAAGCGGCAAACATGCCCAGATAGCCCTGTTTTGTATCGAACATGGCTGTAACTGTATCATAGAGAAGCCTATCGCTCTTTCCATTGCGGACGCGGACGCCATTATAGCGGCGGCAATCACACAGCACGTAAAGGTTTGCGCCTGCCATCAGAACCGGTTCAACAAATCGGTGCAGATCATAAGGGAGGCCATTGACATGAACCGTTTCGGGAGATTGTTTTACGGGACGGCCCATATCAGATGGTGCAGAAACCATGAGTATTACGACAGGGCGTCATGGCGCGGCACATGGGAGCAGGACGGCGGCGCGCTTATGAACCAGTGCATCCACAACATTGATCTTTTGCGCTGGATGATGGGCGGCGAGATCGACGAGGTGGTCGGCATGACGGACAGGCTGAACCATGATTATATCGAGGCGGAAGATATGGGAATCGCCCTGATTAAATTTAAAAATGGAAGCTACGGCATCGTGGAGGGAACCACGGACGTTTATCCCAGTAATCTGGAAGAGACGCTTTACCTGTTCGGGGAAAAGGGTACGGTGAAGGCGGGCGGACAATCCGTCAACGTGATTGAAGAATGGCGGTTTTCGGATCTTCTGGATGATCCCGATGAGGTGAAGGCGAAATTCCATGAAAATCCGCCGAATGTGTACGGATACGGGCATACGCCGCTGTACGCGGATATGATCAACGCGATTATAAATGACAGACAGCCTTATGTGACGGCCATGGACGGCAAGCGGGCGTTGGAGCTTGTACTGGCGATTTATAAGTCGGCGACGGAGGGATGCAGCGTGAAATTCCCGCTGGAGGAATGCGCGACGACGGATTTTCAGGGGAGATTTTCATAGTTTTATCAGAAGAAGAATGTGCGGCGGTAGATTTTTGAGGAAAGCGTTGAGCCGCAAAAGTCAGATAGGAGAAACGTGTTAGAGAAGGGAAACAGTTATTCAAAAATCATTGTAGCGGACGAGCAGACAGTCAATAGGATTGCAGAGGTGTCCGGCGACCGGAATCCGATTCATCTGGACGAGGATTATGCAAGACAGTCTGTATTTGGAAGAAGAATTGCACACGGCCTTTTTTGTATCAACGCTATTTCCATGATTCTCGGGAATGATCTGCCGGGGGAAGGCACCATTTTACTTTCGCAGAATTTTCGGTATTTGCAGCCCGTTTATCTAGGCGATTCGATTGAGGTGACGGTGACGGTCGCGGAGTGTCTGCCAAAAGATAAATATAGGCTAAGGACTGTGTGCACAAATGAAAAAGGCGAGACGGTTCTTGACGGGGAGTCCATGGTGAAATGGAAAGCGGGGCGCACGGAAAAGGATTGACAGGAGAGCAGGCATGGAATATTCGGTAAACACAATCGATGCAAATTATGATTTTACGGTGAACGGCGTTTCTTACATTGGCAGTCCCAAACCTCATACGGCAATGTATGTGGCCAAAAAGGTAGAGCGCCTGATTCAAAATTTAGAGGGTCTGCAGAATTGTCTTGTTTTTGCAGAAGAGGGCATAGAAGTACCTGAAACCTTGCATGTGGGAAACTGTTTTGTGTTTTGTAAAAGCCCACAGTTGTCCTATGCGGAGTTCGTCAATCATTTTGCGGAAGAAAAAAATAATGCGGAAGCAAAGCGCAGTTACAGGCTTACTGCGGAGGGCTATTATCTGGGTGAAAATGTGCAGATTGGTTCCGGCGCGTATATTGAGCCGGGATGCCTGATTGGGCATGATGTGATCATAGGCAGGAACGCCAGAATACTTGCTGGAAGCGTGATTAAAAACGCGGTGATCGGGGATGATTTTTTCTGCAATGAGAGAGCGGTAATCGGCTCTACAAGCTTTACGATGTATGTGGACGAGGAGGGGAATAAACAGAGAATTGCCACGCTCGGAAAGGTGATCATAGGGAATCATGTGGAGGTGGGGTCTTGCAATAACGTGGCCGCGGGCGGCTGCGGGGACACTATTCTGGAGGATTATGTGAAACTGGATGGGCTGATCCACATAGGACATGAGGCGCATCTTCATAAGAATGCAGAGCTGACGGCCGGCATTACGGTGGCGGGGTTTGTGGACATAGGCGAGCGGGCGTATGTAGGCGTGAATGCGACGCTCCGCAACCGGGTGTCCATAGGAGCGGACAGTTTTATCGGCATGGGAGCCGTTGTGACGAAGAATGTGGAATCCGGCGTCACGGTAGTGGGAAATCCGGCGAGAAAGTTTGAGACAAAGTAAGGATTCAGGACAGGCCGTCCAACATTTCCCGCACACGGTCACGGTAGGTATGCGCTTCGGCGACTTTATCGTGGCCGTTTTTGGCGATCTCACGTCGTTCCTCCTCGTGCGTCAGGTAGTAATCTATTTTTTGCAGCAAATCTTCTTCGCTTTCATAATACACAAAGTCTACCCCGGGGGTAAAGTTTTCAAGAAAATCTTCCTGATAATTGCTTAACAGAAAACCGCCGCTGCCCATAATATCAAAAGCGCGGAGCGGGACGCCGCTTTTGATGCTGCGCAAGGAGATATTCAGGTTAATGCGGCTTTTTTTAAAGACCAGAGGCATTTCCGAGTAATAGTCGGCGGTGCCGTGGTTGCGCAGATTCGGAAGGCTGAAAGAGGAATCTAAGGTGAAAAGGTCCATCGGGCGTCGTTTGGTAATGGCGGTGAGAAGCTGCAGCCGCTCCATGCCGGTCAGCTTGCGGTTGATTACATATTGGGCATAGAGATATTCTCTGGTCTCCACGCCGTCTGGGTTTGGGTCCATCGGAAGGGCTTGATATAACTCTGCCATAATGGGAGACAATGACTCCTGAATGAAATTACAGCCCTGCACATGAAGCTGGGCGCGCATCAGACCTTCCAGATAGCCTTTTGCGTAGGGAGAGAGAGTTTCCATGCGGTCAAAAAAATTGTGGGACTCGGTGTAAAGGGAGCCAACGAAGGATACGTCGTAGACTGGCTCCGGGAAGCCGAGGGCATCAAGCCGCTGCGTGTTTGCGGCCATGGGAAGATAGCGTACCGTTTTGATCCCGGCCGCCTGAAATTCCAGACACAGCGCCCGGTCGAACACGTAGATGGTATTGCACGGGTTGATGGCCGTGTAGGAATAGAGCATGACATAAGGGCTGTCGTAGATCCAAGAGAGGTAGGGCAGTCCCTCCTGTTTGCAGACATTGGAGACCAGGGGAAAATAGTTAAAAGAAAAGACGGCGTCCGGAACAGCTTCGCGAAGCTTGGAGGCGAGTTCCCCTTCAATCTGCGCGTCCCTGCGGGGATCTTTATTGGAGAAGGGGAAGCAGATGACTTCGTGGCCTTCTTTTCTAAAAGCGTCTTTGATGTCGGCGTTGCCGAAGCTTGCCCATTCGATAAAAAGTATTTTCATGAGTTCTCCTTTTGGGTGTTTCCCCGTGTAATCAGTTTATCATATTTATGGTCGCGTGCAAACCTTGCTATTTCGTTAAGTTCATACTATACTTAACGTTGGAGAAAAAGTGGTACGGAAAGGATAAAAAAATGAATGGAATCATTGAGGTGCAGAATCTAAGCAAAACCTTTGAAACTGACGACGGCAAGGTGGAAGCTTTACAAAATATCTCCCTGTCCATTCAGGCTGGAGATATCTACGGTATTATCGGCATGTCGGGAGCGGGCAAGAGCACGCTGGTACGGTGCTTAAACTATCTGGAAAGGCCCACTTCCGGCACGGTGGAGGTTGAGGGCAGGGAACTTGGGGCGCTTACGGAGAAGCAGCTTCGGGAAATCCGCAGGGATATCTCGATGATTTTCCAGCATTTTAATCTGCTGATGCAGAAGAATGTGATAGACAACGTTTGCTTCCCGTTGGTGACAGGCGGCATGAAGAAAAAAGAGGCGAGAAAGCGGGCGGAGGAGCTTTTGGAGATTGTGGAGCTATCCGAGAAGGCTTTGGCTTACCCGTCCCAGCTTTCCGGCGGACAAAAGCAGAGGGTGGCGATCGCCAGAGCGCTTGCGGCGAATCCGAAGATTCTGCTTTGCGACGAGGCCACGAGCGCGCTTGACCCGCGCACAACCCAGTCCATTTTACGGCTGTTACAGGATATCAATAAAAATTACGGCATTACCATAGTGATCATTACCCATGAAATGTCGGTGGTGAGAGAGATCTGTTCCCATGTGGCGATTATCGGCGAGGGACATTTGGTCGAGCAGGGACGGGTTTCCGATATTTTTGCCCATCCGAAGACGCCGGAGGCGAAAGAGCTGATCTTAAAGGGAAACAGCACGGACCGCCGTACATTGGAAGACCGCCAGAGGGAACTGATGAAGGGCAAATGCTGTATTCGCATTGTTTTTTCTGTGAATTCGTCCTTCGAGCCGGTGATCGCCAATATGGTGCTGCGGTTTGGGCAGCCCATCAATATTCTGCGGGCCGACACGAAGAATGTGGAGGGCATTGCCAGAGGCGAAATGATTTTGAGCCTTCCCGATGACCGGGAGGTGCAGGAGGAGATGAAAGCATACCTGACTGAGAGAGGTCTGGCTGTGGAGGAGGTGAACGGCTATGTGGACTAGCGATTTGACGCTGATGATGCTGGAGGGCGTGCGCGACACGCTACTGATGACCTTGTTGTCAACCTTTTTCGGCTATCTGCTCGGACTTCCGTGGGGCATTGTGCTGGCGGTGACGGACAAAACGGGGATCAGGCCCAATGCTGTTATCTATAAAGCGCTTGACGTGATCGCCAATATTATGCGGAGCATTCCGTTTTTGATTCTGTTGATTCTGGTGATGCCCATTACGAGAGCGATTGTGGGGAAAACAACGGGATCGGCGGCTACCGTCGTACCGCTTACACTGGCGGCGGCTCCCTTTATCGGCCGTATGATCGAGTCTTCGATTAAAGAGGTAGACCACGGCGTGGTGGAGGCGGCGCAGAGCATGGGCGCGGATACCTTTACCATTATCTGGAAGGTGCTTCTGGTGGAGGCCAGAACTTCCATTTTGGTGGGTGTGACGATTGCCATTGGCACGATTCTCGGCTATTCCGCTATGGCGGGCGTGGTCGGCGGCGGCGGCTTGGGCGATATCGCTATGCGCTACGGCTATTACCGTTACGAGACGTTAATTATGATTGTCTCGGTGGTGCTTTTGGTGATATTGGTACAGATATTCCAGACGCTGGGAATGCGCCTGTCTGCGAAGCTGGATAAGAGGAAGTAGCCGCGCGGGCGCTTCGGAATGGAAAAAGAATGTCCCTACAATTTTATTTCGGCGCTTCGGGCGCCGGCAAGAGCAAAAAATTACATGAAACGATTATAGAAGAATCTATCCGGCACCCTGAGAAGAACTATCTGCTTATCGTGCCGGATCAGTTTACCATGCAGACCCAGATGGATCTGGTGGTGGAACATCCCCGCCATGCGATTATGAACATCGACGTGTTGAGCTTTGGGCGATTGACTCATCGGGTCATTGAAGAGGTGGGAGGAGAAGACCTGCCGATTCTGGACGATACGGGAAAGAGTCTGGTATTGCGTAAGGTGGCGGGAAAGGAGCGGGAAAAGCTCACGGTTCTCGGAAGCCATCTGCAAAAAATCGGCTATATCCATGAGGTGAAATCGGCCCTTTCCGAGTTTATGCAGTACGGCGTGGGAGAGAAGGAGCTGGACGCGCTGATCTCCTATGCGAAGGAGCGGGGCGTGCTCTGTTATAAATTAAGAGACTTACAATTTTTATACAAGGCTTTTCATGCGTACATAGAGGGCCGCTTTATCACAACGGAGGGCACGCTGGACAGACTGCGGGCGGCGCTGCCTAAATCCGAAATTGTGAAGGGCAGTGTGATTGCCTTCGATGGGTTTACGGGTTTTACCCCGATCCAGAATAAGGTGATTTTGGATTTGATGCGGCTTTCGGAGAAAGTGATTGTCACGCTGACCATGGACGGGCGGGAGAATCCCTATGTGACGGAGGGCGAGCAGAAACTCTTTTATCTGAGCCAGAAGACGGTAGCGGCGCTTGGCAGACTGGCGAAGGAGGCTGGAATTCCAGAGGAGGAAGCCGTCTGGTGCGGAGAAAAAGACGGGGGAAGGCCGCCCCGTTTTGCAAAGAATCCCGAATTGGCCCATTTGGAGCAAAACCTGTTTCGTTATCCGCCCTGCGTTTATGAGGGCGGGGTAACAAACATCCGTCTTTTTGAGGCGTCGACGCCAGCGCAGGAGCTGCGGCAGACCTGCATTGCGATCCGCAGACTGCTTTTGGAATCCAAGGAACTGTGCTACCGCGATATCGCTGTGGTGACTGGCAATATGGAAGTCTACGGCAAAGATGTGGAGGAAGTGTTCGCCCGGTTTGACATTCCCGTCTATGTGGATCACACTAGGGGAATTTTGGGAAACCCGTTTGCGTCTTATCTGCGGAGCGCACTACAGATTGTCTTGCAGGATTTCAGTTTTGACGCGGTCTTTCATTATCTGCGCACAGGGTTAGCCGGGTTTGCGCTGGAAGAAGTGGACAGGCTGGAAAATTACGTCCGCCGCTTCGGCATCAGGGGCCGTCGTCATTGGAGCGAAGCCTTCACCTATCGGGAGGAAGACCCGGAAGGGGAGGAGGTTTCTTTGGCGTCTCTGGAAGCCTGCAATGCCATGCGTGCCCGCTTACTAGAACAGCTTGCGCCTTTTTTGGTTCCGCTAAAACGGGCGGACGATATGGTGCGCGCGCTCTATGACTTTGTGGTGAACAATGAAATTCAGCAGAAATTATCCGCTTTTGAAAGCATGTTTCAGGAGAGGGGCGATCTGTCCAGAGCCAAGGAGTACGGGCAGATTTATCCGTTGGTGATCGATTTGTTAGACCAGATGGAAGGACTGCTTGCGGGGGAAGAAATGACGTTAAAGGAGTTTGCGGACATTTTGGATTCTGGGCTTATGGAGATCACAGTCGGGACGATTCCCCAGAATGTGGACCGGGTTTTGGTGGGGGATATTGAGAGAACGAGGCTCAAACAGGTGAAAGCCCTCTTCTTCCTCGGCGTGAACGACGGCAACATTCCCAAAAGCTCTGGCGGCGGCATCATTTCTGATCTTGACAGGGAGTTTTTACGGGAATCGGAGATTGAGCTTGCGCCGTCCCCGAGGGAACAGATGTATATTCAGCGGCTTTATCTATATCTAAATATGACGAAGCCCTCGGAGACGCTTACCCTTTCTTACGCCAGAGTGGGGGAGGACGGCAGGGCGCTTCGTCCTGCGTATCTGGTGGATCTGGTAAGGGGGCTGTTCCCCGCGCTTCGTTTGGAAATGCCGGAGCGGGAACCGGCAGGGGAACAGATTGTAAGCGGCGCGGACGGCGTGGGCTTTTTTTCGGATATTCTGCGGGAGTATGCGGCAGGGCGGCTGGATGCGGAGGAGGAGAAAACGCTTTACACCTTTTACCGCTGCTATGATGAGAACCTACAGTATCGGGAACAGATTACGGACTTGATAGAGACGGCCTTTGCAGGGCAAAAAGACGGGCCTTTGTCTAAGACGGTGGCGGCGGCCCTTTACGGCGCGTCCCTGTTAAACAGCGTGAGCCGTCTGGAAAAATATGCGGCCTGCGCTTACGCTCATTTTCTGCAATATGGCCTGCGTCTGCAGGAGCGGGGAGAATATAGTTTTGAAGCGGTGGATATGGGAAATCTGTTCCACAGCGTATTGGAATGCTTTTCGGAGAAACTGGCGGGGAGCGGCTATACGTGGTTTGACTTTCCGGAGACGGAGGGAAGCCGCCTGTTGGCGGAAGCGCTGGAAGCCTGCGCCGCTGCCTACGGGGAGACCATTCTCTACAGCAACGCCAGAAACAGGCATTTGTTAAAACGGATTGAGCGGATCATGAACCGCACCGTGCGGACGCTGCAAATCCAACTGCAAAAGGGACAGTTTCTGCCCGAGGCCTTTGAGGTTTCCTTTGATGTGTTGGAAAATCTCGATTCCCTGAATATTGCGCTGGGAGAAAATGAGAAAATGCGTCTGCGGGGCAGGATCGACCGGGTAGACGTGGCCGAGACCGAAGACCGGGTGTATGTGAAGGTCATTGACTATAAGTCGGGACAGCGGCGGTTTGATCTGGCGGCGCTCTATTATGGGCTGCAGCTACAGTTGGTGGTATATATGAACGCGGCGGTGGAGCTGGCGCAGAAAAATCATCCCGGTAAGGAAGCGGTTCCGGCGGCCATGCTCTACTATCGGGTGACGGACCCTATGGTGGAGGGGGAAAATCTCACGCCGGAGGAGGTCAACGCCAAGATTTTGCAGGAATTAAAGATGACCGGAATAGTCAATAAAAACGACGAAGCTGTCAGAATGTTGGATACAGACTTTACGGATAAGTCCGATATTTTACCGATAGAGCGGAAAAAGGATGGAAATTTCTCTGCGGTATCGAGTGTCATATCGGAAGAGGATATGCGGACAGTTTCAAATTATGTAAACCATAAGATCCGCAGTCTCGGCAGAGAGATTCTGGATGGAACTATATCGGTCAATCCCTGCGAATTAGGCTCGGAAAAGGCCTGTACATACTGCGTTTACAAGAGTGTCTGCGGATTTTCCGACGGGACGCAGGGGTATCGGCCGCGAAAACTGGAAAAGCTGAAAGCGGAGGAAGCGTTGGAGCGGATTCGCGAGGAAGCGTGTGGGATTTAAGATTCTGCAAAAGGGACAGGACATTATTTATGGGAATCACATTTACAGAAACACAACGACAAGTGATCGAACAGCGCGGCTGCAATCTTTTGGTCTCTGCGGCGGCCGGTTCCGGCAAGACCGCGGTTTTGGTGGAGCGGATTGTGGAGATGGTTTGCGGGAAAGAACAGCCAGTCGATATAGACAGGCTTCTTGTGGTGACGTTCACCAACGCGGCGGCGGCTCAGATGCGGGAGAAGATCAGCCGCGCCCTGAACGAGAGACTGACCCTTGACCCCGAAAACGAACACTTACAGCGGCAGACCACGCTGTTATACAACGCCCAGATCACGACGATAGACAGCTTCTGCCTGTTTATCCTGCGCAACCAGTTCCACACCATCGGGCTTGACCCCGGGTTCCGGATTGCGGAGGAGGGGGAAATGAAGCTGTTGCGCGCGGATGTGCTGGCCCGCGTGATTGAGGACGCCTATGCAAAGGAAGAGCCAGCCTTCCTGAATTGTATGGAATATTTCAGCGTGGGCAGCAGGGACGAGGCCGTGGAGAAAGAGGTGTTGAAGCTCTATGACTTTGCCATGAGTATGCCCTTTCCCGAGAAGTGGCTTGTAGAGCGGAAACAGGATTATCAGACAGCGGCAGGGACAGCAGTCAGCGCGCAGTCCGGGGCAGGAGATCGTTTAGAAGCGGATATCCTCAGTCTGCCATGGGCGGCGGTGTTTATGGAGCATGTGCGGTTCGTGCTTTCGGGCTGCGTGGAAAAGCTGGCGGCCGCGGAGCGTCTGTGCGAGGAGCCGGACGGGCCGTATTTTTACGGGCCTCTTTTAGAGAAAGAGAGGGAAATGACGGAAAGACTTCTGCATGCCTGCGGCGCGGGGACGAATGCGTTTGCGGCGGATGAAGGCGCGGCGGCGGCCGATGACGCGACGGCGGCTTCACAGGCGGCGGCTTCCGGTTACGACGCTCTCTGCGGCGCGTTTGCGGCGATGTCGTTTGACAGGCTGCCCTCCAAGCGGGATGCTTCCGTCTCCCCTGTCAAGCGGGAGGCGGCGAAGGGACTGCGGGATGCTGTAAAGGAGGCGCTTTCGGGGCTGCGGACACAGTTTTTTGGCGGATCGTCAAAGCAGGTAAAGAGACAGATGGAGGGGTGTCAGGCGGCGGTGTCGGCGCTCATCGATTTGACGCTGGCCTTTCAAGAAGCGTTCGACGAGGCGAAGCGGGAGAGAAATGTTCTGGATTTTGACGATATCGAACACTTTGCCCTGCAAGTGCTTGTGCGGGAGGAAGAGGGAAGCTATGTGCCTACGGAGACCGCGCTGGATTACCGAAGCCGTTTTCATGAGATTTTGATCGACGAGTATCAGGATAGCAATTTGGTACAGGAGTATCTGCTCTCCTGTATCAGCGGGGAGTCGCAGGGTAAGTATAATCGTTTTATGGTGGGGGATGTGAAGCAGAGCATCTATAAGTTCCGTCTGGCGAGACCGGAGCTGTTTCTGGAAAAACATGAGGCGTATGGGCAGGCGGGGAATCATGCCATGCGCATCGATCTCCACCAGAATTTCAGAAGCCGTGAGGAAGTGCTTACCAGCGTAAACGCGGTATTTACGAGGGTGATGGGAAAGGAAATGGGGGGCATTGTCTATGATGAAAATGCGGCCCTGCACCTTGGCGCGTCCTATCCCCAGAGAGAGGAGGAGCCTTTGGCGGAAGCCTCCAATATGACGGAGCTTCTCCTGTTTCGGGAGGAGAAAATTCCCGTAGAGCAGACCGCGCAGGGGGATTCTGCGGCGGGGGCGGAAACGGCGCAGGAATCGAAAAAGGCTTCGACGGAACTCTCGGCAAAGGAACAGGAGGCCTACGGTATAGCCGCCCGGATTAAGACGCTCCTCAAAGAATTTCAGGTCACGGACAAGGAGACGGGGACGCTGCGGCGGCCAAGATACAGCGATATCGTGATTTTACTGCGCACCCTGTCCGGCTGGGACGAGGCGTTTAAGCGGGTGCTGGAGGAGGAGGGGATTCCGGTTCACGTGACGGCAAGAACCGGATATTTCGCGGCTTCGGAGGTACAGGAGCTGTTACATTTTCTACAGATTCTGGATAATCCTTTGCAGGATATTCCGCTTTATGGGACACTGCACACGTATCTGGGCGGCTTCTCGGAGGAGGAGATCGCGCTGGTGCGGGCGGCCTTTCCTAAGAAGAAATACCTCTACGACGCGCTTTCGGCCTGCGGCCGCATGAGACTGGCGGACGGCGCGGGGCAGATGATTACCCCGCAGCTACAGGAAAAAATTACAAATTTCCTCGGAAAAATGACGAGATACAGGGAGCTTTCCGTCTACCTTTCTGTTCATGAACTATTGCAGACAATCCTGCGGGAGAGCGGTTATCTGCATCATGCGGCGGCTAGTCCCGAGGGCGGCAGGCGGCGGGCCAATGTGGAGATGCTCTTGGTGAAAGCGGCGGACTATGAGAAGACCAGCTATTCCGGCCTCTATCATTTTCTGCGTTATATGGAGCAGTTGGAAAAGTACGAGGTGGATTACGGCGAGGCTGTCGTGCAGGATGAGAACGCGGACGTCGTGCGGATAATGAGTATCCATAAGAGCAAAGGACTGGAATTTCCGATCTGCTTTGTGGCGGGACTGGCCCAGAGCTTCCGCAAAAAAGAGACAGGCGGGGTTCTGGCAGTGGATGTGGACGCGGGAATCGGCGTGGACTATGTGGACTATGCGGGGAGGGTGAAGAGCAGTAACCTCAGAAAGAATGCCATAGCGGTTAAGCTGAGACGGGACAATCTGGCGGAAGAACTGAGAATCCTCTATGTGGCCATGACCAGAGCCGAGGAAAAGCTGATTATGACCGGATTGGTCAAACATCCCGAAAAGACGGCTGTCTCCCTGCTTCCTATGCAGAGACGAGGAAAAAAGCAGCTTTCCTACGAGGCGCTTCTGGAACAGGACAGCTTTTTGACCCTGCTGTTATCCGCCCTTTCCGGCAACCGCTGTCTGGATGGTTTTTATGAAGCCTGCGAGATGGAGGCGGACAAAAGCGGCCCGGATTATGCGGAAAACATGGGCTTTTTCGTAAAATTGACCGAATGGGATCATGTGGTGGAACAAAAGATCGAAGAGGCTGTTTCGGGGATGGAAGCGAAGAGAAAGCTTCTTTCGGCGGCGGGAAGCGCCTCGGTGGACGAAAATCTTATGACAACGCTGTCATACCGCTTTGCCTATGAATACCCGCATGAAAGTCTGAAAAACCTCTATACAAAGACGACCGTATCGGAGTTAAAGATGGCGGGAATGCGTGAAAAAGACGAGCTTTCCGCGAAGCTCTTCGAGGAGAAGCCGCCGGTTCCTTATCTGCCGAAATTCTTAAAAGGCGACGAGCGCGTCAGCGGTTCCACGAGGGGAAGCGCCTTTCATAAGGTGATGGAGCTGTTTGATTTCCAGAAACTGACCAAGGAGGTCAATGCAGACAGAGGGGCGGCGGAGGCTCTTTTGCGGGAACAGATGGAGCAGATGCTTAACGAGGGACGGCTTTCGCAGGAATATTATGAGGCGGCGTCGGTTCAAAAAATCGCCGCTTTCCTGACAAGCATGACGGCCCTTCGCATGGCGGAAGCGGCCCGCGCGGGAAAACTGCATAAGGAACAGCCCTTTGTGATGGGGCTTCCCGCCAGCAGGCTGGGGGAGGGATTCCCTTCGGAGGAGACGGTGCTGATTCAGGGAATTATCGACGTGTTTTTTGAGGAGGAGGACGGTTTTGTAGTGCTGGATTACAAGACCGACGCTGTGTCTGCGCCGGTGGAGCTGGTGAAGCGGTATCGGACTCAGCTTATCTATTACAGTGAGGCCTTGGAGCAGCTTGCGGGATATCCCTCGGAGAGCGGGTCAAAACCCGTGAAGGAACAGATTCTCTATTCCTTTAAGCTGGGGACGGAGATCAGGCTGGGGACGGAGAATGCCAATACCATTGTCGTAGGCAGGCAGGACGGCCCGACAAGTATATTCCTCTGAATGTTTTTCTTGAAATGCGCGTCTCTATCTTATATAATTTAAACATATAACAACGGAGCCGTCTGGGAGCGACAGACAGGCAAAATGGAATTGTATTGGGGTAAAAGGAGAAGGAGAAAAACGATGAGATTAGTGACACGTTCTGATTTTGACGGACTGGCATGCGGCGCGCTTTTAAAGGAAATCGGCCTGATTGACAGTTGGAAATTTGCACATCCCAAGGACTTGCAGGATGGCCTTGTGGAGATCGATGAGAATGATGTGCTGGCGAACGTTCCCTTTGTGGAGGGGTGCGGTCTTTGGTTCGACCACCATTCCAGCGAGCACGAGCGCAACGAGTTGAAGGGAAAGTATAAGGGCGAGAGCCGCATTACGCCTTCCTGTGCGCGCATTATTTACGAATATTACGGCGGCAAGGAGAGATTTTCTCACTTTGACGATATGATGGTGGCCGTGGACAAGGTCGATTCCGGCAATCTGACCATAGATGAGATTCAGAATCCGCAGGGGTGGATTTTGGTGGGCTTTCTGATGGACCCAAGGACGGGTCTTGGCAGATGGCGTAACTTCACGATTTCTAATTATCAGTTGATGGAGAAGCTGATGGAGTGCTGCCGCACCATGAATACGGAGGAGATTCTTGCCCTGTCTGATGTGCAGGAGCGCATTGAGATTTACCACGAGCAGGATCAGAAGTTTAAGGAAATGGTAAAGGCGCATACGCGGGTAGAGAAGGATGTGATTATCTCCGATCTGCGGGGCGTCGATCCGATTTACTCCGGAAACCGTTTCCTGATCTACAGTATGTATCCCGAACAGAATATTTCCGTCTGGATTGTCAGCGGACGCGGCGGGAAGGGCTGTTCTGCGGCAGTGGGTTACAGCGTTTTAAACCGTACCTCCCATGTCAATGTGGGAAGCCTGATGCTTAAGTACGGCGGCGGCGGACACATGGCGGTGGGAACCTGTCAGTTTACCGACGAGACGATGGAAGAACAGATTCCGAAACTGCTTGATGAGATTGTAAATTATGATTCATACTACAAAAATTGAGGAACCTAAAGACAACATAATAGAGGAAAACAAGCAGGCCCCGAAAAGAAACTTTTCGGGGCTTACGCTTCTCCCCATTGTTCTTTCTGTGGTCTGCGTCCTGTTTACGGTGATGATGGCCGGGTATGTGCTCTGGTTTTATCAGGGAGGCTATCAGGAGGAGACGGCGGGCGGGACCTACGACAGATACTATATCATGATCACGCAGGAGGGGAAGTCCGCCTTCTGGCAGTCTGTCTATCAGGGGGCCTATGAGAGGGCGCTTGAGGAGAACGTCTACGTGGACTGGCTGGGCAGCGAGCAGATGCAGGGGTACAGCGTGGAGGAACAGATGGAGATCGCCATTGCCTCCGGGGTGGACGGGATCATCGTGACGGCGGGCGAGAGCGAGACGCTGCGGGAACTGATCGACCGGGCGGCGGAAAGCGCGATTCCTGTTGTGACGCTCTACGGGGACAGCACCCAGAGCGCCCGTTGCAGCTTTGTGGGTGTGGGCGCTTATAATCTAGGGCGGGAATATGGCAGACAGGCTCTCAAAATTATGAAAGAAAGGCTGACCGACGTCACGGAACGTCCCATTCGAGTGACCCTTCTGGTCAATTCCTATGCGAACAGTTTGGATCAAAACATCATTTATTCCGGCATACAGGAAACGATCGAGCAGGAGCGGGGAGAGGCGGCGGTAGAGATTTCCCTGCAGGCCGTGGATGATACCAACGCTTTTTCGGTGGAGGAGTCTGTCCGCGATATTTTTCTGGGAGACAGCGTGCCGGATATTCTGATCTGCCTCAACGAGCTAAACACGACCTGCGCTTATCAAGCGGTGGTGGATTACAATAAGGTGGGTGCAGTCAGCATTTTGGGGCAGTATACTTCCGACACCATTTTAAACGCCATCGACAGGAACGTGATCTATGCCACCGTAAACATCGATACGCCGCAGATGGGCGGCTTCTGTATCGACGCTTTGCAGGAATATCATGATCTGGGTTACACCAGCCAGTATTTTACGGCGGATATCAGTCTTATTTCCAGAGAAAATGTGGACGAGTATCTGAGGAGAGAGGAGCCGGAAAGCGATGAATAAACTACGAAATCTCTCCTTACAGGTGAAAATCAGCAGTATTTATATCGTTACGAACCTTCTGGTGGTGATGGTGAATATTTTCCTGATTATCGGCATCAATAGTATGTCGGGACGGTTGGACATGGTGTATCAGGGCAACCGGCATCTGAACAATTTTTCTGATGCAGTGGAAGCGCTGCAAAGCAGTATGACCGATTATCTCAATGTAAAGACCAGCGCTTCTCTGGAAAACTATTACCGGAGCGAGACTCTTTGCAGAAATATGGCAGCGGATCTGAACGAGGAGGTTACGGGAAGATCGTTTGACCGCATGGAGAGAAATATTCGCCATATGAGCGAGCATTATCTGGAGGAGGTGGCGCAGACCGTCGAAGCCAAGCGCGGGCGGAATGTGGAAAAATACCGCTTTCACTATGAGAACGCCACTAGAATGTATGGTTACATCGACACCTATATTTCCAACCTGAACATGGAACAGTTTCGCAGCAATTCTGAGCGGTACAGCGAATTGCAGCAGCGTTTCCGGCTCTTTGAGGCGGTGTCCGTGATTGCCATTGTTCTGGTGATGTGCAGCAATGTCTGGATCATCATCAGCTTTGTGGGAGCGGTGATCAGGCCTATGAAAAAGCTGGCGGGTCAGGCGGACGAGGTGGCGAAGGGAAATTTTGCCATTGAACTTCTGCCGGTGGAGTCTCAGGATGAAGTAGGCGTGGTGACGGGCGCGTTTAATTCCATGGTGGTGAGTATCGGCAGATATGTCGAGCGGATCAGGGAGAGCATGGAGGCGGAACGGGCCTTAAAGGAGAGGGAGCTTTTGATGGAGGGCCATTTGAAGGACGCGAGACTCAAGTATTTGCAGGCCCAGATCAATCCTCATTTTCTTTTTAATACGCTGAATGCGGGCGCGCAGCTTTCTATGATGGAGGGCGCGGACAGAACTTACGAATATATTCAGAAAGTGGCCCAGTTTTACAGATACAATATGAAAAAGAGCGAGGAGACGGTGACCGTTGCGGAGGAGGTAGAGATGGTGGATTCCTACATTTACATCCTGAACGTGCGGTTCGCCGGGGATATCCATTATGAAAAACACATCGACGAGTCCCTTCTGTCGGTGGAGATGCCGGGCATGATTTTACAGCCCATTGTGGAGAACTGCGTCAACCATGGTATCCGGGAGATGGGAGACCGGGGCGTAATATGCCTTTCTCTCTACGAAAAGGAAGGGATGGTCTGCATCAGCGTCAAGGACAATGGCGTTGGCATGAGCGAGGAGACGATCGGAAAGGTACTCAGCGGGACCTACAGGGAAGAGGACATGGCGGCGGGCGGAAACGGCGTCGGCATGGATAACGTGATCTCGCGCATGAAGCTTTTTACCGGGAATGAGAACGTGATGACCATAAAGAGCGGGGGCGAGGGAAAAGGGACGGAGGTGTGCCTTTTTCTGACAAAATTCATGGAGGAGAAGACGGAGGTGGAACATGAGCCATTATAAGATTATGCTGGCGGACGACGAGGGAATCGTGATCGATTCGCTGAAATTTATCATAGAAAAAGAGTTTGGCGGCAACTGTTCCATCGAGTATGCGAAAACAGGAAGAAGCGTAATAGAACTGGCTGAGAGATACCGGCCCGATATCGCCATTATGGATATTCAGATGCCCGGCATCAACGGAATCGAGGCCATGCGGGAGATCCGCGAGACAAACCGCAGCGTGATTTTTATTGTGATGAGCGCCTACGATAAGTTTGACTACGCGAAGGAAGCTATCAAACTGGGCGTTCTGGAATATATCACGAAGCCTATGGAGAGAACCAAAATCGTTGCGGCATTACAAAAGGCCATGGAGCAGATCGACAGGGAGCGGGACAAGAGAAGCAACGATCTGTTAATCCGGGAAAAGCTGGAAACCGTCATGCCGATCTTAGAAAACGGCCTGCTGTACAACCTGCTTTTTCAGGAACATTTTACCGAGGATATTGAGAATTATAAACAGCTTTTGGGCATTAACGAAAACCACGCTTATCTTTTGGCTGTGGTCTGCGGCGAGGCGCAGGAGGGAAACCATATGACCAACGCTGTGGGCAGCAGCGTGAAAATGTCGCAGTTTGGCGAAACGCTCAGAGAGTATCTAAAAGAAGCTTATCCGGGCGTGATTCTTGGCATGTCGATGGCCAACAAGCTGCCGGGTCTGGTGCCCTGTATGGAAAAGCAGATGTCCTACGAGGAGAGAATTGCCCTGATTGAAAAGTCAAGGGAGATTGTGCGGGAGTTAAAGAGGCGTACGCAGATCAGCTTCCGCATCGGGATCAGCGCCGTTGCGCCTTTGGAGGAAGCAAGGGAAGCCTATAAGGAGGCGACCAACGCGTTGATTATGACTACCGGAAGCGTGGCCCATGTGGACGATCTTCCCATCGGCTGTACACACGAGGAAACCTATCCCGTCGAACTGGAAAAGAAACTGTTTGCGGAGGTGAAAAACGGGGAGGCGGATCATGCCGTGGCCACGGCGGAGACCTATTTTGATAGGGTGGCAAAGCTGTATGGCGAGCATTTGATGAATATCCGCCTGAAAGTATTGGAATTCGTGCTTTATGCGGAGTATATCGCCTACAATTCGGGCGGCATGACCTATGAATTTTGCGACAGGGCGGAGTATCTTCCTACGGTGATGGGGATGGAGGCGCTGACGGATCTGCGGAAGTGGTTCACAGATAAGATCAGGGAGGCCGGACGCAATGTCAACACGAAAGCCTCGGAGAAGTCGCAGGGGGCAGTGGAGACGGCCAAGGCTTTTATACAGAACAATTACGGAAAAGATATCTCTCTGGACGAGGTGTCTCAGGCGGTCAATATCAGTCCCTATTATTTCAGCAAGATATTTAAGGAAGATGTGGGGGAAGGCTTTGTGGAATACCTCACCAAGATCCGCATGGATAAGGCGAAGGAGCTGCTCACCACAACGGAATATTCCATGAAGGAAATTTGTTCCATGGTGGGTTATGCGGACCCCAATTATTTCAGCAGGTCTTTTAAGAAAAATGTGGGAGTGACGCCCACGGAATACAAACAGCTTTGAATGTAAAAAGCATACATTCTCTGTACGATGCTGAATTTCGGAGGTTTCAGATTATGAAGAGACGAATTGCTTGTCTGGCGTTAGCGGCGCTCCTGCTTCTTATCATGGCCGGCTGCGGTAAGGCGGAGAGCGGCAGGGAAAATGTGGAAGGGGAGGAGAAAAAAATACAGATCGGCCTAAGCTTTGATTCTTTTGTCATAGAGCGATGGCAGAGAGACAGGGACGTGTTTGTCTCGGTGGCCAAGGAGCTGGGGGCGGAGGTCAATGTGCAGAATGCAAACGGCGTGGTGGAGGAACAGAAAAGGCAGATCGACTATTTTATTCAAAAGGAAATGGATGTGATCGTGATTATCGCTATCGACCCGTCTTCCCTGCGCGAATCGGTGAGTAAGGCCAAGGCTGCGGGGATTAAGGTGGTTTCCTATGACCGTCTGATCGATGATGCGGACGTGGATTTGTACATTTCCTTTGACAATGAGATGGTGGGTGATATGATGGCAAGGGCGCTGGTGGAAGAGGATCTTGAAAACGGCAGCGTGATTATGATTGGCGGTTCTCCCACGGACAATAACGTGCCCATGGTAGAGGGAGCGTTTAAAAGGGTTATGTCCAAGCATAGGGTGCAGATTTTAGATTCTGTCCATGCCGACAACTGGCGGGCGGAGGAGGCCGCGGCGTATATTTATGCCAACCCGCTGAAAATTGCGCAGACGGACGCGATCATGTGCGGCAATGACGATCTGGCAACGCAGGCCGTGCGCGCGCTGGCGGAGACCCGTCAGGCGGGAGATATTCTTGTGGTGGGACAGGACGCGGATTTGGCTGCCTGTCAGAGAATTGTGGAGGGCACGCAGGTTATGACGGTCTATAAGCCGGTGGAACGTCTGGCGACAAGAGCGGCGGAGGAAGCGGTCGCGCTTGCGAAAGGCGGGGAAATTACCGGGGATGATGTGGTTACGATTGACAGCGGAAAGTACAAGATTCCCTATATCGCGCTGGAGCCTATCAGCGTCAACCGTGACAATATTGACGAGGTGATCATCGGCAGCGGCTTTCATTTGAAAGAGGATGTGTATTTGAACGTGCCGGAACAGATGCCGGACTAGCATTTTTTTGGCATAAGGAATCAGAATGACAAAAATGTGCTAACGCCTCCTCCGCAGTCTAAGATGACAAAGTAAAAATGTACAGAAAGTCATAAATTATTCCTATTTTTTTTGTGGTATATTGAGGATGCGAGAGAAATTTCGCAAACCACAATAAAAGGGAGGAAAAAGAAAACATGAAAAGAAAAGTATTAAGTATGGTACTTGCAGCTTCTATGGTTGCGACTGCACTGGTTGGCTGCGGCGGCAGCGGCGAGTCTGCTCCGGCAGCAAGCACAGAGCCAGCGGCAGAGGCTCCGGCAGCAGAGGCAGAGGCTCCGGCAGCAAACACAGAGGCAGAGGCTCCTGCAGCGGATGCGGCAGCTCCGACTGGCAACAAAGTAGGCGTGTCTATGCCGACCAAGGATCTGCAGAGATGGAATCAGGACGGTTCCAACATGCAGGCTGAGCTTGAGGCAGCAGGTTATGAGGTAGACCTTCAGTACGCATCCAATCAGGAGGAGACTCAGGTTTCCCAGATCGAGAATATGATCAACGGCGGCTGCTCCGTACTGGTAATCGCTGCGATCGAAGCAAATTCTCTTTCTACTGTTCTTGAGAAAGCAAAGAGCGCAAACATTCCGGTAATCGCTTATGACCGTCTGATCATGAATACCGATGCGGTTGCTTATTACGCTACGTTCGATAACTATAAGGTTGGCGTAACGCAGGCACAGTATATTATCGACACCCTTGATCTGGACAACGCGGACGGTCCTTTCAACATGGAAGTTACCGCGGGCGATCCCGGCGATAACAACGCGCCTTTCTTCTACAACGGCGCTATGGACACATTACAGCCTTACATCGACGCTGGTAAGATCGTGATTCCTTCGGGTCAGGTAGATTTCGCAACCGTTGGTACGCCTAAGTGGTCTACCGAGAACGCACAGTCCAGAATGGAGAACATCCTTTCTTCCAACTATGCGGACGGCACGAAGCTTGATATCTGCCTTTGCTCCAACGACTCCACCTCTCTTGGTGTGCAGAACGCTCTGGCAGCAAACTACACCGGCGATTATCCGATCGTTACTGGTCAGGACTGCGATATCGCAAACGTAAAGAACATGATCGACGGCAAGCAGTCTATGTCCGTATTCAAGGATACCCGTACTCTGGCTTCTCAGGTAGTTAAGATGGTAGGCCAGATCTTAAGCGGCAGCGAGGTAGAGGTAAACGATACCACGACTTATGACAATGGTACTGGCGTGATTCCTTCTTTCCTTTGCGAGCCTGTATTCGCAGATGCGAACAACTACAAGGAACTGTTGATCGACTCCGGTTACTACACAGAGGCAGACTTACAGTAAGCGTGCGAACAAGTTCGCACCAGAGAACGCAAAGAACGCGTTCTCCGCAGATTGAGAAATATTTGAGTTGAATAGACCATGGCAGGCGGGGGATTGTTCCCGCCTGTTGGTTTATAAAAGGTAGAAATCATTACCAATAAATGGTAAAATAAAAAGTGGGTAGCAGATACTAAAAATGTTGGGAGGAGTACACTTTGGCAAAGATTTTACTGGAAATGAAAAACATTACCAAAACGTTCCCCGGTGTCAAGGCGCTCGACAACGTAAATCTGAAAGTGGAAGAGGGAGAAATTCACGCATTGGTCGGTGAGAACGGTGCAGGCAAATCCACGTTGATGAACGTTCTGAGCGGTATTTATCCGTACGGTACATACGAGGGCGACATCGTTTACAACGGTGAAGTGTGTAAGTTTGGCAAGATTAAGGATTCCGAGGAAAAGGGAATCGTTATCATTCATCAGGAGCTTGCGCTGATTCCTTACATGACCATCGGAGAGAACATGTTCCTTGGAAATGAGCGCGGGAAAAGCGCGGCCATCGACTGGAACGAAACCTACGGGGAAGCGGACAAATATTTAAAGATGGTAGGTCTTTCGGAGTCATCTAAGGTACTGGTCAAGGATATCGGTACTGGTAAGCAGCAGCTTGTGGAGATCGCTAAGGCGATGGCTAAGCATGCGAAGCTTTTGATTCTGGATGAGCCGACCTCCTCTTTGAACGAGACGGATTCCAAGGCATTGCTCGATCTTCTGTTACGGTTCAAAAAAGAGGGCATGACGTCGATTATTATATCTCATAAGTTAAACGAAATTGCTTATGTGGCGGATAAGATTACAGTCATCCGCGACGGTTCCACCATCGAGACGATGGATAAGCATACTACGGAGATTTCAGAGGATAGAATTATTCAGGGTATGGTCGGCCGTGAGCTTACCGACCGGTTCCCGAAGCGTCACAACGTAAAGATCGGTGATGTGAATATGGAAGTGAAAAACTGGACCGTGCATCATCCCCTCTATCCGGAGCGGAAGGTGTGCGACAATGTGTCTATCAACGTGAGAAAAGGCGAGGTGGTAGGCATTTCCGGACTGATGGGCGCGGGCCGCACGGAGCTTGCCATGAGTATTTTCGGGCAGTCTTACGGTACGAATATCAGCGGACAGCTCTATCTGGACGGCAAGGAAGTCCATTTAAAAACTGTAAAACAGGCCATTCAGAATAAACTGGCCTACGTGACGGAGGACCGGAAGGGCAATGGCCTTGTGCTGACCAATCCGATCAAGATTAACACCACACTGGCGAACCTTGACAGTATCAGTCCCCACAAGATCATTGATAAGGATAAAGAATATCAGGTGGCGGAGGAGTACAGGGGGAAACTGAAAACCAAATGCCCTACCGTTGAGCAGAATGTGGGCAACCTTTCCGGCGGCAACCAGCAGAAGGTGCTTCTGGCGAAGTGGATGTTTGCAGATCCCGACGTACTGATTTTGGATGAGCCGACCAGAGGTATCGACGTGGGCGCAAAATATGAGATTTACTGTATCATCAACGATCTGGTGGCGGCGGGCAAATCTGTGATTATGATTTCCTCGGAGCTGCCGGAGGTGCTTGGCATGAGCGACAGAATCTACATTATGAATGAAGGAAAGATTGCCGGCGAGCTTTCCGCTGAGGAAGCGACGCAGGAAAAGATCATGTCCATCATCGTAAGTTCAGGAAAGGGGGCGTAAGGATATGGAAAAAGTAAATGTTTCCGCATTCTTGAGAAAATATACGATGGTTATCGCCCTTGTTTTGGTGGCGGTCTTCTTCAGCATTACCACAGAGGGGAAGATTTTATTTCCCCAGAACATCAATAACCTGATCTCCCAGAACGCGTATGTGTTCGTGCTGGCGACAGGTATGCTGCTCTGTATTCTGACAGGCGGCAACATCGACCTTTCCGTAGGCTCCGTGGTCTGCTTCGCGGGCGCGGCGGGCGCGATGATTATGGATAAGGGCGTGAATATGTGGGCGGCGGTGCTTGCCATGCTTATCATCGGCGTGCTGATCGGTATGTGGCAGGGATTCTGGATCGCCTATGTGAAGGTGCCTCCCTTTATTGCGACACTGGCGGGTATGTATGCGTTTCGAGGCTTGTCCAATGTGGTGCTGCAGGGTTTGACGGTCTCTATTAAGAACGAAACCTTTATCAGGCTGTTCGGCGGCGGCGCGGACTGTTATGTGCCGGATCTTTTTGGCGGCGAGGGCTTTAACATGACTTGTATGCTCGCCGGATGCCTCGCAGTGGTGATACTGATTGCCATGCAGTTAAAGAACCGTATCAATAACAAAAGTAAGGGCTATGAAACGGCGCCCCTTGGGAACACGATTGTAAAGCTGGTGGTAATCAGTGCGGCGATTTTGTGGATTACTTATAAGCTGGCTTCCCACAAGGGTATTCCGACGGCGCTTATCTGGATTCTTCTGGTGCTTTTGGTATACGGCTATCTGACCACAAAGACGAGAATCGGCCGTTATCTGTACGCAGTGGGCGGCAATGAAAAAGCTACCAGACTTTCTGGTATCAACACAAAGAAGGTGTATTTTATCGCCTATGTTAATATGGGATTTTTGGCGGCTTTGGCAGGTATTTTGACGATTGCCAGACTGACCTCCTCACAGCCCACCTACGGGCAGGGCTATGAGATGGACGCGATCGGCGCCTGCTTTATCGGCGGCGCGTCCGCATACGGCGGTATCGGTACAGTGCCGGGCGTGGTGATCGGCGCGACTCTGATGGGCGTGATTAACCAAGGTATGAGCATTATGGGTATCGACGCGAACTATCAGAAGGTGGTCAAGGGGTTGGTGCTTTTGGCGGCTGTCACCTTTGATGTACTCTCTAAGAGAGAAAAGAAGTAAGGGAGGAGGAATGGGTGAAATGAATAAAACAGTGGATATCTTAAGAAAACATACCATGAAAATAGTCCTTGTCCTGATCGTGATCTTCTTTTCGGTGACGACGAAGGGACAGATGTTTGCGGCGTCCAGTTTCCAGGCATTGATTGCGCAGAATGCCTACGTGTTCATACTGGCAACCGGTATGCTGATGTGTATGCTTACGGGCGGTAATATCGACCTTTCCGTCGGTTCCTTTGTCTGCTTTATCGGCGCGATCGGCGGCATCATGATGGTACGCGGCGGCATGTCGGTGCCGGCGGCGATGTTATTGATGATAGGCGCTGGTGTGATCTACGGTATCGTGGAAGGATTTTTGATCGCCTATATCAACATTCCGCCGTGGATTGCTACGCTGGCGGGTTATCTGGCATTCCGTGGCTGGGGTACGGCGCTGATCGGCGGTTCGTCTATCGCGCCCATGCCGGAGAGCTTTATCAAAATGTTTACCGGCAGCGTGCCGGATCTATTCGGTGGCGAGAAGCTGAATATCACCTGTATTCTGGTAGGTGTGATTGCCTGTGTGCTGTTCGTATTCTTACAGCTAAAGGGCAGGAACGATAAGCTGAAAAAGGGCTATGAGGCGGAGAGCATGGGAAGCGTGATCGTGCGCTGCGTGCTGGTGTGTGCGGTGATCCTGCTGTTTGCTTATAAGCTTGCGCAGGCGGGCGGCATTCCGAATAACCTGATCTGGGTGGCGGTGATTTTGCTGATCTATCACTTTATCACTTCTAAAACGACGATTGGCCGCTATTTCTACACCATCGGCGGCAACGTGGAGGCTACCAGACTTTCGGGTATCGATACGAAAAAGATTTTCTTCTTAGCGTATTTGAATATGGCGGTTCTTACCGTAATCAGCGCGTGGATGACGATGGGAAGACTGTCGGCGGCGACGGCGACAGCCGGCAACAACTATGAAATGGACGCTATTTCCGCCTGCGTGGTGGGCGGCGTGTCCGCTTACGGCGGTTCCGGTACGGTGTTTGGTATGGTAATCGGCGCGGCGCTGATCGGCGTCATCAACTTAGGCATGAGCCAGATGGGTATCGACGCGAACTGGCAGATGGTGGTTAAGGGCGTGGTGCTCTTGGCGGCAGTGGTGTTTGAGATTTTGAATAATAAGGAGAAGACCAAAGAGTAAAATTTTTGTGAATTAATTCTTAAAACCGTTGACATTAAATTTTTATTGTAGAAAAATAGAACCATGCGGCATATGTCGCATGGTTCTTTCTATATTAAGGGAGGTATGACAATGATTAAAACCCTTGCGGCACAGATAAAGGAATATAAAAAAGCCTCGGTCATAACCCCAATATTTATGATATTGGAGGTTGTTTTCGAGATGCTGCTCCCGTTTTTGATGGCGTCGATCATTGACGACGGCGTGGAGGCTGGAAATATGCGGCATATCTACATAGTGGGCGCGATCATGGTGGCGGCGGCGCTGTGCGGATTGTTCTGCGGCGTGATGGGCGGCAAGTACGGCGCAAGAGCGTCTACGGGATTTGCGAAGAACTTAAGGCAGGCCATGTTTGAGAACATTCAGACCTTTTCTTTTTCCAGTCTCGACAAGTTCAGCACGGCGGGGCTGGTCACGAGAATGACCACCGATGTGACCAATATACAGATGGCGTACCAGATGATTCTGCGCATCTGCTTCCGCGCGCCAGTCAGCATGGTCTGCGCGATGGCGATGGCCTTTTTCATCAATGCGCGTCTGGCGTCCGTTTATCTGGTGGCGGTGCTTCTGCTCAGCGTGGTGCTGTTTTTCATTATCAGGGGCGCTATGAAGTATTTCAAACAGGCTTTCCCGAAGTACGATGAGCTGAACGCTTCCGTGCAGGAGAATGTGAGCGCGGTCCGCGTGGTGAAGGCTTATGTTCGGGAAGACTATGAGACGAAGAAATTTAAGAGTGCGAGTCAGGGCATTTATGATATTTTCCAGAAGGCCGAGAAGCATGTGGTGCTCAACATGCCAGTCATGCAGTTTACGGTTTACGGCTGTATTCTGCTGATTAGCTGGCTGGGCGCGAAACAGATCGTACAGAATACGTTGACCACGGGCGAGCTGATGAGCCTGCTTACCTATTGCATGAATATTTTAATGAGTTTGATGATGGTGGCCATGATCTTTGTCATGATGAGCATGAGTATCGCCAGCGCGGAGCGTATCAGCGAGGTGCTGAACGAAAAGAGCGATTTGACTAATCCGGTCGATCCGGTGTATGAAGTGCCAAACGGCGAGATTGAATTTGAGCATGTGCGTTTTTCTTATCATAAGGAGAGCAGCGAGGCGGTTCTGCACGATATTAACCTGAAAATACATGCCGGGGAGACGGTGGGCATCATCGGCGGCACCGGCAGCGCAAAGACCAGTCTGGTCAATCTGATCAGCAGACTCTACGACGTATCGGGGGGAGCTGTCAAGGTGGGCGGCAGAGACGTCAGAGAGTATGACATTGAAACCCTGCGGGATCAGGTAGCGGTGGTTTTGCAGAAGAATGTGCTGTTCTCCGGTACCATTCTGGAGAACTTGCGGTGGGGCGACGCGAACGCTTCGGAGGAGGAGTGCAGGCGGGTGTGCAGGCTGGCCTGTGCGGATGAATTTATCGAGAAGATGCCGGATGGCTATCAGACTTACATAGAGCAGGGCGGTACGAATGTTTCCGGCGGACAAAGACAGCGGCTTACCATTGCGAGGGCGCTGCTCAAGAAGCCGAAAGTGTTGATCTTGGACGATTCCACCAGCGCGGTGGATACGGCTACGGACGCGAAGATCAGGAAGGCGTTTGCGGAGGAAATTCCCGATACCACGAAGCTGATCATTGCCCAGAGGGTAGCCAGCGTTATGGATGCGGACCGTATCATAGTCATGGACGACGGACGGATTCACGGCTTCGGCACTCACGAAGAACTGCTTCGGGATAATGAGATTTACAGGGAAGTTTATGAGTCGCAGACAAGCGGCGGCGGAGATTTCGACGAATAGCCGCAAACTCCGGAATATTGAGGAAAAAGGGAGGAGAAGTATTATGCCGGGACCACATGGAAGAATGCAGGGCGGAAAGAGAATAGAAAATCCGGGAAAGGTATTTAAACGGCTGATGGGGTATGTGGCCAAGAATTATGGTTTCCATCTTGTGCTTGTGGCGGTGCTTATTTTCGTGAGCGTGCTGGCCAATGTGCAGGGAACCATGTTTATCCAACGCCTGATCGACGATTATATCGCGCCCATGCTCACACAGGATAAGCCGGACTTTTCCCCGTTAGCGGGAGCGATTGCGCGGGTGGCGTGCTTTTACCTGATCGGCGTAGTTTCGGCCTATGCATGGAACCGTATTATGATCAATGTGACCCAAGGGACGCTGCGCAATGTGAGGGACGATCTGTTTTCCCATATGGAAACGCTTCCTATTAAATATTTTGACACTCACTCCCATGGGGATATTATGTCAACCTATACCAACGATACGGAAACGCTCCGGCAGATGATCAGCCAGAGTATGCCGCAGGTGTTCAACAGCCTGATCACCATTGTGAGCGTGCTGATCAGCATGATCGTTTTGAGCGTGCCGTTGACCATTACCACCCTTTTGATGGTGGCGGTGATGCTGGTGGTGACCAAGAAGGTGGCGGGCTTAAGCGGCAAGTATTTTCTGGAACAGCAGACCAATCTGGGCAAGGTCAACGGTTTTATCGAGGAAATGATGAACGGACAGAAGGTGGTTAAGGTATTCAACCACGAGGAGAAAAATATCGAGGATTTCCGGGAGCTGAACGACGCGCTGTTTGAGAGCGCGGATAAGGCAAACTATCTGGTCAATGTGGTAGGCCCCGTGAATCAGCAGCTCGGTAATGTGAGCTATGTGGTCTGCGCGATTGTGGGCGGCGCGCTGGCGCTTTCCGGCGCGACGGGACTGACGCTGGGAAAACTGGCAAGCTTTTTGACCTTCAATAAAAGTTTCAACATGCCGATTAACCAAGTAAGTCAACAATTTAATTCCATCGTTATGGCTATGGCCGGCGCGGAGCGTATCTTTAAGATGATGGACGAAATGTCCGAGGTGGACGACGGTTATGTGACGTTAGTCAACGTGCGGGAAGAAAATGGCGCGCTTGTGGAAACGCCGGAACGCACAGGCCGCTGGGCATGGCGTCATGAACATCAGGCCGATCATTCGGTCGATTATGTAGAATTAAAAGGAGATGTGGTTTTCGACGGCGTAGATTTCGGGTATAATGATGATAAGATTGTACTTCATGACGTGAAGCTCTACGCAGAGCCGGGACAGAAGATCGCTTTCGTAGGCTCTACGGGAGCGGGAAAGACCACCATTACCAACCTGATTAACCGTTTCTATGACATTCAGGATGGAAAGATCCGCTATGACGGCATTAACGTGAATAAAATAAAGAAGGACGATCTTCGCCGTTCTCTCGGTATCGTGTTGCAGGATACCCACCTCTTTACGGGGACAGTTATGGAGAATATCCGCTATGGGAAACTGGACGCCACCGACGAGGAGGTGCGCGCGGCGGCAAAGCTTGCCAATGCGGACAGTTTTATCAGAAGACTTCCGGAAGGGTATGATACGGTGCTCTCCGGGGACGGCGCTAACTTAAGTCAGGGTCAGAGACAGCTTCTCGCCATCGCAAGGGCAGCTATTGCGGACCCGCCGGTGTTGATCTTGGACGAGGCGACCAGCTCCATCGACACCCGTACTGAGCGCATTGTGCAGGACGGCATGGATAAGCTGATGAAGGGTAGAACCACTTTTGTGATCGCCCACAGGCTTTCCACGGTCAAAAACTCCGATTGTATTATGGTATTGGAGCAGGGACGGATCATCGAGCGGGGCACCCACGACCAGTTGATCGAGGAGAAAGGGAAGTATTATCAGCTTTATACCGGGAATGCGATTACGGCGTGAAATTATTTGCCAAAGCTTTGCAGCCAGCTTATACTAAAAGTACAGAATATCGGCAAAGGAGGTGTTCTCATGTCGGAAATGACACAGGATTTGATAAGGCAGTATGTTTCTTCCATACGGGATATTTATGGAAAACATATCAAACAAATTATTTTGTACGGCTCTTATGCTCGTGGAGATTTTCAAAAGGATTCGGATGTAGATATTATGGTGCTAGTGGACTTATCGGATATTCAGATCGATTCTTATTCTGATGCTTTGTCAGAGTTGGGATTTGAATATAATGTCAGACATGGGGTATGGTTTATGCCGATTGTAAAAAACGTAGGACATTTTGAGCAATGGTGTAGTGTCTATCCTTTTTATTCCAGTGTGAGGAAGGAAGGGGTACTGCTCTATGAAACAGCATGAGACAGGAAACCGCCGCGATCTGATAGAACACCGATTTCGTATTGCAAAGGAAGATTTGGATACGGCCGAACTTCTTTTGGAGGCGGAACAATACAGGGGTGCCAATAACAGGGCGTATTATTCTATTTATCATACAATCGATGCGATCCTTTCCATAGAAGAAATTGCTTTTAAACGCCATAAAGACACATTAGCATATTTTAATAAGCAATATGTCGCTACGGAAATTTTTCCTCATGAAATGGGAAGAAAAATTGTAAAAGCGGAAGAGATTAGGCATGCAAGTGATTATGATACATTTTATGTCGCTTCAAAGGAAATTACCATACAGCAGATAGAAACCGCAAAACAATTGTTTTGTTTGGCGGTAGAATATTATGAGAGAAAGTGTGAAGAACAGCTACCTTTGAAACGAAGGTAAATCAGCGTTTTAATATTACCAGTTGTATACGGGGAATGCGATTACGGCGTGAGGAAAAACGATAGGAGATAGCTGATTGGAAAACGAAATGATTTTATATCATGGAAGTCGTGAAATAGTAAAATGGCCAGAGATAAGAATACAAAAATATAATAAGGATTTTTATTTTGGATTTTACTGTACGATTTATGCGGAACAGGCGAAACGCTGGGCGACGAGGTACGGGGGGACAGGGTATGTAAATGAGTACCAATATACGAAAAATGAAGACCTGAATATAAAAATATTCCCCCAAATGACGGAAGAATGGCTGGATTTTATTGTGGCGTGTAGATTAGGGAAGGCACATAGCTATGATATTGTAGAAGGCCCCATGGCGGACGATACGATATTTAATTATGTTCAAAACTTTGTTGACGGAAAAATCAGCAGGGAGGCGTTCTGGGATTTGGCAAAATTTAAGAAACCGACGCATCAGATCAGTTTTCATACGGCAAAGGCGCTTACATCATTAAGATTTTTGAAGGGAAGTGAAGTCTGGGATGAAGAATGACAGCGCATTGTTTTTTACGTGCAGCCTCATTGAATATATCGGAAGAAAGCAGAAGCAAAGACGGTCTGTGGTAGTGCAATACTTGGGAAAAGACACTATAAAACGTATCTATGAGTATGCGGACGTCTTTCACTGCGAGCCGATAGAGAAGGTGGCGGATGATTTTATCCAAAGATGCAATATACCGTCGGATTCGTTTGATAATGTTGCAAAATGCAGATACGAAACGCCTGATTACTGGACAATTGGTGAGGTTTATGAGCGTTTGATTGAGGATATTTCTGAAAAATCCGAGCGTAGTATCGTTGATTGGATCATAGACGTATATTCCTCGTGGATTGATGGAGCAATCTCTAATTACAATACAGATTTTTATTATCAAACAAGAGAATATATTGTAGAATGTTATAAAGAAGGGGAAATTTGTGCTTAAGGGTAAGAACCGTTGGTTTGAAAATAGTGCTAAATCTGCACTTTATCCCTACATCATGTAGAAAAATCGTGTGTTTTCCAAAAAAAATACAATATCTTGAAAAAAAGGGTTGACACATGGTAAAAATAATATTATAATGACTACGAAAAGTGGTCATGGAACGGAGGAAACATGAAAGGTTCTTATGACGTAACACAGGCAGAGAAGGAGGTGATGGAGAAGCTGTGGGATCAGCCAGAGGCGATTAAGCAGTCGCAGCTTCTTACATTATTCGAGGCAGATGGAAAGGAATGGAAAAGACAGACCTTAAACACATTCCTGAGCAGGCTTGAGGAAAAGGGCTTGGTCACTCGGGAACACAGAATGGTTAAGGCTGTGTATAGCAGGGAAGAGTACAATTATATGCAGATGAAAGCTGCAGTCGATTCTATGTACGAGGGAAGGCTGAGTAGTTTTGTGGCGGCTTTTGCCAAGAAAAACGTGATTAATAAGAACGAAGCCGAGGAACTGAAAAAAATTCTTGATAATTACTAGGAGTGTTCATGGAATACTTACTTGTGATGATGATTTCAGGAAGTACAATGACGGCGGCCAGTTGGATTCTGAGACGCCTGTTGAGAGATAGGATCAGCGCGAAGTTGTATTATTTACTTGCAAAAGCGTCCGTTCTGTATTATCTGATTCCACTGCCTTTTCTGAAAAAGTGGTACGAGGAGGTGATTCACATCATCGTGCCGGAAGGACAGAGGGAATCTGTGGAAATGGAGATCGCGAAAGTATCGCTGAGATGGACAAACTATGTGGTACGCGCGGACGGCAAAGCCTATGTGAACAGCTTTATGCAGATTCAGATGGCGGCTGTTATTATCTGGGTGTCGGTAGCCTGTCTTTTGATGATAAACCGGATGGCGGACTATGTGAAGAAAGCCCGTCGGATTGCCGGATATGTGGATACCAAGATGGAGGAGCGGCATGAAGCGGTTCTCGCCGAACTCAAGAGCCGGTATGGAATCAAACGGCGTGTGCTGCTCTATCAAGGAGAAAATGGAAAACCGTCTTTAACATTCGGGGTTTTCAGGCCGGTGATTCTCTGCGGCAGAGATATAGAAAGCCGGGAGGGAGAGTTGGTTCTCTGTCATGAGCTGGTACATATCAGGCGCTTGGACGCAGTCTGGAAGATGATCGTGCAGTTTATGAAATATTTGTGTTGGTGGAATCCAGTAGTCTGGCTCCTGCATGACGAGTTTGACCGCGTTTGCGAAATATCTTGTGATGAGGCGGCAATACTGGGAAGATCGGAAGAGGAAAGAAGATTGTACAGCCTTCTTTTGATCGAGGAAGCGCAGGAAAAGGAGAAAAAGAAGAAACCGAGGAGCCTGTCCCTTGGGTGGGAGATCGGTTTCGGACCGGAAATGAGAAGAGTGAAGGAAAGGATGGATAATCTGATGAGGAACAGAAGATGGAACCGCTTTGCGGCGGGGACTCTGGTGGCGGCGTTGATTTTCGCCAATTCGATGACTGTACTTGCCTATAGGGACGGATATAATGAGATTCTGTCGGAAAATGCATCGCAGGAACAGATAGAGAATATGCTGGATGACGACGTATCTCTGTTTGCACCTGACGAAACGGAAGGTGAGTTCCTTACGGAGTACGAAGAGGATGAAATTGAGGAAATTTTGTACGACAGACAGTTCGTCGATGAGGAAGGAAACATTTACATGGTTCCGGATGTGGAGTCTCATTGGGGATGTGACCATAGCTATGTGTCGGGGAAGGATGTAAGGCATGACCTAAAGTCTGATGGAAGCTGTGAAGTGACTGTGTACAAGGCGGAAAGATGCAGCAAGTGCGGCACTGTAAAAATAGGCGATTTAGTAAGCATAACTTATTATCCGTCATGTCCTCACTGATAGGCAGACCGGGAAAGAATGACGGTAGAATCCGGACGACGGATTTTATCGAAAGAAATTTGTAACTGTTAACTTGGTTGTAAAATCCGAAAAACGGATTTTTAGTAAGATAGACATTTGTATTGATATGCTGGCCGAAAGGACAGATTTCAAAGTTGGTTGCACAACATATGATAAAAAAAGGCGCCGCATGGACGGCACAGAGAGCTTAACGGAAGAACAGGAAGATGCGCCACCGCACAGACGGCGGGACGCGAAATAAAAAGGGTTAGATAGATGTATACCCGTATCAACTGAGCGGGGTATCAGGCAAAGCTGGTACTTGGTGTAGATCTATTCTAATAAATACACTAGCTGTACAGTGTAAAAGGGGATACGCAGGCGGTCACTTAAGTGGCCGCCTGTGTGATTGTGTTTCTTGTTTGGTAATTAAAGTTGTCGTTTATTTATAATTTTATTGAGAGAGGGACATAATTATGGTATAATTTATCCATCATAATACGGGAGGACAATAGAATGCCACAAATTATACCTATAAAGGATTTAAAAAATACGTCTGAGATTTCCGAAATGTGCCATCAAGCGGATGAACCAATCTATATTACCAAGAACGGTTATGGGGACATGGTAATTATGAGCATGGAAATATATGAAAGCGCCATGCGCCAGCTTTTTATGCTTCAAAATATTGAACTGTCCGAGAAGCAGATTAAAAACGGACAGACAAAAGACGCCAGAGCGGCTTTGGCGGAAATGAGGTCAAAGTATGGCTTATAAGCTGGTTATTACAGAGCAGGCGGATGAGCTGCTTGATCAGTTGATCTATCATCTACTGTATCGATTTAAGAATAAACAGGCCGCCCAGCATTTACTGGATGGTATCGAAAATATCTATGGACGTTTGGAAGAAAATCCCCGGCAATTTCCGTTTAGCAGAGATAATTACTTGGCAAGCAGGGGTGCAAACTAGACTTTTTTAGAAAATAAAATAAGAATCAGATTAGGGCTTGCGGATTTCCGCAGGCCTGCTATAATATTCTATAGTATAGAAAACAGATAGGAATAGCATACTATTTGCCGGTATGGGAATGGAGAACATGATGGAAGGGAAAGAAAATCAAAGAATTTACTTGGATAACGCGGCTACCACCAGAATGCGGGAGGAAGTGTTACAGGAAATGCTCCCCTATTTTCGGGATAATTACGCAAATCCCTCCGCGATTTACACATTTGCCGGGGAGGCGAAGAAGGCAGTGGGGAAGGCGAGGGAGCAGGCGGCGGCATTGATCGGCGCGAAACCAAACGAAATTTACTTTACGGCGGGCGGTAGCGAATCCGATAACTGGGCGATCCGCGCGGTGGCGGAAGGGCTTGCAGATAAGGGAAGACATATCATTACGAGTAAAATTGAGCATCATGCGGTGCTGCATACCTGCGAATATCTGGAAAAACAGGGCTATGAAGTGACTTATCTGGATGTGGATGCGGAGGGCAGGGTTTCGCCGGAGGCACTTCAAAAGGCGGTTCGGCCGGACACGATACTGATTTCTGTTATGGCGGCCAACAACGAGATCGGCACCATAGAGCCTATTGTAAAATTGGGGAAGATCGCCCATGAAAATGGCGTTTTGTTTCACACGGATGCAGTGCAGGCTTACGGGCACATTCCGTTAAATGTGGAAGAGATGTGTATTGATCTGCTTTCCGCCAGCGGCCATAAGCTGAACGGGCCCAAGGGAGTCGGCATCCTATATTGCCGGGAAAATCTGCGGCTTCTTCCTCTCATTCATGGCGGCGCGCAGGAGAGGGGCAGGAGAGCGGGCACTTTAAATGTACCGGGAATCGTAGGCTTCGGGAAAGCGGCGGCGCTTGCGGAGGAGACGATGCAGGAGAGAATGGAGCGGGAAACAAAGCTGCGGGAGTATTTAATCGACAGGGTGCTTACGGAGATTCCCTATACGAGACTGAACGGCCATAGGCAGGACAGGCTCTCCAATAACGCCAGTTTTTGTTTTCAGTTTATAGAGGGAGAGTCGCTGC
>CAMXIK010000029.1 GCA_947243855.1 uncultured Lachnospiraceae bacterium | reverse complement strand
AATATAGGTCAATTTTTTACCGTTCATCTTTGTCCTCTCCTTTATTGATTTTGTTTTCGATACTCCGATGGCGACTGGTCCTTCACCTTCTTAAAAACCCGGGAAAAATATTTCTCATCCTTAAAACCCACCCGATAAGCGATCTCATAAGTTTTCAGATAATTTTGCCGCAAATACGTGCAGGCATGTTCAATCCGCACTTCGTTCAGATAATCGACAAATCCCTTTGCCATCTGCTTTTGAAATAACGTAGACAAATAGCCCGCCGATATCCCAATTTTTTGCGCTACATCCGCTAACATGAGATTTTCATAGTAATGCTCCTCCACATATTCTTTGGCCTGCTCCACCAAATAGTTTTTCTCTTCTGTTATCTGCGGCTGTTCTTTCTCCATTTTACCGAATAATTGATCCGCCGCATGGTTTGCCATTTGCAGAATATCGGAAGAGCGAACAGGTTTTAGCAGATACTCCTTGGCCCCAAGCCGCAACGCCTGCTGGCAGTATTTAAACTCATCATAAGCGCTCAATATCATCGTATACGGCAGAATCCCGGCCCGTCTTGCCTCCTGCATCACCTCAATCCCATTCAGTAACGGCATCTGCACATCCAAGAACAAAATATCCGGTTTATCACGAAAAATAAGATCTACCGCTTCCTGCCCATTGGCCGCCAATAATATTTTATCAAAGCGCTCTGTATGTAACTGAATATATTTTGCAATGCCGTTGCGAATCGTGTCCTCGTCATCCGCAATCAATAATTTAATGCTCATTGCTCCTACTCTCCTCTAACCCGCAGGGAACCTTTATCATCACTGTCGTCCCCTGTCCAACGCTGCTTTCAATCTGTAATTCATAGTTTTCGCGATAAATCAGCTCCAAACGTTCCTTTACATTTTTGATCGCATATCTTCCGATCCGTTGGGTCGCATACTTGCGTGCGTCTGCCTGATCCCAAATTGCCTCCAACTGCTCCTTACTCATACCGACGCCAGTATCCGTAATCTGGAAAATCATATCATCTTTCTCTTTTCTTCCGCTTACAGCCAAGGTATAACTGCCATCTGCACTCTCAAATCCATGTACAATGGCATTTTCCACGAAAGGCTGTAGAATCAATTTAGGAATTTTCTCCTCCAAGATCTCCGGTTCCAGAAAAATCTCGTAAGTCAGCCGCTTTCCAAAACGCATTTTCTGAATATGCAGATACCGTTCCAGAAGTTCCGCCTCCGTCTTCACTGTCACAATACCGTCGCCTCTGTTCAGAACAAGCCGGAACAACTGGGAAAGCGTTAAAATATCCTCCGCAATCTCATCATTGCCAGACTCTGTCGCCTTCCAGTACAGCGAATCCAATGTATTGTAGAGAAAATGAGGATTGATCTGCGCCTGCAGCGTGTCAAGTTCGCTCTCTCTCTCTTTGATTGCCAAAATATAGTTTTTATCAATCAACTCCCGGATATCGTCTACCATCCTGTTAAAGCACGCCGAGGCCTCCCCAACCTCATCCTGTGTCATCACTTCTACCTTCTGGCTGAAATCTCCCTGCATAAATTTTTCCATTGCCACCCGCAGGCTGTACAGCGGTTTGGAAACAATGTCGGAAACAACTCGTAAAACAGGATAAAGCCCGATCAAAAATCCAATCAGCAGCGCTAATGGCGCTAATAGAATTGTATTGCTGATATCTCTCCAACCTACTCTGTGCACAATCTCATAAACAACCGTACCAGTCGCTTCATTCCGGCATCGGTAAATATGATACCCCTCCCAACTGCTTTTCTGTAACATTTCCCTGCCCATCGGTTCAGAAGACTCCTGCGCAATGATCTCCGACACCAGCGCGTCGTCAATATCTCCACAGCGCACAAGCTCCGCGCCGTATTCGCTCATGACTACTACCGATTCCTGTTCACTCCGCAGGGAATTTCTGCAAATCCCATCGAAAAGCTCCGCCGAGGAACCGATCACCAAATAACCGAGCTTATTCTTCCGCGCCATATCGTATATTTCACGGTACATCACAATCTTATCATTCTGATTCACCTGATAGGTATCGGTCTTGTCACGCCCAACCCGCTGCCAGAGAAACTTTCCTTTTTCCTGTACGGCAATCCTATAAATTTCCTGTTCTCTTACCTGTTCCATACTGCCAAGATAAGAGGAGGATCGGTCAATACAGTTTAAATATGGATTGATTCCATTTTCGGGATAGATGGCAATGCTTTTAATCTGTCCACTGATCGCCACCATATCCTGTATAATCTGCATAGACGCATAATTCAACCAGAGTCTTGCATCCTGATTTAACTGCTGCGGCTCATCGGTTGTCAATATCTGTCTAATTTCATCATTGATACAGATATAAGTACCCATCTCAATAATGTCATTTTGCAGCACATTGATGCTGTCCGATATGTTCCGTACATTCTGAATGCAGCCTTCTTCCTCTTTTTTTACCGCCGACCTATAATTATGTACAAAAAGGAGAATGCTGATCAACAAGAGAATTGGCGTAATAATCGCATAGCTGTAGAATACCAGCTTTTTTCGAATATTCATTCTGGAAGTCCAAGTTCTGATTTGTCCCATAGCATCCTCCAACGTAACAGGAAAATAAAATACGACTTATTTTATCCTTTTACCGCCCCCATTGCAACACCCTTCGTAATATGTTTATTTAAGAGTACATACACAATAACCGCCGGAGCTGCCGTCAATGCCATAACCGCAAACTGCACCGCATAATTGGAGGAATACTCCCCTGTAAACTCCAATACGGAAAAGGGCAGCGTCTTCCACTTTGGCGTGCTCAAATAAGTGCTTGCCATCATAAACTCGTTCCAGTTATTTAAAAAGGTCATAATTGCAACTGTCGAAATAGATGGTTTCAAAAGAGGCGTCACAATCTGAAAAACAATCCTGTAAATCCCACAGCCATCCATCACCGCAGCTTCCTCCAATTCCTTCGGCAGGGACTGAATAAAACCCGTCATTAGAAACATGCCCTGCGGCAGGGAAAACGCCACATACGGGATCAGGAGCGCCCAAATCGTGTCCGTCAAATGAAAATTACTGTATATTTTATAGTTGGGAAGCAGCGTTGCATGAATCGGGATCATCATTCCCATAACAAGCAGCGTGCTTACCAGACCGCTCAGTTTCCATTTCATGCGCTGGCAGGCAAACGCCGCCATGATGGATATGATCACAACCAGAATCACCGCCAATGTATTAATCAGGAAACTATTCTTCAAATAATGCAGAAAATTACCGTCCACAAACGCTTTCACATAATTATCCCACCTTATTTTTTTTGGAATAATCAGCAGTCCGTTTGTAAACATCTCATTACTGCTGCCCAGTGAAAAATCGACAAGCCAGATCAGGGGAAACAACTGGATGACCGCAACCATTACTAACACAATCCACAAAATTATTTTACCGATTTTCCTATCGTTTTCTTTCATGCCGTCACCTCCTACGCTTCCTGCTTATCCCTAAATATGGTATTCAACGCCACTGTTGCCAGCACACAGATAATGATAAATACCACGCCAATCGCATTACCGTATCCGTACTTAAACGCTTTGAACGCCTGCTGATACAAATAGTTCGCCGCAAACTGCGTGCTGTTGTTCGGTCCTCCGTTTGTCAGCAGATATACGGTTTCCATCTGCTTCAAAGCAGAAATAACCGCCATCGTCACATTGATCTGAATGACCGGTTTCATAAGCGGCAGGGTAATGCGGAAAAAGGTCGTCCACCAGTTTGCGCCGTCAATAGAAGCAGCTTCATATAAAACTGGATCAATATTTTTGATGCCGGTATAATAAATTAACATCCCCCATCCAAACCCATGCCAGATCAAAACGATCAGTACCGACCAAATAGCATTCTGCTGGGAAAGCCAGTTTATCTTTCCCGGATGTCCAAAGGCTTTAGCGATATTATTTAACAATCCAAAATCCGGATTGTAGATAAATTTCCAGAGGTAAGCAATTACCGCCACAGAAATAACATTCGGAATAAAATAGATACAGCGGAAAATTCCTTCCGCCTTTCCTTGCAGTTTGTCAAGCACCGCGGCAACCAGAATTGCCAGCGGATGCTGAATGCAGATAAATCCAACGGCCAGCAGCAGCGAATTTCTTAAAGACCGGCCAAAGGCGCTGTCGTGAAACAAATTCACATAATTATCGAACCCAATGGGGGTTGCCTTGCCCATTCCCGAATAATCCATAAACCCATAGTAGACGCTTAAGCAGATCGGCGCCAGCACCGCAAACAGGAAGACCAACAATCCCGGCAATACCAGACTGAAAATCACCGGCTTATTGCTATATAGTTTTTTCATAAGAATCTCCTTTCTCGCCAACAGAACTTCCTATTGAGGACAAAAAGAGAGGGCGCTGCAAAAGTAGATTTCTTTTGAAACACCCTCTCCTCCGTCAATCAATGAATCTGTACTTATTTACATGCCGTACCGATTGCCGCAAGGAAATCATCCACGGATGTGGAACCATTGGAGACGCCCTGAATCTCGCTCTCAATCGCTGTCTTAAAGGCAGAAGGCCCGCAGTCGTTGATCGGTGTACCGGAAACGCTGGTTGCGTTCTTTAAAATGTCCATGATCTGCTTCTGTAATTCTGTCTCACTTCCGGTCAGATATGCCGTCTGATCCTGCGCGGACATACCCACACCATTCTCCCAGCCGTACTTAGAAAGCTTATCCGGCTGATACATATAATTCAGGAATTTGATCGCTTCCTCCTTCACTGCAGAGTTAGCGGATACTGCATAACCGCCGCCGTTCCATGCCGCAATATCGTTTGCGCCGCCCTTGCCGCCATTTACCACAGGCATGGTAAACGCACGGATGTTGTCGCGGATTTCGGGCGCGATATCCTCGTTCAAAGCCATGGATGCATCCCAGCTTCCCATGCAGTACATAGCCGCTTGTCCGTTGGTGAAAAGATTCATGGTTGTGCCATAATCCTGGGAGTCATATCCTACCTGAAACATACCAGCATTTGCAAAATCCACAAGAATCTGTGTCGCCTGCTTTATTTCCGGTGCCGTGAAGTCTCCTGTAGCAATCGCATTGCTGATGATATCCGCATAGCTGGTGCCTGAAACCTTCACCAGAATATCCGTCAGGAAGCACGCCATCGGCCAGCCGTCACCGCCGTCCATAGCCACCGGGGTAAGTCCAGCCGCCTGAATGTCTGCACAGAGCGTCAGCAATTCATCTGTGGTAGCGGGAACCTTCCAGCCATTATCCTCAAACATCTTCTGGTTATAGTAGAAAAGCATAATATCCGTGTTTCTCGGCAGTCCGTATAACTTATCATCCTTTTTAAAACCTTCCAACGATCCGGCGATGAAACCGTAATCCAAATAATCCTCTTCATTCAATTCCGCCAGTACCCCGGCATCCAACACCTCGTCAAGGAAAGCAGGCTGTCCCCAGATACTTACCACATCCGGCATACCGTCCATCGCATACGCTTTGAACTTTGTCTTGTACGCCTCCTCATCGAGCGCCTCTACTTCAATGGTTACATTCGTGTTTTCCGCCATGTATTCGTCAATAATCTTTTGCTCTACCAGTCCCTGCCCGTTTTTGCGGTCTGGCAGATTCGAAAACAGCTTAATGGTAACCGCCTCTCCCGACGTCTCTGCAGCGGCCTCTGAATCGTCTGCGGATGCCGGCTCTTGTGCCGCCTCCTGTTCTGCCGGCGCATTATCCGCTGCCGGTGTCGCAGCCGGCGCGCTGTCGTCTGAGCTGCCGCAGCCTGCAAGCATAGACATTGTCATTGCCGCTGTGAGTAATGTTGCAACTACTTTTTTCTTCATCTCTTGTCCTCCCGTTTATGTAAGATTGTTTTGATGAATTTATGTTACCATTCAGGGAGACGGGTTTACAGATATCTATTTTTCAAAATGGTGGAGTATTTTCATATATTTTTCACTAAAAAAAGGCCGCCAAAAAGGCGACCTTAAAATGTCTATTTTTCACTCCTCCCACCGGCTACCTCACCTCAATCGCTTGCGACACCTCGCTGCGCTTCGCCACATACAATGGAAAATCATTCCCGCTGTACTTAGTGTCCGACATCGTGACCTCCAGCCGCACCGACTCATAAGCCAGCTCCGGCAGATTGTTTTCCTTACTCAGATGCCCCAGCACGATAGCCTGCATATGGTCGTTTAAAAGGCGGCTTAACAGCTTCCCCGCCGACTCGTTTGACAAATGTCCCTTCTCCCCTAAAATCCGCTGTTTCAGATAGTAGGGGTAAGGTCCAACCTGAAGCATATGGATATCGTGATTGGCCTCCAAATAAAGCAAATCTAAATTCCGCAGACACTCCACCGTATAATCATTGTAACAACCTAAATCCGTGATCAGCCCAATCCGCCGCCCGTCATAATCAATCCGGTAGGCCACGGGGTCCGCCGCGTCATGGGAGGTGCGCAGCGGATAGAGCGAGATATCCTTGATCGTGCATTTTTCATCCGGTTTGATGATTTGAAAAAGCGATTCGTCGATCTCCCCCACCGTGGAGGACTGCATAACCGCCTCCGCCGTTCCCCGCGTTGCATAAATCGGCACCCCGTATTTTCTGGAAAGCACACCCAAACCGCTGATATGATCGGCATGTTCGTGGGTAATACAGATCGCGTCGATATCCCTCATGGAAAGCCCCAATTCCTGCAGACCCTCCTCCGTCCGCTTCCCGCTGATTCCAACGTCCATCAATAAGTGGGTGGTGTCGCTTCCCACGTAAATACAGTTTCCGCTGCTGCCGCTGGCAATGCTGCATAGTCTCATAGTTATGTAAACCTTTTGCGGCCATGGTTTTTGACCACAGCCGCCTTTCTTTTTTCTAATTTTTCCAATAAATTTCTATCACATCACCGCTGCGGATGCTCTCCATATACTGCGCTTCCCTGCCGTTTAAATTGGTCACAATACCGCTTCCCTGCGGTTTGGAAAGATCAAAATCAATATACTCAAACACATCCACAAACACATAATTCTTTTTCCCGGTGAGCTTGATCTGTTCGCCGTTCACCGTCACGATAATGGACATAGGCACATGTTTATTGAGAATTTCCTCCCTGCGCTTCTCCTCTTCCGCCTTCACGCGGGCGGCTTGTTCCTCTTTGGCTCTCGCTTTGGCCTTCGCCTCCTCCTCGGCGCGCTTCACGCCCGGCCCCATCACGATCCTTGCGCCTTTTTGCCTCTGCTCCCCTGCCGCCTGCTCATTTCCTGTCTGTTCCGACTCGGAAACTGCCGAACCGTCTTTCCCGCTTTCCAGTGAAGCCAAATCATCCGTACTGCCGGCAACGCCTTCCGTCCCACTCTGCGAACCCTCTGCCGCACTATTTGCTGCCGCCGCATCCGACGCTCCCCTTGCCGCAGAAGCCGCCGTCATCGTGAAGCCAGCCGTACCCGCAGGTCTGTCGCTCTGCGCCGGCTTTTCCTCCTGCTCCGCCTGTTCATAAAACTCCACGTCGGAAAGCTGTAATTCCTCCAATGTCCAGATTACCGAAAAGTTTTCATAAACCCTCGTATCCATATCCGCAACTTTATTATTGACATAGATATTCATATTCCAGTCGATGACCACGTCCATAAATTCCGAAATCTGCCGCACCGTATAGTATCCCAGAATCTCGACCTCATCATTTTCCTGAATCTCATAATACTCGGACTGCAGTTCGCCGTTTACGCTGGCAAATTTGGGCAAGTCCACCTTTTTCTCATTGACCTCTACCCACATTTTAGAGCCAAACTCCGGCAGTTGGCCAAGCGTCATCCGCGCCGGCTCTCCCGCCGTGGATTCGATCACGCGGATCTGGTCGTTGGGGTGAATCAGGGTATAGATATCGGCCTCGTTTCCGTTTACGGTAATCTGCGCCGCCTCTCCCGGCTCCCCTCTGGCAATGCGGGGCTTTCCGTTCACCGTAAAGTTAAGCTCTTTCCCCCGTTTCGGGAAAAGGCCGTCGCTTGCAAACTCCGCCTGCATGGCCGCGTCCACCACTGCCGCCTTGCTGTTGTCATATATCTTCACGCGCTGTTCGTTGAAATAGACAAAGATAAAATTATTGCTCTGCTCATAGAAGCTTAAGCAGATACCGATGGGCGTCACCATCAGGGAATCCCTTCTGGCGTCCTCCTCCAAAAAGGTGATATCCTGCATAACCTCCCCGCCTCTGACTGCCACGCGCTCGCTCTGAATGTCAAGCTTCTTTGCTAACGCCTCCGTGTAGCCCGGAAGCTTTCCGCCGCCGCCCACTACAAACACGGCGCTGACCGATTTATTCCCATTCAGTTCCTTGATCTTTTCCGCCACCTGACTGGTCATATTGTCGATCACATCCGCCGCCACGCGCTCAACCTCTTCGGTGGTGATCGTCTGGGTAAGCCCCATGATATCCTTGTATTCGATCACTTCCTTTACGCCGGTTTCCCGCTTGATCTGCTCCGCCGTCGCAAAATCCACCAGACAATGTTTTGCCACCACTTCCGTCAGGGAATCCCCCGCAATGGGAATCATGCCGTAAGCGATAATACTGCCGTCCCTTGTGACAGAAATATCGGAGGTGCCAGCGCCCACATCCACCAACGCAATATTTAACATGCGGTACATTTCCGGAATCGCCACCTGAATGGCCGCGATCGGCTCCAGCGTCAGATTTACCACATCCAGACCGGCAACTTCCACCGCCTTGTAGAGACCGTCCACCACATCTTCCGGCAGGAAGGTGGCTATCAGATCAGCGCCGATGGTTTTCGCCTTATGTCCTTCCAAATTCCCTATCGTATAGCCGTTCATATAATAACGCACTACAGAATATCCTACGCAGTAGAATTTCATGTCCAGATTGTTTTTTTCCAAAAACTCCGCGTAAGCCCTCTCTACGCCCAGAGAATCCAGCGCATAGATATCTTCCCCCGTGACTTCTCTCTCTCCTTCCAGATCCTGATCCACCCGCAGGGTCACCGTCTGCAAAACGCGTCCTGCCGCCGCAATACAGACGTCTTTTAAGGGTCTGCCAATCCGCTCCTCGATCTCCGCCTTGACCTCTTTTATGGTGCCGCCCACTTTATAAATATCGTGGATCTGCCCGTCCAGCATAGCCCGCGTCTGATGCTCCCTGATGCTCTGCGTCACCACATGGAATTTACCGCCTGTGCGGTATCCTACCGTGCCGACAATACTCCTTGTTCCGATATCCAGACCAAACACCAACTGTCCCGGAAATTTCATTGCTTCTGCCACTGATCTTCCCCCAATTCTTTCTCTATTTGTGTGTAAACGCTTTGCAGCGTTCCGTTGTTCTCTATCACCACATCGCAGTGCTTTCTAAACTCCGCCTCCGAAAGCTGGCTTTTCAAGATGGAAGCAATCTTCTCATCCGTATAGCCCCTGTTTTGTTTTAACCGCTGTCTCCGGACTGCTTCCTCTGCATGGACATACCACATCTCATCCACAATGCCGGTATAACCCTCCTCAATCAAGAGTGCCGCCTCAAGAAACAGAAACTGAATCTTCCCCGCCGTCCGCTCTTTCTCAATCTGAGCCGTCAGGTAAGCTTTCACCGCCGGATGCACAATCGCATTCACGCCTTGTAAAAGCGCCTCGTCGGCAAAAATTTTCGCCGCCATCTTCCGTTTGTCTATCTTTCCCTCGCCATCCAAAATATCATCTCCCAGAAGGGCCAGCAGCGGCTCATAGCAGACTTGTCCCGGCTCCTCCAATTGGTGCGCCGCCTGATCCGCCATAATCACACGGCAGTCGTTTCTTCTGTCCAGCCACGCTAACGCCTCCGACTTCCCAGCGCCTACGCCGCCCGTGACTCCGATTACTTTCATTTTTTCATCCCGTATCTTTCTATCACTTTGCCTCGTACCAATCCGTTCCCATGTGCAGATCGATTTCCAGCACCACCTCTAAGTCCGCCGCCTGCTGCATTTCTTCCGTCAAAATCCGCCGCACCTGCTCTTCCTCCCCGGCGTAAGTCTCAATCAAGAGCTCGTCGTGCACCTGCAAAATCACGCGGGATTTTAACCCCTCGCCATGCAGCTTCTCCCATACCCGGATCATCGCGAGCTTCATAATATCCGCCGCCGTTCCCTGAATGGGGGAGTTCATGGCCACCCGCTCGCCAAAAGAGCGCTGCATGAAATTGTTGGAGGACAGCTCCGGGATGGGACGTCTGCGCCCGTACATCGTCGTCACATAGCCCTTCTCCTTGGCCTCTTCCACCATGCGGTCCAGAAATTGCTTCACTCCCGGATAAGTCTCAAAATACTGCTCGATATACTCGGCTGCCTCCTTCTTGGAGATACTCAGGTCTTGGCTCAATCCAAAAGAACTGATGCCGTACACGATGCCAAAATTGACTGCCTTGGCGTTGCGCCTCTGCAAATCCGTCACCTCCTCAAAGGGGGTGTGAAATACCTTGGAGGCCGTAATCCTGTGAATGTCTTCATCCATCCGGTAAGCCTCGATCAACTGCTTATCCCCCGACATGTGCGCCAGAATCCGCAGCTCAATCTGAGAATAGTCCGCATCCATGAAAAGACAGCCTTCCTTTGGCACAAACACCTTGCGAATCCGCCGTCCCAGCTCCATGCGCATGGGAATATTTTGAAGGTTCGGCTCTGTAGAACTGATCCGCCCGGTGGCGGTAATCGTTTGGTTAAACGTGGAGTGAATCCTGCCGTCTTCCTCAATACAGGCCGCCAATCCCTCCGCATAGGTGGACTTTAATTTCATCAGTCCCCGGTACTCTAAGATATCAGATACAATCGGATAATCCGGCGCCAGCTTTTCAAGCACATCCGCCGCCGTGGAATACCCGGTCTTCGTCTTTTTGCCGCCCTTAATACCCATCTTCTCAAAGAGCACTTCCGCAAGCTGTTTGGGCGAGTTGATGTTAAAGGTACAATCGGCCTGTTGATAAATCTTCTGTTCCAGCTCTCCGATCCTGCCGGTCAGCGCCTCCCCGTAAGCTTTTAACTCCTCCGGCTGTACCCGCACGCCCACCTGCTCCATATCGTAGAGCACTCTGGAAAGGGGCATTTCCACCTCGTAAAACAGCTCGTCCATCCCCTGTTCCGAAAGCTTCTCTCCCAGAACCCGCGCCGCCGCAAGGCATACATAAGCTTGATAGCAGGCGTACTGCGCAAACTCTTCCGGGCTTTTCTCATAGGCCGCCGCGTAAGTCCCCTTGCCGCAGACCTGCGTCCGGTCGGAAATCGTCAGTCCCAGATACTCTCCCGCGATATCCTCTGTCTGGTAATCGCTTTTCAGCGGATTTAAAAGATAAGCCGCAATCAGGATATCAAAATATTTTTTCTCCCTGTAAGGACAGAGCGCATCCTGTCTTCCAGCGGCGTCCCGCCACATACTCTCCCCGCCGCACTCCTCGATCATTCCGTAGGCGGATTTCATATCAAACACATTAAGTTTACATAACTCACTTTTATTCAAGTCAAGTAAACGCTGATGCAGATAAGCTGCGGTCACTTTCCCCTGACAGGGAAGAAAAACCACGTTTTTTTCATCCGCCGCAAGGGCGATACCCATACAGACAGGCGCCGTCTGTTTCCCATCGCAGAACACGGCAAGCCCGATTTCATGTTTGTCTCCCGCCTGTCCGCCGCCCTTCCCGCACGCGTCAAAAAACGCCTCTGTCTGTGCAAAATCCGTTATGGTGTGGAAGTATTCCTCCTGCCCGTTTGCCACCGCCACATCCTTTGTAAAGCGGGAAAGGATATTCTTAAACTCCAACTGTTTACAGAGCACATAGGCTTCCTCGGTATAAAAATCGCCCATTTTGGCCTGCTCAAAATCAAACGCAATCTCCGCGTCCACATTGATCGTGGCAAGCGTTTTACTCAAGTCCGCCAGTTCCCTATTGGCAATCAGGGATTCGCGGATCGACTTCTTGGAAATCTCCTCTACATGCGCATAAATATTGTCTAACGACCCGTAAGCCACCATCAGTTCCGTAGCCGTCTTCTCTCCTACCTTGGGCACGCCGGGGATGTTGTCCGCCGTATCTCCCATAAGCGCCTTCAAATCAATAAACTGAATGGGATTGACCTGATAGGCCGCCTCCACATCCTTTGCGTAGTAATCTTCGACCTGCGTTCTGCCGCCTTTTGTCTTGGGAATCCTGATCCGAATATGGTCTGTCGCCACCTGTAATAAGTCCCGATCGCCCGACACCAGAGAGACTTCCATCCCCTCCCGCTCGGCGCGCTTCGCAAGGGTTCCCAGAATATCATCCGCCTCTAACCCTGCCTGTTCCACCACACAGATTCCCATCGCCTGCAGGAGCTGTTTCATGACCGGAACCTGTTCCCGCAATTCCGTCGGCATGGGTTTTCTCGTGCCTTTGTATTCTTTATAGATCTCGTGCCGGAACGTGGGCGCGTGAACATCAAAGGCCACCGCCAGATAATCCGCCTGTTCCTCCTCCAAAATCTTAAACATAATATTTAAAAAACCATACACAGCGTTGGTATGCAGCCCCTGCCCATTGGTCAGCTCCGGCACGCCGTAAAACGCCCTGTGAAGGATGCTGTGTCCATCTATCAACACCAGTTTCAAAGCCATATATCCCTAAACCTTTCTGTCTGTCCTGCACGCTCTAACATACTTTTATCCTGCGCTGATCATATAGATACGATGATCAACGCGGCGATAATCGCCGCCGCCACGGCAGCCTCCAGCAGCAGAAGAATATGCCGCAGAGCACGGTTAAGGCGAATCCTGTCATCCGCATTTTCAAGCTTCGACGTAAGCGCTTCCTGCAGATTAAAATTATTACCCTGCTCAAGCTGTTCCATACCTTCCGCCACCAAAAACTGAATGGACAATTCCTCCATACATTCCGGACAGTCTTCTATATGTTCCACAAACTCCGCAAGGCCCCTTCCATCCAAATCATCGTTCAGGAAGGCCGGTATTTTCTTCTCTGCCTCTTTACAGTTCATTACCCGCCACGCCTTTCCGACAGGCCGCGCTCCCACGCGCCCATACAGATTTTATTATATACCATGACAAGAATATTTGAAAGAGATTTTTTATGCAAAAACAGAGCCGCTTCCTCAATCGAAGCGGCCCTGCTGCCTGCTGTCATATCTGTTTTCGTTTCATTTGAACACTGGGCCTTATTTAGACACGCGGCCCTCGTTCACCCCGCTGTTAATGTAATGCTCGTAATACTTCATCAAATCATCACCGAAAGCTTCTACCAAATCGGGGTTGTTCTCTTTATACGCATTAATACTAAACTGCTCTGAGGACTGTCTGCCCTCCTTGATGCCAGTATTCATAAAATGATCGTACAGCGCCTTTGCCTCGCTGCCGCAGGATGCGTAGACATCCGGGTTATTCCTTGCATAATACGCAGCGTTAAAGGCGGCATTGTCATATTGATCCGAAACAGGTATTTCCTCTGTCGCCACGCCGTTTCCGTCTACCGTGTAGTTCACACCGTCCACAGCTACGGTCACGTTTCTCTGCAAAGCGCCCGTCGCAGGATCGTAATAATATAGGTTTCCGTCCGGTCTGGTAATCAGGCCCCTCTGCATCACCGCATTCTCATCAAAGTAGTAATCTTGTCCCTCGATTGTCACGGCATCCCGCAGGGCGTGCCCGTCCTGTGTAGCCAAAAAATATCTTCCGGTTTCGTCCTCAAACCAACTGCCCTTCTGTACAAAACCGCTTTCATCCAGATGATATTTATTGTTGTCCCAGTTTACCCAGCCGTTTCTCTGCATCCGATACCCCGCATAGAACACCGTCTGGTCCCCACGGGAAGCAAAACCATCCGCCACGATCACGGAAGAATAATCCTTAAACTGGTAATTCATATCCACTCTGGTAGGGATTCCGGGCACACTGCCGTGGGAAGTATGCTGCCAGAAAGCAGCGCCTCCATTATATTCAAGGGAATCCGCGTACTGGGCCACCCACTTATCGTAACCGATGTTTCCGATCTTATCGCGGAACATATTCCTGCTGGAATACACCACCGGATAATAGCCGTTCGCCTCAATGATAGAACAAAAGGCGTTAATCATCTCCTGTAACTGCGCCTGAGACATATTCTTGTGATTGGGCGCTTCCACATCGTAAACCACCGGATAGCTGACCGTGTAATTGCTGATCCACTGTACCAACTGATTCGCCTCGTTTTTTGCCTCTTCTACACTATTCGCATAGGAATAAAGATATACGCCTGTCCGCAGACCCGCCGCATTGGCGCCGCGCATGTTGACGTCAAAATAAGGATCGACACCCGAGTTGGTGCTGCCGGCCTTCACGAACACAAACGATACTCCGGAAGAAGGAACCTGACTCCAATCGATACCCAGATTATGTTTGGAAACGTCGATGCCTCTGGCAATCGAGCTGCCGGCTCCCACCGCCTCCACGCGAAGCCCCGGCACAAATGCCAGCACCCCCGCAAGACACAGCGCGGTAATCTGCTTCATTCCTTTGTTCAATCTATGTAACAATGCTCTTTTTTGTTTTATCATTTGTACCTTCCGTTCCTTTTTCCTTCGTTAAGACAGCCTCCAACATGACCTTTCATCGCAACACTTTTATTACAAATGTGTTACATTTTGTCATATTATGTAACCGTCTTGTAACACTATATCATGTGGCCACGGAAATGTACAGTAAAACTTTTGAATTTTTGTTGGAAATTTCTTCCTAGATGATGTAGTCGTAATCCCTCAGCACACGCCGAAGAAACTGGATCGTCCGCTCCTCTTTGGGTTTTGTGAAAATCTGCTCTGCGCTGCCCTGCTCCACTACCACGCCGCCGTCCATAAAAATCACCTTGCTCGCGACCTCCTGTGCAAAGGTCATTTCATGGGTGACGACAATCATCGTGGCCCCCTCCTTCGCCAGCTTCTTCATCACCGCAAGCACCTCCCCGATCAGCTCCGGGTCAAGCGCGGAGGTTGGCTCGTCGAAAAGCAGTACGTCCGGATTAACGGCGATGGCTCTGGCAATGCCGACCCTTTGCTGCTGCCCGCCGGACAACTGGGACGGATAGTAATCATACCGCTCCGAAAGCCCCACCTTATCAAGGGCGGCCTTTGCCCGCGCAAGAGCCTCCTCCTTCGGCGTCTTTCTTGCCACAGTCAATCCCTCCATCACATTTTGCAGCGCCGTCTTATTTTGAAACAGATTATAATTCTGAAAGACAAAGGCCGTCTTTTTTCTTACCTTGGAAACAACCGCCTTGGAAGCGCCTTTTAATTCCGTATGAATCTCGTCAAAATCCATGCTGCCGCCGTCCGCCCGTTCAAGAAAATTCAGACACCGTAAAAGCGTTGTCTTTCCCGAACCGCTAGGGCCGAGAATCACCACGATATCGCCTTTTTTTACTTCTATATCGACGCCCCGAAGCACCAGATTTTCCCCGAAGGCTTTTTGCACGTTTTTTACCTGTAACATGTCCTTCTCCCTTCCGCCGCCCAAAAGACGGCTTGTTTTCTCTTTTTCTCAGGACACGGCCGGCTTCTTATAGGCCGCCGCGCCGCGCTCCGTCAGATGAAATACCCCCTGCACCGCGCTGCACAGGAAAATATATACCGCAAAGATCACCAGATAAGCTTCCAGATAATTGTAGCCGAAGGAAGCGTCGATTTTGGCGATAGCCGTAATGTCCTTCACCGTCATCATAAAGGCAAGAGACGTGCTCTTCAAAAGATTAACTGTGGTGTTACAGAGATTTGGAAGCGCCGACACAAGCGCCTGCGGAATGATAATCCTCACATAAGCCTGCGGCGCGCTCATCCCAATCGAAAGCGCCGCCTCCAACTGGCCTTTGTTGACGGTGGAAAGCGCCGACCGAAACACCTCCGAAAGCACGGCCGTGGTGTTTAAAATAAATACCACATAGGCGTAGAAAATCGGATTCAGCGTAAAAATATTGTACGACAGTCCTAATACCTCTTTGATCCAATAATTGAGCGCGGTTGGCAGAAGACTGTATAGGAAAAGGATTTGCAGTACCACCGGCGTTCCGCGGATCAGCGATACATAGCCTGCAATGATCCTCCGTCCGATCTTACCTTCCCCCGATTTCGATACCGCCATCAAAAAGCCGAGCGGCGCAGAGACCAGAAGCGTCACCATCACGATCGTAAGCGTCACGGGTATGCCCTGTAAAACATGCAAAAACGTTGTCAGCATAAACTGTGTATCTAATTGCATTTTCTAACGCCTCCTCTCTCCTGTTTTGTCGGCGTCAAATGCCGTTCCCATATTCCCGCGCCCTTTTCCACCATGAGGGTCAGTCCCCAGTACAGAAAAAACAAGGCCAGATAAATTTCCAGACTGTAAGAGCCGTGATTTTGCCCGATCAGTAACTGTCCCTTCCCCATAATGTCGATCAGTCCTATGGTATAAGCCAACGATCCTTCCTTCATGAGATTTACCAAGGCATTGGTAAAGTTTGGAATCGCCACCCTGACGCACTGCGGCAGGACAATCCGGTAAAACGCCTGAAACTCCGTCAAACCGATGCTGACCGCCGCCTCCCTCTGTCCCCTGTCCACCGCCTCGTAGGCGGAGCGGAAAACCTCCGCCATGGAAGCGGAAAACAAAAGCGAAAACGTGGTAATGACAAAAAATCCTTTGCCCGCGTCATTGATATTGACGCCGAACACATTTAAAAATTCCGGCAGTCCGTAATAAACCAAGAACAGTAAGACAATCGAGGGCACACAGCGTATCACATAAATATACAAATTTGCAAAAGCCCGTCCCACTCTGCCCCGTCTGATTCTGCCCGCCGCAAGGAGGATTCCAAGCAGACTGCCGAAAAATACCGTGCCGATCACAATCGCGGCAGTTACGGGCAGATAGAGAATCAATTGGGGTAACGCCTCTAAAATGTATTGTGGATGAAATGGTCGCATAGCGCATCGTCTCCTCTATCAGCGATTGGATGATTATAAATCGTCGCCGATCTGATACCCTTCTGGCACATAATCAAACAGATTGTAGCCAAAGTATTCCAACTGTAATTTTTCCAGCGTACCGTCCGCCTCTAGCTTCTCCCAAGCCTCGTCGTAGGCGTCGGCCAGCGCCTGATTGTCTCCGGCAAACAGCGGCCATGTGGGAATGCCCTCATAGTCGATATAGGTCAATTTGTCTACAAAGTCATGGTACTCCCCGTCTTCCGCCAGCACATTTGCGTCAAAGGAGGTTTTGATATTGATATAGGCATCGTATCTGCCCTCCAATACCCACTGATAGGCGTCCGCCGCTTCAAACTGATCGCCAGCAATCAACTTGATCGGCTGTTCCGGATGCTTCTTATTATAATTATCCACGATCGTATACTGGGCGTTCTGCGCGCCGATGGGCACCAGATTGCCGCTGTATGCCGCAAAGGACTCCAAATCCTTAATCTGATCGGCATCTTCGCTGCGAATGGCAATGCCGATCATGCTGGTACCAATATAGTGTTTGGGGAAAATAAACTTTTCAGACCGCTCCTTCGTCCACCAGACGCCCTTTGTGCCCACATCATATTTGCCCGACTCTATCCCGATCAGCAGATCGTCGTCCGTCGTACCCACATACTCAAACTCGTACTGGGGAAGCAGTTCGTCCACCGCCTTTAGCACCGCTACCTCGTAACCGTCGGACTCGCCGTTCTCATTGATGAAATCATAAGGCTTGTACGCCTGCGTGTGCGCCACCGTAATTTTGGTAACCCCGTCCGCCGTCTGCGCGCCCTCGTCATCGGACGCCCGCTGTCCATCCGCATCGTTCTTTGCCTGCGCCTGAATCGCCGCGCCGCCTGCGGAATCCGCATTCCCGCAAGCCGTGGCGCCGATTCCCAGCGCCGCTATCACGCTTACCGCCAAAACCTTTCTTCCTGCTTTTCCTACATTTATCGATATATTTTTCTTTTTCATAATCATTCTCCTCTTTTTTATGTAAACCACTCTCTACACTGTGATTATGCTGTTTGTGCAATTTTTACTTTCCATACCGTTCAGCCGCTTTCCGCACCCATTCCAGCCTCTCTAGGGGTGTGTCGGAAGGAATCGTGCAGTCCGCGCCCAGAATCACGCCGGTGGTTCCCGCCTCTTCCAGAAGCCGTCTTGTCTCGCGCTCCACTTCCTCTTTGCTTCCCTTGTAAAGAACGCCGTTTGTCGTGTTGTCAAAGCCGCCGATCACGGCGCGCCCGCCGAACAGGTTTTTCCCCTCTTTCAGCGAAACCCGCTCTACCACCACCGCCCAGTTGACCACCTTTACCTCGTAGTCCTTGTAAACGGAAAGGTCGTTTCTCGCTCCTTCATAACCGCAGATATGTAAAATGTTGTAGTCGCTGACCGCATTGGCTGCGTTCAGCACGCCCTGCTCGCTCGGCGTAATATATTTGTGATAAAGCTCCTTGCTGACCGCCTTGTCCTGTATGTTCTTCGTACTCAGGTAAATGCCGTCCGCCCCGCCTTCCGTAATCACCTTGAAAGCCAGCCTTGCCAGATCCTGCTTAATCACATTCAGCGCATAGGCAAGCGTTTCTGGGTGCTTTTGAATCAGTTCCGCGAGCATCAGTCCGCTTTTCGATTCCTCCAGCACAAACCCGAGAACCGTGGCCGGTGCAAAGATATTATAGAAGGACGCCGCCTCGCTTCCGAAATGATCTGTCAGCTCCTTTACCAGCGCTGTCTGCGCGTCGATCCAATCGTCCACCAGACCGCTTTTTGCCTGTAACAGATCGTCCGCTTTCTCCACCTTCTGAAGCGAGGGATTCGGATAGCGGAAATAGCCGTCGCTCATCAGCTTTACAAAATCCGGTTTGAACGTATCATAGAATTGAAAATGTCCCTCCACATTTTTCCGAATGATCTCCGGCTTGTTGGCAAACAGATTGTCCGGCGCAAAATGGAACCAAAAGCCCAACGGAACCCTCTCTGTTTTCTTGTTGTCAAATGCGTCAAATACCAGTTGTCTCTTATCGCTCATTGTTCCAGTCTGTCTCATCTTTCTGCTCCCTTCTTTTCCAGCGATTTCTTATTTCATATTATTCCTAGTGGTTAAATATGAAATAAGCTTGCATGAATAATACCACGCTGTTTTTCGTTTGTCAACAAATAATTTTAATTTTTTTAACTTCATCTGGAAAATGCCGCAGACAAACAAAAGAAGCCGTAGAATTTTTCTGCGGCTTCTTTTGCCATGTACAAACTCTTGTGCACATGTTCCCCTTTTACGATTCCATCGTACCATATTTTTTGCGCTTTATAAACTGTAGCTTATCGCGTGAATTATTAGCTGTTCTTTCTTAAAACTTTATGATAAACCATCGTCATTTCAAATAGGGCAAAAAAATTACAATATAAATTGCCTCCCCCAAAAAACTTTGTTATAATAATCAAGATTCTATTGGTCACGACAAAGGAAACCCATGACGCAAAAAATCCATAAAAAATCACTATGTCTTATTTACATACTAATCCTGCTCTTCTGGAGCGTGATTTCTGGCGTGGCTTCCGCTTCGGAGGTTACCGGGTTAGTCTGCGTCGAGTCTAATTGTTATGTAAACCGCGCATCGTCAACCACCCTCACCTCATTGGACAAACGCCTCCCCCTCCGGGAAAATCTGTCCGCACGTGACTCCGAGGGCACGGAAACTCTTTCCGCTGCCGGAAGCCAGCGTATCAGACCCTTATCGCGCTCCGTCAGACATGCCGCCGCAGGGCTTATTTCCAGTAATTCTTCCACAAACTTATCCGCCGTCTGCGGACAATTTCACCGTCTTACCAGATCAGTCCACAGCCTTTGCGGCATTACTATCACAAAGTATATTCATCATCAGGACGGCCAAAAATCCTGATTCCTTTTTCACCCTATTTTTAGGAAAGCTGTTTGTTCAGGCACGACACTACAGAAACCGCGCCGTTTTTTTGCTGTGCGGTTTTCATCAGACAAAATTGTGAAAAAGGAGATTATCATAAAATGAATATTGGAATTTTATTATTGATTATTGTCGGAGGCGCCGCAGGCGGATTGTCTACGCTTTATCTTCTTGTTTCCTTCGTGGGGACATTGGGATATAAAATCTATAGAAAAGTAAAATTTGGAGCGTCTTTATACGACTAAAAAAAGATATGATAACACAAAAAGGCCTGCCATGTTTTGGCAGGTCTTTTGATACCATCGTTTTCGGTTCCTATTTCATTCGTGTACTACATAAAATATTTGCATTTTTGATAATAAAATTGTTGTTCTTTTTCAAACAAAGCGCTCAGCTTATCTACGCTTTGTTCTTCTCTATATTCTTTTAATGCCTCCAGATATTCCAGTCTGTTTGCATCCTCAATCACAATCGGCACGATCCCGTTCTTCAAACATTCTCTAAAAAGAAGCATTCTGCCGGTTCTTCCGTTCCCGTCCTGAAACGGATGAATGCTCTCAAATCTCGCATGAAACCCAGCTAATACGGAAACATTAATATCCTGCGCATCATACCACTCCAATAATAAACGCATTTCCCGCTCGACACTTTGCGGTTTTGCCGTCTGATACATTCCAATCATATTAGGGCGTTTCTTATAATCCCCGATGGCATATCCGTTTGCACGATCTTCAAACACACCGGATTTCAATTCAAAGTGAAACGCCTTGATCAAATCCTGTGTCAACGGCTCAGCTAAGGTATTTAACATCCGATTGAACATCAGAAAATGTCCGTTCATTTCCTCGACGTCTTTTGCGCGGTAATAATCATCCGATTTCGGCAGAGTCCCATGATCAAACAGCGAAGCCGTCTGTTCCTCCGTAAGCGTGCTGCCCTCGATTTTATTTGAATTGTAGGCGAGTAGGCGCTGTGTGAAAGCGTATATGCCAGATCTGTCAAATCTTTCTCTTTCTATTTGAAATCTGCTGAACAAGAAATCGAGAACCTCTTTATTTGCATTGTTCATATGCGCCCATCCTAATATTACGCTAAAATTTCTGATTAGTTCCGGGCTATTACATATAAAATAAGACATTGGTACTGGCCCAATGTCTTTCATTATGAATACAACTGCTAGTAGTGGGACATTGAGCCTGTTCAAGTCCCCTTAAACAACCGAAACAATCAATGCTGGTGGTGGGACTTGAACCCACACGTGGTTGCCCACAACAGATTTTGAGTCTGCCTCGTCTGCCATTCCGACACACCAGCCCATAAGTAACTCGGTTATGAATCATCACAACCGAGTTATATCTTACCATAACACTGAACCGTTGGCAAGTTTTTTAATTCATTTTTATGCTTTCTCCGTAAAGCCCCATATTTTTTCTTGTAATATTGTCATACCACTCATCCCAAATATCGTCTTCGTCAAAAAGAGCGTTAATAATATAGGAACGGGTCGGCGTTTCGCTCACCTCAAGCATAATTAAGATCCAGCCCAGCTTGATAATATTATCCTGAATGAGCCTGAAAAAATACTTCGCGGCATTCTCCACCGTGGGCACCGTCTTATCAAAAGGCGGACAGTTGTTTAAAAGCTGATCCTGATACTGCTCCATAATCTCATCCATCTTCCGCTCGATACTGGCGAACGGCGTCATTTCGCCCTGCGTTGAAATAACGCTTATGATAATTTCCCATGTATGCGGATGCACCTCTCCGGGTTTATCATCAACAATGATGAAATGATTCATATTCAGATAAAATTTAAATTTGTATTGTCTGTAGGCGTTTTCCATGACCTCTCCCCTGTTTTGGTGGTTTTATTGGTTTTTCCAGTATTTTCAGCAGCAGCGTTCGTATGTGGAAGATAAAGAAAAAATCATGCCTTACCGTCTCATTGACCATCTTACGCTCTTCCGTAAACGTCAGCGTCTTCCAACTGCTCTTTCGCCTGATGGAATTGATAATCCCCGCAAATCTAACAAAAAAAGCAAAGAGATTATAAATCGGCAGCGCGAATAGATACAGCAGTTTCCTCGCATAATACCTGCGGATCGAAGGATATCCTTTTAAAAATGAAATGATATTCAAATAATACAAAAAGGAACTAAACACATAAAGCACATAAATCAACACACAGGCTACCGCAACATTGTGGAAATTATAGTTGATACAGCCCAGCGCAATCAACACAAAATACCAGATCATCCGCGGAAATGCAAACGTATGGTCCGTCATCAGCAGACGGATGACAAAATCGCTGAAATATCCTTTAATCGGCCGATGCAGCTTATTATTTAAGAACATATGGGAAACTTCCAGTTCACCGATCTGCCACCTCTGCCGCTGGGTATAGAATTTATTGACGCTCTCAATCGGGTCTACCATGAAAATGGCATCGTTGCATAAATGCACCTTTTTCTTTAAAATCGCCCGAATCTGAAACGTCAGGTGCGTATCTTCACAGATCGTATTCGTATTATACAAGAATGTTTTCATCAATACCGATTTACGGAAAGAGGAAAACGCCCCCGACAAGGTATAGATACTATTAAACTGCGACTCAAAATTTCTGCCGGCAAGAAAGGCCTGCGCATACTCCATAAATTCCAGTTTCCTAAACTGCTTTAGGAAAAACCCTTTCGTCTCGTCAATCAAGGCCGGCTCAATCAGAATCACACCTGTCATACAATCGATGTCCGAGTAAGTCTCAAACTGCCTGACAATATTCATCAGCGCATGCTCGTCCAAAACGCCGTCGCTGTCAATATTGATTACGTATTTACCGTTGCTGTTAAAAATCGCTTTGTTAAGCGCCTTTGACTTTCCCTGTTTGGAATGCATCCACCACATAGCCAGCTCCGGAAAGTCAATCTGCGCCCGCTGGAAAATCTCAAAACTGTCATCTTTCGATCCGTTATCCACCAGCATAATCTCGATCAAATGATTCGGGTAGGTGGAAAGGTGGACAGACTCAATACAGCGATACAAGGTCTGGCCGGAATTATAAACTGGTATCATCAGCGTGATATTCGGAAGATAATCCAGCTTAATATCTTTTGCCAGCCTGACACGCTTGAACAACAGGATAAAAAAGTTGCCCACCGCCGGGATAATCTCTATGATCAGGGGAATGATAATCCATGCCGCCCAGAAAAATATTTCATTCGCTAACCTCGTTATCATATCCGAACTCTCCTACTCGTTGTTTGCGTATCTGCGCCCGCGTAAAAGCATAAAAATACAAAATAATGGACAGCGCATAGAAAATCAATCTTCCCACAATCGTATGCGCCACATAATAGGATTCATTGCCAAACCAGTTGATAATCAGGCAAATGGAAAAAAGTCTGATAATATTTGCTGCGATAATCCACAAAATACCCACTAATGATAACATTAACTTTTCCTTCTTTGAATATACGGCAAAAAACCACACCAGAGAAATAAACACCAAAATCTCTATCACACCGCCGCACTCAAAGTCCACATACAGGGAAATAGGGCCGTCCGCATTTTCCACAAATAAAATCGAGTGGGACGTATACGCTTTAAAAATCCCCAATGCATTTCCCAGCAGTCCCGTCAAGAAACAAGTCAGCGTCGTCAGTATTTTCGTCAGGAAGTTCCGCAGCAGGAAAAAAGAAAACAAAAACGTTCCGATACTGCCTATCAGGAAATAAAAAAATTCCAGTTTTCTTCTTTTAAAGACTGTCAGACTGTAGATCCAGACAGCCAGCAGCACAAGATACAATATTGCGAATTTAAGCATCTAACCAATCCCCCTCTTGCTCCTTTGTATATCTCTGTTGAACCCTCTCACAGTATTCCTGCACGGATTTTTCCAACGCCAGACTGTAAACATTTCCTAACATCGGTCTCTCCCCAATACAGTATGTGGAGATCGGACTGTCTCCCATCTCCAACAAGAGAAGCTTCATCCCGTTTTTTTTGAAAATCGGTTTTAGATCCCAGTAAAACACTTCGCCCATATTCTCCAGCGTCGGCACAGTCTCATTAAAAGGAGCCAGCTCGTTCAGCCGTATTCCCTGATACCGGTTAAAATACCCCTGCAGGCTTTTCTCCGTATTTAAAAAAATAGGGTGATCGTCCTCTTCCTCTATGACATAGATGCCCACACAAAACGTGTGGGCATGCATCTTCCTTGGATCTTCTGGTGACAGATTGTGCATCGCATTAAAAGTTATATGGTATAAATACGCTTCATGCCTCTCGCTCATGCAATGCCAAATCCTTCCTTCTCATTTTTCTTCTTAATCAGAATGCAGCTTGTGGGCACCAGTAAGAAAGCTGCCGCTGCAAACGGTTCTGCGCCGGTTGACGCACCCGCCGTATATATTTTATCCTGCATCAAATTCGGTGTGAAGAAGCCGATCATGCTATAGTTATCCAAATTGATATTCGGATTCTGCTTCACGAACTCGGACATCGGTATTTTCAGTTCCAGCTCGTTGTTGAGGTTGTTTTCGTTAATGCGGTAATAGGCAACCGCGCCGTCCACCAACGCATAAGAAATATTACTGTCGCGGTGTCTAACCTCCACCATGTATACGCCCGGCTCGCTGCTATTGTAGGAAAGCTGCGCGCCGCTCGTCCACTGTACCTGATAGGCCGCCATCTGCTGATTATCAATCCAAAATTGGAAATCGTCGCCGTTTGCAATCTGCCCGTCCTTAAGCTCTCTTGCATATACAATGCGCAGATATACGTTCTCCCCGTCGCTGTACAGCTTCATCTCGTGACGGACATCCGTGGTGTTAGGATCTGTATAATGCTCGCCATCCACCCATGCATCCGGTTTATTCCAGTTAAATTCATAAGAAGACGGAACATCATCCCATCCGGAAAAGCTGCCGTCTACCGGAGGAGCGGAGGAACTGCTTCCAAGCTCCGAATCAAGCCTGAACGTTTCAGCCAGCTCTTCCAGCACAGTCTTTTCTTCTTCCTGCTTTTCCTCTTCCAGCACTGTTCCGGCTGCACCCTGACTGATCACCATCATCAGGTTTCCGTTTTCATCCACATAGCTGTTGATAATGGTTCCCGCCGGAACCTCGTCGGATACCACATACTGCTTCACCGCATTGGTTTCGCCGTCGTAGCTTCCCGCAATCGTGCTGTAATCTACACCGATCAACTCAGAAGGCTTCACTTCTTCGCCATCCTTATTCACAAACGTCTGCTCCGGCTGGCCGCTCTCCGCCGCCGCAGTATCGTCCGCCGCTGCGCCATCTTCTCCTGTAGAACCGTCCGGATTCTGGGTGTCCTGTTCCCCGCTTCCTTCCTGCTCTGTCCCCGTACCTTCACCGGATTCCTTGTCGGTATCCGTTACCGGAGCCTGCGTGTCTGCGCCATCTGTCTTGCCTGTCTCTGTGTCCGCAGGCGTTGACGGTTCTGCGGGTGTTGACGGCTCTGTAGGTGTTGACGGCTCCGCTGGTGTTGACGGCTCTACGGGAGCTGCCGGTTCTGTGGGCGTTGACGGCTCCGAGGGAGTCGAATCCTCCGTCTGGCTTGTATTCCCCTCCTGATTTGTCTCACTGTCGTCTCTTGCTTCCCCGGCATCTTGGGAAGAAGCGGCCTCATCGGAAGAATGATCGTCCGATGCCTCGTTAGTTTCCGTTACAGATTCCTCCTGTGCCGATACGAGCTGCAAATTCGCGCTGATCATTGCTACTGACAGTAACATCGTAAGCGCCAACTTCTTTGTCTGCCTCCTCATACCTTTGTCCTCCTTTTACCTTTCACTATAAGTTTCATTATTTTCTAGCAGAACATAAATAGAAATCCACATAATTCCCAGTATCACGATGCCGAGTATACTAAGGAACATGCCTTCTCTGTGTCCTGCATGAACAATCCGCAGCGTCGTATCTCCTTGATTCACGACAAGCAGATTTTCTTGCGTCGTAATAATTCTGTCTGACTCGAGCGTATCTACCGCGGCAATATTACAATTCACACGGTCATCTTGCGTACGCACAATCATCTGGGTCGAATCTCCCCCGACCTCAATCGGAACAATAACAGGCTGCGGCAGATTCTCCGACGATAACGACATCTCCTCGTCAAGGAACCGTTTCAAGTCCTGATTATGCGTCGTCAGATAATAGTAAACCAGATTGAATCCCATAAACGTAACATTGGGATCATGGTTCTGCCCCCAGTACACCAGATGGCTCTTATCCTCATAAGCCGTTTCCTTGATCACGTCCTCGCATCCCGAAACGTAAACCGTATCCCAAACCGCATATCTGCCTGCCTGAAAGTCCAATTTAAACTGGTTTCCATTGTTGTTTTCCAACACCGGAAAATCCTCGAAGAACTGTACAAACTGCGCATAAGCGCCCATGAACTCATTTTTTCCTGTCACGGCATTGATCGGAATATGCTGCATGTCTATGTATACTTCCGTCCCCTTCGCGGACAATTCTTTCAGCATATTCTCCGCTTTTTCCTTTTCGCGGTAAGTAAAGCCGGACAAATATAAATTGTGGTATTTTGACAACTCTTCTATCGTGTAATCATCTATGCAGTCACTAGCCCCGTACCCGAAAGAAGGGTAAATATAGCTGATATAATATGCGTTCTCCCCGATCGCCAGATTCTCATAGTTCGTAACCACACCATAAGCGCTGTCCACCGCAGTTTCCTTAAATACAATCACATTCCCGTTTTCCGCCACCACTTCATAACCGTTTCGTCCGGCGGCGGCAATCAGGTTTTCGTATGCGCCATCCTCCAATAATGATTTCAATATAACGGCCGTATCGTTCCCATAAAGCAACAGCCTGTCAAACATATAATCATAAAATCCGTCAAAAAACGCTTCATTCAATGACGTCTGGTTCCGCGCCGTCATCGCATTCTCATAATCCCAGCCAAACGTGGACTTCACTCCCTGACGGGCAAAATACCACTGGGGAAACGCGCCGAGCGTCGCCATATCCATAAGCGCAATTCGATTATCCGTCCAAGACGCTGCCTCCGCCAATAAATAATCGTCAATCAGCGCCTGATCCTCCTGCAGCGCATGATCGCCCTCCTGCATGGCTAACATCAAAGGAACTCCCGCTCCCACCATCACACACAGGGATGCAAGCAGAAAAATCATTCTCAACCGGTCCCAGAGCAGTAAGGTAAATAAAAGAACTGCCGTTATTGAAATCAAATACCAGTAACTTCTCTGCAGCGTCGGCGAAGAGATCAGCTTCCTAACCGGCTCCATCACAGAAAAAGATAATACACAAAAAGTAGTCGTCAGAAAAAATCCGGCAAACCGCTTCCTATCCGTTGTGATCAGTCCGAGTATGGCAATCACTAAAACCGGAATGCCAAGGGAAAGCTCCGCATCCCACTGGGAAGAATGGGGCCTTGTCAACAGGCCGCCGGACAATGCCGGATACAGGAAATATCCCATAACCAGATAAAGCAATACTGTATTTCCTATGGCCGCCGCCCCGAATTTCCATTCTTTTACAGCCGCCGAATAGATTACTATGTAGATCGCCAACACCCAGCCGAACGCAATGGCAAGAATATAATGCGACACAATCAACAGACACATCATAACCGAAAACGGCAAAACCGCCAGTCTGTTCTTCCACGTCATAAAACTGTATAAGAAATACAAAATTCCCGGAATCAGCGCAAGTCCCATAACAACGTCCAGACTGCCCTCCAAAATCACCGCCGTAAATGTGGACGGCAGTAACAGAAAAGCAATTCCGGCAAAAAACGACGCAATAATTTTTCTCTGTTTTACGCCAAACAGGAAAAAGCCCATCATGGAGATAAAGGCCATAATCCCATAAAAAATACAGATGCTAATATGATAATCCGCATGAAAAATGCCCGAAAGCATTACGATCATCATGTAAACGGTAGGCGGGGAATACCTGAAAATCTCATAGCCGTTGTACCAATTTTCGACATATACGGGAAACAGCGCGCCTTCCCGCATGGATTCTGCGACTGCGTCCAGCTTATATAACTGGGCATATACAGCATCCCCGTGCAGATATAATCCGGAAACATAGAGAAAAAATCCCACGGACGTGGCAATTACAATAGATAATATGACCGATGTTATGTAGTTGCTTGCCCTATGAGCTACGCGGACAGTTGTTTTCATTTGCCTTCAACGCTTTCCGATTCTCTTAACTGACAGTTCCGTATCAGATTTTCATCTACACTTCACCTATTCTTATAATAATATCACAATTCTCTGGAATAAGCAACGATTTCCGATAATTACCCCCCCCCTGAATTTTCAGACAATTTTTAGGGGAGCTTTGCAAACTGCTCCTGTAACATATAGTAGCTCTTCCGCAGACGCTCGAAATACGGATAATAATCCCATTCCTCCCATTCATAGGGATTCATTTGGATGGATTCTGCTCCTTCCTGCGCAAGTCCGATCTTGATATTTTCAATAAAAGTTCCCGAAACCCCATTATTTTTCCAGAAATCGTCTTCGATCTCTTTTCTGGACGGATCTCTAAAATTTAACAAAAGCCATGGAATGCGGATTTCCAGCACATCGTCCTGATAGCAAAAATCGGTAAGCGAATTATATTCGTCCGAATCAAAATCACTGGTTCCAAACACCAGCTTTCCTGCTGGAAACCGCTGCAGCGGAACAATCTCGATGCGGTCTTGCAGCACCAATTCCCGTTCCACCAGATAATAGATCGGCTGAAATATCGTATTGTCCGCCTGCTTCATTTCGGCCGTCGTCTGAATCCCTTTGTCATATTTATCATATTCATATTGGTATAAATCGTAATAGCTCTGCACAAGCATCTGCGTGTCTTCCCGCCCGTCCACAACCAGCATAAAATCCGCCGCCGCGCCAAGCGTCTTGTCCTCATATACCAAGCTTCCCGAATTAGGCGTAATGTCAAACGGAATATAAAACCGCTCCTCGTCATAATCCGCATCCTCTTTGCGGATCATCAGATACAGATACGTGCAGTCATGTTTCACCGACAAAGACGCCTCATCCGCCTCCAGCAAAATATCCTCTTCACTCCAGTCCGAATCGTCGCCGTCTATGACAACCGTTTCCTTCCCCTCTCCCGCCACAAAATCAAGCAGTCCGAAATGCTGCTCGCAGGTCATCATATCGCACCAGTACGCCCTGCGGTCTGGATTGGTGTAGGCTTCCGTATTCCACGTTCTCTTAAACCACTCGTCCTGCCATGTAAAAACGATGCCTCCGGCATATCCGGTATCGTAAATATCCTCCATCATAGACACAAGCATTTCACCCTGCTGGGTTTCCGACTTATTGCCCTGATCAAATCCCGTATAAATATTGGCATGGGTCATCCCCCTCGATACAGGGATGCCAAATTCCGCCACGAGTACCGGTATGTGATGCTCTTTCATCAAATCTTCCAGATAGGCTTTGTAAGTATTGGCTTTTCCCTCTTCGTCCCGGTAATTGCTGTATTCCAGCTCCGTATACAGGAAGTTAGGATAGTACGGATAAATATGGTAGGATGCGAACAAACCGCAGGGAAACGCCTCCGACGCATCCAGATTTTCCACATTCAAATCCACACTGTACTCTTCCGCCATTGTCTCGCTGGGATGCTCCAAGATATCCGCCGTGGGCCAGTTAGAATAGCTCAAAGGCCTCTGCATCCCATAATGTTCGGCCTCATAGTCCAGAATATAATCTCCCGTCTGGGCCCAGAATACTTCAAAGGGTTCCAGTTGATCGGCGCTTATATATTTGCCCTCATAAGAGTGAACGTCCGGATTGCACTCGTTGGTAGTCGATACAAAAGTCGCATCCGATTCAATGCCCAGAATCCAGCCGATGACATAGGAGGAGACGTCATAACGGTAGGTCCCGTATGCCTTTCCAGACTGTTCCGCAATCGTACAGTTGCCGTGCAGAAGATCTACGGTATTTCTCATATCCTCCTGTAGAATGCTGTACATTTCCTCGTCAAACGCGTCCGCCGCTTCCACCAATCTGGTTTCGTCATACCATGTTCCATGGAACAGATAAAGAGGGGTTTTGGCTTGTTGGTTATATTCAAAAAAAGCCTCGTAAAACTCTGGCGGCTGTACCGTATAGACTCTGATACAGTTCGCGTTCATCTCTCCAATCTGCCGAAACCACCTTGCGTACTCCTCCTTCGTAATCGCCGTCTCTCCCGGAAAATAGCCTGGTTTGCCAAGTCCCAGATTGACCCCTTTTAAATAAATATCCTCAAAGTCCGTTCCGTTATAAACGCTGAGATAGTTTCCCTGCGCTTTGAAATAATAACTTATGCCGTCGGAAACGCAAGGCTCTATTCTATTCTCCGGCTGTATCTGCATTTCTCCGGGTTCTGCTTCCTCCCCCTCCGCACCGGGTTCCGCATCCTCTGCGCCGGGTTCCACATCCTCCGTTCCCTGCGCTTCTATGTGGACAGTTCTGTCTCCCTCCTCGGCTGGCAGCTCCTCTATTTTCTTTCCGTACTCGCTCTGACATGCCGTCAGCAATAATAACAGCATAGACAGCGAGACCGCTTTGATCCTATTTACCCCTTTCATCCAAAAACCATATCCCTTCCAAACTCCGTCCGGTCCTATGTCACAGTCCCAATTTTTGATACACGTCAAAACCGTCCAATGTCGCAAAATAGTCTTTCGGCGTCTCGGCCCGCCTGATCAACTGCACGCTTCCATCCTCCTTTAAAAGAAGCTCCGCCGATTTCAGCTTGCCGTTGTAATTATATCCCATCGCATATCCGTGGGCTCCCGTATCATGAATGACCAGATAGTCTCCCCGGTCAATCTTCGGCAGTTTCCTGTCAATGGCAAACTTATCGTTATTTTCACACAGGGAACCTGTTACGTCATACATGTGATCGCAGGGCGCATTTTCCTTCCCCAGCACCGTAATATGATGGTAAGCGCCATACATGGCTGGGCGCATTAAATTGACCGCACAAGCATCCACCCCGATATATTCCTTATGGGTATGCTTCTCATGAATCGCCTGTGTCACAAGCGCGCCGTAAGGCCCCGTCATAAAACGGCCCATCTCCGTATAAATCGCTGTCTCTCCCATGCCTGCCGGCACAAGCACCTCGTCGAACACCCGATGTACGCCTTCGCCGATGGCCCGGATATCGTTGGACTGCTGGCCGGGCTGATAAGCGATCCCCACGCCGCCGGAAAGATTGATAAATTCGATCTGCACGCCCACCTTTTCCTTGACCTGAACCGCCACCTCAAAGAGCTGTTTTGCAAGCTGCGGATAATACTCGTTGGTCACGGTATTGCTGGCGAGAAACGCGTGTAACCCAAAATGCTTCACGCCTTTTTCCTTCAAAATACGATAGCCCTCAAAGAGCTGTTCCGGCGTAAACCCGTACTTGGAATCGCCCGGATTGTCCATAATGCCGTTGCTTAACTGGAATACCCCGCCCGGATTATAACGGCAGCTCATAGTCTCCGGCAGTTTCCCAAGCGTCTTTTCCACAAAATCAATATGCGTAATATCATCCAGATTGATAATGCCGCCCACCTGCGCGCAGTACGCGTACTCCTGCGCCGGCGTATCGTTCGACGAGAACATAATATCCCTGCCGTTAATGCCAAGAGCGTTGCTTAACATCAGCTCCGTCAGCGACGAACAGTCGCAGCCTGCGCCATATTCATGCAAAATCTGGATCAGAAACGGATTCGGGCATGCTTTTACCGCAAAGTATTCCTTAAAACCCTTATTCCATGAAAAGGCCTCCTGTACTGCTTTCGCGTTTTCCCGGATTCCTTTTTCCTCATAAATATGAAAAGGCGTCGGGTAAGTCTTTACAATCTCCTCTATCTGTTCCTTTGTTACAAACGGCGTTTTATTCATCTTATGCGCTGCTCCTCTCCCATAATATTCTCAATTTGCCAATCTATCGGTTCTACCCCATTGGCCTTCAAAAAATCGTTGCACTGGCTGAAATGTTTACATCCGAAAAATCCCCGATAGGCCGAAAGCGGGCTGGGATGCGGCGCTTTTAAAATCAAATGCTTCGGATTGGTGAGCATCGGAATTTTATTCTGCGCGGGACGTCCCCACAACAGATACACCACCGGCCTGTCCTGTTCGTTCACGGCCCGGATCACCGCGTCCGTAAACTCCTCCCAGCCCTTTCCCTGATGAGAGTTTGCCTGATGGGCGCGCACAGTCAAAACCGTGTTTAACAAAAGCACGCCCTGGTCGGCCCATTTTTTCAAATAGCCGTTGTCTGGAATATAACAGCCCAGATCGTCGTGCAGTTCCTGATAAATATTCTGCAAAGACGGCGGAATCTCCCTCTGGTCCGGCAGTACGGAAAAGCTCATACCATGAGCCTGATGTTCATTATGGTAGGGGTCCTGTCCCAAAAGCAGCACCTTTACTTTTTCTAACGGTGTAAAATGAAACGCGTTAAAAATATCATCGGCGGGCGGATAGACCACCCGCTTACTGTACTCATCTTTCACAAATAAATACAGATTTTTATAGTAAGGCTTATGAAATTCTCCGTCCAGAACTTGTGCCCAGCCGCCCTCCAGCATCGCCATAGTCGTTTCTCCCTTTCTCTTTGACCGCCGCATAAAAAGGCATGGAACTATTTCCGTTCTGTTCCTATGCCCCCTTGCATCCCTATCTCCCTATAATCTTACCGAGATCCCCTTATCTCTCAGATATTTCTTCAAATCCCGTATCTCCATCTCCTTAAAATGAAACAAGGAAGCCGCCAGAGCCGCCTCGGCCTTTCCCTCCGTAAACGCCTCATAAAAGTGCTCCATGGTTCCCGCGCCGCCGGAGGCAATCACCGGAATCGAAACATTTTCCGCAACGGCTCTTGTCAATTCCAAATCATAGCCGGCCTTGGTGCCGTCCCCATCCATGCTGGTCAAAAGAATTTCACCCGCGCCAAGCTTTTCCGCCTTCATCGCCCACTCTACCGCATCGATTCCCATATCCACACGGCCGCCGTTTTTATAAATGGTAAACCCGTCTCCCTCCGCGCGTCTTTTCGCATCGATCGCCACCACCACGCATTGGCTGCCGAATTTATCCGCCGCTTCGCTGATCAGGCTGGGATTCATGATCGCCGCAGAATTGACGGAAACCTTGTCCGCCCCTTCCCGCAGAATTGCCTTAAAATCCTCCACCGTGCGGATGCCGCCGCCCACCGTAAACGGAATAAATACCTTTTCCGCTACCCTGCGCACCATCTCCACCGCAGTGTTTCTGGCATCGGACGACGCCGTGATATCCAGAAAAACCAGCTCGTCCGCTCCCGACTTATCATACGCGGCGCCTACCTCCGCCGGATCGCCCGCATCTTTAAAGTTAATAAAATTAACGCCTTTAACCACCCTGCCGTTTTTTACGTCAAGACAGGGAATAATCCGCTTCGTGTGCATATGAAATGCTCCGTTCTAACTATTCAGGAAATTTTGTAATATCTTAAGTCCGGTCTCAGAACTTTTTTCTGGATGGAACTGGCAGGCAAACAAATTATCCCGCTCTACCGAAGCATGAATCGTCGTTCCATACTCCGTAGCCGCCGTCACAATCTCTGGCTCTTTCGCCTGTAAATAATAGGAATGCACAAAATACACGTAAGCGCCCTGTGCAATTCCCGCAAACAACCGTCCCTGATTTGGAAACGTGAGGGAGTTCCATCCGATATGGGGAATTTTCAGGCCCTCTTTCTCCGGAATGCGAAGAATCTTTCCCGGCAAAAGTCCGAGGCCTTCCACCCCCGGCGCCTCCTCGCTGCTCTCAAACAGTAACTGTAATCCCAGACAGATCCCTAAAAAAGGGAGCTTACGATTTACCGCTTCGTGGATCGTATCTACCAGTCCAAACCTTCTCAGCTTGTCCATAGCGTCGCCAAATGCGCCCACGCCCGGCAGAATCACATGATCCGACTTCAAAATGGTTTCCCGGTCTCTCGTCACAACAGCCTCATGGCCAAGAAGCTTGGCCGCCTTCTCTACGCTTCTGATATTGCCTGCGTCATAGTCAATAATCGCGACCATTATTCTGTCCCTTCATCCGCATTGTCGTCCGCACTTTCATCCGAAACCTGATCGTCTACCCCTTCTTCCTCAGAATCCGGTTCTATCACTATTTCTGTCTCTCCGTCCATGCCGCCGATCACGTACTCCTCAGCTTCCGGCTGTACCTCTGCTTCTGGCTCCCCGTCTATTCCGCCGATTCGTTCCATGATCTCCTCTTCCTCCGGCAGGACATCCAGTACGCCCTCTTCGGTCTCCTCGGCCTCGCTAAGTTCCCCGGCAACAACCGCCTGTAGTCTTCTGGTATACTCCACATTGTCCGTCAATGCCAGAATATCCCACGCGTCTCCCTCCGACAGTCCAAAGCTTGCAGACAATCTCTCCAAAATCTGCGAATAAACGTCATTGACTTCCGCCACTACATTATATTTTTCCGCATCCGGCAGAATCTGCTGATAACGCTCAACGCCGGTAAGCAGTGCGTTTAACGCCTCCACCTGCATATCAAGGCGTGTATAATTTTCATAAGAAGTAAGCTTTCTGTTCATTTGCAGAATGATATTGCTGCTCTGATAAATCGCCTCATCCTGCTCATTTAGTGTTTTCCCATACAGCAATTCATATACCTGCGCGTATTCTCCGTTATCATAAGCAGTATATGCGTCTTTCTTCTGCACTGTATCTGGCAGAACCCTAGAAAGCACAATGATGCCAGCCAACAGCGTACCGCAGAACAGGAAGACTGTGATCACTTTCTTTTTGGAAAGCTTCTTCTCAGGCGGTGCAAGCAGATCGACTTCTTCTTCCTTCTTCTTTTTCTCTTTTTTCTTCTTTTCCTTTTTGGGCTTTTTCTCTTTCTTCTCAGCCTCTTCCCCGTCTTTTCCTTTCTTGCCCTTCTTATCCTTTTTCTTCTTCTTTTTGCCCTTCTTATCCTCGTCGCTTAATTCCTTCAAAAGCTCTTTATTTTCATCTGTAACGGTTCCCGTCTCGCCATCGTTGCCAGCAAGAATCTCCGCAGCAAGAGGATCTTCATCATCCTCGTCGCTCTCAAGCAGGAAATCCAAAAGCCTTGCCAAAAATCCCGGCTTCTTTTCTTTCTGAGAAGCCTCCGGCGCCTCCCCTTCTCCTAAAAGAGCATCTATCTCATCTTCTGCGCCTTTTTTCTTTTTGCCAAACAGCTTCTTTTTCTTCTTTTTCTTCTCGCCGCCTTCCCGCTCCGCAGCTTCTTCCGGCGAAAGTTCTCGAATCCCCTCTGCCTCTCTGGCCGCCTCGTCGCTTTCAAACAAATCGAAGCTGCCGTCTTCGTCTACCCCCTCCAGCATAGCCAGCATATCGTCATCCGCAGAGACGCCCTGATCAGATTCCTCCAATAGATCGTTGATTTCCGACAAATCTTCATCATGATCCATGCCAGCCAACAACGCGGAAAGCTCGTCATCCCCTTCGCTTCCCGTTTCCTCCAGCGCAAAATCGTCTGCCGATTCATTTTCTGTAGACATATCACCATTTAACAGACGGTCAATGTCTTCCTCCGACATCAGACCATCCGCATCCTCCTCCGTATTTTCTGCCTCTTCTAACGATAACTCATCCAGTGACAGGTCGTCAAGCGCATCCAAAGCGCTGTCATCCGCCCCTTCTGATGTCAGATCATCCAATGAAAATTCGTCCATGGAAGGCTCCTCAGTGCCGCCTTCTCCCATATCCAAATCATCCAGCGACAG
>CAMXIK010000028.1 GCA_947243855.1 uncultured Lachnospiraceae bacterium | reverse complement strand
TCAATCAGGCGCTCCGATACCATTACTGGTATAATATCTGTTGACTCACTAAGTCGATCTACACTGATATCCACCATGTAGAATCCTTCTCCAAAAATCTCATGGCTAAAGGAAAAATCGCTCACGATCTCCCCCATAACCGCCACTTGGTTGTTTTCAATCACCTTATCCGTCATGTTTTCCTCCATTCTGCTCAAGTATCTCAACGCCATACGGACTCTTGGCCCTGAACTGTTATTGTATTATCAATATATAAGATATGGCGCAGAAATAGAACTGTTAGGGGTCGCGTAAAACTTTCGCGCCCCCCTGTTTTCCCTTCCGGAAAGCTCACGCTTTCTGCTTTTTTTGTCCATATAACCGTCCGTAGTCAGCCGAAAGCGCGTCGATATATTTTCTCTTGGTATCCATACTGGGATGCACATAGCGGTCCAGCGTAATCTGTACGTTGGAGTGTCCGAGAATTTCACTGAGGCTTTTTATGTCCATGCCGCTGTCAATGCAGTTCGTGGCGAAGGTATGCCGCAGCGCATGAAAATTATAATCAGGAACCATAATCTGTCCCAGATACCGTTTGAAATGATTTTGATAGGTCCGCGGCTCCATCGGTTTATCTTTACACAAAATATACTCCTGTCCATTGTTTTTAAACGCCATAAGAAGCGAAAGAAGCGTGTCCGGAATCGGAATTTCCCGATTGGAGAAAACACTTTTAGGCGGCGTTTCCAAAAGTACAGTTTTGGACGGCCCTTCCATACTTTTAATTCTCTGGACGGTTCTGTTTACATGGAGCAGCTTGCATTCCGGATCGATGTCACCCCATTTTAAGGAACAAATTTCGCCCAAACGAAGACCGGTAGAAAGACAAAGAAAGATGCCTGCTTTGGAAATATCCATATCCTTGTGTAAAAACTGCATGAGTTTTGCCTGCTCGGTACGATTTAAAATTTCAATGGTATGGGACTTATGCTGCATAAAATTGTTGGTAATAGACGGCATGGGCCAGCCGTATTGCTTCTCTGCATAGCGCAGGGTCTGTTTGATCACGGCAAGCATACTGTGTCTGGTGGAATCCGATAGTTCTACCGCCGCGATCCGCTTCTGGATATAACCGTTTGTCATCTGCGGGAATGTCTCGCCAGAAAAAATTCCTTGGATGTGGCATTGATAGATTGTTTTATATTTGATATAAGTAGAATATTTCCTGTTTTTTTCTATCTCGTCAAGCCACTCCTCCACAAGCGTACAGAAGCCTGCATTGTGCCATGCCTTTTGCGCCTCTGCCGATAACTTGTTTCCGCAAAACTCCTCAACCCTGTAAGTCCTATGTATCATATCGGCAATTTTTTCTTTTACTTCACCGTAAGATTTGCCGTAAACCGACCGATAACGCGTCTCTCCGCCTTCCGATCGAATACGGTATCGTCCCTCCCATCTTCCATCCGCCCGTTTTCTTATGTTGTCGCCTCGTCTGGACATGTCTGCTACTCCTTTCTGACCGCTTTTTGACCATAAATATATCACTGATGAAAAAAGATAGGAGAAAATGCAACAAATTTTACAAAGGGTTTAGTGGAAACCACAAAACCGAGTACCAAACGCCCAAAAGACATCTAACTTGCAAGAACCCCGCACAAGTGATATAATCGTCGAGGATTACGGAACTTTTACTCCGTAGACTCAAGAAAGGCACGGTATGACATGAAACAAACAAGAGAAGATGTAAGAAATATAGCGATCATCGCCCATGTAGATCACGGCAAAACCACGCTGGTGGACGAGCTGTTAAAGCAGAGCGGCGTTTTCAGGGAAAACCAGGAAGTCGCGGAACGCGTCATGGATTCAGGCGACATCGAGAAAGAACGCGGCATCACCATTCTTTCCAAAAATACGGCCGTCACCTACAAAGGAACCAAAATTAACATTATCGACACCCCCGGACATGCCGACTTCGGCGGCGAAGTGGAACGGGTGCTCAAGATGGTGGACGGCGTTGTCCTTGTGGTGGATGCCTTTGAAGGCCCTATGCCCCAGACCAAATTTGTGTTAAAAAAAGCGTTGGAGTTAGACCTTGCCGTTATCGTCTGCATTAACAAGTGCGACCGGCCCGAAGCGAGACCGATTCAGGTCGTAGACGAAGTATTGGAACTTTTCATGGATCTGGACGCCAATGACGAACAGCTTGACTGTCCTTTTGTCTACGCTTCCGCAAAGACAGGCACAGCCACCACGCAGCTCACCGTCAAAGGCGGGGATATGACGCCGCTCTTTGATACCATCATTGAGCACATTCCCGCGCCTCAGGGCGATCCCGACGCCGGCACCCAGATTTTGATCAGCACCATCGACTATAACGAATATGTGGGCCGCATCGGCGTAGGCAAGGTGGACAACGGCAGCGTCAAGGTCAATCAGGAAGTGGTCATTGTAAACCACCACGACCCCGACAAACTGAAAAAAGTTAAGATCAGCAAACTTTACGAGTACGACGGTTTAAACAAGGTAGAGGTAAAAGAGGCGAACATCGGCGCCATCGTAGCGATATCCGGCATTGCGGATATCCACATCGGCGATACCCTCTGTTCCCCCGAAAATCCGCAGCCGATTCCTTTCCAGAAAATTTCAGAGCCTACGATTGCCATGCACTTTATCGTCAACGACTCTCCCCTTGCGGGCAAAGAAGGAAAATATGTTACCAGCCGCCATCTGCGGGACCGCCTGTTCAAAGAACTAAACACGGACGTATCCCTGCGGGTGGAGGAGACCGACACCACGGAAGCGTTCAAGGTATCCGGCCGCGGCGAACTGCACCTCTCCGTCCTGATCGAGAACATGCGCCGGGAAGGTTACGAGTTTGCGGTAAGCAAGGCGGAGGTCCTGTATAAAACGGACGAGAACGGCAAAAAAACAGAACCTATGGAACTGTGCTATGTGGATGTACCGGAAGAATTTTCCGGGACTGTCATTGAAAAGCTCAGCCAGAGAAAGGGCGAGTTAAAAAATATGGGTATGGCCTCCGGCGGTTACACCCGTCTGGAATTTTCCATTCCCTCAAGAGGACTGATCGGCTACCGCGGCGAGTTTATGACGGACACAAAGGGCAACGGCATCATGAACACCATTTTTGACGGCTACGGCCCTTACAAGGGCGATATCCAATACCGCAAACAGGGTTCCCTCATCGCCTTTGAAGCGGGCGAGGCAATCACCTACGGCCTGTACAACGCGCAGGAGCGCGGCACTCTTTTTATCGGCCCCGGCGAGAAAGTTTACTCCGGCATGGTCATTGGGCAGAACGGACGCGGCGAGGACATCGAATTAAATGTTTGCAAGAAAAAACAGCTCACCAACACACGTTCCTCCAGCGCGGACGAAGCGCTGCGCCTGACGCCGCCCAAGGTTTTGAGCTTAGAACAGGCGCTTGAGTTCATCGACACCGACGAGCTTTTGGAAGTAACGCCGGAGAGCCTCAGAATCCGCAAGAAGATTCTCGATCCGACGCTCAGAAAACGGGCGGCGATTTCCGCGGCGGCAAAGAAGTAATCACGCTGTCAGATGTTCAGCACAATCTCCGCCACGCGGAAATAAATCAACAGGGAAATTGCGTCTACAATCGTTGTAATAAACGGGCTTGCCATCACTGCCGGGTCAAGCCCTATTTTTTTTGCAACCATCGGCAGGGTTGAGCCAACCATCTTCGCCACAATTACCGCCATCAGCAGCGTCAGGCAGACCACTAACGCCACCTGAACGCTCACCTGATCAAACAGCATCAATCTGGCAAAATTACAGGCCGAAAGAGTCAAGCCGCACAATACCGCCGTCCTGATCTCCTTCCAGATTACCCTGCTCCAATCGCTGAATTCTATTTCATCCAAAGAGATCCCGCGGATAATGATGGCGGAAGCCTGACCGCCCGCATTTCCGCCGGTGTCCATCAGCATAGGAATAAAAGCCGTCAGTACCACATATCTGCTCAATTCATTTTCAAAAGAAGTGATAATGCGCCCCGTAAAGGTAGCGGAAATCATCAACAGTAAAAGCCATGGGATTCTCTTTTTAAAAGCGTCGAACACCGTCATTTTCAGATAGGGCTTATCAGAAGGCACCACGGCCGCCATCTTCTCGATATCCTCCGTGGTCTCTTCCTCCATAATATCCACCACGTCGTCTACGGTAATGATTCCCACAAGCCTGTCCTCGTTGTCCACCACCGGCATTGCGGTAAATTCGTATTTTTTAAACTGCCTTGCCACTTCCTCCTGATCCATCAGCGTATGGATGGAAACTACATTTCTATGCATAATGTCGCCGATAATGGCGCCCGGATCGCTGAGCAGCAGATAACGCAAGGCTACCGTCCCCACCAGTGTGCGTTTATTGTCCAGCACATAGCAGATATTGATGGTCTCGCTGTCCACCCCGACCCTCCGAATCCGCTCGATGGCATCCGCAACGGTCTGATGTTCTTTCAGGTCCATATACTCCACCGTCATCACGCTGCCCGCCGAGTCCTCCGGATAACGCATCAGGTGATTGATGGCCTTTCTGGTGTCCGCGCTGGTGTTGGCAATTAAACGCTTCACTACGTTAGCTGGCATTTCCTCCATCAGCTCTTTCGCATCGTCGGACATCATGTTGTCAATGATACGGCCCGCATCCTTATCCGACAGCGAAGTAATAACCGACTGCTGCTGGTCGATCTCCAGATAAGAAAAGACGTCCGCCGCCGTATCTTTAGGCAGAATACGGAATATCTTAACCACTTCTTCCTCTTCCATCTCTTCCAGATAATCGGCGATATCCGCGTCGTTTAATTCTGCAATGATCTGCCTGAGTCTGGTATACTGCCCCTTTCCAAGAAGTTCCCTGATCTCGTCAACGCCAAAATTGGCATAGTCATTGTATGCCTGATTTTCCGTCATCTCCCCATGCATGTTCTCCGCCCTTTTCTTCTCGTCCATAGCACGCTGCCTTTCCTATGTGCTCTTATAATAGAAAGGATCTGAGAAGTCCACCTGCGCTGTGCCTGCAGTAGCCTCCGTGATATCCTTGATTAGTTTTTCTTTTTCCTCGTATGGGGCCTGAAACTTGATCGATACCTGCTGTGTGTAAACGGACTCCACTATAGGAATGCCTCTCTGCCCCAAAAGATACTGTATCCTGCCGATCCCGTTATAATCTGTCTCAACCGTAACGCTGTACCCGTAACGCATTACGGCCACACGGCTGTCCGCCAACCCTGCCTGCGCCGCCTGCGTATAGGCGCGCACAAGTCCGCCCGTTCCTAAAAGCGTACCGCCAAAATACCGGGTTACCACCAGTGTCAGCCCCCGGATTCCCGATGCCGTAAGCACCTCCAAAATCGGCCTGCCTGCCGTACCGGAAGGCTCCCCATCATCGGAATACCTTACCGTCTGCCCCTGTCCGCCCAGAATATAAGCATAGCAGTGGTGTTTGGCATCCCAGTACCGCTTCTTTTCGGCCTCAATAAAGCAGACCGCTTCCTCCTCTGTTTCAGTGGCCTGCACATGGGCAATAAATCGTGATTTCTTCTCCACGATCTCTCCCTCGCCCCCATATTCAATCACTTTATACGGCGCATATTTATCCATGTATCAATCCTTGCACATTTCTTCCGACAGTGCAAGTATAAATGTGCACAGAATCGCAAACAATTCTTAAGAAAGCATAAAAAACTTTATTTAAACGGGGAATTTTGGTATAATAACAAGTCGAGGAGGCATCAGCCATGAATTACAGCAAAAAAGGCGTCCGCAAAAAACAGCAGGCGCTTCACGCTACCGGGAAAAAATGGAGCAGAAAAATCACTTTCACATTTGTGCAGGTATTTTTAATCGGCATGATCGGCATTGCCATTATAGGCGCAAGCGCGGGAATCGGCGCTTTTAAAGGTATTTTAGACACCGCGCCGGACATTGGCAACATCGACGTAACGCCCTCCGGCTTTTCCACCTTTGTATACAATATAGAAGGAACGCAGATTCAGAAATTAGTTTCCAACGACTCCAACCGTATCCCCGTCACCATCGACATGGTGCCGCAGGACTTAAAAGACGCCTTTGTAGCCATCGAGGATTCCCGTTTTTATGATCATAACGGGATCGACATCAAGGGCATTATCCGCGCGGGCGTAGTTGGACTCCAAAACAGACATTTTTCCGAAGGCGCCAGCACCATCACACAGCAGCTTTTGAAAAATAATGTCTTTACAGACTGGACCAGCGAGGATTCCCTTGCGGATAAGTTCAAGAGAAAATTTCAGGAACAGTACCTTGCCCTTGAGCTGGAAAAGGTGATGGATAAAGATACGATTCTCATCAATTATATGAACACCATCAACTTAGGCCAGAATACCCTCGGCGTGGAGGCGGCTTCCCGCCGTTATTTCAACAAGTCTGTCAGTGACCTCAATTTGTCCGAGTGCGCGGTGATTGCCGGGATTACGCAGAATCCGTCCCGTTACAATCCCATTACCCATCCGGAAAAAAATGCAGAGCGCCGCGAAAAAGTGCTGAAAGATATGATGGATCAGGGCTATATTTCAGAAGAAGAACGCGCGGAAGCGCTTGCCGACGACGTTTATTCCCGCATTCAGATTGCCGATTCCGAAAATGAGGACGCCTCCGTCAATACATACTTTGTGGACGCGCTGGTGGACGATGTGATGGAGGATCTGATCGCTGCCGGCTACAACGAGACGCAGGCTTTCACCTTGCTTTACAGCGGCGGCCTGAAAATTTACTCCACACAGGACCCTAAAATTCAAAAAATATGCGACGACGCTTTTGCCGACGAGAGCAACTTCCCCGCCAACACCAAATGGTATCTGAATTATGAACTGACCATTGACCGCGCGAACGGGGACAGGGAAAATGTCAGCACCGAGATGTTTCGCAGCTATTGGCGGGAAAACCGTTCCTCCAACTACAACCTGATCTACGCCTCCCAAGAGGAAGCCTATCAGGATATTGAAGCCTACAAGGCGGCCGTGATGGGAGCCGGCGACGAAGTTTACGGCGAAAATGTCAGTCTCACCCCCCAGCCTCAGGTTTCGCTGGTGGTAGAGGATCAAAGCACCGGATGTATCGTGGCAATGGTTGGCGGCCGCGGCGCAAAGACAGGCAGCCGTACCTTGAACCGCGCCACAGACACCACCAGACAGCCCGGCTCCACCTTCAAGATTGTTTCCACCTATGCGCCCGCTTTAGACAGCGCCGGTTTAACGCTGGCCACCGTCATAAACGACGCGCCCTTTAACTATGTGGGCGGACGTCCTGTGGCCAACTGGTACGGAGAACAGTACCGCGGCCTTTCCTCCCTTAGGGACGGTATCCGGGACTCCATGAACATCGTAACCGTAAAGACATTGACTCTGATCACGCCTCAGTTGGGCTTTGACTACCTGAAAAGCTTCGGTTTTACCACACTTGCGGAGCGTGAAGAAATAAATGGGGAAATTTTCTCCGATATCCAACAGACCACAGCGCTTGGCGGTCTCACGCACGGCGTCACCAACGAAGAGTTAAACGCCGCTTACGCCTGCATTGCAAACAAGGGCACCTATATTAAACCAAAGCTCTACACAAAGGTGTTAGACCACGACGGCAATATCATTCTGGACAATACCATGCCGCAGTCAAAGCAGGTCATCAAAGAAACCACCGCGTTTCTTCTGACCGACGCTATGGTTGACGTTGTCACCAGCGGAACCGGCGGCTCCGTCAATTTCGGAAACATGGCGATTGCCGGAAAGACGGGCACAACATCCGACTATAATGACGTGTGGTTTTCGGGCTACACACCCTACTATACCGCTACCACTTGGGCCGGTTTCGACAATAACGTGAAGCTGACCGGGGATGAAAAAAATCTGGCCAAAAAGATGTGGCGTGTTGTCATGTCCCAGATTCACGAAGATCTCCCCAGCGAATCTTTCAGTGTTCCATCCGGCATCGTGACGGCGACCGTCTGTGCACGTTCCGGAAAACAGCCTATCGCCGGTCTCTGCGACGGCACGCTGCGCACGGAATATTTTGCGGAAGGCACCGTTCCCACCGAGACCTGCGACGTGCATTACGCGGGACAGATCTGCCAATACTGCAATCTTCCGGCCCGTGAGTTCTGCCCCTTCAAGGTGGAGGGCGTCATCGAACTGACGCCGGTTGAAGATCCGGTCTTGCAGAGCGGTTCACCCAACGCCGTGGCTCCTACCGCCCCGGAACCTACAGAACCTTCGGGAGAAGCGGGCGCTGACGGTGAAGTTCCAACTCCGGCACAGCCGGCCAATCTATGTCCTCACGATGAAACTTTCTTTGCAACGCCGGGCTATGAGGGATTAATTGAAGCGCAGAGGGCCGAAATCGACCAAAGAAACGCTGAGGCAGCGGCTGCCGCTGCTGCTGCGGCGGCTCAGGCCGCAGGAGAACAGCCTCCCGCTGAGCAGCCTCCGGCACAAGAATAACAAATCGAGCGGAGAGTGATTCAAATTAATTTCACTCTCCGCCCTTTTGTTTGTTTTAGCCTCTATGCTTCTATGTTAGATGCCCTTAACCCTCTGAATCTGATCCTCAAGATCTACAATTCCATTTTTCGCATTGGCAACCGCACGGCAGAACTCCTCGTACTCCTCTTCCGGTTCCAGACCATGCTTCTCGTAGTACAGTCTGCCGATCTCAATATAGTTTTTCTTAATGACATCTTCGCAGGTACCGATCTGACTTTTCAGATTAGCGATCTCCGCCAGATCCTTGGCCTTACCAGTCACCTCTTTTCCCTTCGTCGTAATGGTGTCCCCTAACTTCTCAAAAAAGTCCATATGCTCTCCCTTCTGTGTTCATGTTGACAGTGCATGTTCGAAAAACCTACGGTTTATCCTCTGTCCACGCACTGCTCATTGCCATCATGTACATTGTACCACAATCCATTTCCAATTTCACTCCTCTTCTTCATGACTCCGCACCACTTCCGCCGCAATGTGTTCCGCCAGAATCCGGTATCCCGCCTTGCTTGCATGTACGCCGTCCGGCACATAGTCGGCCACGATATCCGCATCATGGGAATCCAAAATATTAGAGTTGTACAAATCTATCACATGAAAATCATACTCTGCAGACAACGTCAATATCACATTTACCAGATTACTCTGGGGCAGCAGATAGTCGCGCTCCCGCATCAGATAATCCTGTAAAATATTCGGAAGCGGCGTGACAAAATAAATCTCCGCATCCGGATAATGTTCCTTAAGCCCTCTCATCAGTTCATCCAGATCACCGCAGAAGGTCCATGGCTCCCTCTCCGAAAGCGTACCGAACTCCTCCTCCGAGAGGCAGAATCCGTCATTCGTCCCTCCCATGACAATAATAATATCCGTATCTTCCGGAATCGACTGATAACGTTCCACAAAAGCATCCGCCCAATACCGTCCGATGGAGGAACCGCCAATGCCCAGATTATACACTTCGTCGGCCTCCAAAAGCTCGCCAAGCACAGCGGGATAAGCGTAAGAAAGATAATTCTCCTCGTCTTCCAAATTGGCGGCCGCCGTAATACTGTCTCCCAGACAAGCGATTTTTTTGTCGGAGAAATCAATCCGGCTGTTTTCCAGACAAATCTGATCTTCCCAATTTACCGCAAAAGTCTCCTCTAAGGAGCTTCTGTTTTTCCTGCGCTCCTCCAAGGTAATCTTTGGCCGTACAAGCCCCGTTATCGCATCCAGCATATTCCCGGACATACTCAGCCCGTTTCCAGACATCGTGCTGTTGCCAGACATACTCAGTCCATTCCCAGACATCGTACTGTTGCCAGACATGCTCAATCCGTTTCCAGACATCGTGCTGTTGCCAGACATACTCAGCTCGTTACCAGACATCGTACTGTTGCCAGACATGCTCAATCCATTTCCGGACATCGAATCATTCCCGGACATTGTGCCGTTGCCAGACATGGTATCATTTCCGGACATACTGGACTGTGTCATATCGCCGAAGCCGTCCGTCGTGTTCTCCGACATGCTTTTATTTCCGGACATACCGCTGTCTCCTGGTTCATACTCCTCCGTCATGGATGCCGCCGGAACTGTCTGCTCATTTTCAAGCCGTATCTCCTCCAGAAACTGCTGTATTTTTTCCCTGTCTTCTGACAATTCCTGAATCTCCTGCCGCATCTCCTGAACGCGGTCGTTGGCCTCACGGTTTCTGGCCAGAACCTGCTCCTGTTTTTTGATCTGCGTCTCGATTTCTCTGTTTGTCATGTAGGTATCGTATACCCGCAGCCCTATCGCTGCCACAAGTACCCCCATCAGCGATATGATCACTACGGCTAAAATTTCATTTATTTTCTTCATCGTTCCCGTCCAATTAGGCGGAGAATGCCGTTTTTAATGCATTCTCTGTCTCACAATCTCATAGGCCAAAATCCCCGCCGCCACGGAAGCGTTCAGGGAATCGATATCTCCCCGCATAGGAATCTGTGCGTTCATATCGCACTTTTCCCTCACCAGACGGCTTACGCCGCTTCCCTCCGCGCCGATTACCAGCCCAATGGGTCCTTTCAAATTCAATTCATACATAGACGTGCCGTCCATATCCGCGCACACAAACCAGAGTCCTTCCTTTTTCAACTCTTCAATGGCCTGTCCCAGATTGGTCACCTTTGCCACCGGCGTATAATTCAATGCGCCCGCAGAGGCCTTGGCCACCGTAGCTGTCAACCCCACCGCCCGGTTTTTCGGGATGATAACCCCGTGAGCGCCAGCCTGATTCGCCGTGCGGATGATGGCCCCCAGATTATGAGGGTCTTCTATCCCGTCCAAAAGCAAAACAAAGGGCTCCTCACCCTTCTCCTTCGCCCTCTGTAAGATATCGGAAACTTCCGCATATCCATAAGCCGCCGCATCGGCAATCACGCCTTGATGCCTGCCCGTTTCGGACATCTGATCCAGCCGTTCCTTCGTCACATATTTGATCTGGCTTCCCTGTTTTGCGGCTTCCCGTTTAATGGTCATGATGGGGCCGTCCTTACAGCCGTCCAGCACATACAGCCTGTCTATCGTTTTTCCCGCTCGAAATGCCTCTATTACGGCGTTTCGGCCCTCTATCATGCCGGTGTTTTGTTCCATTTATGTAAACCTCTCTTCCATATTTTCACACTCGCAAATCCGTGCTTACGCGTTCCTAGATCTTCATCCCAACTAGCTCGACCGCCTTCTTGATCAGCATAAGCATCCGTTCCTGTTTTCCGGTCAGATACAGATAACCGCATAACGCCTCAAACCCGGTGGCTTTGCGGTACTCGATAACGCTGGCATTTTTAGCGGTCGTGTAAGATTTTGCATTCCTGCCCCGCTTATAGACTGCCGCTTCCTCCTCTGTCAGCTCGTCCATAAGCGCTTCGATCATCTGCGCCTGAATGCGCGCATTCACATATCCTACCGTCTTTTTATGTAGCTTGTTTGCCGAGGTATTGCCTCGTTCCACCACAATGGTGCGGATCACCAGATCGTAGATCGCATCCCCGATATAGGCTAACGCCAACGGAGAATACGTGCGGATGTCAATCTCCCCGCATGAAAAGTCACGCTTGATTGCCTCAAGGATTGTCACGCTCTCTTCCATTTCACACCCTCTCGCGTATCTTCCAGAACAATCCCCTTCTGCGTGAGAATATCCCTGATCTCGTCCGCTCTGGCAAAATTCTTTGCCTTTCTGGCCTCCTGCCTCTCCGCAATCAGCGATTCGATCTCCGAATCCAAGATCTCCTCGCTTCTCTCCACCGTAAGCCCGCAGATATCCGTAAGGGTCACGATCTCGTCTTTCAGAGCGTTTAAAAAGGCCGCGCTGGAACCCTCATTGGCGTTTGTGTTGGCAAATTTTACCAGTTCAAACACCGCAGAGATAGCGTCCGCCGTATTGAAGTCATCGTCCATGGCCTCGTCAAACTTTTTCGCCAGTTCCGCCGCCTGAGCCGCCAGTTCTTTCTCCTCGGCGCTCATCGCCTCCGTCCCCGCCTTCTCCAAGAGGAAGTTCAGATTGGAAACGCAGGTCACAATCCGATCCAAGCCGTTTTTCGCAGCTTCCATCAGCTCCGCGCTGAAATTCAAAGGGCTTCTGTAATGGGCGGAAAGCATGAAAAACCGCAGTATCTGCAGATCATATTTCTCACCGATATCCCGCACCGTAAAGAAGTTGCCCAGAGACTTGGACATCTTTTTATTATCGATATTCAAAAAACCGTTGTGCATCCAATATTTTGCAAACGGCTTACCGTTCGCCGCCTCCGACTGGGCGATCTCATTTTCATGGTGAGGGAAAATCAGGTCTTCTCCGCCCGCGTGAATGTCAATCTCATCGCCCAGATACTTTTTGCTCATCACCGAGCACTCGATATGCCAGCCCGGCCGCCCCTCGCACCAAGGCGACTCCCAGAATGGCTCCCCCTCCTTCTTCGGCTTCCAGAGCACAAAATCAAGCGGGTCCTCTTTCTGATCCTCACCGGACACCAAAAGCGACCTGCCGCCGCTTCTTAAATCGTCCAGATTCTTGTGGGAAAGCTTCCCATAGCCGGGAAAACTTCTGGTCTTGAAATAAACGGTGCCGTCCTGCGCCACATAAGCGTGTCCCTTGTCAAGCAGCGTCTGTATCATTTCGATCATACCGCCGATCTCACAGGTTGCCTTTGGATGTGTTGTCGCCGGCTTCACATGCAAAGACTCCATATCCTTCTTACACTCGGCAATATAACGCTCAGAAATCACAGAAGGGTCCGTTCCCTCCTCGTTGGCTTTCTTAATGATCTTGTCGTCCACATCCGTGAAATTAGACACATAGTTGACCTCGTACCCCTTGTGCTCCATATAGCGGCGCACGGTGTCAAACACAATCATAGGCCTTGCGTTTCCAATGTGAATCAGGTTGTAAACCGTAGGCCCGCAGACGTACATCTTGACCTTCCCGTCCTCAATCGGCGTAAATTCCTCTTTTTTGCCAGACAATGTATTGTAAACTTTCATAATCTCCTCTTTTCTCTCCGTCTTATATTATGTCAACTATTTTTGCCGTCGTTCTGCGCCTTTTCTTTGCGCAGACGCTTCATCTCCTGCTCCAAATCCAGCAGCCTGTTTGTCAGCTCCGCATTCGCCCGCTGCAAGCCCATAATATCTTCCCGCACAGGGTCCGGCAGATGGGTCTGGTCAAGCTCTTCCTGCGGAAGCGCCATATTGTCACGTTTCACCACGCGCCCCGGCACGCCCACAACCGTAGAATTGGGAGGGACCTCCGCAAGCACCACGCTTCCGGCCCCGATCTTACTGTTATCTCCGATCTTGAAGGAACCCAGCACCTTCGCGCCGGTGCTGATCATCACGTTATTGCCGATGGTGGGATGTCGTTTTCCCTGCTCCTTGCCCGTGCCGCCCAACGTAACGCCCTGATAGAGCGTCACATTGTCGCCGATCACCGTCGTTTCTCCAATAATGACGCCGTGTCCGTGATCGATAAAAAAGCCTTTCCCGATCTGCGCTCCCGGATGAATCTCGATGCCCGTCCTGCGCGCGCCCTTCTGGGAAACCCACCGCGCCCAGAAATAATGACGGCGCAGATAGAGCTTGTGGGCCAGACGGTAATAGCACATCACCTTAAAGCTGGGATACAGAAAAACTTCCATATTAGAGTGGATCGCCGGGTCCCTCTCCCGTATGACGCGGATTTCCTCCTTTATGTTTCCGATCAAGCCCATTGAGACGCTTCCCTTCTATCGTCTGTACGGCGTTTGTCCAGCTGCGCCGCAGAAATTTTCTACCATATTTAAGAATATGCAACTTAAGCCGTTTTGTCAAGAAAACTCAATCAATTCGGGTATTGACAAGGTTTTTCCTTTTTGGTAAACTATAACACGGTGACGGAAAGCATGTCTTTCCTGTCAGGCTGCTGTGGCTCAGTCGGTAGAGCGTCGCATTGGTAGTGCGGAGGTCACGGGTCCGATTCCCGTCAGCAGCTTTGAAAAAGTCCTGAGTATTCAGGGCTTTTTCTATTTCTGTATGGTAGTTCATTGCGGTCTATAATATGGCATTTGTTAGGGTTTTGTTAGCACCATGTAAAACGGGTTGCAATCTCTCAAAAAGCCTATAAATCAGCCATTTATATGCGGTTCTCCCCTCTGGAAAGTGGACAATTTCCTTTTTAAGATTGATTTCACGGGTTTTCTCGTCACTTCCCACCTCATCACATGTAATCTTGTCTCAAAATAACTTTTTGGCAATTATTCCGGTAAGTAACAATAGCCACATAAAGTTGATGTCACGCCTGCAGGCGTTCTCGACTTTTCTTGAAAAATAAATGTTTGGGGAGTACACATAGGTCAGAATTTTGAACATGGTCTTTGAGTCCACTGCTAGATTTCTGCCTTTGGCAGAGTAAACCTAAACAACAAAGTGTAATCTAATTCCTCTAGTTCGTGACTTAGCGGCCGGACAGATTCATCTTCTGGAACAAGACCTTCCAAACTCTCCAAATTTAACGACAAAAACCAGTTGATAAGGCTTCCCCAGTTCGGTACAATTTTTAGTATATTTTAAGTTACTCGTCATAACTTATTATACAACGGATGGCAGATTTTTCGGAGCCTGCTTTTCTGGTTTTAGATATAAAAACGGAGCTGTTGCTCCGGTAGATTATTCATCTACTTTTGCAACAGCCCCTTTTCTTACGCATAGGGAACAAATTCCTTTTGTTGTTGAATAGAAAGAGATTTTGAAATTTCTTCCATCTTATCTTTCTCATCTTTGGTCAACCATTTCGTAGTCCTGTTAAGTTTGCTTAATATCCTAGAAAATTCTATTTCAATTTCTTCATCAGAAGCAAATACTAAGTCACTAAACTTTGTAAAAATGGCAGATTCCGCAATTTTTTTATAACCTAATTCGGTTGTTTCAACTCGATTACTCCATTTAGAAGTTCTGGTAATTTGAGGCAAGCGGACATAGTATTTCTCATCTGTATACCTACTTCGTTCTATCTGTAATCCAATTCTTTCTAATGGAGACATTAAACGATTGCACATTGCATCAAAATTACTATTGGTTTGTTCTACACTAATATTAACTAATTCTTTTTTTCCAAAATAATAATTTTTGTTTGTTAAACAATAACGTCCAATATTTTGCATAAACACATTGCAGTTTAACCCAAAATACAATGGATATATGTAATCGCTGTTCTTTATTGTCAAGCGTATAAGTGGACCGTTCATGCCTATTATACTAATGTCTTCATCCGATATTCGAGCATTAAATCTTTTTAAATGGCTTTGAACAAACTTTGGATAATAGCAATATTTTAAGGTTTCCGAATTTAGCAATCCACCATTTTTCATAACTGCTTCCCAAATATCATGGTGATTTACCTTTAACCAATCTGCCAATTCTTTTCTGCAGATTAAAATATGACTTTTATTTACTTCATATATATTTTCGGCTTCACTTTTACATTTTTCTAAAATCCCCTTAAATTCAAAATATTGTTGCTTTATATGTGTTATCTCTCCTCCATTCTTAATGTATGTTGTTTTAAGAAAATTTAGATTATAAAGTATTGTTTTAATATCATTAAACAATTTATATGGTAAAAGTATTTTAAAGTTTTTAAACCATTCTTCAGCTTCTTTAATGTAATTGATATTTGCCAAGTCAATTCCATCAAATTCAATTCTACGTTTGACCTCTTCTTGATATTTTTGCTGTTCATTGTGAGTACGCCTAATTTTTGCAACATTTTCAATGCCTGAAAATTTCTTTATACACTCCGATCCAACATTTAATTCATTATCATTCAGTTTATTGTGAATATAAAAAACAAGTTTATTCTTTGTTCTACATAATTGGCATCGAACTTCTCCTGTTGCTTCATCATTGCATCCAATACCAATCCATTCATTTTTTATTTCATCAAATAATATTTTTTTGTTATTTAATATAACTGCACGTGCTTTATCATCTAGTGTTTGATTTTTATAAAATTCATCCTCGCTAAGGACATCGTATGTTTGTAAGGTAGCAAATAGGTTTCCATATAAATCAAAGTTTTTTGCTGCTTCACTATTCTTTAGTAAAATCATTTCATCTCTTCGAATTAACAGCTTTGCCATTATATCCCTTCTTCCAAAAGTCGAATGTATGTTTGTCCCAATTATAGAACTCCATTTATTCAAAGTCAAGAAAACAAATTATGCATTAATTGACAACTATTTTGGACTATTTTTATATTGTGTTCCCTTTTAAAGTATTGGATAATTGAATCAGAGAATACTAAAGAGAGAAAGCCTTATGCCACTATTAACAAATGAATATTTAAACGATTCCCCTAAGGTTCCAAAAAATTTATATTATTATTGTTCAACACATACTTTTTTTAAGTATAATAAACACATTCTGCAATATCATTTTCATTTATCTCTTTTATCATAGTTTTCCCAAGTCCCTTTTCCCTGTCTTTTATACCATATCCATTCCTAAAAAAACAACTTTTTAATTGCCCTGATAGAATTTTTACAGCTTGTTTTATATTCTCAGGAGTCAAACCTATTGTCTGATCCGTTTTAACATGATGCTGTCTGATTAAATCATTGTGTAAATCGAGGTCAGCAAGAACTACCCATTCCGTAACATTATTATGCGAATTTAACCATAGCAGAATTTCATCAGCTTTTACCAGACTAAATTTCTTTGTTTTTCTAATTTCTTCTGTCGTCAAATTCGGCATCAAACCAAAAACGCCATCCCGAATGACATATGATTTCTGAACCTGTCTCTTTTACCAAATCCGCCAACAGTTTAATTTTTTCCTCCTCAATCAAGATGCCGTCACCGATTTCTGTCTGATGGCTATCATTCCAAAAATTTGAGTTGAGCACACCATCTATGTCCAGAAATATAACTTTTGACATTATTTCATTCCTCGTATCAATTTAGATTTTTTCACCTTTCCTAATATAGCTAACGCATTCGGCTGCGTTGGTGTAAATTTCATACCACGCTTCAACATACCCATAACCTTTTTGGCTTTCTGTTCAATTTCTTTAACAGTATGCTCACTTGTCAACATCAAATGATTTCCGGCTATGGTATATTCCCGTTCTATGTACTCATCTGTTATCGGAAACATATCCTGTATCAAAAATACGCTCTGTCTGCTATCATCTAATTTCACAATATGAATAATGTCACAGGGCTTTCCCGCTTTTTCTTTCTTTTCTACAATCCGCTTATATTTATCAATTTGACTGGACAAAGGAATCATCCAGTAAATTCCTGTATTCGTATCTTCAAAGCAATAATAATGTGGTCTGTTCCCTGCTTTATTACTTTTGAGGTACGGATCAGCCATATCCTCAAAAAATTTATCCTTTATGATATAAAACCCCGTTTTCTTCATTCGCTTGTCCTCTTGATGGAAAAAGTCCCCCGCCTTACGGCGAAGGACTATACTTTCAACCCAACCATTTATATACCGCATATTGGTCAGCGGTAAACTTTCAACCCGACCATTTATATACCACATATCGGTCAGTGGTAAACTTTCCTTATGCTTTTATTCTAGCTATCACAAAGAGGAAAGTCAATAGAACTTTCCAAAATAATTTTATGCCAATTCGCATTGATTATTCACATTTTAAAAACTCATTAATGTCTTGATAAAGTCATTTATTTGGCATCTTTCAATTTCACATACACATATGTATCTTTCCAAATTGCGTTTCCACTTTCATCTTTCCAAAAATACACATTTTTTCTAAAATGAGCTTCCCGCTGAAAATCTAATGCTTCCAGTAATTTCCAAGAGCTCTTGTTATCGGGGTCGCATTCCGCATATATCCTATGTACGCCATCGGAAAACGCCTGTTGAATTAAAGCCTTACAGCTTTCCGCCGCATAACCGTATCCCCAATACTTTCGATTGAATACATATCCCATTTCCAGTGCTTCAAAGTCGCGCTTGCCCATATATACATTCCCAATCATTTTGTGGGAATCCTTCAGCTCAACAGCAATCATTTCATCCGTTCCAATACGCCATTTAAGATTTTCTTTCGTTTCCTCAAAGGTTAGCGGTTTATATGGTTCATATTTCACAACTTCTGGATCAGATAAATATTCAAATAAGTCCTGCAAATCTTTCTTTTCGTATCTTCTTAAAATCAATCTTTCCGACTCTGCTATCATTATTTCATTCTCCATGTCATACACTCATAATACCCTCACTTTCTAAAAACTGTGCGACAGTCAATAACTCTGAGTCTGCTCTCTCCGTACCGTTGGCTGCAGAACCCACAAGTATCAAAGCTATCATTCATCAACAACTCTTATCGCAAAAATCTATATTGTACTTTGTTCCATGTGAAAACAAAACACCGTCCGTCAATTCAATGCGAAGAATACAAGTATTTTCATCATCAAAATTGTTGTGTCCATTGTCAATCCATTCCTTAAAAGCCTCTCTTAGTTTCTTGGCGATATTTCTATTTTTGTCCGCACAGAACCAACCTAAGTTTATGCCCTTTCCATGCGCCGTAAACCAATCGCCGCTAACCGCCACATATGGACTTTTTTCGATTTGTTTTATTTTATTGGAAAGCGCATATGTAATCACATAGAATGAACGATCCTCATAAAATCCATTTACATTACGGACATATGGCATTCCGTCTTGTACAGTTGCCAATGCAATGATACTGTCCTTATGAAACCGCTCGTTCAGTATTTTCTCTGTCTCAAAAGTTAGTTTTTCCATGTTTATTCCTCCCTGCTTTATTATACTAATCCAGTCTTCCCTTGACTTCGTTTCCGTTTTTTTATATACTCTGCTTTGACAAAAACCGCGAAAGGAGCCCCCATGAACCCTCTGTCTTTCTTTATCATCTGCCCCTTAAACTTCCTCGCCGGACTGGTCGATTCCATCGGCGGAGGCGGAGGCCTAATCTCTCTCCCGGCCTTTCTGTTGGCGGGGCTTTCGCCCCATGCCGCGGTGGCCACTAACAAACTAGCCTCCACCACCGGCACCACCGTTTCCACCGTGCGCTACTGCAAAAACGGGTATTACGAAAAAAGACTTGCCCTGCCGGGCATTCTCTGTGCGCTGTGCGGTTCCTTTCTGGGCGCGCGGCTTTTGCTTTTGACAAGCGACGTGATCTTAAAGCGGATGATGCTGGTCATCCTTCCAGTGGTAGCCGTCATTGTCTTTCTGGACAAAAAAACGCCGGAGTACGACCACACGTTTCCGCCTGCCCGCCGTATGCTGATCGTCTGCGCAAGCGCCCTCATCATCGGTCTGTATGACGGTTTCTACGGCCCCGGCACAGGCACCTTTCTTCTGCTGGCCCTGACCAAAGCCGCCCGCATGGATATCCGCACCGCTTCCGGCAACGTCAAGCTGATTAACCTTTCCTCCAATGTGGCGGCCCTCGCCACCTTTCTACTAAGCGGCTATGTCCATATCGCCTATGGACTGGCAGGCGCCGTCTTCTGTCTTCTAGGGCATTACATCGGCGCGGGACTCGTCATGAAAAACGGCAGTAAGATTGTCCGTCCCGTGATTGTTCTGGTTCTGCTTCTCCTGTTTATCAAAATAATCTCCGGAAGCTGAGACAGTCGCCGGAGATCATTCATTGACAGTTCTGTCATATTATTTGACATCATTGTCATATTTACGACAAATTCGTCATTTTCTGAATCCTCAGCGCGCCTCGCGCTTCCGCTCCATATTGGAAACGATAATACTGCAGCAGGCGTCACCCGTGATATTGACCGTAGTGCGGCCCATATCGAAGATACGGTCTACCCCGGCCACCAGCGCGATACCGTCCACCGGCAGTCCCACCGACGTCAGCACCATGGCAAGCATCACCATACCCGCGCCCGGCACGCCCGCCGTTCCAATAGAAGCAAGAGTCGCCGTCAGCACGATGGTAAGCATCTGAGGCAGCGTCAACTGAATGCCGTAGCAGGCCGCTATGAAGATCGCGCATACGCCTTGATAGATCGCCGTACCGTCCATGTTAATGGTCGCGCCTAAAGGCAGTACGAAGGAGGACACTTCTTTGGATGCGCCCAGCTTCTGCGTGCACTCCATATTGAGCGGCAGCGTACCCACCGAAGAAGCGCTGGAAAAAGCAAAGAGAATCGCTGGCATCATGCCCTTGAAAAACTTCACCGGACTGAGTCCTCCCATAGCCCGCACCGTGAGGGAATATACCACCAGCACGTGTACCAGATAACAAATGTAAGCCGCAAGAAGCACCATCGCCAGCGAACCGATAATGGCCGGGCCGTTCTCCGCTATCACCGGACACAGCAGACAGAATACGCCGATGGGCGAAAGCCGTAAGATCATCTCCATACATTTCATAAACACTTCGTTCAAATCGTTAAACGCATTGACCACCGTCACATTCTTCTCCCCCACGGAGACAATGGCAAATCCGATTAAGAGCGCCATCACGATGATCTGCAGCATGTTGGCGTTGACCATAGGCGAGATAAAGTTGGACGGAAAAATATTGACAATCGTATCCATCAGCGAGGTCGATTCCGCCGCCTCGTAAGCCAGATCCGTAGTGGCGATTACCGGAAACATCCCCCGGAAAAGGTTGCCGCCCACCAAACCGATCACAATGGCCACCGCCGTGGTGCACATATAGTAAACCACCGTCTTTAAGCCGATGGAGCCTACCTTCCGCACATCTTTCATGGAAATAATACCGCACATAATGGAAAACAGAACGATAGGCACCACAATAAATTTAATCAAATTCAAAAAAATCGTCCCAAACGGTTTGATGTACTTGTTCGCCACCTCGTAATGGTTTCCCATCAAAAGCCCCGCAATGATCGCCAAAACCAGCGCGATAAAAATCTGCGTGGCAAGCGAAAGTTTTTTCTTTTCCTGCATAATTACCTCCATTCCGATGTGTTTTATATTTTTTATCCTTTTTATGTTACCATAATATCGTATTTCCCGCAATGAAATAAAACATTTTATCACGAAATCAAGATTTTTATTGCTGACAAATTACACATAATCAAGATTTTTGTAAAAACCTACATTTCTCTACCGAGAAGTGCTATACTAAACAGGTAACTCAAACGGCTTATCCCGAAAAGGAACGATTATGCAGGAAAATTACAACAACTACAGCGACGAAGAGCTTTTGATCCGTCTTCGGGACGGCGAGCAGGGAATTACGGATTATATCATGAATAAATATAAAAATCTGGTACGGAGCAAGGCCAAGTCCATGTACATTTTAGGGGCGGACAGCGAAGACCTGATTCAGGAAGGCATGATCGGACTCTTCAAGGCCATCCGCGACTACGACAGCGGCCGGGACGCCAGTTTCTTTACCTTTGCCGATCTTTGCGTATCCAGACAGATGTACACGGCGGTGCAGGCTTCCAGACGCCAGAAGCATATCCCGCTTAACAATTATATCTCCCTTTATGGGAACGTTTCCAATAACCGCGACGGCGAAGGGGAAGAGGAGGCGCTGGTCAATGTGCTAACCGACGATTCCGACCTGAATCCAGAAGCGCTTATGATCGACAAGGAAAATGTGGACCGTTTGGAAATGCTCATCGAGCGGGAACTGAGCGGTTTTGAAAAACAAGTGCTCGATCTGTACCTGACGGGCATGAAATACCAGCAAATTGCAAAGGTCCTCGGGCGGGATGAAAAATCCACAGACAACGCCCTCCAGAGAATCAAGACGAAACTCCGAAAGGCGATGAAATAAAGGGGTGATTTTGCATCATTACATAGGCGTCCCTACCTCAATCAAATTACCGTCTAAATCATAAAAACGGATTACCCTTTGCCCCCAGCTATGCGTCATAAGGCGGTTGACGTACTGAACTTCAGGATACAATCTTTCCAATTTTTCAATAAATCCTTCTATATCTTTCTCCTCAAAATACAGTTCGCAGGAATTGTTTCTCGGAATGATATCTTTTCCCAAAAACTCTTTCCAGATTTTTTCATCTTGGAGCACTAGTCCTTCCGTCAAAATCATATTGCCGTCATTGTCAAGTACCAGATCAAGCCCGAACAAATCGTGATAAAACTGTTTCGATTTTTCAATATCTTTCACCACAATCAAAATATTCTTTAACTTCATTAGTAGTGTTCCTCCGTTCCTGCAAGACTCCTGCCCGTTAATACGCATACAGCAACTCGGCCTTGTCCTCTCCCAGCTTCAACCGGTATCCTTCCATCCGCATCCTAATACGATAGATAGGTCGATCCAGCCAGTCTACATCATCAGTCCATGTCCCGTACTCCGCCGTGAAATATAAATAACCGTTTCTAAAATATAAATTTCTAAAGGATGGCCCATACTCGTAATCATCCTCGGTACGCCATATCTCTATGTAATCGTCCAGATGATCTGCTGCCTTCACAATTCTCCCAGATCGGTCGGGTATCGCACAAACCTCCTCACCTGCTATATAAATACCGTTCACTCCACTGCAAACCGTATATGGAGCCGCAGACGGATACAATGTCCCCGTATCCACATCCCAGACCGTCACAAAATAACGTTCATCCCCGCTTTCACTCTGCTCATCCGCCACAAAATAACTCATCTCAAAATAGAGTAACGTCCTTCCCGCATCCTGCCTGAGAAAAAAGGTGTCTTCGTAAGTAGGTCTGCCAACATCAATATCTTCTATCGCCTTGTAATCCGTGCCGTCCCGCTTGATGGAAATCATTTTACCGCCCTGATACCACTGTTCCCTTCCATCATAGCCGCCATAAGTAAAGAAAATCCTATCCCCCAAAACTTCCAGTTGAATAATGCTTTCAATAAAGATCTCGTCAGAGGTCAGCGTGATTACCTTCTGCCAAACTCCCTCCGGGGACACTGCATATAATTCTGTTGTATGATCAGACTCCTTCGTCCCGTCCGATCTGAGACAGGACAAATAAATCCACCCGTCCTGATAGTCCTCAAAACTCCACTGTACGAACTCTTCCCCCTCATTCCAACCGTCTCCCTTCAAAAAAGGCCCAAGACTCGTACAGTCCCCATTACTGCAATCCACCACCCGAATATCGCTTACCAGCCCATGACGGCCCTCCTGCATTTCCAGAATCAGAAGATTCCTTGCCTCGTCAACAGCCCTGATCTCTCCGATTCCATAGTCGATCCGGTCATTGCCTTCCCTGTCCACGGAATAGATTTTAAATTTCCATTCTAAATTTTCCTTCCTGCATTCCGTCATGTAAAGCCTTTCACCCATCAGGTAAATGTCTCCCCACCCGTTGTCCTGAAAAAGCTCTGTCTTTTCACCTTCCTGGTTCACACAGGCGATTTCTCTTTTCCCTCCTGTAACCGAATCGACTCTTCCCGACCGATCCAGCTCTGAACCTCCTGCATGATACTGGCGATAATACACCGTCCCATCCCGATAAGCATAGGAATGGTTCGTCCACTCCATTTCCTCCAGCAAGGACAGATCATCCGTATAGGCAATGTCTATCACTTCATCGCTGTACTTTGCTGGGAAAATTTCCTCCCCGTATTTCAGTAAGACTCTGGGCTGTCTTTCAGGCAGGGCCGCCCAATACTCTTCAAATGCTGGATTGTCTATGTCTGCCAGACCTTCCGCGTCGTCCGTTTCTTCCATTACCTCCTGATCTTCCACTAAATCAACGTTTTCCTGTTTCTTTGCACCGCCCGCTGGCTCCTGCGTTTCTTTGGAAAGCTCCTTCTCCTCTGCGTGGTACACGGCTTCCTGTCCCTGCGCCCTTTCATAGCCAAAAAGCATCACGCAAATAAACATCATTAAAATCAGAATGCTTCCAAGCCTCTTTTTCACTCCCGCCTCCTGCTGTAAAATACATCGATATATTGTAAAAACCCCCAATCTTTTTAAATTGGGGGCATCATTTAGCCTTCTGTAAATTTATCTTTTGAGAATATTTTGCCAATCGGCCTTATTATACAAAACTCTAATTATGTACACTACATCATTTTGCATATCATAATAATAAAAGATATTGTAATTATCAAAGTATGTTATGCGTATTCCCATACGCCCCAGCAATTCCTCGCCAACTAGCGGATGTCTTTCTGGATATTCTGCCAACTTACCCGCTGCGTCTAAAATACCATCAGATATCCTTTGCGCCGCTTGTGGATTACCAAGATCAACAAAGATATAGTATTCTATGTCGAGCAGATCATATTCTGCTGGCTCAGAAAATACCACACTAGCCACGCTCTTTTCTCCTCATTTCTAATTTTTCCCTTACTTCTTCAATTGTGCTAGTTCTACCTTCCTGCATTGCTTTATAGCCTTCGCCAATTAATCTATACAATTCCAATTTTGCAGTATCCGACGTTTCTGTAGTTATTTGCGGTTTGGTTGCTAACACATAAATCACACCCTTTCTAATCAGCTACAGTATAACATATATTTTTATTCTCAACAACAATTTCCAAATATATTTTGCCTTCTATATGATATTCTATAACCCTCATCCCATTCATCATGCAAGCAGGAAATTTCTTACAAATTCCTTAATCTCCCCCGCTCTGCCCGCAACGTCTTCCTTATATTCAACAGAACATAATCCCAATTTCCCGCAAGTCTCAATTTCCAAATGCCCGTAAAAATGCGCAATGCTGCCCATCACTTTTTCGCATTCTGGCATACTCGGCCCTGTTCTTAAGGCAATGATGTACCCCTTTTTACCGCCTGAAAGCTTTGCATGGGGCTCGTGCGTATTACACCACGGCGTACATCGGTCAATAAATGCTTTAAACTGTCCGGGAATATCCGCCCAATAAGAAGGCGATACCGACACAATTTTATCCGCCCATTCATACTGCGCCATCAATTTTCCTACATCGTCCTTTTGAAAACATTGCGCCGTTACATGGCACTTGCGGCATCCTTTGCAAAAGTCGATGTGATAATCGTCGATGCAAGTCATACGAACCTCGTTATCCAGACTTACGAAGGAATTGACAAGCTTCACAATCTCAGCCGTCGCGCCGTTTCTTACCGGACTACAATTTATAATTAATATTTTCATGAAATCTGCTCTTCTAATCCCATTTTATATTTTTAACAGCATACCACAACTACGCTCATATTTCTATCAAATTTTCATTGGGATCACTTCATTCCAAATCATTCTCAGATAATCCGTATCTACGCATCAGCCATTGTCTCCTATATTCAAGTTCATCCTTTTTTCTTTCCTCTTTGTTATGACTGCACCATTGCCAAAATTTACATTTTCTGTTTACACACGAATCTACCTTCCGACATTTCACTTTATGATAGAATACCCATAACCATATAATGGGAATTGATGCAACATATACAATTAAAAACCATGAAAAAAAATCTTCTAGCAATTTCATACTTTTTCTCCTCCCGTTTCCTTATCTCTTTTATTTGATTGTGCAACTTTCTATAACTATTTTATTATATTTATTTAACTATTCATAACATATTATAACTGATTTTACAATAATAAAAAAGATACAATATATTTAACATATATAGGGAGGTGTCTATATTGGCCGAAACACGAGGGACTATCGAAATTCATCTAAAAGAATTACTTGAAGAAGCAGGCTTAAGCAAAAACAAATTTTGCCAAAGAGCAGAATTACAACGCTCACAGCTAAACGGTTACCTTAACAATACAATTACTAGATTAGATATTGATGTGCTGGTTAGAATATGCAACACCCTGAACTGCTCAATTGCAGACCTACTTGAATATAAGCCTAACTAAAGAAACAATACTCCACAAAGAGTATTGTTCTTTTTCGTTTATACCACTCTCCTGCCACACAAAAAGGCTATAACCGTTATGTCATAGCCCTTGAAACTCCTCTGTTTCCCATCCATTACATTTTACACATCTTAGCCTGTTACACTTCCCCCTCTGCCATCCTGCACCCCGGACAGCCCTCGCAACCTCTCGCGGCCACATCCTCGCTGTAAAGCTCTCTGGGACTCGCGAGCAGACACACCGCCTGCGCGGAAATGCCCTCGCCCCTTCCCGTAAAGCCAAGCCCCTCCTCGGTGGTTGCTTTCACGTTCACCTGACTCACCTCAATGCCGAGAGCCCGCGCAATATTCTCCCGCATTTGATCGATGTGGGGGCGCATTTTCGGCGCCTGCGCAATGATCGTTGCGTCGATGTTTTCCACCAAAAATAAATTTTCCTCCAAAAGCTTCGCCACATGCTCCAAAAGCTTTATGGAGGAAATTCCCTTGTAAGCCGGGTCCGTATCAGGGAAATGTTTGCCGATATCCCCCAGCGCCGCCGCTCCCAGCAGAGCGTCCATGATGGCATGAAGAAGCACGTCCGCGTCGGAATGCCCCAGAAGCCCCTTCTCATAGGGCATCTCTACCCCGCCGATGATACATTTTCGTCCTTCCGCCAGTCTGTGCACATCGTACCCTGATCCAATTCTCATATTATTCTAGTCCCTCTTTCTTTCCCAAAATACAGGTAAGCAGTCTGTCCGCCACCTCTTCCTTGGACATCATCGGCAGTTCCACGGTATCGTCCTTCGTAAGAATCGTCGCCACGTTGGTCTCTGTACCGAAGCCCGCTCCCTCCTGCCGCAGATTGTTAGCGACAATCATATCAATATTTTTCTTTTCCAGTTTCGCTCTGGAATTTTCCAACAAATGCTCCGTCTCCATGGAAAAGCCGCACAAAAACTGCCCTTCGCGCCGATGGACGCCAAGCCACGCCAGAATGTCTTCCGTGCGCTCCAATTCGATGGAAAGCTCTCCGTCCTTTTTCTTCATCTTCTCCTGCGCCACGGATGCCGGGCGATAGTCCGCCACCGCCGCCGCCTTAATGATAATATCCTGCTCGGAAGCCGCCGTTTTCACCGCCGCTGCCATATCCGCCGCAGACACCACCGGCACAACGTTTACGCCCGCGGGCGGCTGTAACTCCGTTTTCCCCGACACAAGGGTAACCTGCGCGCCGCGAAGCATGGCCTGTCTCGCGATGGCATACCCCATTTTACCCGTGGAATGGTTGCTGATATAGCGCACGGGGTCAAGACTTTCCTGCGTAGGACCCGCCGTGACAAGCAGCTTCTTTCCCGCCATATCCTTCGGAGTCAGCGCACACACAATGGCTTCAAAGAGAACCTCCGGCTCCGGCATTTTACCCGCGCCCGTATCCCCGCAGGCCAGATATCCCGCCGCAGGGGTAACCACCTCCATGCCGTAGTCTTTCAATTTCTTTATATTATCCTGCACAACGGGGTTTTCATACATCCTTGTATTCATGGCCGGCGCAAAAATCTTCGGACAGCGGCAGGCCAAGAGAGTCGTCGTCAGCATATCGTCCGCGATGCCGCAGGCCGCTTTCGCAATCACGTCGGCGGAAGCGGGGGCAACGAGAAAAACGTCAGCCATTTTGGCTAACGCCACATGTTCCACGTTAAATTGAAAATTACGGTCAAAGGTGTCCACCAGACACTTATTCCCCGTCAACGCTTCAAACGTAATGGGATTGATAAAATTGACAGCGTTGGGCGTCATAATCACCGTCACGTCCGCCTGCTTTTTGACGAGCATACTTGCCAAAGAGGCAATCTTATAAGCGGCTATGCTGCCGCTTACCCCCAAAACGACATGTTTTCCTTTTAATAACATACGTTACCTCCCTTCGCCTCTTTCCGGCGGAATTTATTACGCGTGTTATATTTCAATATTTTTATGATAAATCAACCCCAGCCCTTTCAAGGTAAGCTCATTGTCACAAATGATATTTTTCTTACAATAGGGGACGATGCTTCCCGCAAGGCCGCCTGTAGCCACCACCGGCGCTTCATAGCCAAGCTCGTCGTAAATCCGCTCCACCATGCCGTCCAGACAGGCCGCCTGTCCCATCACAATGCCGCTCTTCATACAGTCGATCGTGTTCCTGCCGATCACTTTCTTCGGAGGCTCCAAGCTGATCCGCGGAAGCTGTGAAGTGCGGTTTACCAGAGAATCCAGCGATACCTTGACACCCGGCAGAATCATGCCGCCGATATAATTTTTCTTCTTATCCACCACGCTGATGGTCGTGGCCGTGCCCATGTCGATCATGATGATCGGCGCGCCGTAATAATGCAGGCCCGCCACCGCGTTTACCACCAGATCCGACCCAAGCTGGGCCGGATTGTCCATTAAGATATTCAGACCGGTCTTGAGTCCGGGACCCACCACCATAGGGGCCTGATGAAACATTTTTTCCAGTCCAGTCTTTATGATATTGTTGAGGGGCGGCACGACCGAGGAAATGATGCTTCCGGTGATTTCCTCCATGCCAATGTGATAAAGCTCGAAAAGCGTCCGGAACTCCACCACATACTCCAATTCCGTCTTGGCCAGATTCGTGGACGCCCGCTCCACAAAACAAACCTTCTCCCCGTCTATGCAACCGATGACAATGTTGGTATTGCCTATATCAATCGCTAAAATCATGCCTTTGCCCTGCTTTCTTCATAAATTGGTTTTATTCTCGTCAACGCATAGCCCACACCCGCCACGATAATAGCCGCAACAACCGCCTCCACAATGCCGTTAAAGGTTACCACGCCCATGATTACATCGAGCACCGCCTCCCCGGCAACGCCTACCGCCTGCGCGTAAGCCTCTTTATACAGGATAAAAATACCGCTCATGACAAACAGGGTGTTGGTGAAAGCGCCTGCCAGTCCCGCGTATGCCAGCGCAATATTCGCGCTTCCCTTTTTGCTGCCGCTGACCGTGAGAACAACCATCAGCACAATACCCGCCGCAAGGCCAATCAGCGTACCGACAAGCGCGGTAATCGTCTCCGGCATCAATCGGATGCAAAAGGCCCTTACGGAAATAAACAATATCAAAGAGGCCGCCGCATTGACAACAATCCGCGCCGATTTCTGTTCGCTCTTTAAAGCTTTGCGAATCAGGATATAAACAAAATAAGGCACAACGCCCACCAAAATTCTCGGCACAAAACAAATGTACAGGCTCTTGAAGATACCCGATACCCCTACTACGTTATAGGCCAGAACCGGCGAAAATACAAACGCCGAGGCAGTGGCCGCCTTAAATGTATTGTTAATAAAGCTGGTAAGTCCGAATACGAATCCTAAAAATGCACCTTTCTTCGGTCCAAGAAATAGCGCTCCAAGGATAACCGGGATGTGAATGATCGTCGCGTTGATCACGACTAACGGGATATATCCCAGCGGTGTGAATGCCATAATCACGATTATGGCGGTGAACAGTGCCGTAAGCACCAGTTCATAAGTCTTTTCATTTTTCATGGTACAAATCCTCCTGTTATTATTCTCATACGAGATACAATACGGTGTCATAATACCACATTGTTTTTTTTTTGACAATATATTTTTACACTATGTTATACTATTTATGCAACGGTTCAGCCAGCCTTTATACAATGGACGAATCATACTTGCGCCAATGAGCGCAACTTACAAAGAATACACGAAACGGGAAGGAGCTGGGCGGGATGGAACAGCTTATCAAACGAATGCTAATGGGACTTTCGCTTGTCTGCATCACCTGCTTATGCGCACATGCAAATCTTGATGCAGCGGAAACAGAACAAACCGCTGCCATGAGCACCGAATCCGCCAAACCCGACACGCCGCCTTCCGCACCCAAACCCGGCACAACGCCCTCCGCACCCCAACCCGACACAACACCCTCTGCACCCAAAACATGGCATATCGCTATCAGCCCGGATATGCCGGAACCTTATATTGAAGTTCTGCGGCAATACGAAGACTATATCGATACGTGCATAGCCGAAAAAGATACCGAAAGCGTACAGGAGCGGCTCTGGCACGGCGAATGGCCGTATGTGTACGATGAACTTGGCGTCTACGCAAAAGCAACTCCGAATAATTCCGTCTGCTATGCCCTAAAGGATCTGTCGGGCGACGGTTTCCCGGAATTAATCATGGCCCAATACTGGTCCGAGGCTTATCCTTATGCCATCTACCATTATAACGAAGAAAAAGGCGTCGAGATGAGCTACTTCGTCTCCTCCTATTTTTCCATGATTTTTTGTGAAAACGGCATTCTGGAAGTGGACAGCGCTGGCGCAGGCTATTCCACCATCACCTATCTGCAATATCTGGAAGACGCGCAAGATTGGGTGATCCTGGACAAAACCGCCATAGAAAACACTTGGGACAACGCCACCGATACCACTTCCAGCAAATATTTCAAATTGGCCCCGGGAGAAAACGGCGACCCCGATATTCCAATCTCCGAAGCGGAGTATCGGCAAATCGCGGAAAAATATGCGGCCAAGCCCATGACATTCAAATGGATACCCTTGGTTTATAACGAAACAGACCCGTGGTATTCTTATGCGGAGGATGAGAATTTTATCTACGAACACGATTTTATGACGTCACGGGACGGGCAGGGCTTCCATTGGTGGATTTATCTGGAAGCCGCCTACATTATGCGCGATTACGGCAGACGGATTGGGTATGATTTTATGGCAGAGCAATGGACGGTTGAGCGCATCTGGCCTATAAAGGGCGGTTATTACAATATCCTGCTCTCTCAGGATCATCATGACGTAGTTCTGAATGTACTGTGCCATCCCGATGAAAAAAACTGCGGCGCTGACCGCAGATATGTGGTTTTGTATGCCCAATATGAGAACGGCAGCCGGAGTGCTGGCTACAATGACGCGGTCTCTTACGACACGCAATTGGAATGGCGGGATTTTGATTACCATGAGCGCTTTGAAACGCCGCCCATCGAAAATCCTTTTGGCGATCTTTATGAAACCTCCATCTATCAGCCCTGTTACATCGCCCTATATCGTTACGAGCAGGAGACTGGCTATCATGGGAAATGGCGGATTCAGCAGATATTTGGACGCGCCCCGTTCTGGGATTATCTGGTAGAATCAGACGACCGTCTTCTTTGGATCTGTACCGATTTAGATGATTATACCTATGTGCCTTTCCTCGAAAAACAGGAGCCGTGAAATGCTCTCGCATTACAACGACTCCCGAAACCTAATAAAATGATAGCTCTCCATGATCTGCATATACTTGACTACCCGCGGATACAGCGGTTCTACTTCTTCCCCAAACTCCGCCTTTTGCAGATCGGCAAGCTCCATCACCGTCCGCTTTCCGTCGATCAGCGGCCAAAGGAAACTCCCGTACTTTTCCATGTGCACTTTGGTCACCTTCGGTCTTTTAAACAGCTTTTGCGCAATGCGGTTAAAAACGCCCGTATTCTCGACTTCCAGGACGACGATTCCCTCGTCGTCCTGTGTCCAAGTCAGCGCAGAAGCTCTCTCCGGAACCAGATCCAGATAGTTTTTCTGTTCTTTTTTCTTTTTCATCAATTCTTACTCTTCTTCCAAAGCGAGAACCTAAGCAGACAGAGAACCATCACCGCCAGCAGTACAAGGCCGCCGATGTTCCCCGTGTTAAGCGATCCCGAAAGATCCATGGTCACGCCGCAAACTGCTAAGATGGCTAACAGAATACCCACTAAACCTTCGCCCGCAATCATGCCCGCGCAGTACAGCGTACCGTCCGTGGACTGTCTCTCTTTGGTCTTTTCATCCACATTCTTCCTGCCATCCATGAACATGCGTACCACGCCGCCCACCATAATGCCGGCATTCAGGTAAATCGGCAGATACAGACCAATGGCAAAAGGCATAACCGGAATCCGCAGAATCTCAAGGCCAATCGCCAGAAATACGCCGATAAACACAAGCGTCCAAGGAAGCTCGCCGCCCATGATACCTTCCACAATCATCTTCATCAGGGTTGCCTGAGGTGCGGGAACCTCCGCGCCGCCATAACCCCATGCCGCATTCAGAAGATAAAGCACGCCGCCGATGGCAAGACCAGACGCAACCACACCGACCAACTCGCCGATCTGCTGCTTCTTCGGCGTTGCGCCCAAGAGATATCCCGTTTTTAGATCCTGCGAAGTATCGCCCGCAATCGCAGCAATAATACAAATCACAGAACCGATGGCAATGGCTCCCATCATACCCGTAATGCCGCTGTCGCCCGTCGCCTTGATGGTAATGGTCGCAATCAAAAGCGTTGCAATCGCCATACCGGAAACAGGGTTATTGGAACTGCCGATCAGTCCCACCATACGGGAAGAAACCGTGGCAAAGAAGAAGCCGAATACCACGATCAAAAGCGCGCCGAGAATGTTGACCGGGATCGCAGGCACAAGCCAGATAATCACGATCATTGCCACAATGCCGATCAGCACAATGCTCATAGGCAGATCCTGCGCCGTTCTCGCGTCGCTGGTATTCTTGCCGCCCTTCATGCTCTTGATAGAATCCCGGAAAGTCGTCACAATCAAAGGCATAGACTTGATCAGGGAAATGATACCGCCCGTAGCGATCGCGCCTGCGCCAATGTATCTCACGTAGGAGCCCCAGAGCGCACCTGCGCCGCCCTCCGCATAGAGCTGTCCGATCGTTACGCCCACATCCGCCGGATACATCCACGTATTCGCGCCAAACAAGCAGATCATGGGGATAATCACCATCCAGCCAATCAAAGAACCAACAAACATATAGGAGGCGATCTTCGGCCCTACGATGTAACCAACGCCCAGAAGCGCCGGGTAAACCTCCACGCCCAGCTCTCCCTTAAAGGATTTAAAGGCTACGGCGATATCCGCCGGAATCACCTTCACGCCGTCTACCAAGAACTTGAAGATTGCCGCAAGGCCCATGCCGCTGAATACGGTGGACGCATTGGAGCCGCCCTCCTCGCCCGCCAAAAGCACGTCCGCACAAGCCGTACCTTCCGGATAAAGCAGGGTCGCATGTTCCTTCACGATCAAAGCGTTGCGCAGCGGGATCATAAACAGCACGCCGAGAACGCCGCCGCAGAGCGCAATCAACGTAATCTCTACCAGACTCGGCATACCGCAGAGTCCCTCTTCCGCCCACAGGAAAAGGGCGGGCATCGTAAAGATCGCGCCTGCCGCCAGCGATTCGCCAGCGGAACCGATGGTCTGCACCATGTTACTCTCCAAAATGGAGTTTTTCTTCATAATCACACGGATTACACCCATGGAAATCACCGCCGCCGGTATCGACGCCGACACCGTCATGCCCACGCGAAGGCCAAGGTACGCATTAGCCGCACCAAATACGATGGCAAGGATAATGCCCATGATAATCGATGTCACCGTAAATTCCGGGGTGATTTTTTCCGCGGGAATATACGGCTTGAAAGCTTTGTTTTCTTCCATCTTTTCTCTCCTTCTCTTTTCTTAAGCGATTTCTCTCACTTACATATAGATAAAATTATACTGAATATTGAATGCTTTTACAAGAAATTTTTTGCCGTACCCTTAATCCCCTTGTCATTCTCCGTCATATGTGTATAATTTAAAGTGTATTTCTTAAACGCGGCAACACAAAAAAACGGAGGAACCCATGACCACATTAAAACCCATCAAAGAAGGAAAAGTACGCGAAATTTATGATAACGGCGACAGCCTGATTATGGTCGCTACGGACCGCATTAGCTGCTTCGACGTGATCCTGAAAAATCAGGTGACAAAGAAGGGCGCGGTTCTAACCCAGATGTCCAAATTCTGGTTTGATATGACCGCCGACATTCTTCCAAACCATATGATTTCCGTGGACGTAAAGGATATGCCCGAATTTTTCAGACAGGAAAAGTTCGACGGTAACAGTATGCTCTGCAAAAAACTGAATATGCTCCCCATCGAATGTATCGTCCGCGGCTACATCACCGGCAGCGGCTGGGCAAGCTACCAGAAAGACGGCACGGTCTGCGGTATCACGCTCCCCGAAGGATTACAGGAGTCCGACAAACTGCCGGAACCCATCTACACCCCCTCCACCAAGGCGGAAATCGGAGATCACGATGAAAATATCTCCTTTGAACAGAGCGTGGACTATCTGGAAGCGCGTTTCCCCGGCAAGGGCAAAGAATACGCGGAAAAGCTCCGGGATTACACCATTGCCCTCTATAAAAAATGCGCGGCCTACGCGCTGACCCGCGGCATCATCATTGCGGACACTAAGTTTGAATTCGGACTGGATGAGGACGGCAATATCGTTCTGGGCGACGAAATGCTCACCCCCGACAGCTCCCGTTTCTGGCCCGCAGACGGCTACGAGCCGGGACACGGACAGCCCTCCTTCGACAAGCAGTTTGCAAGGGACTGGCTGAAAGCAAACGAGGGACACGACTGGACGCTGCCAGAAGATATTGTGCAGAAGACCATCGACAAGTACCTGCAGGGGTATGAACTCCTGACCGGGAAGCAACTATAACCAATTGAACATTTCACACGCAATCTGGAGAATGCGCCGCATTCTCCGATTTTTTTTCTTCCCCGCCAAAAATCATATTGACATTTTGATATCAAAATGATATCATCAGAATATCAGGAGCGCCTATGTCCGTAATTTATCCTACAGAAGCAACTCCTGTTACATAAGACAGCGGGGAAACCCGCCACATAATAGAAAGGATAAAACATTATGAACGAAAAAATTTTAAACAGAAACAAAAACGGTATGGCAATGCTGCTGCTTTCCATCCTGCTCTACGTGGCGGCGATCGCGGCGATGATTGTCGGCGGCAATTTGGGAATCAGCGATTCAGGCCCCAAAAGCCCTTTCGGTATCGCTCTCTTTGTCATCGGACTCATTTATGTGCTCACCGGCTGGCTTTTATTCTGCGGCCTCACGGTTCTGCGGCCCCAGGAAGCGGCGGTGCTCACCCTTTTCGGTAAATACATCGGCACGCTGAAAGAGGACGGTTTCTACTGGGTCAATCCCTTCTGCACGGCCGTAAATCCCGCTGCCGAAACCAAATTAAAGCAGAGCGGCGACGTGGACGGCACAGCAAATGGCAATCTGCTCAGCTTAGCCGCAAGCAGCCAGAACGTGCAGGTAAAAGTGGTCAACAAAAAAATTTCCTTAAAGATTATGACCCTGAACAACAGCCGCCAGAAGATCAACGACTGTCTGGGTAACCCTATCGAAATCGGCATCGCCGTAATGTGGCGGGTCACAGACACAGCCAAAGCGGTATTTAACGTAGACAACTACAAGGAATACCTGTCCCTCCAGTGCGACAGCGCGCTCAGAAACATCGTCCGCCTCTATCCCTACGACGTGGCGGAAAATGTGGACACCACCGGGGACGGGCAGGCCGACGAGGGAAGCCTCCGCGGCTCCAGCGAAATCGTGGCAGAGAGAATCCGCAAGGAAATTCAGTCCAAGGTAGATCAGGCAGGCCTTGAGATTCTCGAAGCACGGATCACCTATCTAGCCTACGCGCCCGAAATTGCCGCCGTCATGTTACAGAGACAGCAGGCCTCGGCAATCATCGACGCGAGAAAAATGATCGTGGACGGTGCGGTAGGCATGGTGGAAATGGCGTTAGACCGCCTTTCCGAAAAAGAAGTGGTCACTTTGGACGAAGAACGCAAGGCAGCTATGGTATCTAACCTTCTGGTGGTACTGTGCGGCAATCGGGACGCCCAGCCCATTGTCAACTCCGGCAGCCTCTACTAAATGGCGGACAATAGTAAGAAGCAAGTTCCCCTGAGACTGTCCGCAAAACTCTACGACGCCATCGCAGACTGGGCCGAAGACGATTTTCGATCTGTGAACGGCCAGATAGAATATCTGCTGACAGAATGTGTCCGACAAAGAAAGAAAAACGGGTCGCCCATTCCCCATGAATTGGACGTCCCACCTGAATTGGATATCTAAAAAAGGAGCTGCCGCACGAAATAAATTCGTGCGCAGCTCTTTTCATCTTAAAACTCAAGTTCTGAAACAGAAGCGTTTGTCATTTTCAGTTACAACGATCACTGCACCACGCCATCGCCGCCTCTGGTCCACACGATGTTCTCACTGATCATTTCATCGATATCCATACCAATGATCTCTGACGCACGAGCCTTTGCCTCGCCCTCGTCCGCCGTACCGAGACTCCTGTAAATATCATAAGCCGGCTTATGGCTGCCGTCCAAATTGGTGATGCCCAGACTCAGCTTACTCTCCATCTCATGCGCATCATCCTTCAAACGGAAAAGCATAAAAGCATCCACATCTGGAAGGGAGGCCGCTTTCAGGTAACCGTACACCACGGAAGCCTCCTGCTTATCATCCCCAAAATAGGAAGTGTAGCCAATCTCCGCCAAAGAAATGCTGCGCACATCCCCTGCGGGATTTAAGAACTTGGACTGATGCATATAATCAATCAGCACATCAATATTCTGCATCGTGATGTAGGGCGTCGAAACATTCTCTTTCACCCAGACTGCAGGCCCGTTCCACGCATAGGGATCATAGAGGGGCGAATTATAAGGATGATAGGAAAGTCCCCAGTCGATATTTCCTTCCCGATTGATATAGTAGTTAAACTGGTCGAGATAATCCTTTGCAAGGAAGCTTCCGGGATTCGACTTACGGCCCCACTCCTGATCGATGGAATTGTAGACCTGCACGTTTGCATTCATGGCCTTAAGCTCGTTATAAAAAATACGGAAAGCTTTCACATAGGCATTCACATTCTCATCCAGCGATGTGGAATTCATGTACCACCAAGACGTTCTCGCATTAACCTCATTGCCCAGAATCCAGTTATCAATCTGACCATGGCCGGTCGCGCCTGAATAACGCTGTCCCAAAAAGGCGCACGCCGCTTTCAGATGCTCCACACCTTCTTCCTCTTCTACATTCAAGGCATAACTTGGGCATTCCTCCCCGTCTCTAGCCAACGGATGCACCAGATCCATAGACCCTTCGGTACCGCCCCTGTTTAAGAGCACCATGGTCACCTGTATTCCTTGATCGTTAAAGCCCTTTATCATCTGGTCATAATGAGTAACTCTGCCGTTGCTGAAATAGTAAGTTCTTCCATTATAATCAAAAGTAACGGTCCCGGAATCGCCCGGTGCGGCGCAAACCTCATCCAGATAGAGGTTGTAAACCACCTGCTGTATCCCAAGATCCTTGAGTTCCCCCGTGGCAATTGCGGACACCTCTGGCAGAAGACCCTTAATTCCTCTGGTCATCCGTCCGGTTGTATATGCCGCATTGGCCTCCGGATTCGTGATATAATGCTCATCGCTGACCTGGATCATTTCACCGCCGCGCTTCACCGCCACCAGAAACTTGCGGCTTAAATTGGAATCCCCTGTGTTATAGTTAAGCGGAAACGAAGCTGTCACGAACGATCCCGCGTCTACAGCCGCCACCACATCGCCCACCGGGCCGTCCTCATAAACCTGATTCGCATAGATATAATATTTTCCGTCGTCGCCGGACGGCACGCTGTCCGCCTTCAACGTGCAGATTACATCTCCCCCCGCAATGTGGCAGGAACTGATGGCCACCGGCCTTCCCGCCGCCTGCGCATGGTTTCCGCAGGCTATGACTGATACAGTCAACAGTAACAGGGCCACAAAACCCTTCATAAATTTTTTCATTCCTCTTTTGCACGCTTTCATTCGCTGTCTCCTAACATATCTTTCTGAAAATCATTTCATTTTACCATGAAACGTCCGCTTTTACAATCGCTGTCTCACCCTTTGATGTCAGCGCCTCACTACAGCGTAACATTCGGAAGACCCGCAAACCCCTTTGCCAGATCCTCATCGGTCGGAATATAGTCTTTCATCTCGCCATCATGGAACTTTCCGTAAGCAACCATATCAAAATACCCGGTGCCAGTCAGTCCAAAGACAATGGTCTTCTCCTCCCCGGTCTCCTTACACTTCATAGCCTCGTCTATCGCTACCCTGATGGCATGGGCGCTCTCCGGCGCGGGCAGAATCCCTTCCACTCTTGCAAACTCCTCCGCCGCTTGAAACACCGCAGTCTGTTCCACGCTGGTCGCCTCGATCAGCCCGTCGTCATACAACTGCGACACAACGGAACTCATTCCATGGTAACGTAAACCTCCGGCATGGTTCGGCGCAGGCATAAAACCGCTTCCCAACGTATACATCTTAGCCAGCGGACAAACCTTGCCCGTATCGCAGAAATCATACACAAATTTTCCTCTTGTCAGGCTCGGACAAGAGGCCGGCTCCACCGCAATAATCTGATAATCTGCCTCGCCGCGCAGTTTCTCGCCCACAAACGGAGAAATCAGGCCGCCCAGATTAGAGCCGCCGCCCGCACAGCCAATAATCATATCCGGCTTAATGTTGTATTTTTTAAGCGCCGCCTTTGTCTCCTCACCGATGATGGACTGATGCAGCAGCACCTGTGACAGCACGCTTCCGAGTACATAACGATAACCGTCCCGGCTTCCCGCCGCCTCTACAGCTTCCGAAATGGCACAGCCAAGACTTCCGCCCGTTCCTGGAAACTCTGCAAGGATCTTCCGGCCCACTTCCGTCGTATCGGAGGGCGACGGCGTCACCTGCGCACCGTAGGTACGCATCACTTCCCGTCGGAAAGGCTTCTGTTCATAGGAAACCTTCACCATATATACATGACAATCCAAATCAAAATAAGAACAAGCCATAGAAAGCGCGGTGCCCCACTGTCCCGCTCCGGTTTCCGTGGTAACCCCCTTAAGCCCCTGCTGCTTCGCATAATACGCCTGTGCGATCGCTGAATTCAGCTTGTGGCTTCCGCTGGTATTATTTCCCTCAAACTTATAATAAATTTTCGCCGGTGTATCCAGTTTCTTTTCCAGACAATAGGCGCGCACAAGCGGAGACGGACGATACATCTTATAAAAGTCCAGAATTTCCTGCGGGATATCAATGTACGCATCTGTGTCGTTTAATTCCTGCTTGACAAGTTCATCACAAAACACGCCGCGCAATTCCTCGAAAGTCATAGGCTCCAAGGTCCCCGGATGTAAAAGCGGCGCCGGCTTGTTTTTCATATCAGCGCGGACATTGTACCACTGTTTTGGCATCTCCTCCTCTTCCAGATAAATCTTATAGGGTATCGCCTTTTCTGACATAATTTTTCTCTCCCGATATCTTAATCACGTTATTTCAGACGGAATGTGCTGGTCTGGTTCTTCATCCGGCTCACCTGCTCAAACAACTCTGTGCTGACTGCCGCAGATTCCTCGCTGTTAGCGGTATTTGTCTGTACCACATTCGCGATCTGTCCAATGCCTTCCGCCACCTGTGAAACAGCCTCTGCTTCCTCCTGCACCGCATCGGTGATTTCATCGATGGCGCTATTGGACTGGTTCACGAGCGCAAGCGTCTTTTGCAGGGTTTGGGAAACATCATTTACAATCGCGCTGCCCTTCGTAGTCGCTCGAACAGAATTTTCAATCAATTCCTTCGTCGCTTTGGCCGCCTGATCAGACTTCGCGGCAAGAGTACGCACCTCATTGGCCACCACAGCAAATCCCTTTCCAGCCTCTCCTGCCCGGCTCGCCTCCACGGAAGCATTGAGGGCCAGTATATTCGTCTGGAAAGCAATATTTTCTATCGTAGAAATAATATTCTCTATCTGCTCGGAGGTGGTGCTGATATCCGCCATAGCGCTGACCAACAATTCCATCTGCTGGCTGCTCAGATTTACCTGATCTCCGGTAAGATGGGCATTTTCCCGTACCTCGGCAGACTTCTGTAAATTCAGCTTTGCACTCTTAGAAAGTTCATCCAAGGTAGCGGAAAGCTCTTCCACCGCCGCTGCCTGCTCGGTCGCGCCCTGAGCCAGCGACTGGGAGCCGTCGGAAAGAGTCCTTGCGTGTCCGAACACCTTATCCTCCACCCGATGAATATTTGACAGAACCGAAGAAAGCGAGTTTGTAAACTTTTCAATCGAATCCGCAATAGACCGAAAATCCCCGATAAATTCCACGGATGTAGATACATTGAAATTACCCTCGGACAGCTCCTGCATAATACGGTTGATATCTTCGATATATTGATGGGTCTGATGAATAGACTGTCTCAACGTCCGGGACAAATCGCCGATTTCATCATTGGCATCGTAGCTCAGATCCACTTTCATATGGCCTTCCTGCAAAGGCTTCGTTCTTTCGGTAATAACGAGAATCGGTTTTACCACTTTTCTCAAAATATAGAACACAAGACTCAGCAGGAAAAATAATGTCAGCAGCAGTCCCGCCCCCGTAACCACGTGCATGGTAGAAGCTGTTTTCTCCATATTTTCCGTACTGATCTCGTTTAACTGCGTACCGCGTTCCACGACCTGATCCAAAAGCCCAACCAGCACGCCCAAATTGCTCATAATGGTATCCTGATAATACGCCTGCGCCTGCACCGGGTCCGTCTGATACAGCTCCAACACATAGATCGCCGACTCATGCAGTTCCTTATGCAGCGGCTCAAGCTGGCTCTTCAAGTCAAGAATGGTTGCATCCGTCGTTCCGGCCTCACCATATAGCCACTGTCCCAACACACAACCTGTCGGGTCTGTACTTCCCGTAAATTCCGAACCGCTGTACAGCGCGTTACTCAAATTAGAAGACCACTTATAATGGGCCGCCTCCGCTTTCTGCGCCCTCTGTAAAAGAGCGTTCACAGCAACGCTGTCCGCCTGCGACTCCTCCATATTAAAAATATTTTTGGTTGTCAGCACACTAAACAGCACTACCGCCAGCAAAGCCGCTACAACCCGTGTCCCCGCCATGATCTTTATACTCTTACGCATTTTGCCCTCCCTCTGCTTCCGAATACCAAAATCCGGCCCCACTTTCATGGTAACATAGCCGTATTGTGGTTATCCTGCCATCAAGTAAAACCGGTCATTAATGAAATTGTATCATAAGCAGTCGGGTATTTCAATTAGTTTCTATTGGCATTTCCGCTTCTAACCGCAATCAGGCTCCTCTGCATCATAGAGCTGCCCTGTCGCAAAAGGGCTGCCCACATCGCAGCGTCCGTGGTGATACGCCTTGCGTTTCTCCCCTTCTGCAATCTCCCCAGAAGTTTCCACCTTAATCCGGCTGACGCCGGCCTGCGTCAGGTTATCTAACATTTTCATAACATCGTCCACTTCGCTCATTCTTTTCCTCCTCAATGATAAAAAAAGTTCAACCTTAAACCGTGGCAGTTTTAATTCCCCCGAATTCGGGGGAATTAAAATTATCTCAAGACTTTTGTAGTCTGTTCTTCCAAAATAGACATCTGATGTATGGCAATCTTGTTAAGTTTTATTATGCGTTCTTTTTGATTCAGCCCATCTTCAATCAATACTGCATTAATATTTTCCATATTTGACAGGCATATCAACTCATTTATGCCCGCGTAATCCCTGATATTGCCCTTTTTATCAGGATTTTTATCCCGCCATTGTTTTGCCGTCATGCCAAATAATGCCATATTCAGCACATCCGCTTCCGATGCGTAAATAATAGAAGTTTGCTGTGATGTAAGTTCCAGCGGAATGAGATTGCCCTTGATTGCGTCGGTATGTATCCGATAGTTTATTTTTGCCAATTCCCGCTTAGCATTCCATCCAAGTAAAGCCTGTTCTTCTTTCTTTAACCGTTCAAATTCCCTGATAAGGTATAATTTGAATTGGGGAGATACCCAGCTTGCAAATTCAAACGCAATATCTTTATATGCGTATGTACCAGATCGGAAGAGCACACGTCTGACTCCAGTCACGTAGCATCAT
>CAMXIK010000027.1 GCA_947243855.1 uncultured Lachnospiraceae bacterium | reverse complement strand
GTAATAACGATTGTTATTGTCGTTTGCGTTCAAAATGGGTCATCTCCTCTTACACTTTATTTCAAGTAGTTCCACGGACTTACATAGTTTCCGTTCAGGCGCACGCTGAAATGCAGATGCGGTCCGGTAGAGCGTCCTGTAGAACCAACCGCCGCAATATTTTGTCCCTTGGAAACGCTCTGTCCCTTAGATACATAGAGGGCTGAGCAGTGCATATATATGGTATACAGGCCGCTTCCATGGTTAATCATAATATAATTGCCCATACTGCCGCTGTAATCCGCCGCCACCACGTCTCCATCGTAAGCCGCCAGAATCGGCGTTCCCGAAGAAGCCGCCATATCCAGACCGTTATGGAACTTCTCTATGCCCAGAATGGGGTGCATACGGTTTCCGTACTCGTCGGAAATACGCTTATAACCGGGACAGGGCCATGCAAACATACCGCCGTTATAGATTCTGGCATTCTCCGCTTCTAATCGTGCCCGTTCTTCCGCTACTGCTTTCTCCAGCGCAGCAATTTCGGCGTTTTCTTGGGCAATCATATCCTCGTATTCCTTGATAGCCGCCTCTTTGTTGGCAATATCCCCGCTTACGGAGACAATCTGCGCCTCTTTCTCCCCGATCAGGTTATTGACGTTAGTCTCCTCCTGCTTAACAGCCTCTTTCGCTTCATCCAGAACCTGTTTTTCCGCTTCCAGCTCCTCTTTGCAGACTTCCACATACTTTCTGGTTTCCACATACTCATCCAGCTTCTCTCTGTCATAGCGGGAAAGGGCTTCGATATAATCGGCCCGGTTCACAATGCCTGCAATGCTGTTAGAACCAAAAAGAGTTTCCATATAAAAGGAATCGCTGCGCTCATACATGAACTGGATGCGCTTCTTCATAGCCGCATACTGCTCCTCCTGCTGCGCGACAGCCGCCTCCAGATCCCGCGTCGTCTCCTCGATCGCTTCCTCTTTTTCGGTAATCATTGTATTATATTGCTCGATCTTCTCCTGTATGTCAGCAAGCTGCCCGTCCAACTGCTGTACAAAAGCCGTCAGGTCGCTCTTGGACTGCTCCAATTCCTTTTTCAGCTTTTCTACATCCGTCAGATTACTTTTTAATCCGGAAACCTGCTCTTTGGCTTTTTCGATTTCCCGCTCCTTCTCCCGAATGCTCTCGCTGGTCACCGCCTGCGCGGGAATACCGGGAACTGCACAGGAAATTACAAACACAAAGCACAGCAGTATAATTAAAATTCTTTTTACTCTGTTATGCACATCTGTTCTCAAACTTAACCCTCTATACCCTCAGGTGTCTTCTCACTGTGACAATACTGCCCAGAAAACCAATACCCACGCCAAGTCCCAGAGAAACTGGCACTAACACGTTAAATACCTCCTCTACCGCCACAAAACTGAGAAGCGAGGAGAGCTGGGGAAACCGGTCCGTCACATAAGTCAAAACAACATTATAAATCGCATAAATGAATCCAAGGGGCAAGGACGCGCCGATTAAGCCGATCATAATACCTTCCACCACGAAAGGAGACCGGACAAAAAAGTCTGTAGCCCCAATATATTTCATAATATTAATCTCCTCCTTGCGGACAGAGATGCCGATCGCTACCGTATTGCTGATCAGGAAAATAGACACCGCCAGCAGAATCGCAATAATGCCCACGGAAACATAGGCAATCAACGCATTAACTCCCGTCAAGGTCGTAGCCACCAATTCCGAGCGGTTGACCATCCGCACCCCGTCTATGGATTCCAGATAAGTCACCAACGCCGACTGCATGGATACATCGTTTAAGTATACCTGATAGTTTGCGGAGTTTTCCAGAGGATTTTCCGTGAAACCATCCCCGTATTCTCCTAAATATTCATCGCGGAAACCTTCCCACGCCTGCTCTGCGGAAATAAAATCCATCTTCGCCACTTCGGGCCGCTTCGCAATCATGTCTCCGATCTGCTGAATCCGGATATCCTCAATGCCCTCGTCAAAAAATACCCATACGGAAACGCCCTCCTCCGCATTCTTTACGATATGCTGAAAATTCGCCACGATCGCATAAAAGATACCGAAAAGAAACAGGCAGGCGGCAATGGTTGCAATGGAAGCTAAGGAAAAGAGCTTATTACGGAAAATATTACGGAAGCCCTGTTTCAGCGTATAAAAAAATGTATTAATCCTCATCGATGTACCCTCCCTTTTCCTCGTCGCTGATAATAACGCCACGGCGCAGGGTCACCACACGTTTCTGCATGGCATTCACAATTTCACGGTTGTGGGTAACAACGATAACAGTCGTTCCGTTTTCATTAATCTGCTCTAAAAGCTTCATAATCTCCCACGAGTTCTTCGGGTCCAGATTACCCGTAGGCTCGTCCGCCAAAAGAATGGTGGGCTGATTCACCAGTGCGCGCGCAAGCGCCACTCTCTGCTGCTCGCCGCCGGAGAGCTGTCTGGGCTTTGCCTTATATTTACCTGCCAGTCCCACAATCGCAAGGATGCTGGGAACGTTTTTCTTGATCTCCTTATTTGATTTTTGGATGATCCGCTGGGCAAAGGCCACGTTTTCGTAAACATTCCTATCCTTCAAAAGCCGGAAGTCTTGGAACACAATCCCTAAATTTCTCCTGAACTTCGGAATTTTTCTGTGTTTTATCTTAGACAGATCGTACCCCATCACGCTGATGTAACCGCTGCTGACAGTAAGCTCCCTCAAAAGAAGCTTGATCAGGGTAGACTTACCTGAACCGCTGTCACCTACAATAAAGACAAATTCGCCCCTGCTGATATGAAGATTCACATCTTTCAGCGCCGGCGCGCCGGTGGAATAGGCTTTGCTTACATTTGTCAGGGTGATGATCTCGTTTGCCACTACAGGGCCTTTTCTCTTTTTCTTAACTGCCACGTTTTTCTCTCCTACCGTTTTCTCTTCTGCTTCTTTTTAAAATTCAAAAGATTCCATATATTTCATGTACTTCACAACCATCAGCGCGATCTTAAATGTAATCGCGTCCTCGAACACTCTCAGGTCAAGTCCCGTACTCTTTTGAAGCTTGTCCAGACGATATACCAGCGTATTTCTGTGAATGAAAAGCTGTCTGGAAGTCTCCGACACATTTAAGGAATTTTCAAAAAATTTATTGATTGTGACAAGGGTTTCTTCGTCAAACTCATCCGGACTCTTGCCGTCAAATATTTCTTTAATGAACATCTTGCACAGAGGGATCGGAAGCTGGTAAATCAGACGGCCGATTCCTAGCTCGCTGTATGCGATAACGTCGCGCTCGTTAAAGAAAATCTTCCCCACATCCAAAGCCATCTTAGCCTCTTTGTAGGAGCTGCTCACACCTTTGATCTCGCTCACCACGGTGCCATAGGCAATGCGGATGTTCTTAAAGCTCTCCTTTCGCAGATAGGCGGCCACCGCCGCCGCCGTTTTTTCAATTTCCCGTGGGCTGTCATCCTCGGACAGGTCTTTCACCACAATCACGTTATTTTCATCCACCGCAGTGATAAAATCCTTGTTGTTCACGCCAAAATAAGCGCGCACGCTCTCTAACGCGTTACAGTCCTTGACATTATCCGTCTCTATAATAAGCGCCACGCGCCTGACGTCCGTTTGAATATGTAACTTTTTTGCCCGGCTGTAGATATCCACCAGCAGCAGATTATCCAAAAGCAGATTCTTGATAAAATTATCCTTATCGAACCGCTCCTTATAAGCGACAAGCAGATTCTGAATCTGGAACGCCACCATCTTGCCGACCATGTAGACGTCCTCGCCCACGCCGCCTGCCACCAGAATATACTCCAACTGCTGTTCGTCAAAAATCTTAAAATATTGATATCCCTGAATCTCCTGCGAATCCGCGGGAGACTCGGCAAACTCCGCCGCAGCTCTGCTGCATCGTTCCATCTCGTCTGTCGTCATAGCCGCAGTTTTTCCATCTACGTCCATAACGCACAGCTCTACCCTTGCGATCGCTTTCAACCCTTCAATGGTGTTTTGCAAAATTTGATTCGAAATCATTCCCCTACCCCTCTTAATGTTTCGTAATAATTCACTATACCTTCTAACCCCTTTTCTCTGAAAAAAACAAAAGCTAGGTACTATTTTAATCTATATCTACAAAAAAATCTACCTATAATCGCGAATTATTTGTGTATTTTTTAAGATTTTTGGGAATCTATGGGAAATAATTGAATTAGACATTTTGTACAAGCGTCATAAACGCGATCCCTGAAAGCCGGAAAATCCAACTCCCAATTCTTGTGAAAATTGTATCTTGTTGCCATCGTTTTGTTATGGTACACTGTAATTAGAATCCATGCACAATGCGGTAAAGGAGTGTGATTACAATGGATATCGCAAAATTATCTATGGCTATGTCCTCTGCAAAAGTAAATGACTCCTTCGGTGTGGCAATGCTCGCCAAATCTTTAGATCAGGCGGAAGTCACCGGAAGTCAGGTTGTTGGCATGATGGACGCTGCTGCTATGGAGTTGTCTGTCAATCCCCACATCGGGGCCAATTTTGACATGACAGTCTAACACACGAGATAACGGCTATCTCCACAGATAGCCGTTATTTTTTCGAGTCTGCTTATCCATTTCCACTACCTAAAAATTTCCAGACACACCATATAGCCAACGCAGAGCACAATGGCCACAATCAAGGGAATGCTCAAAAAATACTGCGGCTGCTCTTTCTCTGGATTCTTCCGCCTTGAAAACAGCGCCGCGAAAGCCTGCTGCCTTCCCTCATTCTTGGCTATCCATACAATGATACAGCCAGCTATCGGCGTCGTGACAGCGGCAATGACTAAATAAACCGAGAGCGCCGCCTGCAGCTCCCGCGTTCCAATCTTCGCTGACGCCTGTCCGTAGCTGCCATGCGATAACCATTTCGACGCGTACATCAAAACAACCTCGATGGAATTAAAAAACATATGGCAGAAGACGGACGCCCAAAGGCTGCCCGCCGCCTCCACCAAAAGCGCCAGAAAAATCCCTATTACAAAGGCATAAAGCGCCTGATTCACATTCATATGCATCAATCCGAAAAGAAGTGAAGACAGAAGAATCGCCCGGATTCCATAGCTTGGCCCTTTTACATGCGTGTCATCCTTTCTCTCTCCGCCTCTCCTGTAGCTTCTGTAAAATACGCCCCTGAAAACAAACTCTTCGCAAAACGGCCCCAAGATTCCAATCATGAAAAACATGGCCGGAAACGGGATCTGCAGAATACTCCCCTCCATAGATACCATGGTATTTTCCGTAAAAAATAAGGTCACGGCGTTACACACAACAACGAGCGGCATCATCAAAAAGGTACACAGCTCGATCATAAGAAGGGTGGAAATCTTTACCTTGTGAAAGCCGGCAGTCCCCCGGTCCGTGCGCTCAAAAGCATACAGGAACGCCAGCGTAGGCACGATCACAATTCCCTGTGCCAAAAGAAAACTAAAAAAAGTACCGATCGCAATCCTGTTCCCCAAAAATCCCAAAGACAGCGTTATTACGATATGCACCAGTACAATCGTTAAAAACAGCCAATTTACTCTTTTAATCGTCATTCCTTCTTATCGCTTTCTCCGTTATGGTAATTTTCCCTGCTTTCAACAGCTTCCCGACCGCTCTCTTAAACTCGTTCTTGCTCATCTGCATTTCCCGGCGAATCACCTCCGGAGACGCTTTATCGTTGAAGGGAAGCGCTCCGTCGAAGCTGTCAATCACCTGCAGTACCTTCTCCGCGTCCGCTGCAATCTGCAAATACGCCTTTTCCCGTATGCTCAGATCCAGCTTGCCGTCCTCTTTTACCGCTGTGACACGGGCATTCACTGTGTTGCCCACCTCAACCGAACTAAAAAGCTCACGTTTGGGGATCAGCCCTGAATACTGATCGTCCACCGCCACAAAGGCCCCGAAATTCTGGCTGATCTCGTAAACCGTTCCACTCACCCGGTCGTCCTTTTTGTAACTACTGTTATTTTTTAGATACGGATATACGTTCATGGTAGCGCAGAGTCTGTTCGACTTGTCAATATAGAGCGCCACCAGGCATTCCTCCCCCGCCGACACTCTTCTGGTCTGTTCTTTGAACGGCAAAAGAAGGTCTTTTTCCAAGCCCCAATCCAAAAACGCCCCAATCTTTCCCACCTGCGCCACGCGCAGCCGCTCTACACCGTGCAGGGTAATCTTCGGCCTGTTGGTGGTGGCAATCAGTCTGTCTTTGGAATCTCTGTATACAAAAACCTCGATTTCATCGCCGCATTCCGCCCCCTCGGGCACTTGTTTCCCGGGCAGAAGCACGCGCTCCTCCTGATTCTCCCCGTCATATAAATAAACGCCGAAGTCCACTTTCTTTGCAATCTGCAATACTTGTATTTCACCTAATTGAATCATTTTTCCACCTTTTTACTGCCCTATTGTAAACTCCACGATACTGTACGGCGTCCCGTCCTCTTGATTCAGGGAGACCGTGTACCGGTTTCCTTCTTCTCCCACAGCCGCCACCGGATAGATTTCGTCTCCCAAAAGCGCCTGTTTTCGATATTCCACGCGAAGCTGCCGAATGGTAAAATCGCCCGGAATACAGTCCATTGCCATGCGCACATACTGTCCGTTATTGACATGATGATTGGTATCCAGATGATGGGGCTTTACGGTAAAGGATTCCAGCGCTTTTCCGTCCGCAGGCACCGCGATTTTTCTCGGCGCGTAATCCATCGGGTATTTCTCTTCCACCACATATCCATCCAACATTTTCTGGCTGGGCTTTGCGGGCCGCATCGTCTTTCTGTCCAAAAGCGTCCATATGGAATTGGCATAGGCCAGCACTTCCCCTTCCAACGTCTTCATCAGGAAATTACGGCATCCGATAAATCCCCGGAACTCATAGGGCGCCGTTCCGATCACAATGCGTTCGCTCAGCCTCGGATACCTGTCAATGCAGATCTGCCATGCCGACAAAAGCCACACCTGCCCCAGCTCCTTTAAGTATTCCATCCCCAGTCCAATATCCTCCGAGTGGAAGGTGGAACAGTCCTGAAAATAATCCAGAAGGGACTGTAAGCTCATACGGCCGTCCTCTCCCACCTCGCTATACCGCACTCTGCCGTCAAATGTGTACATGTTCGATACTCCTTCCAAGAATCCCCTTCATCTGCGCAATGGCAATTCCATAATTCGTAACCGGCACACCCTGACTCCCAGCAAAACGCATGCGCCGCAGCACTTCCCGCTCATTCAGCATACACCCGCCGCAGTGAATCACCAGCGCATAGGGCGTAAGGTCCTCGGGAAAGCCCGTACCGGACGCAGTCTCTATCACAAGCTCTTTTCCCGTGTACTTTTTCAGAAAACGGGGTATCTTCACCGTCCCGATATCGTCGCACTGCCTATGATGCGTACACCCTTCGGCAATCAGCACGCGATCCCCGTCCTTCAAGCCGTCGATGGCTTTCACGCCCTCCACCGCCATTTTCAGGAATCCTTTGTAGCGGGCCATTAAAATTGAAAAAGAAGTAAGGGGAATATCCGCCGGCACAATGGCCGCCACTTCCTCAAAAGCCTGACTGTCCGTAATGACAAACGCTGGTTTCTCCTTTAATTTCGCAAGAGTCTGTGCCAGCTCGCTCTCCCGCGTTACCATCACAACCGCGCCCGCCTCCAACAGATCCCTTATGGCCTGCTGCTGCGGAAGAATCAGTCTCCCCTTGGGCGCCGCCGAATCAATGGGCACCACCAGCACTACCGTATCCAAAGGCTTTACGAGATCCGCCGCCAGATGCTTTTCTTCCTGATTGGGACGCATCGCCGCCAGTTTTTCCTTCAACGCCCGCACGCCCTCTCCCGTTTTGGCGCTCACGTATATAACATTTGTTATTTTATTCTCTTTGCTGTGCCCGTCCGTTTGATCGGACTTGTTAAACACCATGATACAGGGAATTTCATGCTCTTTAAAAAGTGCGGCCAGCTCCTCGTCGCAGGCCGTCATCCCTGTGGAAGCGTCCGCCACCAAAACCGCGATATCTGTCTTTTCCAGTACCTGACGTGTCTTTTTCACACGCTGTTCCCCAAGCGCTCCCTCGTCGTCAAAACCGGGCGTGTCAATCAGCATAACCGGCCCCAAAGGCAAAAGCTCCATCGCTTTATACACCGGGTCTGTGGTCGTCCCCTCCGTCTCCGAAACCACCGCCAGTTCCTGTCCTGTCACCGCATTTAAGAGACTGGACTTTCCTGCGTTTCGCTTTCCGAAAAAGCCGATATGTATTCGTTCCCCCGAGGGGGTGTCGTTCATGCCCATATCCTTACGCTGTCCTTTCTACTACTGTATCAAAAGCGGAAATCCCGTATCCCTTCCTCAATCTTTTTCAGATGATCTTTCGCAATCTCCCTTACCTGCTCCTTCGGAATATTGGCCAGTTCCGCCTGAATCAATGCTTCCCCGATCGCCTTTGTCTCTTCGGAAGCATAGTCCATCAGAAACTCTTTGAGAGTCATCAGCGCATTGGGATGGCAGCAATTCTGAATCTGTCCCGTCTTACACAGGCTCATGAAACGGTCTCCCGTCCTGCCCTCACGGTAACAAGCCGTACAGAAGGAAGGGATATATCCCATTTCCATCAGCCACTTTATGACCTCGTCCAGCGACCGCTGATCCGACACGTCAAACTGCTCCGTATCGGTGGGGCGTTCCTCCTCGGTATAACCGCCCACGGAAGTTCTGGATGCGCCGGAAATCTGCGATACGCCCAGACGAATCACCTTCTCCCGCACCGCCTGACTCTCTCTTGTGGAAATAATCATCCCCGTATAGGGAACGGCGATACGGATCAACGCGCAGATTTTCGCAAATATTTCGTCGTCGATGCCATTGTCGAAAGCCGACGGATCGATATCGTCCGCATGTTTGATACGCGGCACGCTGATAGTATGCGGCCCTACGCCGTGAACGGCTTCCAGATGCTCCGCATGCATGAGAAGTCCTGCAAACTCATACTTATATAATTCCAGACCAAACAGCACGCCCAGACCTACGTCGTCGATGCCTCCCTCCATGGCCCGGTCCATCGCCTCGGTATGGTAATTGTAATCATGCTTCGGCCCGGTAGGATGAAGTTTCAAATAGCTCTCCTTGTGATAAGTTTCCTGAAAAAGAATATAGGTGCCGATTCCCGCCTCCTTCAACATGCGGTACTCCTCCACCGTAGTAGCCGCAATATTGACATTGACGCGGCGGATGGCCCCGTTTTTATGATTAATTGAATAAATCGTCTTGATACACTCTAAAATATACTCGATCGGATTGTTGACCGGATCTTCCCCCGCCTCGATGGCAAGCCGCTTATGGCCCATATCCTGTAACGCGATTACCTCCTGCTTCACTTCCTCCTGCGTCAGCTTCTTTCGGGGAATGTTCTTATTTTTCATGTGATAAGGACAGTAAACGCAGCCGTTCACACAATAGTTTGACAGATAGAGCGGCGCGAAAATAACGATTCTGTTACCGTAATAAGCCAGCTTGATCTCCTCCGCCAAAGCATAAATATTCTCAAGTACCTCCTTGTCCTCACAAGCCAGAAGCACCGACGCTTCCCTGTGGGACAGTCCCGCGCATACGGTAGAATTTCCTTCTCTTTTCGGACGCGCTTTGTCCAGTATCTCATTGATCAAAGCCATATTGTCCTTATTTTTCTGGGCATACTCCAATGTTTCCAGAATCTCTCCATGATTGATAAAATCGTCTGCACACATTGATTTCGGATCGTACATTTGTTTTACCTTCTTTCTAAATAGTCTCCCCGGCCGACCACCACCCGGTAACCCGCCTGCGCCACGCTTTTCTTAAGCGCCGCCAACCCTTCCGCCGCCTCCTGTCCGGTACACGCCTTGTTATCATAAAGACTATACTGCCCGCGCACTGCCACAGGAGACAAATTCGGCATCACCACATTCGCGCCCGCTTTTAATCCCATTTCCCGCCCTTCCGGATGGATGGTGCCCAAAGCTGTCGTCGCTGGAAGCAGCGTCCTCGGAAGTACCAGTCTGGTGAGCGCCACCATCGTAAGCGTGCGTTCCAGACTTCCCTGCGGTTTGTCCGAAAAAGGCGTGTCATGATGGGGGATAAAAGGCCCGATCCCTACCATATGGGGCTGAAATTCCCGTAGGAAACGCAGATCCGCGATCAGCTCATCCGTCTGCTGAAAGGGCGAACCCACCATAAAGCCCGCGCCAGTCTGGTAACCGATCTGTTTCAGGCTCCGCAGACATTCCATGCGGTGCGCAAAAGTCTGTCCGGGCGGATGCAGTTTTTCGTAATGAGGGCGAGACGCCGTCTCATGCCGCAAAAGGTAACGGTCGGCTCCTGCCTGATACCAGATCTCATAATCCTTTTGCGGACGCTCCCCCAAAGAGAGCGTTACCGCGCAGTCCGGATATTTTTCTTTGATGGCAGAGACAAGCTCCGCCACCCACTCTGTCGTGTGGTAAGAATCCTCGCCGCCCTGCAGCACAAAGGTGCGAAACCCCAGCCCGTATCCCTGCTCGCAGCAGGCGCAGATCTCCTCTTTGGAAAGGCGGTAGCGTTTAACGTTCCCATTGCTCCTGCGGATACCGCAGTAGAGGCAATCGTTTTTGCAAAAATTGGATATCTCAATCAGTCCACGGATATAGACGTCGGTTCCGTAAGACTGCCGGCGCACTCTGTCCGCTTCTTCATACAGACGCCGCCTGTCATAGTCCCCCTCTATCAGAAACCGCCATTCGTCGTCGGATAGCTCCCCGCCTGCGGTGAGACGGTCTGTCAAATCTTTCATAGTTCCTCCCGCCGCTTCCGTTCCCGGTGCAGGTCAAAAAACTGCGCGCCTCTCAACTGATACGCGTATAGTATAACACTTTCTTTCAAAAAGCGCGATAGCCAAAGTCAAAGAAACCCCGGTGAATCCTCCTCACCGGGGTCATAAGCTGGGCTACAAGGATTCGAACCTTGAAATGACGGAGTCAGAGTCCGTTGCCTTACCGTTTGGCGATAGCCCATCGACAATTAACGATTATAAAGGAAAAAGGGCGTTTTGACAAGCCCTTTTTCCTAATTTTTTTAAAAATTTGTAATTAGATCTCAAACATCAGCTCGCCATAGGTAGGAATCGGCCAATACTCCTTATCCACGATCATCTCCAACTCATCCGCCGGAGCGCGCAGCTCATCCATGATAACCTTAACCGTATCTTTGTAGAAAAACGCCTGTTCCTTCGCATCCGCAATTTGGGAAGCCTCTTTCTCCGCCTTTTTCAATTTTTCCAAAGCAGTCTGCATCGCCGTAAGCTTCTCCCCGACGATCTGCAGAAGCTCATCCTGTGTGGAAGCGTCCGCGCCCGCCATCTTCACCGCATTGACGGTATCTGCGAGAACTTTGGTATAGCGGATTACCGCAGGGATGATCTGCTTTCCAGCCATATCGATCATGGTAAGCGCTTCTATATTAATAGACTTCGCATAAGTCTCGTAGATAATCTCTTCTCTGGACTCCAATTCCACCTTCGTGAAAATACCAAACTTCTCAAACAGCTTCACCGCTTTGTCCGTGGTCAATGTACCCGCCGCCTCAATCATGGACTTAATGTTAGGCAGTCCGCGTCTTTCGGCCTCCGTCACCCACTCGTCGGAATAACCGTTGCCGTTGAAGATGATTCTCTGATGTTCCGACATATATTTTTTAATCAGGTCATGAATTGCCAGTTCCTTTTCATCCGCCTTTTCCAGAATATCCGCCGCCTCGCAGAAAGCCTCGGCTACAATCGCATTCAGTGTGGTATTGGGACTTGCAATGGAATCCGCGGAACCAACCATACGAAACTCAAATTTATTTCCGGTAAAAGCGAAGGGCGACGTTCTGTTTCTGTCGGTCGCATCCTTCTGGAAATCAGGCAGTGTGCTCACACCCGTCAGAAGCTTACCGCCCTCCTTGACGGAAGTTGCCTCGCCGGTCTCAATCAACTGGGTTACCACATCCTCAAGCTGTTCGCCGAGGAAAATGGAAATAATTGCCGGAGGCGCTTCGTTTGCGCCAAGTCTGTGGTCGTTGCCCACATCGGAAGCAGACTGGCGAAGCAGATCCGCATGAACGTCCACCGCTCTCATAATGCAGGCAAGCACTAATAGGAACTGCACGTTCTCGTTGGGCGTCTCGCCGGGGTCTAACAAGTTCACGCCGTTATCTGTGGTAATCGACCAGTTGTCGTGCTTACCGGAACCGTTGACTCCCGCGTAAGGTTTTTCATGTAATAAACAACGCATGTTATGTTTTACAGCCACCCGTTTCATGGTTTCCATGACGATCTGGTTGTGGTCTACCGCAATATTAGCCGTCTCATAGATGGGCGCAAGCTCATGCTGCGCTGGCGCAACCTCGTTGTGCTGGGTCTTAGCCGTCACGCCCAGCTTCCACAGCTCTTCGTTCAGGTCCTTCATGAACTCGCCCACGCGCTCCCTAATAACGCCAAAGTAATGATCCTCCATCTCCTGTCCTTTGGGAGCCGGCGCGCCAAAAAGGGTACGGCCCGCAAACATCAGATCCGTTCTCTTCATATATAAATCTTTATCTACCAGAAAATACTCCTGCTCCGGCCCGACGGAAGCCGTCACCTTTGTCGCCCCCGTATTGCCGAACAGCCGCACGATACGCAGCGCCTGCTCGCTCAACGCCTCCATGGAACGTAGAAGCGGCGTCTTCTTATCCAATGCCTCGCCTGTATAAGAGCAGAATGCGGTGGGAATACAGAGAATGGTTCCGCAGCCCGACTCTTTCAGGAATGCAGGGGAGGTAATATCCCAAGCCGTATAGCCTCTCGCTTCAAAAGTAGCCCGCAGACCGCCCGACGGGAAGGAAGACGCATCCGGCTCGCCCTTAATCAGCTCCTTGCCGGAAAACTCTGTCAGCATCTTGCCCAATTCGTCCGGATGCGACACAAAAGCGTCATGCTTCTCCGCCGTGATCCCTGTCAGCGGCTGGAACCAATGCGTATAGTGGGTCGCGCCGTTCTCCACCGCCCAATCCTTCATCGCCTTGGCAACAATATTCGCGGTGCTCATGGAAAGCTCGCCGCCCTCGTTCATGACCTTTACCACTTCCTTGTAGGCGCTCCTTGTGAGACGCTCCTGCATCTTGCCAAGCGTAAATACGTTCTTTGCAAAAATCTCTTCCACATTGAATACTTCGCTCATAACCTCTCCTCCATCCCGGTATTCTGTTTCAAAAAAAGCGCTCCAAAAAAACTCCCTTTTTTGGAACGCCATCGTTCTGAATACCTGTATACAATTTCCGTCTTTAAGAATACTCTACTTTTTCTCAAAATGCAAGCATAAATTTCGTTTTTTCTAAAAATAATCGAAAACTACGAAGAAATACACCCGATCGCGCGGCTCTCCTCTCAGGTTTCATACCACCGGCTGTCCACAAGTCTCCGGTTTTGCATATTGTAAATAAATATGTTTAATCCGCCATTTTCATTGCGATAAGTCTCCCTGTCGACTCCGGTTTCAGAATAGAAACCGCCCCAATCGGTTCTTCCGCAGACCGCATACAGCGGCATCTGCCCGTCCTCAAGCGCGCACCGATACTTAATATCCTCAAACGTCAACTGCTCCGTTAAAACCCTGCCGTCCGCAAGCACCGCCAGATAGTTGCACCCATCCTGCCCGGCCAGATCAGCGGACAGACCAAGCTGCCGCAAAGCCTCAATGACCGATTCATCCAGCGCGTAAGAATCGTTCTGATAGGTGATGACAACTGCATACTGTTCATGGTACAACTGCGAAAGGAACGGGGCAATTTCACCGAGATGAATCAGGTTACAAGAATCCGTAATAAAGTCATAATCGCCCCTTGTCTCCTCCCAATGGGCCTCCGTTCTTCCTTCTATGCCGAATTGATCCTGTAAAACAGCTCCCATGTAATCGGTGATTTTCACCGCGCCCCATAAGTTTGGATGCCCATCGTCACAGTTATCCGTCTCCATCCGATAGTCCATCTGCCGATAGACGTTCTGCTCATTAAAGCTGATAAAATCGCATCCGCGATCCTCCGCATAAGCCTGTACCGCTTTACACATCTCAATATTTGCCGATACCGCCGGTGTAATCGTCAAAATCAGGGAAATATCCTGTTCCAGACACAATTCGTTAATTTTATCCAGATACTCCCGCATCAAAGGCGCCATGTCCGCGCAGCCTGCATCCAAATCCATATCATGAGGCTCGAAGCCCTCGCCCTTTTCTCCCAGATAAAAGCGCAGGGGCGAATACCCTTTCAGCCCGGAACGGCCCGCCATTGTCCGATAGGTATAGTCGTTTCTATCAAACCCCTCCAACAGCCATCTCTCATGATAACGCAGATGAGGCAGATAATAGCTCCGCACATCCTGCTTCTCGTCCAATTCGCAGATGGTTTTGACCGCCTCCGCCTTAACGGGCGACCACTTCATAAAGTCAAAGGCCTTTCTGGTGGCGGTTTCATCCGAGTTTAAAGGCTCGTCCACATAATAGGGAAAGCAGAAATAGCATTCCAAGACCACAGCTTTTGGCGACTGATAGCGAAGCGCCTCCTTAAGCCAGTAATAGGACGTCACCACACCCTGCTCATCCGTGCTTAAATTATAGGAGGTAATCCCATACTGGTTATATAATTCCTGCGGCACAAACGACGTCACGCCATGGCTGCTTCCCAGAAAAAGCACGTCCACACTGTCCTTTGGAAGCTCATAAAAACCAGCGCAGGTCGTTGTCGTAGGCCAGTCAATATCCGTAAAAAATTTGGGCGTAATCAGTCTGCAATACCCGTGATAGCATAGCGCAAAAATCAAGAGAAACCCGATCACCCTTCCGGCAAACCCCAGCTTTTTCCTCATTTGTTAAAACCCCCCGTAAATAAACGCCTGCGCGTCATATCCCATTCCGTAAACACCGTAAGTCATAATACCGAATATAGCCGCCAGATACAACCCCCATCTCACAGATACCGGCTGTCTGAAAACCAGCTCTGAAAAAGAAACGCCCTGCTCCTGCTTAAGGCTCACCACAAACAGAATCAATACAGACGCCGCCAATACCACCCACTCTTTCCAATCCAAGGCCTGTAGCAGCAGCGCATCGTTGGTAAAAATCCAAATATTTTTGACTTGGAACATGCTCCCAAGCATTTGAAGCCCTTTGCGCAAACTCTCCGCCCGGAAAATAATCCACGCCGTCATGACGCACAGAAATGTCCATATTCTACGAATCCAAAGCGAAGCCCCCGGCGCCTTCTCAAGCCCAAGCGCCCGCGCCGCCTTCCGCTGTAACTTCTGTGTCAACTGCCCTATGATCTGATAAGCCGCATGCATCAATCCCCATACGATAAACCGCAGTCCAGCGCCATGCCAGATACCGCTGACTAAGAAAGTCAACGTTAAATTTATGTAGGTTCTGATTTTTCCCTTCCGGCTGCCGCCCAGCGGGATATAAACATAATCTTTCAGCCACTCGCTGAGAGACATATGCCATCTGCGCCAGAAATCTTTGACGGATACCGCCAAATAGGGATGATGAAAGTTGTCCGCCAATGTAATGCCGAACAAGTTCGCCACACCCTTGGAAATCGAAATACAGGCTGCAAAATCCGCATACAACTCTATGCTGTATAAAATTCCGGCAACCAGCACATAACAGCCCACATACTCATGATCGAGATCGTACACCCAGTTGACATACCGCGCCGCCCTGTCCGCAATCATGAGTTTCAGGAAAAATCCCCACAAAATCCTGTAAAAGCCGCCCACAACCATTCTCTCGTCAAACCGGTGCCCCTCGTAAAGCTGGCCTGCCAGTCTGTCATAGCGCGGTATGGGTCCTTGCACAATCTGGGGGAAAAAGATCGCATAAAGAAGAAACCTTGCGGGATTTTTCTGCGCCGTAATCCTACCCATAAAAACATCCGCAAGATAAGATATCATCTGTAATGTATAAAAAGAAATACCCACCGGAACTACCCAATCCACGGGGTTTCTGTGCAGCAAAATTTCCAACACATAATTCCCGTTTTTGACAAAGAACCACGGAAGGATCATAAGCAGTATGGCGGCGGCGAGTATGCCTTTCTTTCTCTGCCTTTCAAGGAGCAGTCCCGCACCGTAAGACGCCAGTACGGTGAGCAGAATAATGGCCATTGCCATCCATGTTCCCATGACCCGCCAATAAAAGAAAACGCTTCCGCCAAGGAGCACGAGCCATCTATATTGTAACGGCAGGATATAGTATAACAATAATGCCGCCAGCACAAACATGTAAAAGGTTATCGAAATGTACGTCATATCTTTTCTCCAACGTAAAAGCCTGTTTTTACTTCTCTGCTCTCAGAATATCCCCCGCTTCCGGTATCTCTGAAAGTCTCACATCAATCTTCTGTCCTGGATGCGGACAGGACTCCACAAAATTGCCCTCCTTATCATACATGGCAAGCACCTGAACCGGAATATTTTCCCCGTTCGGCTTCATAATCTCTATGGCGTCTCCCACGCAGAACTTATTGCGCTGTTCAATACGGGCGCAGGGCAGATTTTGCTCATTTCCGCTCTTCACAGCCGCGCCGCCAGTCTCTTCCGCACTGCCCGCTGTCACCGCACCCACAGTTCCGAGATAGGTATATTCGCTCACATAGGTGCTCTCGTCATAGATCTGTGTGGTCTCGTCGGCCTTTCCGAAATAGAAGCCCGTGGTAAATTTGCGATAGGTGCACTTGGCGATCTCCGACCGATACCAGTCCATATTGGCACGGTACTGTTCCTCAGAGCAAAAATAATCGTCAATGGCCCGCCTGTAAGTACGCGCTACCGTCGCCACATAGAGAGCCGTCTTCATTCTTCCCTCGATCTTAAAGCTGTCGATTCCCGCCTCCACAAGCTCCGGGATATGTGCAATCATATTCAAATCCTTGGAATTAAAAATATAGGTGCCGCGGTCATTCTCAAATACCGGCATATACTCTCCGGGTCTTGTCTCCTCCACCAATGCGTACTTCCAGCGGCAAGGATGGGTGCAGGCCCCCCGGTTTGCGCTCCGCCCCGTCAAATAACTGCTCAGCAGACAGCGTCCCGAGTAGGAAATACACATTGCCCCATGCACAAAACTCTCTATCTCCATTTCCTCTGGAATATTGTCCCGGATTTCACGAATCTCCTGCAGGGAAAGCTCCCGCGCCGACACGACCCGCTTCGCACCCTGCTCATGCCAGAAGCAGTAAGTCATATAGTTGGTATTGTTCGCCTGTGTAGAAATATGGATATCGATTTCAGGGCAGATCTCCCGCGCCAGCGTAAACATACCCGGATCTGATATAATCAAGGCGTCCGGTTTCAGCTCCCTCAGCTCGCCGAAATAAATCCTCGCCCCTTCCAGATCGCAGTTGTGAGCCAAAATGTTAGCCGTAACATAGACGCGGACGTTTCTCTCATGGGCATAGGCAATCCCCGCCGCCATTTCCTCCATGGAAAAATTTTTGGCTTTCGCCCGCAGGCCATAGGCTTCCCCGCCGATATAGACGGCGTCCGCTCCAAAAATAACAGCTGTTTTTAATACCTCCAGACTGGAGGCCGGCACCAGAAGTTCCGGTTTCTTTTTATCCCTAACCATATCCGCTCTCCCTCGGAGAATGCCCGCTTTTCGGCATTCTCAACTTCTTGTCACATAGCTTACCGTCACGCCGTCCCCTACTGGCAGCACCACTGTTTCCAGCCCTTCATGGTGCGTTAGTTCATATAGATACTCCCTCATTCTGCTGTGAATCGTGCGGTTCCTTCTGGTCACGGCAAAACGGGATTCCAAGATATCGCCGTCTTGAAGCACATTATCGGAAACTAGAAGACCGCCCGGAGAAAGAAGCCGCAGAACGTCCGGCAGGAAATGCAGATACTGCCCCTTGGCCGCATCCATAAAGATAAAATCATAAGGCCCTGTAAGCTCCTGTAAAATATCCGCCGCATCACCCGTGAGCAAGGTAATACTCTCCTCTTTGCCCGCCCTCGCAAAATTTCTTTTCGCAATCGGTATTCTTTTTTCGTATTTCTCAATCGTCGTAATCCGGCATCCCTCCGGCGCATATTCGCTCATCAAAAGCGCAGAAAAACCAATGGCGCACCCCACCTCCAAAACAGACATGGGTTTTCGCAGCGCAAGCAGGAACTTAAGCAGTCCCTGCGTCTGCGTGCGTATAATCGGCACATTGGTTTCTAAAGCTTCCCTTTCAATCTGATCTAACAGCGGCGTATTTCCCCGATCAAGAGACGCCAGATACGCGTCTAAACGTTCCCCCGAAATCACTGCGTCTCCTCCCCTATGTCCGCCGCGTCTTCGCCTTCCTCCGGTGCATCCGCTGCCATCACAGCCAGCATTTCTTCCGCCGTCATAGCCGTACTCAGATCATAGATGCCGGGCTGTATTTTATTATGATTCTCTGATAAAAGCTCCTGAATCACAAATAAATTTGCATCCCGGATCAGACCCCGTTCCTCCAGCATTTGCCCCACATCCCTCGCGGAAACCGGGTCCTCCACACTGACGCTGATTGTCCTGCCTTCTCCCTGAGAAATCGGTTCTTCCGTGAATACACGATAGCCATAGCCATAAGCCGCCGTGGCTGTTTTGATAATATACATGATGGCAAAACCCAAAACCGCCACCTTGATAATCAGCTCAAACGTGGAGCCGATCGCCTCTTTAATGCTCATAATTTCTCCTCATTTTGTGCCAGCTCGGCCTCGCCAATTCGCACGGCCAAGCTATAATTCAAAGTCAATTTCCTCCGCCAGCAGCACATAAACCTCCTGCATCATACGGCAGAAAGCCAGCTCCGCCCGCAAAAAACTATCCACAAAAGGGTCCTCCCGGAATTTTTCATACTCCTTTTCAAACGCTTCCATGCGCTCAAAAATATCATCGCTGTCCGTTTCGTTTTGTAAATCAAAATTACGCTGCCTGTACTCGTTTACCTTCTCGTAAAGTTCCGGCTGTCTTTTGATTTTTTCCCGCTGGTATAAATACTCCTTATACGTGTCTGAGGTCATAATCGTGTCTGCAAACTGCTTAGCTGCCTCTATGATCTCTTTGTCTGACATGATGTATTCTCTCCTTTTGTAAAGTATTAGACTTCCATGATGATAGGCAGTATCATCGGCCTTCTCTTCGTCTTCTTCCAGACAAAATCGCTCAGCACATCCTTCACGGTGCTCTTTAATTTTCCCCAATCGGTCTTTCCCCTGTCGAGGCAGTCCTGCACCGCTTCCTCTACCAAAAGTCTGGCCTCGTCTAAAAGCTCGTCGGATTCCCTCACATAGACAAAACCTCTTGACACAATATCAGGACCGGACACTAACTGGTCGCTGTGTGACTCTAACGCCATTACTACAATCATAATACCGTCTTCCGCCAGATGCTGTCTATCGCGTAATACTACATTACCCACGTCTCCCACGCCAAGTCCATCCACCAGAATTGCGCCAACGGGCACCTTACCGTTCACGACGGCTTTATGGTTATCCATCTCCAACACATCGCCAGACTGCAGCATAAAAATATTTTCCTTCGGAATCCCAAGCTGCGCCGCAATCTTTGCCTGCGCTTTTCTGTGCTTATACTCCCCATGAACGGGAACCGCATACTTAGGCTTTACAAGAGAATAAATCAGTTTGATCTCCTCCTGACAGGCGTGGCCCGACACATGCACATCCTGAAAAATAACATCCGCGCCTTTCATCTGCAGCTCATTGATAATATTGGTAACCGCCTTCTCATTGCCCGGTATCGGATGGGAAGAAAAGATAACCGTATCGCCCGGCATAATAGAGATCTTTTTATGGTTATTGCTCGCCATACGGCTTAAGGCCGCCATACTCTCTCCCTGGCTTCCCGTGGTGATAATAACCGTTTTCTCTGGCGGATAATTCTTAAGCTCCTCCACATCGATCAGCGTCTTATCCGCTATCTGCAGATATCCTAGGTTCGAAGCCGTTTCTATAATATTGATCATGCTGCGGCCTTCCACCACAACTTTTCTGTCAAACCGTTCCGCCGTATTAATAATCTGGCGCACCCTGTCCACATTGGATGCAAAAGTGGCGATCAAAATACGGGTATCCTTATGCTCCAAAAAGAGCGAGTCAAAGGTCTTTCCAACTGTCTTTTCAGAGGGCGTAAAACCAAGCCTCTCCGCATTGGTGGAGTCGCACATAAGCGCCAACACGCCTTTTTTCCCGATTTCTGCAAATCTCTGCAGATCAATCGCATCTCCAAATACCGGCGTATAATCTACTTTAAAGTCCCCCGTATGCACCACAACACCTGCCGGGGAATAAATCGCCAGCGCCGCCGCATCTACAATACTGTGATTGGTCTTGATAAATTCAATCCGAAACTGTCCCAGATTAATAGACTGCCCAAACTTGACAACCTTTCTCTTGGTCGTTTTCATCAACCCGTGCTCTTCCAGCTTGTTCTCGATGATTCCCATGGTAAGCTTTGTCGCATAGATCGGTATGTTTAATTCCTTAAGTACATAGGGCAGCGCCCCGATGTGATCCTCATGTCCGTGGGTGATCACAAACCCCTTCACTTTGTTTGCGTTGTCTTTCAGATAGGTGATATCCGGTATCACCAAGTCGATTCCCAGCATCTCATCTTCCGGGAACGAAAGCCCGCAATCCACCACAACAATGCTATCCTCATATTCAAAGGCAGTAATATTAAGCCCAATCTGCTCAAGCCCGCCTAATGGGATAACTTTCAGCTTACTTGCTGAATTTCCTTGTTCATTTTTCTTCAAAAAAACTTCCCTCCATTTTTCTAAATAATTGTTACGTCGTCCATCATGTTTTCGAACACAGCCGCCACTGCGTTTAATTTCTCATCGTCCTCAACGATCTCGTACACTGCCTCCGAATCCTCCGGCGCCGAGACATCGCACAGTATAAGCGCCTCCCCGTCTTCGTCTTCCGAATCCGTCACAAGAAGGTAATTTGCGCCGCCAATCGTCGTCTGCTCCAAAACATAAAAATCGACCGCCTCGCCCTCCTGCGGCGTAAATCTGACCTTTTCCATACACCCTCCAACTATTACTTCTTGCGCGCGTCGAGATATCCCTGCAAAATAAGACACGCCGCAATCTTGTCCACATACTCCTTACGGTTTTCCCTGCGGATTCCAGCCTCCATCATAACCCGGTCAGCCGCCACCGTCGTCAGCCGTTCGTCCCACATCACAACGGGAAGCCCGGTTCTTCGCTCAAGCTTCTCTTTAAATGTTAGCGAAAGCTCGGCCCGCTCCCCTATCGTATCATTCATGTTTTTCGGCAGGCCCAGAACGATCTCCCCCACTTCATACTCCGCCGCCAGCGCTTCAATTCGTGCGAGCGTCTGTCTGAGCTTATTTTCCTCTTTACGCCTGATAATTTCAATACCCTGCGCTGTGATGAGCAATGGATCACTGATGGCTACACCCACCGTTTTAGACCCAAAATCTAATCCCATAATTCTCATATGTTCTTTTCACTCCACGGAGTAACTAGATCAATTCCTTTTCGCCTCAATGGAATTCTTAATATACTCCACCAACATTTCCTCCACAAGCTCGTCCCTTTCCACTTTCATGATAAGGCTTCTTGCGTTCTTGTGGCTGGTAATGTAAGTGGGATCGCCGGACATGATATATCCAACGATCTGGTTAACCGGATTATAACCCTTTTCTGTCAACGCCTCATACACCGTGGACAGCACCAATTTCACGCCCGTCTCCGGCTCTGTCTCCACAGTGAAAAACTGTGTATTTTCTAAATCTCGATCCTGCATATTCTCACGCCCTTATCTATCGTTTATTATTGCCTTCCTAATCCGTACCCATTCGCAAAATGAACGTTTTTCTCCCGCAGAATAACTCATTCCGCGAAGCATAATCTCATAATACCCCATCATTTTCTAAAATTCAATGTAAAATAACGAACAAGACAAGTTACTCTTTGGCCTCGCCGCTCTGCCGCCGATCCCACAACAGAAGTCTCGCGTCCTCAGAAAGAGCAGGCGGCACCGCACCCGGCTTTGCAAGGTAAAATCCCTGCAGGAAATCCACTTCAAGCTCTAAAAGCTTCTTCATCTCCGCCCCTGTTTCGATTCCTTCCGCGATGATTTTCATCCCCCGCTCATGCGCATACTGTACAATATTTCTTACGATCTGCTGTTTGTTCTCATCCACGTCAATATCACGCACAATGGTAACATCTACCTTCACATAATGAGGATTCAGCGTTAGAAGATTTAATTCGCTGTTGTAGCCGCTTCCATAATCGTCCAGTGCAAAAATACCCGTAAACCCTTCCGCCGCACTCTTTTTCCGGATCAATTCCATCTCCAGATTTTCCGTCTCCGTGATCTCAATAATAATCCGATCCTGAATCTGTGCAAACCGCCCATGGTATTCCTTCTCATCTTCCGTCGTCAAATCTTCATTGGCGATAGAATTGATAAACAGGAAGGCCGACGGCGACACTGCTCCCTTGTCGAGAAGCGCCATATAACTTTCGCTCGCCTTAAACATCGTCAGCCTTTCGATCTCACTCATAAGGCCCTCTTCCCTTGCAATCTGCAGCACCATCTTCGGTTCACGCAGGCTGGGCATATCCACACGCATCAACGCCTCATACCCATAGATCTCGCCATCCTCCGCCCGGAAAATCGGTTGGAAATGATAACTGATCTTTCCAGCATCCAGCATTTGATGGAATTCCAGACGGCTCTGATCCTCGGATATCTGCTGTTTCCATGCCTCGCTGTCAAATTCCTTAAGCTGTCCTTTCTTCGTGCGTTTTACCTGATACATGGCAAAATCCGAATATTTCATCAAGACTGGCAGACTGTCGCTGTCTTCTGGATACCATGCATAACCGCCCGACGCGCTCAGTCCCATATTCTGTCCGTCCGGAAGCACAAATTCGACCTCCCCGATGGCACGGTACAGCTTATCAAGGCACTGCCGGATCGTCTCTCTGTCGTCAAAACCGTAGAAAAGGATCTGAAATTCGTCGCCGCCAAGACGGGCGCACAGCGTGCCTTCCGGCGTATTTTCCTGAAAGCAGCGGGCCGCCGTCTGTATATAAAGGTCTCCGAAATTATGGCCAAATCTGTCGTTTGTGGTCTTCAAATTATCCAGATCAATCATAAGCAGTGCCGCATGTTTCATCACATCGGGCTGCGCAAACAGCTCCTCCGCCTCGCGCCGGAATCCCTGTCTGCCATAGAGTTTTGTCAAAATATCGCTGTCCCGTTCCCGCTCGATCTGCTTCTTTTCAAGCGTGGAGACTGTGACGTCCTCTAAAAGCCCCACCAGTTTATCCCCATCCTGCGTTGTGGTGGAGCGCAGATACTTCATCTTTCCATTTTCCTGCTGCATGGCATAAATGGTGCTTCCATCCTCTGCTGTTCTGGATGTAATGTTTTTCTTAATCTCCGTTTTAATCTGGCGGAATTTGTCCACTGTCAGATTGTCAATATCCACATTTTCCGCACCCATCAGCGGGAAATAATTTGCCGTCACATAAACTCTGTCAGAGCCTTCTCTCAATTCATACCCAGCCAAATCCACACTGGACATCCGTATAATCTGCATAAACCGGGTCGCGGAATCTGCAACCTCCTGCTGCATCCGGGTAATCGCACCGGAAAACTGATCAATTTCCCGAATGCCCGTGCTCGGCAGGGAAAGCAGTTCCCCTGTCTGCTTTGCCTTTTCCACTTCTCCAGACAGCATATGGATCGGCTTGGACAACCGGTAGCTTACTAGAAAAATACCGATCAGCCCGATCAATATCGTACCGATAAAAGAAGCCATCAGCGTTCTCTGCACCTGAATGGCAAAAGCATACAGATCATCTTCCTTTGCAAACCCAACCAGATACCACTTATCCGAATCAAAAGGGGCGTTTCTGCTATAGAGAACCATATTTCTCACTGCGCCGTAATACTCGTTCTCCTCATCCGTCACCGCCGTTTTTTTCTGATCCGTAAACGTAAAATGGAATCCATCCATTTTTCCATCAGACAGCCTTTCGCTGGACAGAATCACAGGCGCCAGCGATCCATCCTCCGTACTGCTGGCAATCATATAGGAACCGCATTCCCGCTCTAGAAGTTCTCCGCTGGGCAGAAGCGTCTGAAAATAATCCGACAAGATCTCCACACCAATCACACCATAAACCGTACCGTCGGGCAGGATTAAGGGCTGTGAATAGGCAATGGCCTTCCTGTTATCCCCGGACAGATTGTAAGTCTGCGTAGTCCAATAACCGCAGGCTTCTGCAGAAAGTTTCCCCTTCCCTTCAACCGCCGCCTGATACGGCTTATAGAAAAACGGCTGGTCTATGCTGTCCGCAGCAGAAAAAACCGGCTGCCAGCTCGTATCTGTGGCCAGATATCCGGCACGAACGACCGCCACCGGCGCTCTCTCTACCAGAATATCCGCATGGAGATCCGAGGGCATGGATGTGGGATCAAGATCCCGCATATAAATGCCTTGTACCGTTTCCGGCGCAGACCCGCCAAGCCCCTCCGTATTTATAAGCATAAAAATACCCGACACCTGCTTGCTGTACATGGTGTCGATCATGTCCTGACAAACTTCATTGATCAACAGCGCGCTCTCACCCGACTCGGCAAACTCCGCCGCCGTCATTCTCTTGTCATTCAAAATCTCCTGCAGGCAGCCGTCCACTTTATCACTGATGGCGCTTAGGTTCGACCAGTTGAGCGCCATATCGTTGGCCACATAGCTTCCCCTGTTTTCCACCTGCTTAGAGAGAATGTCCTGCGCGTTCCTGTTAAGTTTCTGAATCACGCCGCCCGCAACCAAACTTCCTACGAGGAGAAGCATCTCCACCGTCAGCACCAGTAGGAGAGAGCGAAGCGCCATCCAGAAAATTGTTCTGTCTTTTCCCTTATGATCAGACATAATTGTTTACCTGTTACTCTCTTGTAAGCTTCTTTTACTGCACAAAGGCCTGCAAGCTCTGCAATGTTTCCTCATACCAAGCGTCGAAATTGTCGTCCAGCTCAAATTCCGCTGTAGACTCCTCCATGCTCAATCCCTGCGCTATTCTGCCGACAACGATTTCTCTGTCCGCCGCCGCTTTGTCGCTGAGCGAATATTCCAAAATGTTTCTCGCTTTGGTGCCGCCCTCAAATGCCTTTGTTGTATACATTTCATTGCTGTTGACCATATCCACACCTACGTTCAGGGTCTTCAGCATACTGTCCTTAATCTCTGCGCCGCTTCCCGTAATAGCGTCCTTACTGTTTCCCGTTTTCGTTACTGGCAGATAGCCGGAATCCACGGAAAATTTAATATTTCTCTCATCCGCCGTAAACCATTTCAAAAATTCCACGCAGGCGTATACCTCCGCTTCCTCCCCTTTGGTCACCACCATACCGGCGCCCTGCTGTACCGCATAATCTTCGCCCTCAAACTCTGGACAGGCAAGCACATCCATCTCAATCGGATAACTCTCCGAATCGCTCACGCTCACCGTATCCGGGAAAAAGGACACGCTGGAACTGGAACCCACATAGGCGATGATGTTTCCCGTTTTGATATCGTCGCTTCTAAAACGCCCCGTAGCCGCAAAGTATCCCTTGATATAAGGTATGTAATAGTTATCCCACAGCTTGCGGGCTACGGTCTTGTCAAAGTTCAATGTCATTTTGCCGTCGGAAACCTGAAAGATTTCCTGTCCGAGCTGCATACTGCCGATCAACATGTAATTAGCCATAGCGTCCCTGCCAAACAGCGCCTTACCGTCGTCGGGCACATCGGGCGTCTTGGCGTCCGTCCACTCGTAATACTTCTGCGCCGTTGCAACCAGACTCTCCATATCGGCAAGATCGTCGTAAGACGCTCCCGTCTCCGCCGCAAAAACATCCCAATCCGTTTTATTCAAAACAAGCACTTCCAGAGATTTCGCCGTGGGGAAGATCTTGATCTCTCCCGTTCCAGCGAAATCGCCTTCTTTGATATAGCTGTCTATGTAAGCGCTTTTCTCCTCTTCGCTTAAGTAATCTTTGAGATCCATAACCTGACCCAACTGGTCAACAGTGTATGCCGTGTCCGCATAGGCCATAAAGATATTCGGCACCTCATCGGCTCCTACTTCTCCCTGCACCGCCGCAAGAACATTGGTCTCCAAATCGTTTACGGAACCTTGGCTGACGCTCTTTACAATGATTCCCTTCTCTGCGCCAACACTCTCATTAAAATCCTCCACCAGACTGTCAAAAGCGCTCAACTGATCGCCATTATAATAAGTCCAAACCGTAATCGAAGTGGGATTCTTCGGGTCAAGCGGCGATTTGTCTCCGCAGCCAGCAGCCGCAAACGCCAGACTCAAAACGCAGAGCGCACAAAGAATTCTCTTTTTCTTCTGTATGATCATAACAACTCCTCCAAACACACACTACCCCTATTTTGATTTTTTAATCATAGCAGAATTTTCCGGTTTGGTCAACCGGGTGAGAAGTACATCCTCCTCCAAAAATCCACCAAGCCTGCACGGAACAATTTGATTCCTCAGATTTTCCTGCCCTTCCGCCTCCTTCGCCACCTTGATATAGTTAGGCGTGTGCCCGACCCAATATGCAACCCCGTCCCGCTCCATGGTCTCCTCAAAGAGAACCTCCTGCGTTTTTCCTACAAAAGCCTCGCGGTATGCGCGGGACATCTCCCGCTCCAATTCCATCAGACAGTCGCTCCTCACAGCCTTTTGCGCCTCCGTAAGCTGCCCTTCCATATCGGCTGCCCGCGTACCCTGCCTGCGGGAGTACCTAAATATGTGCATCTCATAAAACCCAACCCGGCGCAGAAAAGCCAGCGTCTCGCGAAATTCCTCTTCCGTTTCTCCCGGAAATCCCACAATCACATCCGTAGTGATAGCTGGATTTTCATAGTGCCGTCTCAGCAGTTCCACGGCGCCATAGTAAGCGGACGTATCGTAACGGCGGTTCATCCTGCGAAGCACCGTGTCGCTGCCGCTCTGTAACGAAAGATGAAAATGGGGGCAAACCCTCGGCAGTTTGCTAATCCGGTCTGCAAAGCTTTTCGTCACAATCCCCGGCTCCAAGGAACCCAGACGGATTCTTTCTATCCCTTCCACCTCGGAAAGCTTTTCTAACAGAAACAGAAGCTCGCTTCCTCCCCGATCGACACCGTAGGAGCTGATGTGGATACCCGTTAGAACGATCTCCCGATATCCGGCGCGCGCCATGCCCCGCACCTCCTCCAATATTTCCGCCTCGCCTCTGCTCCTGACCCGTCCTCTGGCATAGGGAATAATACAGTAAGAGCAAAATTGGTTACAGCCGTCCTGAATCTTAATGTAGGCGCGGGTATGCCCCGCCGTTTTCTTTAAAGTCATTTCCTCATAAGGCGCATGGTCAATGTCAATTTTATCGACCACCGTTTTCTGCTCCGGCTTTCGCAGCCCATCCGCCGTTTCCTGCCGAACATCTTCTCCCTGTCCTGTTTCCCCGGTTTTCTCCCGTTCTTCCAGATATGCTTCCAGAATGCTCGCCAGATCCTTCTTACGGTTGTTTCCAATGGCCAGATCCACCGCCCCGTCCTTCTCCACGCTCTGGGCGCCCGTCTGGACATAACATCCCACTGCCACCACAATGGCATCCGGATTCTGTTTTTTTGCCCGGTGCAGCATCTGCCTGCTCTTTCTGTCCGCGATATTTGTGACCGTACAGGTGTTCACAATATAAATATCCGCCGCTTCATCAAATGGTACAATTTTATATCCCTTTTCTTGTAACATTTGTTGCATAAAGTCCATTTCATAGGCATTAACTTTACAGCCCAGATTATGTAATGCTACACTTTTCATAGTAATCCCCGCATTTTTTGTATTGTTTTATCATTGACTTTTGCTCTTCCAACATTTAGTATTATAGCCAGAAGGTATAAAAATCAAAGGAGGTAATTCCGCAATGAAAACAGTACAGATTTCTTTAAATTCTATCGATAAGGTTAAATCTTTCGTGAATGATATCACAAAGTTTGATTATGATTTTGATCTGGTATCCGGCAGATACGTTATCGATGCGAAATCTATCATGGGTATTTTCAGCTTGGATCTTTCTAAGCCGATCGACCTGAACATCCACGCTGAAGACGGCACGGATGAGGTTATGGAAGCGCTTAAGCCTTACATCATGTAAGCAAGGCTTCGTTTCAAATCCATATGGTAATTAGAAACAGCTCGAGAATTCTCGGGCTGTTTTTCTATGTCTCACACTAGCCTTGCACCACGATCACTTCCTTCGTTTCCAACGCCGTCTTTACCAATTCGTCAATCCCTTCCTGTAAATTCTGCTCATGTCTCTTAATGACATTCAGGTTAGGCTTCGTGACAGGATGCTTGGCCACAAAAATGGTACAGCAATCCTCGTAGGGCAGGATAGAAGTCTCATAACTGTCGATCTTCTCCGCAATATCCACAATTTCCATCTTATCAAAACCGATTAACGGCCTATAAACGGGCATAGTGCAGACCTCGTTCGTCGCGGCAAGGCTCGCCATCGTCTGGGAAGCCACCTGCCCGATGCTCTCGCCCGTAATCAATCCTAAACACTCCGTCTCCTGCGCAATGTGTTCCGCAATACGCATCATATAGCGCCGCATAATAATCGTCAATTCATCGTGCGGGCATTTGTCATAAATATAGAGCTGGATATCCGTAAAGTTAATCACATGAAGCCAGACCGGCCCCGCATAGGCGGCAACCTTTTTCGCCAAATCGACCACCTTCTGCTTCGCCCGCTCGCTGGTATAAGGCGGCGCATGAAAATACACCGCGTCTATTTTTACCCCGCGCTTGGCAATCATCCAGCCCGCCACCGGGGAATCGATTCCCCCGGAAAGAAGCAGCATCGCTTTTCCGCCCGTACCTACCGGCATGCCGCCGGGGCCGGGTATGATCTCGGAATAAAGACATATTTTATCCCGTATTTCCACGTTCAAGAGAATATCCGGTTTATGCACATCCACATGCATTTCCGGATAAGCGTCCAAAATCACGCCGCCAAGCTCCACATTGATTTCCATAGAGTTCATCGGATAATTCTTGCGCGCCCTTCTCGCCGCCACCTTAAAGCTTTTGTTCCGGTCGGGATAGACGTCCGCCATATATTTCACCACGGCTTGTCCCAATTTTTCAAAGCCCTCGTCCTCCACATAGACTACCGGACAGATACCGGAAATGCCGAACACTTTTTTGAGGTTGTCCACCGCCTCGTCAAAGTCAAAATCTGACAGAGCGTCCACATAGATCCGCCCGTCCGTCCTGCGCACTGCAAATTCCCCTTCCGCCTTTTTCAGCGCATATTTGATCTGTTTCACCAAGGCTTCCTCAAAGAGATAGCGGTTCTTGCCCTTAACGCCGATCTCCGCATACTTAATCAAAAAAGATTGATACATAATGTACTCCTTCTAAACCATATTGACAGCAAAGCGGCGCAAAACGCTTTTATCAGGCAGATGCGCCGCTTCTGCAAATTTTTTCTGTGTTTTTCCGCGCGGCGGAAATTTAATGTCTCGTATACCGCCTTAGTTTGGGCACAATTTCTCTCAAATTCTGACAAGTATAAGCGATCTCCTCGTGTGTCGTAAATCCGGAAAGGCTAAAACGGATCGTGGATTCCAAAAGCTCCTTCTCCACACCGACCGCCCTCAGAGTCACGGAAGGCTGCGGCTTGTGCGCCGCGCAGGCGCTGCCCGCAGATACATAGATGCCCCGCTCCTCTAAAGCGTGCAAGAGAACCTCGCTGCGAACGCCCCGGAAAGATGCGCTGACAATGTGCGGAGCTCCCTCTCTGCCGGGACAGCCGTTAATCACCACATCGTCCACAGATTTGACTCCCTCAGTCAATTCTTCCCGCAGCGCATACATTCTATCCACATCGGCTTCCATATCCTGATACACCAGCTCCGCCGCCTTGGCAAAACCCGCAATGCCGGGAAGGTTTTCCGTTCCCGACCGCAGACCTCTCTGCTGTCCGCCGCCGTAAGTGATAGGACTCACCTTCGCCCCTTCTCTCATATAAAGAAGACCAATGCCTTTCGGCCCGTGAAGCTTGTGTCCGCTGGCGCTGAGCATATCAATCTGCATTTTCGCCGGATAAATTCTCGTCTTTCCAAACCCCTGCACCGCGTCCACATGAAACAGCGTCTTGGGATTTTTTCGTTTGATCGCCGCCCCTGCCTCGGCAATGGGCTGTAAAGTTCCGATCTCGTTGTTCGTATGCATGATGGAAACCAGAATGGTATCCGGCCTGACCGCCTGCTCCAACTCCTCCAAGGATATCCGTCCCTGCCTGTCAACAGACAGATAAGTCACCTCAAACCCCTGATCTTCCAGATAAGCCATAGGCTGCAATACCGCCGGGTGTTCGATCTTCGTCGTAATCAAATGGCGGCCCGTTCTATGATTCGCCATGGCCGCGCCGATCAGCGCAATATTGTCCGACTCCGTACCGCCGGAGGTAAAGAAAATTTCTTTTTCATTCACTTTTAAAAGTTTCGCAAACGTCTCGTTTGCGTATCTTAAGTAGGCTTCCGCCTCCACTCCCTTATGGTGCAGGCTGGAAGGATTTCCGTAATCCTCGCACAGAACCTTGTGCATCAACTGCGCGACCTCCTCAAAACAAGCGGTCGTCGCGGAATTATCCAAATACACTTCCATTGCCGTTGTTCCCTTCCTGAAAAAAATATAGCTATGATAATTTATGCATTTTTATTCCAAATGGTACATCAGCCAAGACAGTACCGTAAGTCCCGCCGTCTCAGTCCGCAAAATTCTTTTTCCAAGCGTAATCGGCTCTATCCCCGCCGCAAGCGCTTCTTCCACCTCGCTCTGTTCAAAACCGCCCTCCGGACCAATGAAAACCGCCACGCTCTCACCGAGACGAACCGCTTCTATGATTTCCCGCGTGTGCGCCATATCGTCCGCAAGCTCATAGGGAATCAGCTTCACGTCCATTCCGCGCGCGTAAGCCGCCGCCTCCCTCATGGTCATAGGCTCCCTGACCGCCGGAACGATCCCCCTCTTGGACTGCTTGGCCGCTGCCTCCGCAATGCCCTGCCAGCGGTTTACTTTCGCCGCAGCTTTCTTCTCGTCAAGCTTTACCACACACCTCTTTACTGCCAGCGGAATCACCTCGAATACGCCAAGTTCCACGGACTTCTGGATAATCAGCTCCATTTTGTCCGCCTTTGGAAGTCCCTGAAAAAGATAAATTTTAGAGGGCAGCTCCACCCCCTCTTCCTTGATAAACCGCAGACCGCAGATCACGCTGTCCTGCGTAAACTCTTCGATGCCGCAGCGGTATTCCCTGCCGTCCACACCGTTTTTGACCGCAATCTCCTCGCCGGGCTTCAAGCGGAGCACATTTTTAATATGGTTGACGTCGCCGCCCGTAATAATGATCTTTTTATCCAGAATCTGTGATGAATCCACGAAGAATTGATACATGATAAGCCCTTCTAAAATGCTTTTGCCGCCAGTTTACTCCTCTTCCTCCATTGCCCGTCTCAAACGCCGTCTATGAATGCGTTTTATCATCCTCACAAGCAGCGCAAAAACCAAAATTCCCAAAAATGCCCCGGAGCTGTCAATCATTACATCCGAAAACCGGCCCGAACGCCCCGCCACAAAAAGCTGGTGTATCTCGTCCGTCGCCGCATAGACGGAGGCCGCAAAAAAGGCTGTCCCGCCTCTGCGTAAAAAACTCATTTCCCACTGGCCAATCCATATGTAGAGAAGGACAGACAAAATTCCGTACTCCGTCATATGGGCCGCTTTTCTGACAAGGCCCTCAATGGTGTCGGCAATCTCCTTTACCCGCGCGTCGCTCAAGTCCAAATGGAAAAAGGTTCTGGTGGAACTCACCATATGAAAGGTAAAGCTCTCGCTCACCGCGCCGGATTCCTCTTTTGTCTGGGCGGAGAAAGCAAAAATCACGCACATCCATACAATCGCCAACACGCCCGCCAGATTCCGCAGCAGAAACATGCCAAATTTTTCTTCCGTCTTTCTCATTTTTCCATCTCCACATCTGTCTTAATGACTTTTAAACCCGCTCTGGCTCTCGCTCCTCCCCCAGAACAGTCTCCGGTTTCCGCGCCGTTACCGACACCCACTCGCCCAAATGATTCACCTCAAGAACCGTAAGCCCTGCCGCTTCCACTGCCTGCCTCACCGTTTCCTCCTTCGCCTCGATAATTCCCGAAGTGATGTAAACGCCGCCGGGTTTCAGACAGTCTGCGGCCACCGGCGTAAGGGGCACCAAAACGTCGGCTAAAATATTTGCCGTTACAATATCATAACACCCGTTACCTACTTTGTCACGTATCTCCTTCTCCGTAATGAGATTGCCGATGAGCAGATCGAAAGCCGCGTCCGCAATCCCGTTTGCTTCCTTATTCTGCGCCACGGCCTCCACCGCGCAGGGGTCCAGATCAGTCCCCACCGCATGTTTTGCCCCGTACATCAGCGCCAAAATCGAGAGAATGCCGCTGCCGGTCCCCACGTCCAGCAGCTCCGTCTCTCCCGTTACATATTTTTTAATCTGTCCAATGCAGAGCCTTGTGGTCTCGTGCATCCCCGTACCAAAAGCCGTACCCGGATCGATATGCAGAATCTTCTTGCCGCAGTCCTCCGGCTTCACCTCTTCCCACGAGGGAATCACCAAAAGATCGTCTATGTAGAATTGATGGAAATACTGTTTCCAGTTGTTAATCCAGTCGATATCTTCCGTCTCGGACACCGTAACCGCGCCCTCGCCGATCTCCATGAAGTCCCGCACTTCTAAAAGCGCCTCCTCAATCCTTGCAAGCACGCTCTCCTTATCCGCCGTCTCCCCGTCAAGATCGAGGGAACCGTCCTCCCTCTCCTCCACAAAAAAACTCAGGTATGCGACCCCGTCGTCCGCCTCAGTCTCCGGCGGAATGTCCACAAACATCCGCTCTTTTTCAAGGGGCGAAAGAGGAACTTTATCCTCAATCTGCGCGCCCTCAAGCCCCCTGTCATAAAGCTCGCTGATAATCAGGTCTTCCGCCTCCACAAGGGTCTTAATTCTAAATTTCATCCACTTCATAAGCGGTTTTACTTCCTTTCACTAAGCTCGAGAAGCTTCTGTTTCAACTCATTCTCCATGGTCTGCATTTCCTGCTCTGCAATCCGTCTCTTCTCCCTGCCGTCCGCCTGAATCTTCATCACCTCATCCAATGTGGAGATCAAGCTTGCATTGGTATTTTTCAACGTCTCCATATCCACGATGCCGCGCTCCGATTCCTTCGCGCTCTCGATCGTAGCGGTCTTTAGCACCTCCGCATTTTTCTTCAGAAGCTCGTTGGTCATATCGGAAACTTCTCTCTGGGCCTTGGCCGCCTGCTCCGCATGGGTCACCCCAAGGGCAAGCACCATCTGGCTCTTCCAAAGAGGAATGGTATTAACGATCGTGGATTGAATCTTTTCCACCATCATCGTGTCACTGCTCTGCACCAGTCTAATCTGCGGAGCCGTCTGGATGGAAACCATTCTGGTAAGCTCCAGATCGTGCAGTTTCTTCTCAAAGCGGTCGCAGAGCGCTTCCAAATCCCTTGCCGCCTGCGCATCCTCCGGCAAACCGCTGGCTTTCGCTTTCTCCAAAAGCTGCGGCAGCTCCGTTTCCCTCGTCTCGGCGAGCTTCTTTTTCCCGGCCAGTATATACATGGACAATTCTTTAAAATAGGTGAGGTTCATTTCGTACATCTTATCCAAAAGGGAAATATCCTTTAAAAGCTGTACTTGATTGTTTTCCAGAGCCTCGCAGATCTTATTCACATTGGTCTCCGCCTTGGCATATTTCGCCTTCATGGATTCCAGTTTGTGGGCCGGCTTTTTAAAGAGACCCAAAAATCCCTTCTCTTCCTCCTCGTCAAAACCCTTAAGCTGGGTCACCACATCGGAGAGCATCTCGCCGACTTCCCCCAAATCTTTCGTCTTGACATTTTCCAATGCATTCCCCGAAAAGTCCGCCATCTTTTTCTGCGTGCCCACGCCGTACTGTAAAATCGCCGTTGAGTTGTGCAGATCGATCTGCTTCGCAAACTCCTCCACTTGACGTTTCTCCTCTTCGTTTAAAACGGAGTCGTCCAGTTCCTCACGGATCTCTTTCGCCTGCGGAATCTCAGCCAACGGCTGCTTGTCCTTCACTGCGCTCTCCACCTCGCCAAAAACAAGCGTAGGGGCCTGCTGTTCCATCATGTCAATTTCGCTCATACTCTCCTCCTCGTCTTTTTTAATTATAATAAATATATACTGCACGCTTACCATAAAACCGCGCTATCGTCCGATTTGCATATTCCTCCTCTGGATCATACCATCCTTCAAAAAACTGAGGGCCAATCAGACATACCTGCTGTTCCACATAGTCCGTATGTATTTCTACAATGTCTTGGTCGCTCTCCTCAATCTGTCTGTAAATATCCACACAAAAATCCGAATACTCTGCAAACATGCCTGCCGAAAGCTCCCGATACTGTGCGATAAAAGGAATCCTATCCCAGTCGTCTCTCTCAAAAACCAACAACGCCGCTAAAAGAAAACAACCAATCCATGCAGTGTCACGATTTACTATTTTGGGACTTACCGTATGATATTTTCTGTCAAGCCAGCCCTTTATATATAACGTTCCCATAAAAATATAGAGATAAAAGGCGGTATCAGAAATAAAATTCCCCCGCATTAATATTTCATATACATCATATCCATATCCAAGCATTGCTGGAAAAATAATACCGCTCACAAATCCAAAAAGAACGAGAACAAACAGTCCCGGCAGTTTAAAATCAAACTTGCTCTGTTGTCTCTCTGCCGAGAACACAAACGCAAAAAGCAAAATCATAATAATCCAAAATACCGGATTTTCGGCAAATGTTTCCCACCGCTCAATCGCATACTTCACGGACATTTTACCTGCATATATAACATCCGTTATTGTTTGTGTTTCTCCGGCTCTCAAATAATTCCCCGGCGCCACGCCATTTATGATTGCTCCCAGCAGGGTAATACCCATGATTAGACTGGAAGCTTTCCATTCTCTCCTATCCGCAATCCCCCACAGGGCCGCCAACAGATAAAGCGCGCAGCAAAAAGCTGCAATACTCAACGTACCGCCGCTTCCTAAAAAGCCGAGAACAGACGCCGCTATACAAAACAATGTCTTTTTTCTTCCGGCTTCCTCACACAATCCAAAGGAAAAAGCAGCAATCCCCAACAGAATCAAAGAGGTAATCATTAAATATTGGATGGAAGTAATAAACCAGTAAAATGCTTCATGCCATCCATAATAAATCAAACCGTTCAGCATTGCTAGAAGAACGCAATAAAACGGCAAAACTCTTTCGCGCGGAAACCCCATCAATTTATGGGAGACTGCATAGACGAACAGATACAACGCTCCATAAAAAAGCAGCAGGCTGCAAAACTCAAATATGCGTATTCCCCACAAATCACAGTTAATGATTCCCGAAATAAAATACCCCAAAAAGCTCGATGTATAACATCCGCAGAACGTCTTATAATAGTGAATCGTCCATTTCATCGCAGTATAAAACAGACCGTGGCCTTCCGCCATTGTTTCCTGCGCATAAAACGCATAGTGGAAATCGTCTTGACAGGGATAGACATACCGCGTAATTATAAGGGACGGTATGGTCAAAATCAAAACTGCCAAAATAAATATGCCTTTTTTTCTTATCCATCTTAGCATTTTATAGTAGCCCATCCTGCTTCATCATGGTATGTAACACCGAAATATCCGACTGAATGTCCCACGCCTTCTCCCGGAACAGTTCATCCAGAAATTTCTCAAAAGCCTCGTTGATATTGTCAACCGCCGACTCGATCTCCCGCTTGGTCTGGGCCACATTGGAAAGATCAGGCTGTCCGTCCAGATCGCGGTAAGCCTCCAAAAGTTTTTTGGTGGTGGGCAGATAAAAGCTTAACATCTTGCGGAGTTCCGAAGCCAGCTCCGGTTCCTCCTCCACCCGTTCAAAAATTCTCGTGACCAGTGTTTCAAGACGATCCAGCTTATCCGACATTTCCTCGCCTGGTATCTCGTCGTTACACTGACGGATAAGGCGCACATAGCTTTTGCCCTCCTCGATCACTTCCGCCGCCTGTCCCAGACGCTCCCTCTCCTGCTGTTTCCGCTCGTCGGCCATCTTTTCAAGTTCGAGCTTTTTCTGCTGTTCCTCATAATCCTTCTGGACGAGCATATACTGATCGTACATCTCGTCGCTGGCGATCAGACAAGTTTTCTTATAATCCAGATGGGCCTGCTTGAACATGCCAAGCTGAATCATCCTTGTTACGTCCTTTACAATAAACCGCTCGCTCCGGCCCGTTCGCCGCGCCATATCCTGAATGGAGCAGTAGAGTTTGTCTTTCACCATGCCCACATATCTTTTATAACGCCTCGCACGGCCTATAAACTGCGCTCCGCGAGTGCCGAGAAACAGACCCGCCGCAGTAAAAATCCCCGATATGACCACCGGAACCACGGAAGCGGAATACATCACAAGTTCGCCCACCGATCCAATCAACGCAAGCAAAGAAACGCCCATCACACCATAGCCCGTTCCCATATATACCCAGCCGGACACAGAGCCTTGCGGCGTGCGCTGAAACAATCTGGTATCAAGCCGGGTATTCGGCTTTCGATACAGAGGGCTGGACGCATATGGACTCACCTGCGCGCGGCCTGTGCTTCCGCCGCCTCCCGCTGTAGAACCTATGCTCTCGCCCATAGTCTCCATCGCACGGCCTATGCTGTCTCCCACACTGTTCACCGCACGGTTTACGCTCTCTCCCACCGTGCCTACGGTGCGGTTCACCTCCCGCACCGTAGAATTTAACGTTGCGTTCACAGTATCGCCAATATTTTTTCCAAGATTCGTAAAATTACCCGTTTCTACGGCCTGCTGTACCTGATCCCGTATATTTTCCCCGGTCCGGTACCACTCATTCCTGTCCATACTCTACGAACTCTCCATATTCATCCCAAATATTACACATCCAAGTGCTGCCCTGATTAAACACAATCTCTTCGTCGTTCTCGTCATAGAATTTCGGCGGCGTAAAATCTCCGCCATTGCGTTTCCATGTGCCCTTGATCACCCTGCCGTTTGTGAAGACAATGGCGTCTCCTTCCCCGTGCACGCCGAAAGCCAGATAGTCATGATCATCCCTAACTTCTCCGTGACAATACTGGAACACTACGTTACTGACGGTAAGCTGATCTCCCGTAAGCTCGTCGATCTGCTTTTTGCCGTCCTGATAACGGTAGTAAAGCTGATCATCCGCATGATATTCAAAATAAGGATGGTATGCGCCGTAACCGCCGGCATTCTGACCCGACTTCCCGCCCGGATAAATATAGGAGGCTTCCTCCTTATCCTCATATTCAGCCCTCACATTGTCCGCCGCAAACAGGAAGGGCGGCACATAGGCATCGTCATAATTCCAGTCGTAGCCAAGCCGTTCCACCGCGTCAAACAAACCGTCGATCATCAGATAGCCCGTAAACTCCTTGGCTTTCCCCGGCCTGCTCACCCTGTCGAACGCCTCGTCCGCCGGGTTGTGAATGCCTACCACTGCGGCGCTGACATTGTAGTAATTCGGACGGTTAATCAATTCCTCCACATAGGGCACCGCCAATCCCCAGTTACAATAAATCGCCTCATATCCCATAGCCTGATAAACATAATAATCGCGGCTTGAGCGGACAGGCCCGATTCGATCAAGATCATCAAAATTCTCAAACACGCCCATCAGACGGGTAATACGTCCCTCCACCGGCGCCTCGTAAATAATGCCCGCGCGGGAAAGCCCGTACTGGGGCAAAGCAGGGGTGTTATTGGGTATCATTACCGCAATGGGCCGCCTCTTGGCCTGCTCGACCTTCGTCCACTGACCAGTCAAATAACTCTGGATCATGCCATCCTTTTCCACCCGCTCCTCAATAACAAGCGAATCCGGAGCCTCCTCTTCCGCTTCTTCCTCTTCTTCCGGTACAGGCTCCTCCACCTCCTGAGGTTCTATCGGTTCTATTTCCAACTGCGGTGCGGGAGGTTTTTCTTCCTCTTTTCCGCAGGACGCCGCAAAGAACAGTAACAGACAAAAAATACTTATTATCAGGGAAATTTTTCCTTTTTTCTTTCCAGTACACTTCATAGGTTTTTCTTTCTCCTTGCTTATCTTTTATCGTCTTGGACAGTATCTGTTTCTATAACTATTTTATACTACCACAAAAATGCAAGAAAAGCCACGAGAATTCTCTCGTGGCTTCCGTAAATAGTAGTATCTTAAGAATCTATTCCTAAAATTTGAATTTTTTCTTCTTTTTTCCGCTGCCGCCCGTCTGCTCCTCAGAGGCGTCTGCGGATATGTTCTTTGCAGCATTCAGCGAATCGCCCGCATGTTCGTCAAACTGCTTCAAAAGTTCTTTCGCTTCATGGGAAAGTTTATCCGGCACCTGCACTACTAATGTCACATAATGATCGCCTCGCACGTCCTTACTGCGCAGAGAGGGAACGCCCTTTCCTTTCAAACGAACCTTCGTGTCGGTCTGGGTTCCCGCCTTCACCTCGTAAATCACCCTGCCGTCCACGGTGTCAATCACGATTTCACCGCCAAGCGCCGCAACCGCAAAGGACATGGGAACCGTAGAATAGATGTTCTCATCCTGTCTCTGGAAAATCGGATGTCTGCCAACTACCACCTCAACCAAAAGATCTCCTCTAGGCCCGCCATTTGTGCCCGGCTCTCCCTTATCGCGGATGCGGACGCACTGTCCGTTGTCGATACCGGCAGGAATGGAAACCTGTATCTTCTTTTTATTGGCAATATAACCAGTGCCGCGGCAGTCCGGACATTTGTCCTTGATCACCTTACCTGTTCCATGACAGTCGGGACAGGTCTGCACGTTCCGTACCGTACCAAAGAAAGATTGGGAAGTGAAAACCACCTGCCCTTTTCCGCCGCACTTCGCACACGTCTCAGGACTGGTTCCCGGCTTCGCTCCGGTGCCATGGCAGGAAGTACACTCATCCTTAAGCGTCAGTTCAATCTCCTTATCTATGCCAAAAACGGCCTCCTCAAAACTGATCCGGACGCTGGTCCTGATGTTCGCACCCTTCATGGGGCCATTGCTTCTGCCGCCGCTTCTTCTTCCGCCGCCAAACAAATCGCCGAAAATGTCGCCAAAAATATCGCCGAAATCAGCGCCGTTGAAATCAAAGCCGCCGAAGCCGCCTGCACCGCCCGCGCCATCAAAGGCGGCATGACCATACTGGTCATACTGCCTTCTCTTTTCCGGATCACTCAAAACCGCATAGGCTTCCGAGGCTTCCTTAAATTTCTTCTCCGCCTCTGCATCCCCGGGATTCATGTCTGGGTGATATTTCTTAGCCAAAGCTCTATATGCTTTTTTTATGGCGGCGTCATCAGCGTTTTTTTCTACGCCGAGCACCTCATAATAATCTCGTTTTTGTTCTGCCATGACTAAACCTTTCCATAATTGTTAACAGCTAAGCTGGTTAAACCTCTCTATAATCCCCGTCTACCACATCATCCGCTGCGCCGCTGTCCTGAGGGCCAGCCTCCTGCGCGCCGCCCATATTGCTCATATCAGGGCCGCCCTGCGCCTGCTGCATGCTCTCGTACATCTTGGTAAACAACGCCTGTGCGGAATTGGTAAGTTTCTCCTTCGCCGCTTTCAGCTCGTCGAGCTGGCTGTCGGTCAGTTCCTGATCTTTCGTCTTTTCCAGAATATCCTTCACTGCCTGCAAATCAGCTTCCACGCCCGCCTTTTCGGAAGCGTCGATCTTGTCGCCGACCTCGTTTAATGCCTTCTCGGTCTGGAATACGAAAGAGTCCGCGTCGTTTCTGGTGTCTACCGCCTCTTTACGCTTCTTATCCTGCGCCTCATACTCAGCCGCTTCTTTCACCGCCCTGTCGATCTCATCATCAGACATATTAGAACCGGCCGTAATGGTAATATGCTGCTCCTTACCTGTGCCGAGATCCTTTGCGGATACGTTTACAATACCGTTAGCGTCGATATCAAAGGTAACCTCAATCTGGGGCACGCCGCGCATTGCAGGCGGAATTCCGTCAAGGCGGAACTGCCCGAGGGACTTGTTATCCTTCGCAAACTGTCTTTCACCCTGTAATACGTTGATATCCACCGCCGTCTGGTTATCAGAATAGGTGGAAAACACCTGACTATGCTTAGTAGGAATCGTAGTGTTTCTCTCAATCAGTCTGGTAGCAATGCCGCCCGCCGTCTCAATGGAAAGGGACAAAGGCGTTACATCTAACAGCAGGATTTCGCCAGCGCCTGCGTCGCCAGCCAGCTTACCGCCCTGCACAGACGCGCCGAGCGCCACGCACTCGTCGGGGTTCAGGGACTTGCTAGGCTCCTTGCCGGTGAGCTGTCTCACCTTCTCCTGCACTGCCGGAACACGGGTAGAACCGCCCACCAGAAGTACCTGGCCGATATCCGCATTCGTCAGTCCCGCATCTTTCATGGCATTCTGTACGGGAACTGCCGTTCTCTCTACCAGATCGCTTGTAAGCTCGTCAAACTTCGCCCTTGTCAGGTTCATGTCAAAGTGCTTCGGGCCTTCCGATGTCGCCGTGATAAACGGAAGGTTGATATTTGTGGTAGTCGCGGAAGAGAGTTCCTTCTTCGCCTTCTCCGCCGCCTCTTTTAATCTCTGGAGGGCCATCTTGTCATTAGACAGATCAACGCCTTCCTTCGCCTTAAACTCAGCGAGCATCCAGTCGATAATCTTCTGGTCAAAGTCATCGCCGCCAAGGTGGGTATCGCCATTTGTGGCAAGCACTTCGATTACGCCGTCTCCGATTTCAATAATGGACACATCAAAGGTGCCGCCGCCCAGATCGTAAACCATAATCTTCTGCTCTTTTTCATTGTCAAGACCATAAGCCAGCGCCGCTGCAGTAGGCTCGTTGATGATACGCTTTACATCAAGACCCGCAATCTTGCCGGCGTCTTTGGTTGCCTGTCTCTGCGCGTCGTTGAAGTATGCGGGCACGGTAATTACCGCCTCCGTCACCTTCTCGCCCAGATAATTTTCTGCATCCGATTTCAATTTCTGTAAAATCATTGCGGAAATCTGCTGTGGCGAATACTTTTTGTCTTCGATAGTGCGGCCTTTGTCCGTACCCATATCTCTCTTGATGGACGCGATTGTGTTCTCCGCATTGGTGACTGCCTGACGCTTTGCAGGTTCGCCCACAAGTCTCTCCCCGTTCTTTGTGAAAGCCACAACGGAAGGCGTTGTCCTCGCACCCTCTGTATTTGCGATGACAGTGGGCTTACCGCCCTCCATCACTGCCACGCAGCTGTTTGTTGTTCCCAAGTCAATACCGATAATTTTACTCATAGTTTTCTCCTCCTATTTCTACCTAAATTTATTTTTTATTCGACGACTGCCACCATACTGTGTCTAACCACGCTGTCCCTGTAAGTATATCCCTTTTGCAGTTCCTGCGCGACCACGCCGGACTCAAACTCGTCGCTCTGCGTCTGCATCACCGCATTGTGGAACTCTGGATTGAATTCCTCGCCCACCGCCGGGATCGGTTTTACATCCAGATTCTCCAGCTCCGTCATAAGCTGCTTATAAATCATCTGCATCCCCTGTGCAAGAGCGCCGTCCTTCTCTTCCTCAGAAACGCTTGCAAGACCTCTCTCAAAGTTATCTACCACCGGCAGGATCTTCTCGATCACACTCTTTGCTCCCGTCTCAAACATCGCCGTCTTTTCTTTCTCAGTCCGCTTACGGAAGTTATCAAACTCCGCCATCTGGCGTTTCACCCGGTCTTCCAGCTCCTCGACCTTCTCCTTCAAAA
>CAMXIK010000026.1 GCA_947243855.1 uncultured Lachnospiraceae bacterium | reverse complement strand
TATTCACTTATCTTATATCAGATTTTGGGTTTACACAAAACTTGAAACTCTCTCGAAAAAGCAATATTATCATTCAGCCCAGCAATTATAGATTTGAATAAAAACCCTAATACCCCCATTAAAAATAATCCTAATTCAACTATTTATAAACTTACAACAGAATTCCGAGCTAAAACACACTTTATCTCTCCCAATAGAGAAATTGTAAGATTATATTGCCACATTGGATCATTAGATATTTCTGGTACAACCAGTGTAGAACGATGGGCAAAAAGTAAAATTGATGAAATTCGTTTTAAGCAGAAGTACCCTTATACTGCATGGTTTCCAACAACTTTCCGCGACTGTCCGCGATCTTCCCGAATCCCTCCATCCCTTCGATCACATTGAAAGCATAGAAATGGATATGGCGTTTTCTGCAGGCGGCAGGATATAAAAGCCTAATCGAGCCGGCGGCAAGATTTCTCGCATTACATGCCTCTTTCCTGCCATCGGATACTTCTCCTTTTATCTCCTCAAAGTCATCCCGATGGATGATGCCTTCCCCCGTGACCACCAGCCTGCCCTTATAAGGGATAGAGACTGGCACGTTATAAAACGCGGGGATGTTATGGGTGACCAGCTCCCCGGTCTCCCCGTCCCCTCTGGTGGACGCCTCCACTAACCGCCCGTTCTCGTAACAGATCTTCACGGTAAGCCCGTCCAGCTTTAACATCAGGAGAGCTGCCGACCTGCCTGCTATTTCCAGAAGCTCCTCCATCTGTTTCGTCTTGTCAAGACTCAGCAGCGGGATTGGGTGCTTCACCTTTTTCAGCGAACTGACGGGAACCGCGCCTACCGTCTGTGTGGGAGAATTGCTGAGGATGATGCCTGTCTGCTTCTCCAGTTCCTGCAGTTCATCGAAGAGATGGTCATACACCGCATCCAGTACGCTGGGCGCCGCAAGGTTGTAATATTCATGCCTGTAGCGGTTCAGCTTCGTGACCAGCGCCGTGACCTTTGCGGCATCTCCCGCCTGTATTTCTGTCTGGATCTTTTTCATAAAAACTCACGCTCCTTCCTTTTCAGATCCTTACAGCAAGAACCCCATGCCATATCCGGCACGGGGTTCTTTGTAGTGTCATGAATAGAATATATAGTTGCGGGAGCGCCTCATACGCTATGGAGCATGAAAAATATTTACCCTAGAAATTCAATCCAATAATTTGCACTTACAGTTAGCCTTCTGTAATTAATTGCCCACAATTCATATTATCATTTTTATATGCATAAAAAACATAGCTATTCACATTGTTTTTCCTTAACAAATCCTGAAACTCCATCAATACACTAATATCCGTCGGCAACAATCCATTTCGTTTTGTTGTTCCAGTTTCATTCAACTTCGCAATACGAATAACCACTTTATCCCGAACTTTTTTTATTATATCACATAAATCATTAAAATCCTTTTTAGAATCATTAACATTCTTTATCATAATATAATTAATTCGATAAAATTTTTTATCTGACATTTCTATATATCGAAAAACTTCATCCATATAAAACTCTCGTCCCTGATAAAAGGGAATCAATCTATTAATCTTATCTTTTTCATTAGTCACATAAGTAATTTGAATATTTTTTACTTTAATATATTTATCAAGTTCGTCTACTTCTCTTAACAGCTCTTTATTCCAGAAACAGGAAGATAATGTAACATACAAATTCTTATATGCTTTTATATTAATTAAAAATTTTTTAATATTATTAAAATTGAAAAATATATCCCCAATTCCTGTCATCGTGAGTAATACATATGATGTCTCATAAAGCCTGTTATCATCATATATTCGTTTAAATAATTCCTCAAGTATATTTGCATCCAATACAAAAAAGTTATTAATCGATGCAGATGCGCAAAATTGGCATTTCCCCGGGCAACCGTAGCTTTGAGGTAATTCAATAACAACTTTAATTAATGTATTATTCATATAATGTTCAAAGTATCCCGCCTCAATCATATAACCGTTAATTTCAAAAATATATTTTGTTGTCTTTTCAAAATTCCAATTACTTCCTGAATAAAAATTTTCTACGTACCTTTTTTCTAATTCTTTCATTTTTCTTCTCCAAATTAATTCTTTTAACATTTTTTAGCATCTCTTCAAAATCCAAGTTCATCCAATTTGCGCATTCAAATCCCACTTCCATTTCTAAAAGAAAACTATCACCAGTAGATAAATACGGAGAAATGAAACACCTACTGTCTGTTCTTATATACATATAAGGAACTTGCTCCAAATCCCCTATATACACATCCAAATTTCCAATCCCCTTTTTTACCTTATTACTTTTCAATTCGTTCATTATTTGTTTCAATTCATAACATGTCGCTTCGATTTTGCTTAATTCCTTTTCATCTTTAGATCCTTCTTCCACTTTCAGAACGTTTTCCATGTCAGGAGCATCTCCAGACAAAATTATACGAATATTTTTTTTATTTTTAATCATACTTTTTACTTTATCTATAAAAACATTCCGATACTCACTACTAAACCATGGTGAAATATCGCGTCCAACTAAATCCAATTGATCCGAAGTTTCTCTTATCATATTTTTCCAAAAATTACCGTTTTTATCATAATACTTTTTTGATCTAATACTTAATACTCCATTTTTATATAAATCATCTATTTGTTCTAGTTTTCTATGTATATCACTCAACTCAGTTGATACATTTTCATTGATATCCGCATCAATAGCTGATTGCATAAAATAGAATACTCCCGAAGCTACAATAGAACATGCTATACTTAAATACACAGTTTGCCTCATTTCCGACTGGCTATCTTCTGGCATATTTTTCGTATATGCCCAAATCGCAAATCCAAAAAAAATTATTCCCCCAAATAACACCGCCCTACTTCGGTTTCTGTTATATGCTCTCATTTGTACCCTCCTTCTATATTTTACTATTATACACTATTTTTTAAATTTGTAAGCTATATTAGAGTTTTTTCTCATATTTCATCAGAAATGCTTATCCTAACTTGTCTAAGTTTGGAGATAAGTGGTTTTTTCAATTAATAAGTTATAACTATATCATAAAAAGAAAAGGATATTTCACATGACAACATCTGAATATAACCAACTGCAAGAAAACTTCAAACCAACAAAATTGATTGGTGAGGCTCTAAAGATACATAAAGACATTTCGGAAATCATTCGAATATTATCTTTGATTCCTTTTAATTATGAAAACTGTCACTACAAAATAATATCTATAAACACGAAACACCTAAATTTATAATAGCCTATTTCTTATTTCACAGCCCACACAAACCGTTCTATTTTGTTACAACCGTCTGTGTAAGAGAACTGTTGTGGATGATGCTTGTCCATTTTTAGATCCTTACTCGGCGTTTGCGAAACACCAGAAACCCATGCCATGACCAGCACGGGGTTCCTTATTGTGTCATGAGTAGAATATATAGTTGCGGAAATGTCTCATACATCTTGATGCAAAGGCGTATTCCTACTATTTTTTTAATGCAAACCTCTATCCTTCATAATTTCGCGCCAAAATCTATGGGAGTTCAATAGGTTTTGTTTAAACAGCACTAAAATCGCCATTCTCTTTATCACCAACAAATACTTTTGCGCCATAAAAAATTGTAAACATGTTAGCTACTATTCCTACCTTGTTCCGCGCTTTCAATTTGCACCGTTTACAAATAGGCATCTTTTCACTTATCAATAATTTTCCACAAAACTTACAACGTCTTTCTTTTGTCTCGTCATTCATCATCAATATCCTCCACATCTATATAAAAAATATCATTATCCTTTTGATCCAACATCGTTTTATAGGAACCTATCGCTTCAAGCATTTGCTTTGGTCTTTCTAACCAAAAATCCATATTTTCCTTCTTATATGGATAATACTCATGTATTAGTTCCAAGGCTGTGTACTTTCTATCTCCTATCCTTCTTTCCATTAAAGTTTGCAATTGGTATTGGTATTCTCCAAGGATGCGATTGGCATCATCTTCTTTTTGCCTAATATTAAAAAGATATACTCGTAATCCAACATAACGTGGAATCATCTTCATATCTTCATTGATATAGGACAACAAAGTGTCAATTTCCTTTATACTGGCAAATGGCCCTTTCTGATCTGCAAGTTTCTTCACTTGTGCATTAATGTCCGAATACAAGTCTACTAACCCCTGCATAAGATATGTATCGGCCTCCCTCAAAAAAAACTCCTGCTCCTCCGAATCCGCTATTGATGCCGACATAATTCTGTCTCTTGCATATATGAATTTATTGCTCAATGCCTCACGCCGAGCAAAATCAATCATTCCCTTTACATCTCTTCCAACATCTTCGATCTGCGCTGATATACGCTTAAGGGAAGTTTGCATTGATAAAGTGGAAATATCTGATAAAATTGCGGATGGATTATGGGCTTTCTTTAAGGTAAAGAATTTAACAAGCTGTTCATTTTCATCCAAAATTGCAGGCCGCAAATTTCCTGCTACCTCCATTGATTCTCCAACATGATAGATACCCGCCTTTAATCCATCAATGATTTCTTGACTAAAATGAGAATAATCAGCGACAAGCATCTCTCTCTTTGAAATATCAAAACCACTCTTTATTGCAGCAGCAATCTGACCAAATAAACCTTCAATATTCAGATGACTCTCCCACTCCGTTTCCGAATTCATCTCTGTATCAATTTTCCCAATAAGCACATCGAAAAAATCTGACATTGCAAGAATATCCGTACCTTTTTTATCCTCTTCCTCTATAAAAATATCTAAAAGTTCACATCTGCCTACTCTAGCAGTTTCATTCTTCTCAACCATTCCACCATATGCCCTTCTATTTCAATTTATATAGTTCATTCACTTAAATTTAATCATAAACAGCAATGCAAATCTCAAAAAATCAACCGCCATTTGGGAATATATATTCTACCTTCACCATTTGAGAAGTACATTTTAAGTAACATCGTAAATTCATTAAGGATTTCTAAAAATATTATCACGATGATATTGTAAATATTGTTTATTTTTTTCTGTAAGAAAAATTTTCATATTGTTATTTATATTTAGTAAAATTCTATCTTCGGTTGATAGCCTACTAGATATGATAATATCTCCGCTATCATTAAATGATATCCAACCTTGGTCAAACAACTTATCGTGATTAGGACACATCAAAAATCCATTGTCACTGTCAAGTTTCTCATTCGGTTCACTCACACTCCATGGTTTAATATGACTTGCTACTAACAAACTCTGATTATTTATTCCGCAGAGACAGCATTTACCAAAACGTTGAAATAATCTGTCTCTAAAAATGCCTTGATTTATCCGAATTTTAACAAATGCCTCTTTTGATGCTCCTTTTATATCGAGATCATCTATTTCTTCTATGACCTGAGTAGAAGACAAATCCGAGTTTGCTCTAAAATAATTACCATCAATAGTCGCATCTTTTCTGTATAACCAATCGCAGAAACGGATAAGTATATAATTGCTCCAATTAGCCATCTCAGGAACAGCATTTTTCCACTCTATGAGTACGTTATTAGTATAAATCATTTCTCCAAAAGGATTAAACGTTATACCTATTCTTTTGCAATAATGTTCCATTAAAGCTGGGTCACACATCGGAACAAACTTATTCGGGAAATAAATAGCTAAAAGCGTATATTTGAAATATGTGCAAAGGTCACACTTTTCAATAACTAAGTAATTATTTTCATCAGCAGCATCTAATAATTTTAAAATCTCATTTTTAATAAATGTAAATGCTCTATCATAATCATTGCCATATATAGATTCCAAGGAATCCGATAGCTTTAATTGTGCATCAATCTTACGAGAAATTCCAAAAATAGTTGGCAGTTTCCTCTTTGTTTGAATATGAAAGTCTTTTTCCATCATAGAGCAAATTTTTCTACAAAAAGAATTGGGATTTCCTGTTCTATTTCTAGATATAAGATAATTGTCCATAGACATTGAAATTATAGTATTACGAGGATATTGGGCAATAAAGTCCGTTCTCCATTTATCAGCTCTACTTTCGTATATTTGAGCTTCTCTTAAATTTTCCTTTATAAATTTTTCTACTAGATTCATAGCCGTTTCCCCGGACACCTTTGGGTATGTGATATTTTATCAGCCTGTGGCCTGTTACTGTAATTATAAGCTGTTTTTAGCAAACGCACAATTCCCAAAAAGAAAATAAAAGGCACACCTAATCCTGCATGGTCAGGCCGCAGTCCTCGCAGAAGATCGATCCGCCGAACAATGTTTCCTCTACTATAATAAACTGTTTGAATACGAGCAGACTTACCGTAAAAAGAGAATACCCTTGATACTTTTATACTCTATTATTTAACGCTTACAGAAAACAAGGTCAAAATAAGGTCACACCCCTGTAATCTCTCATTTCCAAGCAAGAAAAAAGGGCTTCCGATTTCTCGGAAAGCCCCATAAAATCTAGCTTTTTTCTAATTACTCAATAATCGTAGCCACACGACCAGATCCTACAGTCCTGCCACCCTCACGGATAGCAAAGGTCAAACCCTGCTCCATAGCGATCGGATGAATCAGCTCGATGGTCATCTCTACGTTATCACCAGGCATGCACATCTCTGTGCCGTCAGGAAGGTTACATACACCTGTGATATCCGTTGTTCTGAAATAGAACTGCGGACGATAGTTGTTGAAGAAAGGTGTATGACGGCCACCCTCGTCCTTGGTCAGAACGTATACCTGAGCCGTGAATTTCTTGTGGCAGGTAACCGTGCCGGGTTTAGCAAGAACCTGTCCTCTCTCAATATCGGTTCTCTGGATACCACGAAGCAGAACACCGATGTTATCACCAGCCTGAGCCTCGTCAAGCAGCTTACGGAACATCTCAATACCGGTTACAACGGACTTCTGGGTCTCTTCCTTAACGCCGATGATCTCAACTTCATCAGACATATGCAGCGTACCACGCTCTACTCTACCAGTAGCAACCGTACCACGGCCTGTGATGGAGAATACGTCCTCGACAGGCATAAGGAAAGGCTTATCGGTATCACGCTGGGGATCAGGGATATACTCATCGACTGTGCTCATAAGCTCCATGATCTTGTCGCCCCACTCGCCCTTAGGATCTTCCAGAGCCTTCAAAGCGGAGCCCTTAACGATCGGGCAATCTGTGAACTCGTACTCCTCAAGCTGCTCGGTGATCTCCATCTCAACCAGCTCTAACAGCTCGGGATCGTCTACCATATCGCACTTGTTCATGAACACTACGATATAAGGCACGCCTACCTGACGGGACAGAAGGATGTGCTCCTTGGTCTGTGCCATAACGCCGTCGGTAGCAGCTACAACGAGGATAGCGCCGTCCATCTGAGCAGCACCGGTGATCATGTTCTTAACGTAGTCAGCATGGCCGGGGCAGTCAACGTGTGCGTAATGTCTCTTCTCTGTCTCGTACTCAACGTGAGCAGTGGAGATGGTGATACCTCTCTCTCTCTCTTCGGGAGCCTTATCGATGTTCTCGAAATCTGTAGCTGTGTTACCTGCAACTCTCTCAGACAGAACCTTTGTGATTGCTGCTGTCAGAGTTGTTTTACCATGGTCAACGTGACCGATGGTGCCAATATTACAATGGGGTTTGTTTCTCTCAAATTTAGCTTTAGCCATTTCTAAAGTCCTCCTTAAAATAATTTACTGTCTTTGTTTTCATAATCATCCGGCAAATAGAATCCGCTACCATTGATTATATTAAAGATTGCCAAGTTTTTCAAGCATTATTTGGCTTTTGCGGCCAATACTTTCTCCTGAACGCTCTTGGGCACCTGTTCGTACTTCTCAAAGAACATGGAATAGTTTCCGCGTCCCTGCGTCTTGGAACGTAAGTCGGTGGAATAACCGAACATCTCGGCAAGCGGCACATAACCTTTCACCATCTTGCCTCCGCCGATATCCTCCATACCCTCGATCCGTCCGCGGCGGGAATTGATATCGCCAATGACGTCGCCCATATACTCCTCGGGCATTGTTACCTCCACCTTCATAATAGGCTCAAGCAGTACGGGGTTCGCCTTCTTCATAGCCTCCTTGAAGCACATGGAGCCAGCGATGTGGAAAGCCATCTCGGAAGAGTCGACCTCATGGTAAGAACCGTCGTATACATTGGCTGATACGCCGAGTACAGGGAATCCGCCAAGAATACCAGCCTTGGAAGCCTCCTCGATACCCTCGCCGACTGCCGGGATATACTCCTTCGGAATCGCGCCGCCGACAACGGAAGTCTCGAACTTGAATGTCTCCTCTCCGTTGGGGTCCATAGGCTCGAATTTCACTTTACAGTGACCATACTGTCCACGACCACCCGACTGCTTCGCGTACTTGTACTCCTGATCCACCGGCTTAGTAAAGGTCTCCTTGTAAGCAACCTGAGGCGCGCCTACGTTAGCCTCTACCTTGAACTCACGCAGTAATCTATCGACAATGATCTCCAGATGAAGCTCTCCCATACCTGCGATAATGGTCTGGCCTGTCTCCTGATCTGTATGAGCGCGGAAGGTCGGATCTTCCTCGGCAAGTTTTGCCAGAGCCTCGCCCATCTTACCCTGACCCGCTTTTGTCTTAGGCTCGATCGCCAGCTCGATAACGGGCTCCGGAAACTCCATGGATTCCAGAATAACAGGATGCTGCTCGTCACAAATAGTATCGCCAGTCGCGGTGAACTTAAACCCTACTGCCGCCGCAATATCGCCGGAATACACTTTATCAAGCTCCGCCCTCTTGTTTGCGTGCATCTGCAGGATACGTCCGATACGCTCCTTCTTATCCTTCGTCGCATTGTACACATAGGAACCGGAATTGCAGGTGCCGGAGTACACACGGAAGAACGCCAGCTTACCCACGAAGGGATCAGCCATAATCTTGAATGCCAGAGCCGCAAAAGGCTCATCATCGGAGGAATGTCTCACGATCTCATTGCCTTCCATATCGGTACCCTTGATTGCCTCGATATCGGTAGGCGCGGGCATATACTCCAAAATCGCATCCAAAAGCTTCTGTACGCCTTTGTTTCTGTAAGCGGAACCGCAGCATACGGGAATTGCCTTACACTCACAGGTTCCTTTTCTGAGAGCCGCCTTAAGCTGCTCTGCGGAAGGCTCCTCGCCCTCCAAGTACATCATGGTCAGATCGTCGTCCAGCTCGCATACCTTTTCAATCAACTGATCGCGGTACTCGTTCGCCTGATCAACCATGTCCTCGGGAATATCTGTAATGGAAATGTCGTCGCCCTTATCATCATTATAGATATAAGCTTTCATTTCAAACAGATCGATAATTCCCTTGAAATCATCCTCTTTGCCGATCGGCAGCTGCAGGATGATGGTGTTTTTACCTAATCTTGTTCTGATCTGATCTACTGCCCCATAGAAATTTGCGCCCAAGATATCCATCTTGTTGATAAACGCCATTCTGGGAACATTGTAGGTGTCAGCCTGTCTCCACACGTTCTCTGACTGCGGTTCCACACCGCCCTTTGCACAAAATACGCCAACGGCACCATCAAGTACGCGGAGTGAACGCTCGACCTCTACTGTGAAGTCTACGTGACCGGGAGTATCAATGATATTGATACGATGCTCCAATGCACCGGGCTTCGGCTTACAGTTCTCTTCCAGAGTCCAATGGCATGTGGTAGCGGCTGATGTGATCGTGATACCTCTTTCCTGCTCCTGCTCCATCCAGTCCATGGTAGCTGTGCCTTCATGAGTATCACCGATCTTATAGTTTACGCCAGTATAATAAAGGATACGCTCTGTCAATGTGGTTTTACCCGCATCGATATGAGCCATAATACCAATATTTCTGGTTCTCTCTAGTGGATATTCTCTTCCAGCCAAGGTTTTTTCCTCCTTATATTACTTTAGAAACGATAGTGCGCAAAAGCCTTGTTCGCCTCTGCCATCTTGTGCATATCTTCTTTTCTCTTAACCGCTGCGCCCGTGTTGTTCGCCGCGTCTAAGATCTCGTTTGCAAGTCTCTGCTCCATGGTCTTTTCGCCTCTCTTACGAGAAAACATAACCAGCCAGCGAAGTGCAAGAGCCTGACGTCTGTCCGGACGAACCTCGATCGGCACCTGATAGGTTGCGCCGCCGATACGTCTCGCCTTTACTTCCAGAAGCGGCATAATATTGTTCATAGCCTCCTCGAAGACGTCGAGCGCCGGTTTACCAGCCTTCTCCTCCACCTTTGCAAACGCCCCATATACAATCTTCTGTGCTACGCCCTTCTTACCATCCAGCATGATGTTGTTGATGAGCTTCGTCACAACCTTGTTGTTGTATAAAGGATCTGCTAATACATCTCTCTTCGGAATATGTCCTTTACGTGGCACGATTCTTCCCTCCTTATTAATCAATAATAAATCCTAGGTACTCACATGTGTCCTCTAATTCAATGTGTCCGTGCGGTATTTCTTCTATAACAAATATAGAAAAAGAATCCCAACACTAAATTAGTTCTGTTTGTGGTACTGATACGACCTACTTCGCTGCTTTCGGTCTCTTAGCGCCGTACTTGGAACGAGCCTGTTTTCTGTTAGCGACTCCCGCGGTATCCAGCGTACCTCTGATAATGTGGTATCTTGTACCGGGCAAGTCCTTGACTCTTCCGCCACGGATCAGGACAACGCTATGCTCCTGCAGGTTATGACCTTCGCCGGGAATGTAGCTTGTTACCTCGATTCCGTTAGAAAGACGCACTCTGGCAATCTTTCTGAGCGCCGAGTTAGGCTTTTTAGGGGTTGCTGTCTTAACAGCGGTGCAGACACCTCTCTTCTGCGGAGAAGCGGTATCGGTAGCAGCCTTGTGAAGGGAATTGTAACCCTTTAACAAAGCAGGCGCCGTAGACTTCTTCACGGATGTCTGACGTCCCTTTCTGACTAACTGGTTAAATGTTGGCATTCTTTTCACCTCCTGTTGTAAAACATTATTATAATAGTAGAAACTTTTTATGCGCGCACAAAGAAAACGCACTCATGTGCACACTAAATTAGTATACTTGCCCATGAATGCGTTGTCAACTACTTTTTATTTCACCAGTTCAGCCAGACCGAATTTGCGAATGGCGCAGGCTGAGCTGCCTTAACTTTTACTCCACTACCTCCGGCTCCAACTCCGCCTCGGCGTCCGCAAGCTCATCCAGCTCATCGACCCCGTCCAGATCTTCAATCTCCTCCATATCGTCAAGGTCGTCGATCTCTTCCATGTCCTCCGGAAGCTCCAAATCCTCGTCGTCGTCAAAAGAACCGTCGTCAAACTCGAACTCGTCTTCCATCCGCAGACGGCTCAACAAATTCTCATCCGTGCTCAGTCTGGTGTCGCGGTAACGTCTCATGCCAGTACCCGCCGGAATCAGCTTACCGATAATGACATTCTCCTTCAAACCGATCAGGGAGTCTACCTTACCCTTGATAGCCGCCTCTGTCAGAACCTTGGTGGTCTCCTGGAAGGATGCCGCCGACAGGAAGGAATCGGTTGCAAGCGCCGCCTTGGTAATACCGAGCAGAATCTGTTTGCCTTCCGCTGGCTCTTTGCCCTCTTTGATCAGCGCCTCGTTCATATCCTCGTAATCCAGAACGTCTACTAACGTCCCCGGCAGGAATTCGGTATCGCCATTGTTCTCGATCCTAACCTTCTTAAGCATCTGACGGACGATCACCTCGATATGCTTATCGGAGATATCCACACCTTGGAGACGGTACACTCTCTGCACCTCGCGCAGCATGTAATCCTGCACCGCACGGATTCCCTTGATCTTCAACAGATCGTGGGGGTTCACACTGCCTTCGGTCAACTCGTCGCCGGCCTCCAGCGTCGCGCCATCCAATACCTTGATTCTGGAACCGTAAGGAATCAGATAGGTCTTGGACTCACCCGTCTCGTCGTTGGTAATAATGATTTCTCTCTTCTTCTTTGTATCTTTAATGGTGGCCACACCGCCAAATTCCGCGATAATCGCAAGACCCTTCGGCTTACGCGCCTCAAAAAGCTCCTCTACACGGGGAAGACCCTGCGTGATATCGTCGCCTGCCACACCGCCGGTATGGAAGGTACGCATGGTAAGCTGTGTACCAGGCTCACCGATAGACTGCGCCGCAATAATGCCGACAGCTTCGCCGACCTGAACCGCCTCGCCGGTAGCCATATTAGCGCCATAGCATTTCGCGCAGATGCCCACATGGGAACGGCAGGTTAAGATCGTGCGGATCTTGACCTCCTCTACTGGCTCGCCCTTTTCGTTTACGCCTACGGTCAAAATCTTTTCCGCACGCGCAGGCGTGATCATGTGATTTCTCTTCACGATCATCTTACCGTCTTTATCCTTGATATCCTCACAGGAAAAACGTCCCGTAATTCTGTCTTTTAATCCCTCGATGGTCTCTTTGCCGTCCATAAACGCCTTGACCACCATACCGGAAATTTCATCCCTTCCCTCACAGCAGTCGGTCTCGCGGATAATCAGCTCTTGAGACACATCGACCATACGTCTGGTCAGATAACCGGAGTCTGCTGTACGCAGCGCGGTATCGGACAGACCTTTTCTTGCGCCGTGAGCCGACATAAAGTATTCCAGTACGTCCAAACCTTCACGGAAGTTAGATTTAATCGGCAGCTCGATCGTACGGCCTGTCGTATCCGCCATCAGGCCACGCATACCCGCCAACTGCTTGATCTGCTGGTTGGAACCACGGGCGCCGGAATCCGCCATCATAAAAATGTTATTGTATTTATCCAATCCGGAAAGCAGCACTTCCGTAAGCTCCTTATCCGTATCGTTCCATGTTTCCACGACCGCACGGTATCTCTCTTCCTCCGTAATCAGTCCTCTACGGAAGTTCATAGAAATCTTATCTACCGTAGCCTGCGCCGCTTCCAGCATCTCCTCTTTCTTTGCCGGCACCGTCATATCGGAAATAGAAACGGTCATGGCTGCCTGCGTGGAATATTTATAACCCGTTGACTTAATCAGGTCAAGCACCTCGGCTGTCCGTACCGCGCCATGGATATTGATGACCTTCTCAAGAATCTGCTTTAACTGCTTCTTGCCTACATGGAAATCCACTTCCAGTTTCAGGAAGTTCTCCGGATCGCTTCTGTCCACATATCCCAGATCCTGAGGGAGAATTTCGTTGAAAAGGAATCTTCCCAGCGTGGATTCCACATTTCCAATCACTTCCTCACCGTTGGCATTGGTCTTGCTCACCCTGACGGTGATTCTGGAATGCAGCGTACATACTTTATTTTCATAGGCAAGAATCGCCTCGTTCACATTCTTAAAGAACTTTCCTTCTCCCACTGCGCCGGGTCTCTCCTGCGTCAGATAATAAATCCCCAGCACCATATCCTGAGAAGGCACCGCCACCGGACCGCCGTCCGAAGGCTTTAACAGGTTATTCGGGGAGAGCAGAAGGAATCTGCACTCTGCCTGCGCTTCCACGGAAAGAGGAAGGTGCACTGCCATCTGGTCACCGTCAAAGTCCGCGTTAAATGCCGTACAAACAAGAGGATGCAGCTTGATTGCCTTACCCTCAACCAGAATCGGCTCAAACGCCTGAATACCAAGTCTGTGCAGAGTAGGCGCACGGTTTAACATCACCGGATGCTCTTTGATAACCTCCTCCAGCACATCCCAAACCTGAGTGTCCAGTCTCTCCACCAGCTTCTTCGCCGCCTTGATATTCTGCGAAATGCCCCGGAACACCAGTTCCTTCATCACAAAAGGCTTAAACAGCTCGATCGCCATCTCCTTGGGAAGACCGCACTGGTAAATCTTTAACTCCGGACCAACCACAATAACGGAACGTCCGGAATAGTCCACACGTTTCCCCAGCAGATTCTGACGGAAACGCCCGGATTTACCCTTCAACATATCGGAAAGGGATTTTAACGCCCTGTTGCCGGGGCCAGTCACTGGTCTGCCTCTTCTGCCGTTATCGATCAGGGCGTCCACCGCCTCCTGCAGCATACGCTTCTCATTGCGGACAATGATATCGGGCGCGCCCAATTCCAAGAGCCTCTTCAACCGATTGTTTCTGTTGATGATTCTTCTGTATAAATCATTCAAGTCGGAAGTCGCAAAACGTCCGCCGTCCAACTGTACCATGGGCCGCAGATCCGGCGGAATCACCGGAATCACATCCATAACCATCCACTCAGGCTGGTTTCCCGACTCCCTGAAAGCCTCCACGACTTCTAATCTCTTGATAATGCGGGCGCGCTTCTGGCCTGTGGACTCTCGCAGTCCCTCTTTCAGCTCCGCCGCCTCTTCTTCCAGATCAATGGCCTGCAGAAGTTCCTTGATCGCTTCCGCGCCCATGCCTACCCGGAATTTATTGCCCCAAGTCTCTCTTGCGTCCTGATATTCTTTCTCAGAGAGCACCTGCTTATATTCAAGATCCGTCTCTCCGCCATCCAATACAATATAAGATGCAAAGTAAAGCACCTTTTCAAGCACTCTCGGAGAGAGATCCAAAATCAGCCCCATACGGCTTGGAATGCCCTTAAAATACCAGATATGGGATACCGGCGCCGCCAGTTCAATACGCCCCATGCGCTCTCTGCGGACGCTTGACTTTGTCACCTCGACGCCGCATCTGTCGCAGACAACGCCCTTATATCTGATCTTCTTGTACTTACCACAGTGACATTCCCAGTCCTTGCTCGGTCCGAAAATCCGCTCGCAGAACAAACCCTCTTTTTCGGGCTTCAAGGTTCTATAGTTGATCGTCTCCGGCTTCGTTACCTCGCCTCTTGACCACTCCCTGATCTTTTCAGGCGACGCCAGTCCAATCTTGATCGCGTCAAATGTCATCGGTTGATACGCTTCCTGTTTCATATCTGACATCCTGCTTTAACCTCCATTTTATTCATCGAATGCTTCCTCAAATGCTTCGTCCGCTTCCATCACGTCCTCGGCCTCATCTTCGTCGCTGCTCACAAGCTCGCCGCTGTCCTCGTCAAACTCCTGACGCTGATAGCCCATAGAACCAAAGGACTCTCTCTCATAATCATAACCACGGGAATCGCCCTCGATCTCGTATCTATAATCGTTCTCGCCGTAGTCGATGGTTTCCATGATTTCCACTTCCGTCTGGTCGTCGCGAAGCACCCTGACGTCCAGTCCAAGAGACTGCAGCTCTTTCAAAAGCACCTTGAAGGATTCCGGCACGCCGGGCTCTGGAATATTATCGCCCTTAATGATGGCTTCGTAGGTCTTTACACGTCCCACCACATCGTCAGACTTCACAGTCAGAATTTCCTGCAAAGTGTAAGCCGCACCGTAAGCCTCCAGCGCCCAAACTTCCATCTCACCGAAACGCTGTCCGCCGAACTGTGCTTTACCGCCCAAAGGCTGCTGCGTTACCAAAGAGTAAGGGCCTGTGGAACGCGCATGGATCTTATCGTCTACCAGATGGTGCAGTTTCAGGTAATGCATGTGGCCGATGGTAACCGGTGAATCGAAATACTCTCCTGTTCTGCCGTCGCGCAGCCGCACCTTACCGTCTCTGGAAATGGGTACGCCTTTCCATAGCTTTCGGTGTTCCCTGTTTTCGGACAGATATTCCATCACTTCCGGTAACAGCTCATCCTTATGCTTCTTTTCAAACTCTTCCCACTCCAGATTGACATAGTCGTTTGCCAGATCCAGCGTGTCCATAATATCATCCTCTTTTGCGCCGTCAAATACTGGCGTAGCCACGTTAAAGCCAAGCGCCTTCGCCGCCAGCGACAAATGGATTTCCAACACCTGCCCGATATTCATTCGGGAAGGCACGCCCAGAGGATTCAAAACAATATCAAGAGGACGGCCGTTCGGCAGATAAGGCATATCCTCCACGGGCAGCACGCGGGAAACCACACCCTTGTTACCGTGACGGCCCGCCATCTTATCACCGACGGAAATCTTTCTCTTCTGTGCAATGTAAATGCGTACCGCCTGATTCACGCCGGGAGACAGCTCGTCGCCGTTCTCTCTCGTGAACACCTTGGCGTCCACAACAATACCATATTCGCCGTGAGGCACTTTCAGGGAAGTGTCGCGCACCTCTCTTGCTTTCTCACCGAAAATCGCGCGAAGCAGTCTCTCCTCCGCCGTAAGCTCCGTCTCGCCCTTGGGCGTTACCTTACCCACGAGAATATCGCCCGCACGCACCTCCGCGCCGATACGGATAATGCCTCTGTCGTCCAGATCCTTCAACGCGTCGTCACCCACGCCTGGCACATCTCTTGTGATTTCTTCTGGCCCCAGCTTCGTATCGCGCGCCTCCGCCTCATATTCCTCCATATGAACGGACGTATAGACATCCTCCTGCACCAATCTCTCGCTGAGCAAGACGGCGTCCTCGTAGTTATAGCCTTCCCAAGTCATAAACCCGATCAACGGATTCTTACCAAGCGCCAGTTCGCCGCCATCCGTGGAAGGACCGTCTGCAATGACGTCGCCCTCCTCCACACGCATACCCTTCTGCACAATAGGCTTCTGGTTATAACAGTTAGACTGGTTGCTGCGGGAGAATTTCATCAGGTGATACTCGTCCTTCTCCCCGTCGTCGCAGGTCATTATAATCAAATCAGCCGAAACATAGTCCACAACGCCGGACTTTCTCGCCACCACACAGACGCCGGAGTCCACCGCCGCCTTCGGCTCCATACCGGTTCCCACCACAGGGGTTTCCGTAAAGAGGAGGGGCACTGCCTGTCTCTGCATGTTAGAACCCATCAGCGCACGGTTCGCATCGTCATTCTGCAAAAACGGAATGAGCGCCGTCGCCACGGAAAATACCATCTTCGGAGACACATCCATGTAATCGAACATGGTCTTCGGGTATTCCTGTGTCTCTGTCTTATAACGGCCGGAAATACTGTTTCTCCTAAAGTAGCCGTTCTCGTCAAGGGGCGCCGAAGCCTGCGCCACATGATAATTGTCCTCCTCGTCCGCCGTCATATAGACAGTCTCGTCCGTAACGCGCGGGTTCTGTGGATCGCTTTTATCAATCTTACGGTAAGGCGCCTCCACAAATCCATACTCGTTAATCCTTGCGTAGGATGCAAGGGAGTTAATCAGACCAATGTTAGGTCCCTCAGGGGTCTCGATCGGGCACATTCTGCCGTAATGCGTATAATGTACGTCTCGAACCTCGAATCCAGCACGGTCTCTGGAAAGACCGCCGGGACCCAATGCGGAAAGACGTCTCTTATGAGTCAGCTCGCCCAGCGGATTGTTCTGATCCATAAACTGAGACAGCTGGGAAGACCCAAAGAACTCCTTCACCGCCGCTTGTACCGGTTTGATATTAATCAACACCTGCGGAGAAATTTCCTCAGCGTCATGGGTCGTCATTCTCTCACGAACCACCCTCTCCAAACGGGAAAGGCCAATGCGGTACTGGTTCTGTAAAAGCTCGCCCACCGCACGGATTCGTCTGTTGCCCAAATGGTCGATATCGTCGTCATTTCCGATACCGTACTCCAAATGGATATTATAATTGATAGAAGCAAGAATATCTTCTTTTGTCACATGCTTGGGGATCAGCTCGTGCACATTTTTATGAATCGCCTCGGCCAACTGCCCGGGATCGCTGCTGTACTCTTCCAAAATCTGCTGCAATACGGGATAATAAACCAGCTCCGTCACGCCCAGCTCTCTAGGATTGCAGTCCACGAAATTGGTGATATCCACCATCATATTAGAGAGAACCTTCACATTTCTCTCCTCCGTCTGAATCCAAACAGCCGGAACTGCGGCATTCTGGATCGCATCCGCCATTTCCGCCGTCACCTTGTCTCCGGCCTTCGCCAAAATCTCGCCGGTCTGGGTGTCCACCACATCCTCTGCGAGAATGTGATGCCTGATTCTGTTGCGGAACATCAGTTTTTTATTAAATTTATATCTGCCGACTTTTGCAAGATCGTATCTTCTGGGATCGAAAAACATTGCCATAATCAAGCTTTCCGCACTCTCCACGCTCAAAGGCTCGCCCGGACGGATCTTTTTATACAGCTCAAGCAGACCCTCCTGATAATTCTCAGAAGCGTCCTTTGCAAAACTCGCCTCAATCTTCGGCTCGTCGCCGAAAAGCTCTCTGATTTCATCATTCGTGCCCACGCCAAGCGCACGAATCAGCACGGTAATCGGAACCTTTCTGGTTCTATCTACACGCACATAGAAAACGTCGTTGGAGTCCGTCTCGTACTCCAGCCACGCGCCTCGGTTCGGGATCACGGTTGCGGAAAAGAGCCTCTTGCCGATCTTATCATGTCCAATCCCGTAATAAATACCAGGAGAACGCACAAGCTGGCTGACAATAACACGCTCCGCGCCATTGATCACGAATGTACCCGTCTGGGTCATAAGGGGCAGATCTCCCATAAAGATCTCATGCTCGGTAATCTCATCCTTCTCCTTGTTGATCAGGCGGACCTTCACTTTGAGAGGGGCTGCGTAGGTGGCGTCTCTCTCCTTACATTTTTCAATAGAATACTTGACATCGTCTTCACAAAGCTCGAAATCAACAAATTCCAGACTCAGATGACCGCTGTAATCTGAGATCGGAGAAATATCGTCAAACACTTCCTTCAAGCCTTCATTCAGGAACCACTGATAGGAGTTCTTCTGAACTTCGATCAGGTTTGGCATTTCCAGAACCTCTTTCTGTCGTGCATAGGTCATACGCGTATTTCTGCCGGCCGCAGTCTTACGGATTCTGTTCTTTTCCATTGACACTTTCACCCCGTTCTTTATGATTGATCCATGCTTATTCGGTTTTTACACATCAAAAAAGCATAGCACACCACAATAGTGCACCATACATTCTACTACAAGTCCCTATCGAGAGTCAATATCTATTTTCGGAAAATAGAAAGATTTTTCGGAAACAAAACCGCCCGCATGCTTTTACGCAAACATGCGAACGGTTTTTCTTTCAGATATGCAATGCGATTACTTAAGGGTAACCTTTGCGCCCTCAGCCTCAAGCTTAGCCTTGATATCGTCAGCCTCTTCCTTGGAAGCGCCCTCCTTAAGTACCTTCGGAGCGGAATCTACGAGATCCTTCGCTTCCTTCAAGCCAAGGCCGGTAGCCTCACGAACCACCTTGATCACCTTAACCTTGTTAGGGCCAACCTCTGTCAGCTCAACGTCGAACTCGGTCTTCTCCTCGCCTGCTGCCGCGCCTGCGTCACCGCCTGCCGCTGCAACGACTACGCCTGCTGCTGCGGATACGCCGAACTCCTCCTCGCAAGCCTTTACCAGATCATTTAACTCCAATACTGTCAACTCTTTGATCGCGTCAAGAATTTCCTGAGTAGATAACTTTGCCATGATTGTTTTCCTCCATACTTTTATTCGATGTTTACCTTACATTTCGAGACTGCCTTGGCAGACCCATCATTCTGCTGCGGGCGCTTCTTCCGCCTCTGCGGGAGCCGCCTCTTCTGCTGGTGCTGCTTCCTCTACAGGCGCTGCCTCAGCAGGCGCTTCTTCTGCCGGTGCCGCCGCCTCTGCTCCTGATGCGCCGCCTTTTTCCGCCAGCTGGTTCATCACGCGGGCGAAGTTGGTGATCGGAGACTGGATGCTGCCAAGCAGCTTGGACAGCAGTTCTTCTCTGGAAGGAATCTTCGCAATCTCCATAATTCCCTTCGCGTCATAGGCGATACCTTCCACCATGCCGCCCTTAACTTCAAGGGCCTCTGCCGTCTTAGCGAATTTGCATAACACTCTTGCGGGAGCCGTAGCGTCCTCTGTAGAGATGGCTACCGCGCTGGGGCCGGCCAGATAAGGCGCAAGCGCTTCGTAATCCGTGCCCTTGAATGCAAAATTCATCATTGTGTTCTTGTAAACCTTGTAGGTGATACCGGCCTCACGCAGCTGTTTGCGAAGCTGTGTGTCCTGCTCCACCGTAAGTCCGCGGTAGTCAACCAAAACGACTGACTGCGCATCCTTCACGGCAGCGGCGATCTCATCCACGATAGGTTTCTTCAATTCCACTTTTGCCATTACGTTACCTCCTTATAGATTTTCGTGCCGATAGGAGTCTGTATCTGAAATAGAAAACCCTCCCATAAAGACAGGGAGGGCAATAAATATCAATGATAGCTCTTCTCTCCTCGGTAGGCGGACTCTTACGCCGGCAATACGGCACCTACTGTCTTCGGCATTTGCTACTATAGCACAGCCCGCGGGGAGATGTCAACTGTTTTTTATTCTATTGTGATCGTTTCCAGCTCGAAAGCGGACGGGACATCTCCTGCTCATACTTCCTCATAGCTTCGTCCCGCGCTGCGCGTGCCACGCCCCATTTATCGCCGACCTCGCGAATCTTTCCGTTTCGTACCTCGCATTTTGTCCCGTTTAAGATAAACTCCCTGTCGGTATCCACGCCAAGCTGCCGCAAAAGCTCTAACAGCATGGGCGTTGTGCCTCCCATACCATCGCTCCTTTCAGGGTCGGATGTCAATTTATCGTTCATCTCCATCATAACGCTCGACCACTGTCCCTCTGCAAAATGAATCAGTGCGCCAAGCCCATATGTCAATGCCTTCAGTCTTTCATCGTTTTCCCCATTTTTATATCCGTACCCTTCGCCGTAGACCTGCTCCTCGCCCACGCGCAGCCGATAGCCGTTTCCGAGGTCAAACACATCGCCCACGGCAATATTGACGCTATTGTCAGAAGGGTCGTAGCCCTTATGCTCATGCGTCAGAAACGGCCCTGCTGTCTGAAAGAGGCTGGAGGTATCCATATAGGCAAAGAAACTGCCGCTATAGCATGTAAAAATCTTTTCACCGTCCACCTGTACATTGGAAGTCACCGCATCAACAATCTCCGTGGTGATCTCATATTCCTCTTTTCCCGGCTGGTTTAAAAGGGTGCTGTCAAACTGCGTCCAAGTCTCGATCAGATTGTTGATGTCCGCTTTTCTGGCCCTGTCAAAACCATTCAGGGTATCGTCCTCATCGCCTTTCCGATCCCCGTTAAAGTAATCCACAAAGGCGTCCTGCTGCCCATCCTTCGTTGCAAGCTTTCCCGTTCGGGTATTATAAATGTAAGTATTCCGACTTCCCACACCGCTTATGCTCATATCACACCTCCCCGGCCTGATACGCGGCCATTGCACCCGTTCTATTGGCAAAAGGACTCGCCGGCATCGTTCTATCGGCTCCATTTTCCGGACGCGCCACATATTGCAGGCCAAATTTCTGAGCCTCCGTGATCTCCACCTCCATCACGCCGAAACTTGTCTTAATCTCCAATACGGTGGAGCCGTCTGGTTTGGTGATGATATGGGTTTCAAGGTCGTCTTCCTCATCCGCAGCGTCTTTTTCTTTTCCGCCCTTTCCTGCTTCATCCGCTCCGGGAACGGTCATTTGTCCATCGTAATCAGAGATCTTTTGCAGGCCCTTACTGTTTTCATGAATGACCGCCCGCCAGATCAGATCGAACTCCTCCCTCGTATAAGCATGAAAACTGAAATCATTCATATATTGGGCGTATTTAGCTTTCTCCCGGTCTATGTAGGTAGAGCCGTCCTTCTCATACGTGTAATTCGGTACGCCGTCCTTGTCCGTCGAAGTCTCAAAAAAGTTCACGAAATCGTCCTCGTCGATCTCTCCCGCGAGGAAGTCTTCCCAGAAATTTTCATGACAGGCAAAGCGCAGATTGGCGTCCTGCGGAAACCGCTGTATAAATGCCAGTACCTTCTCGCGCTGCCCCGGCTCTGTGTAGGGAAGATTCCAGCAGGTCTTGTTTACCCACTTGCCGTTTTCCATGTAAGCTTCCCTGCACATAATCCCGTCCTGCCCAAAACAAGTAATGAACCAGTGCTTGTTTTTGGGATCGTCGGTGGGGAAAGTGCTCTTGGCTACCTCTCCCGTGAGCAGCTCCGCAAGCTCCTCCGGGTCTGTCACCTCTACCTCTGTAACATTATCGTCCATACCATCAAGCTCCCACGACTTAATTCCAGAGGAGGCCGCATTACCGGCTGCAGATGCCGAAACCGCTGCGGCATTGCCAGCCGCCGTCGGAGCAGAAGCCGCAGCGCCGCTCTCAGAGGGATTGGGATTCGCCACGCTGCCGCCCGATTCCACATTCGGCTGCGCCGCTTCTGGAACTGACACATTTGTCACAACCGTCCCAGAATCAGGCTTGCCCTCAGCCTCTCTTCTCGCCGCTTCCTTCGCCGCCTGCTTTTCCACTTCCACGATCTGCTCTTGAATCAGCTTCTGCAAAGCCTCCTCCGCGTCGTCAAAATCCGCCAGAAGCTTCTCCCACTCCTTGATGGTAAAATCCTGTCCGCCGATCCGGAAAGAAGGTTCCACCTTTCCCTCCCGCACTTTCTTCGCCATTTCCTCCATATGCGCAAGAATCTGCTCCCGAAGCGTCAGCTCCTCCGCTTTTTTCTCTTCGTTCTTTTCTTCTGATTTTTTCTTCTCCGCGCCCGCTTCATTTATGACATTCTCGTCATTTTTATCGTTTCCGGCTGTAAACGTCTTACCTGTCTCTGTTTTCCCGGTCTGCGCGGAGCGGTTTCCGTATCCCGACTGCGTGGTTTCGTGCATCCATGAAGCGTATCTATTTCCTATATTCATAGTTCCTTTTCCTTTCTATCCGGCGTTTTGTCCCTGTTTGGGAAACTTTTTCCCTTCTGTCAATAATACGATTCATCCGCCGGGAAAGTTTCACGAAACGATAAAAACTTAAATTTTTTCCGTATTACGAACACAATCTGGATAAAACGCTCTATTCCGCCGCCCGCGCCTCACCACGTCACGTATCCCTCTTCGTCGATCTGCACGCCTTCGGAAATCCCCCGCATATAGGCAAGCGCCCGTTCTTTTTCCTCGCCCTGCAAAAGAGCCGTTTTGCACCCGCTTTGCAGACAAGGCACAAACTGGTAGCTCACGATTCCCGTCTCATCTATTACAACCTCAACCAAGCCTGTATCCAGCGTCTTGGAATTAAACCAAAAATTCCCCAAGCTGTAGATCACCGGCACGCCGCCAACCACGCCGATCGGCTGTAGACAATGGGGATGATCGCCAATCACCAGATCCGCTCCCGCCGCAACCAGCTCCGGCGCTTGCTTTAACTGCGCCCAATCCAGTTCCGCCTGATTTTCCGTACCCCAATGTATGTAAGCTACCACGAAGTCGCTGTTGGCGTCCGCCTCCCGGATCGTCTCCAATAACCGTTCTCCGTTCCAGCACCGGAAAACGCCGGGGGTCGTTTCCGTAGCCTCCTTCGTGTCCGGCGTGTCCAGCCGTTCAATCTGGGTAGCCGATACAAAGGCTATCTTGATATCCCCCACAATATAGTAAACTGGCTTTCTCGCCTCATTGATCTCCCTGCCCGCGCCTACATAAGGGATTCCCGCCCCGCGCAGGGTATCGAGCGTATCTGTCAACGCCTCCGGCCCATAATCATAGGCGTGGTTGTTGGCAAGAGACACCAGATCCACTCCCATATCGCTCAGATACTGCACCGTCTCAGGTCTTGCCCGGAAGGTAAACTGCTTTCCCTCTGTGGGCGCGCCTCTGTCTGAGTAGGCAAATTCATTGTTCAGCATCATGATATCCGCACTCTGCATCCGCTCGATCACTTCCGGCAGCACGCCCTTAGAAATATCCCCGTCCCCGCGGACAGAACCAGTGATCGCATAGTGGTCGTCAAACAAAACGTCCCCCGCAAAGGCAAGCGTCACTTGTCCCGGCACTGCTGGCTCTGCCGCATAGATATTGTTTTCCTCCATGTAAGCCGCATCCGACAACTGTTCCAGATATTTGGAGGGCGTCTCCGCTTCTTCCTCCCCGCCCTCAGATTCCGTTACAGCGGATTCGTCCTGATGGTCGATCTGCTCCTGAGGCCCGGTTTCCCGGGGAATTGCAGCGTCTGCTTTCTGCGTTTTCACCGGCTCCATAATCCACTGATGGGCCGCCAGCGCCAGAACGCCGACCGCCATTGCCGCAGTCAGCGTAATGACAAATGGCAGGATAAAACTGCGATGAATCCTTATTCTCTTTTTTTTCTTATTTTTACGCGATCTTTTCTTAGCCATGCGACTATTGTATCACAAATCAGCAGTCACAGCAAAAAACATGGAAGACTTACTTTGGGATCAATCCCTTTTTCATGACATAGTCGCAAAGAAAGGCGCCTGCCGCCAAAACCAGAAGCACAAACACAGCCAGCAGATCCCACACGTCAAAGAACGGTTCCGCTATCATTTTTGACAGTATCATATTGACAACAAGTACAAACGGAATAGCCGTCAAAAAAGTGATTCCTAAAGCCGCCGGCTTCCTTCTGGCACGGCCAAAAACAATGACAATGATCCACAAAAATACGATAGATGCCGCCCCTATCCTTGTCCCGATCGAGAACACTTCCTTCACCTTCACCAAACTGGCCAGCAAAAACAAGTAAGGAAGCAAAAAGATACTTAACGAAACGCAGCACATCACACCCCCTCTTTTCCCAAGCAAAATGCCAGGGAACAATATCAGCCATGAAAAAACAATGGAACTGACCGGAATCAGCGACCATGTGACATGACCGGATATTGCGAGATCGCAAATCAGACATACCATAATTCCTACAAAAAGCATCATGGAAAAAAGAACGGCAATTAATACGTTTCTGGTCATGTTATTTTCGTCTTTTCTTTTTAAGGCAATCAAATTCTCATCCGCTTTTTTCTCAACATTTTCCATTCCAACTTTCTCCCCGCTCAACAGCTCGTTTACCGTAATTCCCAATATTTCGCAAAGTTCCAGCATAATAGACGAATCGGGCATACTCTTTCCCGTCTCCCACTTGGATACTGCCCTGTCCGTAATATTCAGTTTTTCCGCCAACTGCGCCTGTGTCAGCTTTTTCTCTTTACGGCGCATGGCAATAAATGTTCCGGTCTTTGACTGATTCATCTTTTTTCTCCTTTCACCCTGAACAATACGTCTAATCCGGTATCTTTTCCACGAATCAACGGTTGAATCGGGGAAACTCAACCGCTGGTTGGCCTTTTTTATAAACAGACTCCAGATGCTTCGCAAACCTTCCGGCTCTGCTTATGCACGAAAAAGAACGGCCCGCAGTTACAGACCGTTCTTCGTTTTCTTTTTCCATATGATAGGCGGATTAGTATTTCGCCACATTTACCTTCACACCGGGGCCCATGGTAGTTGCCAGCGTAATGCTTCGCAGATACTGCCCTTTCAGCGCCGAAGGCTTTGCCTTCACGATCGCTTCCATCAACGCGTCGAAGTTCTCCTGCAGCTTTGCCTCCTCAAAAGAGGTCTTACCTACGGGAACGTGGATGATGTTCGCCTTATCCAGCCTGTACTCGATCTTACCGGCTTTGATATCGCTGATTGCCTTTGCCACATCCATGGTAACCGTACCAGCCTTAGGGTTGGGCATCAGACCTTTCGGACCAAGCACTTTACCCAGACGGCCCACAACGCCCATCATATCGGGAGTCGCTACCACTACGTCAAAGTCGAGCCATCCCTCGTTCTGAATCTTGGGAATCAGCTCTTCGCCGCCTACATGATCTGCGCCTGCCGCCTCAGCCTCGCTTACCTTATCGCCCTTGGCAAATACCAATACGCGGACAGTCTTACCTGTTCCGTTCGGCAGTACCACCGCGCCGCGGATCTGCTGCTCTGCGTGACGGCCGTCACATCCAGTTCTGATATGAACCTCTACTGTTTCATCAAATTTCGCTGTTGCTGTTTTTTTCACTAAGGAGATCGCTTCAGCAGTGTCGTACATGGTCGCACGATCTACCAGTTTCGCAGCCTCCTGATATTTTTTACCGTGTTTCATCTCGAACCCTCCATTACTCTTCTACTTTGATGCCCATGCTTCTCGCCGTACCAGCGATCATGCTCATGGCCGCCTCAACGCTCGCCGCATTCAGGTCGGGCATCTTCATTTCTGCGATTTCCTGCAATTTCGCCTTGGAGATAGTAGCCACCTTCGTCTTGTTGGGCACTGCAGAACCGGACTTGATGTTGCATGCCTTCTTCAAGAGAACTGCCGCAGGGGGAGTCTTCGTAATGAAACTAAAGCTTCTGTCTGCATACACTGTGATAACAACCGGAATGAGCACATCGCCCTTATCGGCTGTCTTTGCGTTGAACTGTTTTGTAAATTCAACGATGTTTACCCCGTGCTGTCCAAGTGCAGGACCAACCGGGGGCGCTGGCGTTGCTTTACCAGCAGGGATCTGTAACTTGATGTATCCTTCTACTTTCTTTGCCATATCGGCACCTCCTAATAATATTGTGGTGCAAACGTCTTTCGACTTCCACACATATCTAAACTGCCGAAGCAGAATAAATATCCATTTCATCTACGTTCAGCCCACGCCCATTCACAAAAACGCGCTTTCAGCACTTCCCGCTGTTTCACAGCTTCTTTTGTTCATGTACGGGCGTTCCCTCAGAGCATCATCTTCCTGTCAAACTCGTGCAAGCACGGTTTGCACGAAAGATTTGCTCTGGCTGAACTGTTTACCGCATACTTCTAACTTCCGCGAAGCTGATCTCCACGGGAGTCTCTCTGCCAAACAATTCCACATTGATGGTAGCTGTCTGCTTACCATAGTCGATTCTCTGCACGACGCCAACGGTGTCCTTCCAGACGCCCGCAACCACCGCGATCGTATCGCCCTCTGCGAAATCAATACTCATATTCTCCATCTTAATGCCGAGAGGCTTCATCTCCGCCTCCGTCAGCGGCACCGGCTTGCTTCCGGGTCCTACGAACCCTGTCACGCCTCTGGTATTTCTTACGACATACCAGGTATCGTCGTTCATAATCATATTGATCAGAACATATCCGGGGAACATCTTCTTCTGTACCGTCTTGCGGGCGCCGTTCTTTAACTCCATCACATCCTGCATCGGCACCTTGACCTCCAGAATCTCTTCCTCCAGATGTCTGTTTTCAATCGTTTTTTCTATGTTGGCCTTCACCTTATTTTCATAACCGGAATAAGTATGCACAACATACCAATTCGCTTCTGCCATACGGACCCTCCCTGTCTTACTTATCGATTAAGAATCTGTCCTAAAAATGCAGCGTCGTGATGAAATCCACGCCGTACTGCAGGCCAAAATCCAACACCGCAATAATCGCTCCCACTACCAGAGAAATAATCACGACCGCGACAGACTGTTTCATAAGGGAATCCTTATCCGGCCAACTGATTTTTTTGAACTCAGCTTTCACGCCGTCAAAGAATTTGACCGCTTTTTTATCTACTTTCGCTGAATCTGCCATAGTAACTCTCTCCTTTTCAAAACGACGACCTCTTACTTCGTCTCCTTATGCAGAGTATGTCTCTTGCAGAATCTGCAATACTTCTTCGTCTCCATCCTGTCCGGATGAGTCTTCTTATCCTTTGTTGTATTGTAGTTACGCTGTTTGCACTCCGTACATGCCAATGTGATTCTTGTGCGCATCTTGCCACCTCCACCTGTATTACGATTCGTTTGATCTCGTATCTCTCATTTTTTAAGCATAAAAAAAAGACCTAAATCTTATCTCGCTCACACAATATATCATATGGAACGCCCCAAGTCAACCGCTTTTTCACTTTCTCTGCCAAAAAATATAGTTTTTTTCAGAAAGGGTCTTTATAAAATAACTTTCCCTTACGATATATAAGATATACGAGGGCCGTGCAAAGAAAAAAATACGTGTTTTTTCCCAAAATACTTGCTTTTTTCGCGGATAAAATGTTAAAATAGTATCAAGTATATATTTTAATATGAAGAAACGCCCAGCGAGATACCTTGTAGGCTATGGAGAGCCGCAAGAGGTGTCTGTAATGCTTTCACGGAGGAAAGGAGGGCTTATGGCTTACAACACAATCAATAACTTAACAAACGTCTATAATTTCTATATGACGACTTACGCGCCGAAGTCGAGCACGCCTTATGATACCCATAAGAAGAGCGAGCTTCGCAACGTGTACAATTCGATTGTCAAGATGAATAAGGAAGCCCCTCTGTTCATCTTAGACACCAGTAAGGAATCCCAGCAGTTTGCCGTAGGCATAAAAGAAAACGCCAGAGAGCTTCGCAATACCATCGCTTCTCTTGGCGGTCTCGACGAAGAAGAGCTTCTCAATAAGAAGGTTGCCTATTCGAGCAATGAAGAAATTGTCTCCGCCAAATATGTGGGGTCCAGAAAACCAGACACGGATTTTCCGTCCTATGAGGTTGAGGTGCAGCATCTTGCTTCGCCGCAGGTGAATCTCGGGAAATTCCTTCCCGCTGACGAACCTAACACCCTCTCCCCCGCCACCTATTCCTTTGACGTGGGGATTGACGATCTGAACTATGAGTTCCAGTTCAGCATTAAATCCAGCGACACGAATAACGACATCCAGTCGCGTCTGGCCAGGCTGATTACCAATGCTAATATCGGTATGTCTGCGAAGGTGATTACGGATGATAAGGGCGGTTCCGCTTTACGGATGGAATCAGACGCTACCGGCTTAAAGGACGGCAGGAAAGCGCAGTTTGTGATATCGGATCAGCGTACCAGCAAAACCGCCGGTGTGGTAGATTATCTGGGACTTGATTATACCGCGTCGCCGGCTACGAACGCGTCCTTCCTTGTAAACGGTGAGGAGCGCACTTCCACCTCCAATCACTACACGTTAGGCAACACTTATGAGTTGAAGCTGAACGGCGTGAGCAGTGAGGAAGGCGAAACGGCTTCTATCGGCATTAAGACCGATGTGGAATCTCTGGCGGAAAACATTAACACCTTGGTGAAAGGTTATAACTCTTTCCTACAGGCGGTTTCCGAGTACAGCGCCGTACAGCCCAAGAGCAACCGCCTCTTTAATGAAATGAGCAGCGTTGCCAGAGTGTACGCGAAGGGACTTACCTCGGCAGGATTGAACCTGAATTTAGACGGTACTCTGGAAGTAGACAACAATGTGCTGCGCCAGAAGGCTACCAGCGAAGATGCAAAGGAGGCGTTTTCCTCCATGAAGGGCTTCACCAATTCCGTTCTTCGCAAATCCAATCAGGTATCCTTGAACCCGATGCACTACGTCAACAATGTGATCGTGGCTTACAAGAATCCCGGAAAGAACTTCGCAAGTCCTTACATCACGAGCGCGTACAGCGGGATGATGTTTAACAGCTATTGTTAATAGCAAATGAGCGCACGGGCTGTTGCAAAAGCAGATCAATCGTCTGCCGAAGCAACGGCCCTTTTTTCATAATAAGCACATCAGCATGTAAGGAGCATTTCTATGATGGATCAGCAGTCATCTATTTTCAAAGAAATACGGACGCATGGAACGCAGTCCTTTCCCTGCGCCGCTTACCGCACTCATACAGTGGGGAAAGGGACTCTAGTCAAGCATCACTGGCATGAAGAAGTGGAAATCCTGTATTTTTCCGGCGGGGAATTTCGTCTGGAAATCAATATGGAATCCTTCCCAATCCGTTCGGAATGTTTTTATTTCATCAATCCCGGCGAACTGCACAGCATCATTACGGAAACTTCCGACAGCCATTGGGAGGACGCCGTTGTCTTCTCCCCCGGTATTCTGAGTTTTGATTCCTATGATGAAGCGCAGATTCATCTTGTGAAACCGTTTCAAAACGGGAAGCTCCTCTTTCCACGGCACATTTCGCCGGAGCATCCCGCTTTTGCTCCACTTTGCAACGCTTTTTGCGATATCATGCGGGCTTTTGGACAGATGACCGAGGATTCCGCTTCCGACAGCAGCCTGACCACCAATGACTTAACTAGTCAATTATATATCAAATCCTCGCTGCTTTACATGCTTGCCACCCTCTCCGCCCACAACCTTTTTATCCCCACGGAAAAAAACTTTAACAAGAGCGTGGAGAGCATCAAGGCAACCCTTACTTATATTAAAGAAAATTACCACGAAAAAATATACATATCCGACCTTGCCGGCCGGGTAAACCTGAACGAGCAATATTTCTGCCGGTTGTTCAAAAAGGCAATCGGCTGTTCTCCCATCGCCTATATCAACGAGTACCGCGTCAAACAGGCCAAACGTCTTCTGGAGGAAACCGATCTGCCGGTAACGGAAATTTGTCTGGAATGCGGCTTTAACAATCAGGGAAATTTCCTGCAGGAGTTCCGCCGTCACACCGGAACCACCCCTCTGCAGTACCGAAAGCACACTAATCTGTATTAAAAGTCATAATACCGTATTTTTTAATCAAATAACCGTAAGACAATCGCCGTCAATGTCATTAAAATGTAGATAACGACTCAAACAGGGCGGCGGACGCGGCGATACCGATACCCTGCGAAAAATAAGAAATCACAAAAACAGGAGGTACGGTTATGAACAAAAAATGGTGGCATGACAAAGTGGCATATCAAATTTATCCCAAAAGCTTCTACGATTCCAACGGCGACGGCATCGGGGATATCCCCGGCATCATCAGCAAACTGGATTATCTGCAAGACCTTGGCGTGGATATTCTCTGGCTGTCACCCTGTTATCAGTCCCCTCTGGCCGATCAGGGCTACGACATTTCCGACTACTATAGCATTGATCCACGCTTTGGAACCATGGAGGACATGGACCGTCTGATTGCCGAGGCCAAAAAGAGGGATATGGTGGTTCTTATGGATCTGGTAGTCAATCACTGTTCCGACGAGCACGAGTGGTTCCGCAAGGCCTGTGAAGACCCCGACGGAACATACGGACAATATTTTTACCTGCGGGACAAAAAAGAAGGCGAACTGCCGACCAACTGGCGCTCTTACTTCGGCGGCCCCGTTTGGGACGATCTGCCCGGCACAAGCAAACAATACCTCCATGTATTTCACAAAAAGCAGCCCGACCTGAATTGGGAAAATCCTAAGCTGCGGGAGGAAGTCTATCAAAACATGAACTGGTGGCTGGAAAAGGGCCTTGGCGGCTTCCGCATCGACGCCATTATCAACATCAAAAAAGCGCTGCCCCTGCACAGCTACGAGCCAGACCGTGAAGACGGGCTGTGCAGCATTCATGCCATGCTGGAAGAAGCGACGGGAATCGGGGAATTCTTAAGCGAAATGCGCGACCGTACTTTTCGCAAACATGACGCCTTTTCCGTAGGCGAAGTATTCAACGAAAAACCCGGCGAGCTGCCGGATTTCATCGGGGAGAACGGTTATTTTTCCAGCATGTTTGATTTTAACGCCACCATTTTCGGCCACAGTGAGAAGGGCTGGTACGACGCTTCTCCTATCACCCCGGACGATTATAAAAACTGCTGTTTTTCCTCTCAGGCCAAGGTCGGAGAGATCGGATTTCTCTCCAACATCATCGAAAACCACGACGGCCCGCGGGGTGTCAGCCGCTACATTCCCGAAGGAGACTGCTGCAATAAAAGTAAGAAAATGCTGGCCGCACTGAGCTTTCTGCTGCGGGGCATCCCTTTTATCTATCAGGGACAGGAACTAGGAATGGAGAATCTGCCCGTCGTATCCATAGACGAGGTCGACGACATCTCTGCCCGCAACGAATATCAGGTCGCGTTGGAAGCCGGGCTTTCGCCCGAAGAGGCCATCAAGGCCATATCCGCCCACAGCCGTGACAACGCGCGTACGCCCATGCAGTGGTCGGATGAAGCAAACGCCGGATTTACTACCGGCACGCCTTGGCTTCCGGTCAACCCGAATTATACCGCCATCAACGCGGCGGCGCAGACAGAGGACGCGGATTCCGTCTACTCTTTTTATAAGGAGCTGATCGCCCTTCGCAAGAATCCGGCCTACAAAGAGACCATCGTGTACGGCGCTCTGGAACCCGTATGGCGGGAGCGGCACAATCTGATGGCCTATTACCGGAAGGGGGCGCCCACCCTTCTTGTCATAGGAAACTATCAAAAGGAGCCGCAGGAAGTTACCCTGCCTACAGCCTATAAAAACGTGCTGCTGAATAATGAGAAAGAACTTGCAGAAAATAACGGGACAATCACCTTGCAGGGATATCAAGTATTGGTACTGGAAATGGAGGATTCCTATTATGAATAGAACATGGTGGAAAGAAGCGGTCATTTATCAGATTTATCCGCGCAGTTTTATGGACAGTAACGGCGACGGCATCGGCGATTTGCAGGGTATTATCAGCCGCCTTGATTATTTGAAATATCTGGGGATCGATGTGATCTGGCTCTCCCCGGTTTATCAGTCGCCAAATGACGATAACGGGTATGATATCAGCGATTATCAGGATATTATGGAAGAATTTGGCACGATGGCGGATTTTGACGCACTCCTATCGGCCGCCCATGAACGGGGAATCAAAATCGTGATGGATCTGGTGGTCAACCATACCTCAGACGAGCACAAATGGTTTGTAGAAAGCCGAAAGTCCACGGATAACGAGTATCGGGACTATTATATCTGGCGCAAGGGAAAGAGCGACGGGACGCCGCCCAACAACTGGGGCTCGTGTTTTGGCGGTTCGGCATGGCAGTATGACGGGACGACGGATATGTACTATCTGCACCTGTTTTCCCAAAAACAGCCGGATTTAAACTGGGATAACCCGAAGGTGCGCCAAGAAGTGTTCGACATGATGACCTGGTGGTGCGAGAAAGGGATCGACGGTTTCCGCATGGACGTGATCAGCATGATTTCCAAGACCAAAGAAATGCCAGACGGCGAGGTACACGGCCTCTACGGGGACTATGGCCCGTACTGTGTGCACGGCCCAAACGTACACAAATATTTAAAGGAGATGAACGCAGAAGTATTGTCCAAATACGATATTATGACAGTGGGGGAAACTCCCGGCGTGACTGCGGAACTGGCTGCGCAATATGCGGGCGAAACTACCGGAGAGCTGAACATGGTATTCCAGTTTGAACATGTGGAGGGCGACGGCAAATACGGGAAATGGACGGATGAAAAAATCCCCCTTACCGTTCTGAAAAAAATTCTCTCCCGCTGGCAGACCGATCTCTATGACCGCGCTTGGAACAGTTTGTTCTGGGACAATCACGACCAGCCCCGCGCTGTCTCCCGCTTCGGAGACGACCGCCCCGCGTACCGGGAAACCTCCGCAAAAATGCTGGCCACCTGCCTGCATATGATGCAGGGCACACCCTACATCTATCAAGGCGAAGAACTTGGCATGACCAACTATCCTTTCCAGAGTCCGAATGAGTTCCGCGATATCGAAAGCATCAACGCCTATCGGGAATGGTGTCTAGACGGCCAGCTTTCCCACGAGGTATTCTGGCCCTGCATCGCTTTCAAGAGCCGTGATAACGCCAGAACGCCTATGCAGTGGGACGATTCCAAGCAGGCGGGCTTTACGGCGGGCACGCCTTGGATTGCGGTGAACCCCAACTATAAGGAGATCAACGCCAAAGCGGAGACCGCAGACCCCGATTCCGTCTTCCATTATTACCGGAAACTGATTGCTCTCCGAAAGAAATATCCGGTCATTGTGTACGGGAAGTACGAAGCGATGCTGGAGGACAGTGAGGAATTGTTCGTCTACACAAGAACGCTGGAATGCGAAAAGCTTCTGGTGGTGTGCAGCTTCTGCGACCATGAGACGGCCTTTACCGTTCCCGACGAATTGATCGGGGCGGCCTGCCTGATTTCCAATCGGGACCGGAACTATGCCGAAAGGGAACTCACACTGGAACCGTATGAAGCGTTTGTGTTGTATCAAAAATAGGGTTACTGATCGTGCTGTTCCTTGCCGCCAGTCCTTTCTTGCATCTGCCTTGTAAAACTGCTATAATAAAGCCATAATAAGCAAAGACACTTCAAACTCATAAACGTAAATATGACAGGAATTTAAATGAGCAAATCTTACAAAGAACTTGATCTTTCCAATGACTTTCTGTTTGGCAAGATCATGCAGACGAATCCGGAGGTCTGCAAACAGCTTCTGGAAATGATTTTGGATCGCAAGATTACAAGAATCGGAGTCCCTGACGATGCCGATACTCTGGAAGTACAAAAGTCAATCCGGATCACGGATGATGGGAAGGGAATCCGGCTGGATGTGTATCTGGAAGGCGATGATACCGTCTATGACATTGAAATGCAGACAACTCTTAACAGCGACTTGCCCAAAAGAACCCGTTATTATCAGGGAATGATCGATCTTAACCTGATCGAAAAGGGAGCAGCGTACAGTCAACTGCGGAAGAGTTACATCATTTTTATCTGTCTGCAAGACCCTTTTGATCGGGGCAAATGCGTGTATACCTTTAACAACTTATGTTTGGAATGCACAGATCTGGTTTTGGAAGACGGTTCCACAAAAGTATTCCTAAACGCGTCTGGAGACAAAGCCGGCGTGCCAAAAGAGCTTGCGGCGTTTCTGGAATATCTATCCGGACAGCCTGCATCTGATCCTTTCACAAAAAATCTGGATGATCTGGTCAGCAAAGCCAGAGAACATGAAGAATGGGAGGTGGAGTTTATGACACTTTTACAGATAAAACAGCAAGAACGCGAAGCAGGCCGTGCTGAGGGTCGCGCCGAAGGCCATGCTGAAGGAGTAGACAGAATGGCCACTCTTACTTCTATCTTACTTTTGAACGGGCTGATCAAAGAACTGGAACGCGCCACAAAGGATTCTAAGTACCGGGAAGAGCTTTTTCAAAAATATAATATTTGAGTATGCACAGGAGTTCCATAACGAACCTCTGATTTATATGCAAAAGCCAGTGCTTCCATCCCGAAACACTGGCTTTTCCTTTTCATCTATAACGGTATATTCCCATGTTTCTTCTTCGGATTCTCCGCCTGCTTGTTCTTCAACCCGCGCAGCGCCTTCAAAAGCGCCTCCCTCGTCTCCTCTGGCTTAATTACCTCGTTGACGTAGCCTCTGGCCGCCGCCACATAAGGATTCAAAAACCGATCTTCGTACTCCTTCTTACACTGGGCGCGCATGGCTTCGGGATCGGCCGCCGCCTTGATTTTTCTCTTGAAGGCAATATTGACCGCACCGTCCGCTCCCATCACCGCGATCTCCGCAATGGGCCATGCGTACACAATATCCGCGCCCATTTCCTTGGAATTCATAGCAATATACGCGCCGCCGTAAGCTTTTCTCATAATCAGCGAAATCTTCGGCACAGTGGCTTCCGAGTACGCATAGAGAATCTTCGCGCCGTGGCGGATAATACCGTTGTGCTCCTGCGCCGTTCCGGGCAGGAATGCCGGCACGTCGATTAACGTGATTAAAGGAATGTTAAAGCAGTCGCAGAAACGGATAAATCTTGCAATTTTATCGGAAGCGTGGTAATCCAGCGAACCGCCCATGGAGTTGGGCTGATTGGCCACGATACCCACGACCTTACCCGCCATACGGCACCACCCAACCACCGCATTAGTGGCAAATTCCTTCTGTACCTCAAAAAAGCTTCCCTCATCCACGATGCAGTCGATGACTTCCTTCACGTCATAGGCATGGCGGGAATTATCGGGCACGATATCCTTTAATTTAGCAGCCTTTGTGCGGATCACATTATCCTGCCTTGCGCCCTCGCCTCTGCCAAATACTTTCCCAACTCTGGTAGAAAGGCTCTGTCTCTCCGCAGTGTTGACCACCGGCGGCTTCTCCATCCAGTTGCTCGGCAGATAAGACAGGAGCTTTCTCACGCCCATCAGGCACTCGTTTTCCGTATCGTAAGTAAAGTGGGATACGCCGCTCTTTTTCGCGTGCACTTCGGCCCCGCCAAGTTCCTCCACAGACACTTCCTCGTTAATAACGGTTTTCACTACATTAGGACCAGTAATAAACATCTTAGAAATATCCTTTACCATAAAGATAAAGTCACAGATCGCCGGCGCATAGCAGGCGCCGCCCGAACAAGGTCCTAAAATCACCGCAATCTGGGGAATCACGCCGGAGGCTTTCGTGTGACGCAGAAACATCCCGCTGTACCCGCTCAAAGAGGAAATCCCCTCCTCGATTCTGGCGCCGCCGCTGTCATTGATGCAGATCAAAGGGGCCTTCATCTCCATCGCCATGTCCTGAATCCTGCATATCTTAAAGGAATGATACTCGCCCAGCGTACCGCCGATCACCGTAAAATCCTCGCTGGCCACAAACACCTGTCTGCCGTCGATCTCACCATAGCCTGTCACCACGCCGTCGCCCGGTACGCGCCTCTTATCCAGATCAAAATCATCGATACGGGACTCCAAAAAGCCGTCCACTTCCACAAAGGTGCCCGGATCAAGCAGCATCTCAATCCTCTCTCTGGCCGTCAGTTTGCCGGACGCATGCTGTTTCTCAATTCTGTTTGGCCCGCCGCCAAGCAGCGCTTTTTCTCTTCTTCTATCCAGTTCCTTGTTTGCCTCATCCCAATTCATAAAGCGCCTCCATATTATTTGACAATCTAAAGGTTTGAATATCAAACTATCTAGGTGTAATTATAGGCAGAGCCATATTTCTTGTCAAGACTCTGCCTGAAATTTTATGAGCGATTTTGCGAATGGCGCGGGCTGAGCTGTTACCTTGTTGCGGGCTACGCTACCCCTCCGCTTCCACCGCCGCAAGCGCCTGCGCGATCACCTTGTCCATGTCATAATACCTGTACTGCCCAAGCCGCCCTCCGAAAATCACATGGGGCTTTGTCTTTGCCATCTCCTGATATTTTTGAAACAACGTATCGTTCTTCTCGTCATTGATGGGATAATAGGGTTCCTCCCCTTCCTTCCAGACAGCCGGATATTCTCTGGTGACGACGGTATCCTTCTGCATCCCAAACTCAAAATGCTTGTGCTCGATCACCCTTGTATAAGGAATTTCGCGCTCCGTGTAGTTCACCACCGCATTTCCCTGATAATTCTCACAGTCCGCAAGCGTCTCCGTCTCAAACCGCAGAGAACGGTATTCCAGATACCCAAGCGCATAATCAAAATACTCGTCGATCATGCCCGTATACACAATCTTTTCATAAGTATTGCCATCCCGGTCAACCGCACAGACACGGCCGTCCAGCTCCTGTTCCGCAGCAAACTCCTGATAAGATATGCCGGTTTTTACCTCGATACCCTCCAGCATTTTCTCTACCATTATGGTATAGCCGCCTACCGGAATCCCCTGATAACGGTCATTAAAATAATTATTATCGTAGGTAAATCGAAGCGGCAGTCTCTTGATAATAAACGCCGGAAGTTCCCTGCAGGGTCTCCCCCATTGTTTTTCCGTGTAGCCTTGCACCAGCTTCTCATACACATCCCTTCCCACCAAAGAAAGCGCCTGTTCCTCTAGATTAGAAGGCTCCGTAATAGGAAGATCCGCTATCTGCTCCGAGATTCTTTCCTTCGCCTGCTCCGGCGTCACCACGCCCCACATCCTGTTGAACGTATTCATATTAAAAGGAAGATTGTAAATTTCCCCTTTATAATTGGCGATCGGAGAATTGATATAGTGGTTAAACTCTGCAAATCGGTTTACATAATCCCAAATCTTTTTGTCAGATGTATGGAAAATGTGCGCGCCATACCGGTGAACCTGAATTCCAGCTACATCCTCTGTAAAAATATTGCCGGCAATATGCTCCCTTTTATCGATCAGAAGCACCCGCCGGCCCTTTTTGTGCATCTCGTGAGCAAACACAGAGCCAAACAGCCCTGCGCCCACGATTAAATAATCATAATTCATACTACTCCTCGACTGCCTTGTACTTATCCAACTGAGAATAATCTTCCATCAATTCAAGTGCCTTCTTACGACCGATCTTATTCAGTTTCACATAGTACTGCATCACGCGGTTCTCCATAATCTTTCCGCCCAGCAGACTCTTCTGGTTGATAGGCGTAAAATCCACAGGGTTCAGATTCAGTTTGTCACACATCCGGATCACAGTACCGTAAGCCATCCCTTCAATACCTCGATCCAATGCCGTGACCAACGTAGAGTACGGTATCTCCATCTCGATTGCAAACTGTCTGACACTCTTATGCTGTTTTAGGATTTCCGCTTTCAAAATTTCTGCCTTTGTCATAATAGACCTCCTTATCATGCGCTGTTTTCTTTATGAGAAGAGGTCTTCTCCTCTCCGTTTGGGACAGTATAACATATTTTTGAAAAAAAAGGAACCACTAACCGCATTATTTTAACGGAATATCGTCATCTTTATCATCTTTACCATTCCTTTACCAAATTTTTTGTACAAAAATTCCAATACAGGGAACTGCCGGCACGCAAAAAGCGTATTGTCCCCAAACAAAGAAGGTGCTAAAATAGACGTGGTAGAGTGGCGTTTGTATCATGCTCTTCCGAGATAAACAAATGACAAAAGAGGTGTTGTTATGCTTCCCGTTTCTGTATGTATGATTGCCAAAAATGAGGATAACCATATCGAAGAATGTCTGAAAAGACTTCGTCCCTGCCGTTTTGAAATCATCGTAGTGGACACCGGTTCGGTGGATCGGACCGTGGAGATCGCCCACCGCTATGCGGATAAGGTCTTCCACTTTGCATGGTGCGACGATTTCAGCAGCGCAAGAAATTTCTCAATCCAACAGGCAGCCAACGACTGGGTACTGATCATTGACTGCGACGAATATTTGGAAAATGTAAACTTAGCGCTGCTTGAAGAATCGCTCTCCGGACACAGGGAATCTGTCGGCACCATTACCCGCAACAATCCCTACACCATACAAGGTTCGCGCTCCATCATGTCGGAGCGGATCGGCCGTCTCTTTAACAAGACCTACTGCCACTTTGAAGGCAGCGTCCATGAGCAGGTGCGCACTCTTCAGGGAAAAGAACCGGACACCTTCCCCATTCCCCTTACCTTCTATCACGAGGGCTATGTGGGCGAGTCCGACAAGCGCATACGCGCCACCAGAAATTTGGAAATGCTGCTGCACGACCTTGCTGTGAAAGGCCCAAGTCCTTATATCTATTTTCAACTGGGACAAAACTACATTTCCTTAAATGACATGGAAAAAGCCGCGCACTACTATAAGCTGGGACTCGACCTAAATGCTGACCCCAACTCTGACTTTGTACAAAGCATGGCGGAAACTTACGGCTACTGCCTGATGGATCTGGCCAAATACGACACAGCTATGTCCCTCCGTGAGAAATACGACCTTTTCTCACACAGGGCCGACTTTGTCTATCTGATGGGAATGCTCTACCTGAAAAAAGGAGAGCTTCCAAAAGCGCTGGAAGAATTCAAGAAAGCAACCACGCTCTCTTCCTACTCCCGTAAAGGCGTCAATAGTTATCGCGCCAATTACCACATCGCCGATATCTATGAAAGTATGGGAGAGCTTGATCAGGCCCGTGTTTACTATAAAAAATGCGGCGACTACGAACCTGCTGTGAGAAGAATGCGGGAATTGACCTCAGCATCCGCTTACTGATGCCTTACCGAAAGGAGAAGCCTTGTTTCCATTATCCGTATGTATCATTGCCAAAAATGAGGAAGCGCATCTTGAAGAATGCCTGAAACGGCTTGTTCCTTTCGGTTTTGAAATCGTGCTCACGGACACCGGATCTACGGATCAGACCGTTGCAATTGCAGAAAAATACACGGACCGTATTTATCACTTCGATTGGTGCGACGATTTCAGCGCAGCCCGCAATTTTTGCATGGAAAAAGCCTCCCATGATTGGATACTTTCCATCGACTGTGACGAATATATCGAAAAAATTGACTTATCTGCCCTTGGCCATTGTATGGACCAATATCCAGACTGCGCAGGACGCATTCTGATCCGTAACCGTTTTTTGCAAAACGGGCAGACCGCCTTTGAACAGACGAGGGTAAGCCGTCTGGCCAACCGTATCTATTTTCATTTTGCCGGATCAGTCCACGAACAGTTGGAACGCCGGGATCATCGGACAAAAGCAGTTTATGACGCTCCTGTCACAATTCTTCATGTCGGATACGACGAGAACGAGGCTGACATGCAGGAAAAAAGCCGCCGCAATATCGCCCTGCTCACGGCACAGCTTGACAGGGAAGGCCCAGACCCCTACCTCTATTTTCAGTTGGGACAATGCCATCGTCGATTGGGCGAGACCCAAAAGGCTTTCGAGAGTTTCGACGCCGGGTTGGCCATGGAAGTTGATCCTTCGCTGGACTATGTAAAAACCATGGTAGAATCTTACGGATATACGCTTTTAGACCTGAAACAGAATGAAATGGCCCTTGGGCTTTCCGAGCTCTATGACGTCTTTGCCGTGCGGGCGGACTTCGTCTTCCTGATGGGGCTCATCTATATGAACAACGGTCTTTTCGATGACGCCATAAAACAGTTCAAAAAAGCTTCCACTATGGAAGAGTTTGCCATAGACGGTGTGAACAGCTATATGGCCAATTACAATACCGGCGTCATCTATGAGTGCACCAGCCACATCCCCGAAGCCAAAGCTTACTATAAAAAATGCGGGAGCTATGCCCCCGCATTGGATAGATTAAAGGTACTATCTTAACCGCCAGATATCTCTGTTGTACTCCTCGATGGTTCTGTCGGAGGAGAAGAATCCAGCTTTGGCAATATTCACAAGCATCATCTTTCTCCACTTATTCTGGTCTTCATAATCGGCCATCATCTTATCCTTCGTTGCAATATAATCTTCCAGATCGAGAAGGGTCATAAACCAGTCTTTGTTCAGCAGCTCCTTGTAAAGTCTCTCCAGATTCTCCTTGTGCCCTGCCTTCAAAGCTTCCTTGCTGACAATAAAGTCTACCGCTTCCTTGATCACAGGCGACTTTTTGTAGTAATCCTTCGACACGTAATCCGCCTTTTCGTAGTGCTTGATGACCGCCTCAGATTTCTCGCCGAAAATATAAATATTGTCATCGCCCACAAGCTCGTGAATCTCCACATTAGCGCCGTCCGACGTTCCCAGCGTTACCGCGCCGTTTAACATAAATTTCATGTTACCCGTGCCGGAAGCCTCTTTCGATGCGAGGGAAATCTGCTCGGAAATGTCGCATGCCGGAATCATCTTCTCCGCATAAGCCACATTATAATTTTCCACCATAAGCACCGTCATGTAAGGACTCACATCCGGGTCATGATTGATAATCTCCTGCAGCACCAGAAGCAGATGGATAATATCCTGCGCGATCACATAAGCGGGAGCTGCCTTCGCGCCGAAGATAAAGGTCATCGGCCTTGCGGGCTTCTTGCCAGCCTTGATTTCCAGATACTTATGAATAATGTAAAGGGCGTTCATCTGCTGTCTCTTATACTCATGCAGACGTTTACTCTGTATATCAAAGATAGAATCCGGATTCAGTGTCACGCCTTCCGTTTTCTTCACATAAGCCGCCAGATCTTTCTTCCGGTTCATCTTGATTTCGGCTATCCGTCCCAGCACCGCCTCGTCGTCGATGTACTCAAGCAGCTTTTCCAGATTTCCCGCGTCCTTTTTGTAGCCGTCCCCAATGGTCTCAGAAATAAAATTCGCCAGCTCGCGGTTACAGGATAAAAGCCACCTTCTAAACGTGATTCCGTTGGTCTTATTGTTGAATTTCTCTGGATAAATCTTGTAAAAAGCATTTAACTCCGTATCTTTTAAGATCTCTGTGTGGATCGCGGCCACGCCGTTTACAGAAAAACCGTAATGGATATCAATGTGCGCCATATGCACTCTCTTATCCTTGTCGATGATCTGCACCTTGGGGTCTTTATATTTTGCCGCCACGCGCTTATCAAGCTCCTTGATAATCGGCACAAGCTGCGGTACTACCTTCTCCAGATACTTCAAAGGCCATTTTTCCAGCGCCTCCGCCAAAATGGTATGATTGGTATAGGCACAGGTTTTGCTCACAACCTCGATCGCCTCGTCCATGGTAAACGCCTTCTCATCCACCAGAATACGGATCAGCTCTGGAATCACCATCGTAGGATGGGTGTCGTTGATCTGGATGACCGCATGGTCGTACATGGTACGCAGGTCATACTGCTTCTCCTTCATCTCCTTTAAAATCAACTGCGCCGCATTGCTGACCATAAAATACTGCTGGTAAATGCGCAGCAGATTACCCGCCTCGTCGGAATCGTCCGGATATAAGAAGAGGGTCAGGTTTTTCTCAATATCCTCTTTATCAAAATCAATGCCTTTTTTAACCAGACTCTCGTCGATCGTCTCGATATCGAAAAGCCGAAGCTTATTCACACCGTTATCATAACCAATGACATCTATATCATATAGTCTGGACGTTACTTTTTTCTTGCCAAACGCCACCTCGAAAGTGGTATCCGTCTTCGTCAGCCATGACTGCTCTTCGATCCAGTCGTTCTTCTCCGCCGTCTGCAGTTTGTCCTTAAACTCCTGCTTGAACAGCCCAAAGTGATAATTTAAGCCGATACCCTCACCCGGAAGACCAAGAGAAGCTATGGAATCGAGAAAACATGCCGCCAGTCGTCCCAGACCGCCGTTACCGAGAGAAGGCTCCGGCTCGATCTCCTCGATCGCGGAGAGCTGCTTACCATTCTTTTCCAAGATTTTCTCCAGATTGTCATAGACGCCCAGATTAATCAGGTTGTTAGATAACAGTTTGCCGATCAAAAACTCTGCGGAAATGTAATAGATCTTTTTCTCTCCCTCAATCCGCTCGGATGCGCTCATCAGCTTTTTGGATAGCTGAAGAATGCTGTAATAAAGCTCTTCGTTGCTGCAGTCGGCAATAGACTTGCCATAACCGCTCTGTGTCTGGTTCTCAAGCTCCTGCTCAAGATTCATTACCAGTACGTCTCTTTTCAGATTCGTTGCTTGTGCCATGTTGAAACCTCCCTTTTCTTTGTTGTGATATATTTTATGATTTCTATGATTACTATGTTATCCACTTATGCAGACCTGTAAACCTTAGATCAAAATATCCTCATACTTCATCCGCACCAGCTCATAGTCCAATACAATCTGCTGTCCCTCTCCGCCGTCCAAGAGTCTTTTTAACTCTATCACAGCTTCCGAGGCAATCCGCTCAAAATTTTGTTTTACCGTATTCATCTGCTTGCCCGCATATCCCATCAGCGTGATCCCGTCGAAGCCGCACACCGGACGGAAAATATCCATTTCCATCAAAGCCCGCATCGCGCCGATCGCCATCAGATCCGACGCGCATACCACGATGTCTTTTTTCTTCGCATACCGGAATGTCAAATTTCTTGCCTGCAGTTCTGAAAATTCCCCGTTTCTCACAAGCAGGGGAATCCCTTCTTCCTTTGCCAGACGCTGAATCCCTTTCAGGCGCTCCTGCGTAACATATCCGTTTTTCTTTCCTGCAAGGTAGAGAATACTTTTTCCTTTATTTTCCACAAGCGTCTTTTTCGCCACATCATACTGGGCTGCCGCCTGATCGATCCAAACCGAGGACGAAGACGCATTCACAAGGGGAACATCCACTGTCACAATTTTAAAAATCTGCGTTTCAATCAACTTTTGCAGCACCCGGTCTTCCTTTGACATGCCAAAGATCAAAAGCCCCGTAATGCTCTGTGACTGTAAATACCGTACCACCTCGTCCATACTTTTATTCTTTAACATGGAACCAAATATCGTGATGACGTCCAGATTTAACTCCATCGCCCGTCCTATGGTGCCCGCCATATACTGCATGTTGATCTCATCCACTGAGGAGGCGTTTCCCATATTTAACAAAAGGGCCACCCTGCCGGACTGCTTGGAAGAGAGCGCCGCCGCCACAGAGTTTGGCACGAAATTCAAATCCGCCACGGCCTGATTTACTTTTTTCTTAGTAGCTTCGCTCACATTAGGGTAATTATTCAGTACCTTAGATACGGTAGAGATCGCTACGCCCGCTTGTTTTGCCACATCCTTGATTGATACCATTTCGATTCCGTCCCGAAACGATTCTTGTTTGGAAAATGTTTTCCGGAAATCGTTTTCCAAAACCATCATATAACAAAAGAGTGGTTTTGTAAACCACTCTTTTGAAAAAAATATATTTTACTTTAAATGATGCTGCCGGTACATTTCCTCTTTATATACAGGATCAGCAATCGCCCTTGTCAAATCATCCACACGTCCTGCCTGCAGCAGCAATTCCGTCAGCTTCATAAAACGCGCTTCGCCTTCCGCTAATCCTTTCGCACGACCTTCTGTTTGCGCCTTTTCCCTTGCAATCCTGATCGCGCCAGCTAAATTGATATCATCTTTAAAATTCTCAAATAATACCGCCATATTACGCTCCTTTACCTGTTCCGTAAACTCCGTAACTTCATCCTCTGAAAGTTCCAAATGTCTCAGCATGGAGGCTGAAACCCGGGCTATGATATTAATTAACTCATCCGTAGAGTTTTCCACTATCTTTTTAGGATAATCCTCCGGCAGATTCAATTCTCTGTATTCTGAGGAATTCTGTAACCGATTGATCAGCATTAGCAATGACAATTCATCGTTTTTCCCTATCAGCTCCTCCACACTGTAAGCATTAAGTTCTACCAGCTTATAAGAAAACTTCGGCGTAAAAGGCTCAAACACTTTATCATAAAGAATTCTGTCCTGTATGCTGCGTCCTGCCGTC
>CAMXIK010000025.1 GCA_947243855.1 uncultured Lachnospiraceae bacterium | reverse complement strand
CCCCCCCAATGTCAGTCTTATACTTTTCCCCGCGTAGGCGGGGGTGAACCTGTGTCGGAATACGGCACATTTAACTGGCAGACCTTTTCCCCGCACAGGCGGGGGTGAACCTAAAATCGACATGATCCTTGTCACCAAGCTGGACTTTTCCCCGCTTAGGCGGGGGTGAATCTGAGCAAAGCTACCAGAAAGAATGGACTATCATCTTTTCCCCGCGCAGGCGGGGGTGAACCCCACACAGAGTACAGTGTAGACCGTGGCTTAATCTTTTCCCCGCGTAGGCGGGGTGATCCTTGGGGAGGGATGCCCACAGGGTTGACGCAAAAATTTTCCTTGTACATGCAGGGGTGATTCTTACCATTAAATGAATTGCGGAGAAATTGGTGGGATGATATAATAGCCGCAGAGGAAAACTTGCTCACAAAAACAAAACAGAAAGGCGGTAACCATATGAATCCTGTATACGAAAAACTCTTGAAATGTTATGACTGTTATAAAGCAAAAATTGATTTTGCGCCGAAGGTGGCGATTGTGCTCGGCTCCGGTCTTGGCAACTTCGCAAGAACCGTTGATGTGAAAGCGGAGCTTCCCTACAGCGAGATCGAGGGCTTTCCAGTATCTACGGTGCCGGGACATGCGGGGAAGTTTATTTTCGGATATATCAATGAAATCCCCGTGGTGCTGATGCAGGGGCGGGTGCACTATTATGAGGGATATCCGATTACGGATGTGGTGCTTCCGACCCGTTTGATGAAGATGATGGGGGCGAAAATTCTGTTTTTGACCAATGCGTCCGGCGGTATCAACCCGGCCTTCCATGCGGGAAGCCTGATGCTGATTCAGGATCATATTTCCTTGTTTGCGCCGAATCCATTAATTGGCCCCAACATCGATGAGCTTGGGACGAGATTCCCCGATATGTCCCATGTATATGATGAAGATTTGCAGGCAATCATCAGGGAGACGGCGAAGGAAAATGAGATCGAGTTGTTTGAGGGCGTTTACGCACAGTTGACGGGTCCTTCCTTTGAATCCCCTGCGGAGATCCAGATGCTTCATAAGATGGGGGCGAGCGCGGTAGGCATGAGCACAGTGGTGGAGGCGATCGCGGCCAATCATATGGGAATGAAAATCTGCGGCGTTTCCTGCGTCAGCAATCTGGCGGCAGGGATGAACAGCGCGCCTTTGACTCACGAGGAGGTGCAGGAAGCGGCGAATGCGGTTGCGCCTAAATTTGAGAAGCTGCTGGCGGAGTCTGTGACGAAGTTTGGGAACGTGTTGTAAAGGGCGTAAGGTTTTACTCATAAGGGAGAGGAAAAAACATGAATTATAGATTTTACAATGCGAAAATGTTGACCATGGAGACGACAGATATCATACAGGGAGAGCTCTGGGTGCAGGACGATAAGATTCTCTACGTGGGCGAAGGCGGCGACGCGGCGGCGATCTGTCAGTCGCTTTCGATTGAGAGCATTCTTTGGGATCGGGAGATCGACTGCGAAGGGAATCTTTTGATGCCCGGATTTAAGGATGCGCATACCCATTCGGCGATGACGTTTCTGCGATCCAAGGCGGATGATCTGCCGCTTTCCGAATGGTTGTATCATCAGGTGTTTCCGATGGAGGCGAAGCTTGACGGGGAGATGATTTACCATCTTACGAAGCTGGCGGTTCTGGAATATTTAACGAGTGGAATCACCACTGTTTTTGATATGTATCTGACGCCGGAGACGACGGCGAAGGCATGTGTGGAAATGGGGATGCGCTGCGTACAGGTTAATACGACCAGCGCACAGGAAGATTTTGAGGAAATGCTTGCGCTGATGGAAGAGCGGTATCACACCTTAAATCATTATCACCCGCTGCATTCCTACTTCATCGGATTTCATGCGGAATATACTTGCTCCAAAGCGCTTTTGGAGCGGGTGGCGGAAATGGCTCATAAATACAAAGCCCCGGTATTTGGACACCTTAGCGAGACCAAGGCGGAGGTGGAAGGCTGTAAGGAGCGTTACGGGGTGACGCCGCTGCAGCTTTTGGACTCCATGGGCATGTTTGATTACGGCGGCGGCGGTTATCACTGTGTCTGGATGGACGAGAAAGATTTGGAAATCATGCAGAGAAAAAACCTGACTGCGGTGACCAATCCAGCCTCCAACATGAAGCTTGCCAGCGGCGTTGCCCCGATTTCGGAGTATTTGAAGCGGGGAATCAACGTGGCCATCGGTACGGACGGCCCTGCCAGCAATAATTGTCTCGATATGTTCCGGGAAATGTTTCTGGTGACGGGACTTGCCAAGCTGAGGGAGCAGGATGCGGCGGCGGTGGACGCGCTGTCGGTTTTAAAAATGGCTACGGTGAACGGCGCAAAAGCCATGAATCTGTCTGACGCGGATGTGCTGGCGAAAGGAAAACAGGCGGATATTATTATGATCGACCTGAACCAGCCCAATATGCAGCCTATCAATAACATACCGAAAAATCTAGTCTACAGCGGCAGCAAACAGAATGTAAAGATGACAATGATCCGTGGTAAAATTCTGTACGAGAACGGACAATTTACGAAAGCGTATGACGTGGAAGAAATCTACAGAAAGGCAAACGAGATTGTAACGAATCTTGGCTGAGAATGGACGCTTTGTTTTTTGCGGGCATGATTGTTTTTCTGATCGTGCTTTTCATGGGAATCGAATATAGTAATAACAGAAATTTTCACAGGAGAGTGTTGGAAAAGCTGTATCAGGGATATGGAAAGGGAAGCGCGCGCAAGTACGGTTCGGAGGAGATGCTTCATATCTGTATGTACTATCAAAAGCATCGGTCGGATGGTCAGATTGACGATATTACATGGAACGATCTGCATATGGACGAGCTGTATCAGCAGATCAATACCTCTTTAAGCGCTACGGGGGACGAGTATCTGTATTACAGGCTGCGGACGCCGGTCTGCGACGAGGCGCAGATGGAGAAGGCGGAGGAACAGATCCGCTTTTTCATGGAACATGAGGAGGAAAGGCATAGGGTTCAACGCATATTTTACCAACTGGGCAGAATGCGGAAGTTTTCGATCTATGAATATCTGGATCATCTGGACTTGCTGGGAGAGCGGAAAAGCGGGAAGTATCTGCTCTGGGATCTGGCCGTTTTGGCTTCTGTGGGAGCAATGTGGTTTTCCATGCCGGTAGGAACGGTTCTCCTGCTGCTTGTTCTATGCCATAACCTGATGAATTATTTTAAAGAGTATAAGGAGATAGAGCCTTATATCAGCAGCTTTCGATATATCCGCAGGCTGCTTACCGGGGCGGAGGAGTTGAAAAAGAAAGATATCGCGGTTTTTTCCGAAGAACAGGAAAAGCTGCGGGAGGGTTACCGCGAGCTGAGCGGTTTTTTGAGAAGCTCCTACTTGGTGATTTCCTCGGAGACGGGAACGGGGAATCCATTGGAGGTTGCGCTGGATTATCTGCGGATGCTTTTTTATTTTGACCTGATTCAGTTTAACAAGGCTCTTGCGGCAGTGCGGGGACACATGGATGAGATAGACGAAATAATCACGCTTTTGGGCCGCATGGAAACGGTGATCGTTGTGGGTGAGTACCGAACAAGCCTTGGAGAAGCTTATTGCGTGCCGATCCTGCATTATGGGGAAAACGAGCGGGTATTTTTAAAAGTGGAGGATTTGTATCATCCGTTTTTGAAAGAGCCGGTAACAAATTCGCTTTCTGCCAGCAGGGGCGTGCTGTTGACCGGATCAAACGCGTCGGGAAAATCCACGTTTCTGCGGGCGGCGGCCACGGCGGTATTGCTTTCCCAGACCATACACACCTGTCCGGCTTCTTATTATGAAGCGCCTTTTTTCCGGCTGTTTTCCTCTATGTCCCTGCGGGACGATTTGGCTGGCGGCGATAGTTATTATATGGTGGAGATTAAGTCGATTAAACGGATTCTGGATCAGATAAAAGAAAAAGGATTTCCGGTGATCTGCTTTGTGGACGAGGTGCTCCGGGGAACCAATACGGTAGAGCGGATCGCGGCGTCCACTCAGATTATGAAAATGCTGGCGGCGGGGCGGACTCTTTGTTTTGCGGCTACTCATGATGTGGAGCTTACAAGACTTTTGGGTGAGGAGTATGATAACTATCATTTTGAAGAGAGGATTGAGGAGAACGATATTTTCTTCCCCTATCAATTAATGGAAGGCCCAGCAGTTTCGCGGAATGCGATCGCACTGCTTAAAATGCTGGGGTATGAGGAAACCATTATCGAGGAAGCGGAAGCTATGGCGGAGCGGTTTCTGGGGAGCGGACTGTGGGAGTAATAGCGGGTGCGGTTTGCCATTGGCGGCATGGATTTTTGACATGGATAAAAACCGATAGAAGCCAGAAAGAAACGTAGAAGGGAAATGAAAAGCGATGAAAGTCACGATTTACACGGACGGCGCGGCACGCGGCAATCCGGAAGGGCCGGGCGGTTACGGCGCTGTCCTGCAATATATTGATAGCAAGGGTACGCTGCATGAACGGGAGTATTCGGCAGGATATAAAAAGACCACCAATAACCGTATGGAGTTGATGGCGGCGATCGTGGGACTGGAAGCGCTCACGAAACCGTGCGAGGTTTTATTAATTTCCGATTCCAAGTATGTGACCGACGCCTTTAACCAGAACTGGATCGACGGATGGCTGAAAAAAGGTTGGAAGACGGCCGGAAATAAACCGGTCAAAAACGTGGATTTATGGGAACGCCTGCTTCGCGCGATGGAGCCGCACCGGGTTACGTTTCAATGGGTGAAGGGACACGACGGGCACCCGGAAAACGAACGTTGTGACAAACTTGCCACCACGGCTGCGGATGGTACAGATTTGCTTGACGATTCCCTTTGATTGGTGGTATCATATTGGTAGTGTAATTGGAGAACACAGAAAGAGAAGGATGGGGAAATGACAAATTTGATTTTATTTGTAAATTCTTTTTTATCGTATTTGTTATGCTTTGCCTTGATTGTCGTGTTGGTGATCGTTGCTTGTGTGATCGGTGTAAAATGGAGAAAGAGTAAAGACGCGAAGGCGGCTTTGGAAGGGCAGACGGATACGGCGGACGGAAGTACGACGGCGTAGCGCGTCAAAGAATTGATCAGAAGAGAATGGAAGGGTGTTCAGCAGTGAACGCCCTTTCTGCTTATACGCAGACGAATGGAGGCAACATGGGAAGGTACACCACAATTTTCTGGGATTTGGATCAAACGCTGCTAAATTTTGACCGTTCTATGGAATACGCGCTGCAGGAGGTGTTCGTGCAGTATGGCTTGGAGATCAACGAGGAAATGATAGCACGCTATGCCATCATCAACCGAAGCTATTGGAACCGGCTTGAATCAGGGGAGCTTACCAAGGAGCAGGTGACCGTCGGGCGGTTTCGGACTTTGTTTGCGGAACTTGGCATTACCCATGTTGCGCCGGAAAAGCTGAATGCGGATTACCAGCGGGCGCTTGGCAGCGTTTTCTTCTATATGGATGGGGCAAAGGAGCTTGTTACCCTGTTAAAGGAGAGAGGGTATCGGCAGTATGTAGTGACCAATGGAGTAAACGCCACGCAGGCCAACAAAATGAAATTATCCGGACTAGACAAAATCATGGACGGCGTGTTTGTTTCGGAAGTGATAGGGTTCCCAAAGCCGATGAAAGAATATTTTGACGCCTGTTTTGCTACTTTACCCGGTGTGTCTAGAAACGAGTGTATTTTGGTGGGGGATTCCCTCACCAGCGATATGAAAGGCGCGGAGAATGCGGGTATTAATGCCTGTTGGTTTAACCCGGAGAACAGGAAAAAGGATGTGGATGTGCGGATTACTTATGAGATCCGCCGGCTGGAAGAACTGATACCGATACTAGCGTGAGAAGAGGCATTCTCCGTATAAGTGAAATCATGGGGTTGGAATAATGGCAAGATCAGCAAAGCAGAAATTAAAACTGTTATATCTGGTGAAAATATTGACGGAGCAGTCCGACGAGGAGCACTGTCTGAGCGCGCAGGCTCTGATTGACGCGCTGGCGGCCTACGACATCAAGGCGGAGCGGAAGAGTATCTATGACGATATTGCGCAGTTGATTGACTTTGGCTACGACATTGTGCTTCTGAAATCAAAAACTGGCGGTGGTTATTACCTTGCCGGACGGGATTTTGAGCTGGCCGAGTTAAAGCTTCTGGTGGAGACAGTACAGGCGTCCCGTTTTTTGACGGTGAATAAATCGAGGGAACTGATTTCCAAGATTGAGAAGCTGGCCTCTAAGGCGGAGGCTGGACAGCTGCAGCGGCAGGTTTATGTGGCAAACCGCATTAAGACGGCAAATGAAAGTATTTATTATGTGGTGGATGATATCCATAGGGCGATTCAGAACAACAAGCAGATTTCCTTTCAATATTTGGAGTGGAACCTGAATAAGGAACTGGCGCCGAGAAGGGGCGGTAACCCCTACCTTGTCAGTCCATGGGCGCTTACTTGTAAAGATGAATACTATTATTTGATAGCCCATGACAGCGAGGAAGACAAGATCAAGCATTTTCGGGTCGACAAAATGGCCAAGATTAAGATTTTGGAAGAAAAGAGGGAAGGCGTAGAGCTTTTCGAGCGTTTTGATATTGCGGACTATGCAAACAAAACGTTCGGCATGTACGGAGGAAAAGAAGAAACGGTCACGCTTTTGTTTGTAAACAGCCTGATCGGGGTAGTGATGGACCGGTTTGGAAAGGAAGCCTCTATCCGCGTCAGGGACGAGGCGCATTTTTCCGTCAGGGTGAAAGTGGCGGTCAGCGGTCAATTTTTCGGCTGGTTGACAGGACTCGGCGCAGAGGCGAAAATTATTGCGCCGGAATCGGTGGCGGATGCTTATCAAAGGCATTTGAGGGAAACTCTGGCCCAATATGAGTAAAAAAGGGGTTGACAAATTTATTTTTGGAATATGTCACAAAATGACATATTCCTTTTTGTTATCTTTTCAAGAAGCTTTTGGCAAATGCAACATTGACATAACTTCTTTCTTGCCGTATACTGTTCCTAAACCGCAATATATTGTGCTATTATGTCAACTAACACTATATTTTGTGTAAGCGTGTGCAAATATATTGCAAACAGAGAAGACTACGGAGGGGAAAATGAGTAGTAAATTTGAATCAGATCATTCAGACGTGGAAGATTATGGTCTCCAGTATCAGCCGGACAAGGGTGTAAAGGTAATTAAGAAGGATGGCAGCCTGGAGGCGTTTAACGTTCAAAAGGTTATTGACGCGGTTGGGAAAAGCGCGTACCGTGCTCTCACAAAATTTACAGAGGAAGAGAAGCGGCATATCTGCCAGACGGTTGTCGATAAGGTGAACGAACTGGATGAGGAAAAGATTCCGATTCAGATCATGCATAATATTGTGGAAAGCGCGCTGGAAGACGTGAAGCCGATTGTGGCGAAGAGCTATCGTGATTACCGCAATTACAAGCAGGATTTTGTGCGCATGATGGATGATGTCTATAAGAAGAGTCAGTCGATCATGTACATTGGCGACAAGGAGAACGCTAATACGGACAGCGCCCTTGTATCCACAAAGCGCAGTCTGATTTTTAATCAATTTAATAAGGAATTATATCAAAAGTTTTTTATGACCACGGAGGAGATTCAGGCTTGTCGGGATGGCTATATTTATGTTCATGACATGTCCGCCAGAAGAGATACCATGAACTGCTGCCTGTTTAATGTGGCGGAAGTGCTTTCCGGCGGTTTTGAAATGGGAAATATCTGGTACAATGAACCGAAGACGCTCGACGTTGCTTTTGATGTGATCGGGGATATTGTGTTAAGCGCGGCGAGCCAGCAGTACGGCGGTTTTACGGTGCCGGAGGTGGACAAGATTCTAGAACCCTATGCGGAGAAATCCTATAAAAGAAATGTGGCCAAGTATAAGAAACTTGGGATCGACAAAGAGACCGCAGAGGCGGAGGCGCTTGCAGATGTAAAGAAGGAATTTGAGCAGGGCTTTCAGGGTTGGGAATATAAGTTTAATACGGTGGCCAGCAGCCGTGGCGACTATCCTTTTATCACCGTGACAGCGGGGATTGGCACGGGGCGTTTTGCACGGATGGCAACCATTCAGATGCTTAATGTGCGCAGAAAAGGACAGGGCAAGAAGGAATGCAAAAAGCCGGTGCTTTTCCCGAAGATCGTCTTTTTGTATGATGAAAATCTGCACGGCCCCGGCAAGGAGCTGGAGGACGTGTTTGAGGCTGGCGTAAAATGTTCCGCTAAGACTATGTACCCCGACTGGCTGAGTCTGACCGGTAAGGGATACATCGCCAGCATGTACAAGCAGTACGGCAAGGTGATTTCTCCTATGGGATGCCGTGCGTTCCTTTCTCCGTGGTATGAGAGGGGCGGTATGCATCCAGCCGACGACAAGGATGTGCCTGTTTTTGTGGGCCGCTTTAACGTGGGGGCTGTATCCCTGCATCTGCCCATGATTCTTGCGAAAGCGAGACAGGAAGGAAAAGATTTTTATGATGTGCTGGATTATTATCTCAACCTGATCAGACAACTGCACATCAGGACTTATGCTTATCTAGGGGAGATGCGCGCTTCCACGAATCCGCTTGCTTATTGTGAAGGAGGCTTTTTAGGAGGACATTTACAGCTTCACGACAAGATCAAGCCGATTTTAAAATCTGCAACTGCCAGCTTTGGCATTACAGCTTTTAATGAACTGCAGGAACTTTACAATGGGAAATCGTTGGTGGAGGACGGCGCGTTTGCGTTGGAGGTGCTTGAGCACATCAACCATAAGATTGACGAATATAAGGAAGAGGACGGACATCTGTACGCGATTTACGGAACACCGGCGGAGAATTTATGCGGCCTGCAGGTCAAGCAGTTTAGGGCAAAATACGGTATTGTAGAGGGGGTGTCTGACAAAGAATATGTCTCGAACAGCTTCCATTGCCATGTGACGGAGGATATCACGCCTATCGAAAAGCAGGATCTGGAGTACCGGTTCTGGGAAATGGCGAACGGCGGAAAGATTCAGTATGTGAAATATCCGATTGATTACAATATCGGCGCTATTAAAACTTTGATCCGCAGGGCTATGGATATGGGATTTTACGAGGGTGTCAATCTGTCTCTAGCGTATTGTGACGACTGTGGTCATCAGGAATTGGAAATGGATGTATGTCCTGTCTGCGGCAGCCGTAACCTGACTAAGATCGACCGCATGAACGGTTATCTTGCCTATTCCCGTGTACATGGCGATACCCGTTTGAGTGAGGCGAAGATGGCGGAGATCGCGGAGAGGAAAAGTATGTGATGAGATACCATAACATAACAAAAGACGACATGCTCAACGGCGACGGCCTGCGGGTGGTTTTATGGGTCGCAGGCTGTTCCCATTGTTGTAAGGAATGCCAAAATCCCATCACATGGGACCCGGACGGGGGGCTTCCCTTCGACGAAGCGGCCAAGCGGGAATTATTTGAGCAGTTGGAGAAGCCCTATATCAGCGGCATCACCTTTTCGGGCGGAGACCCTCTTCATTCGGCAAACCGTTTGGGCGTAAGAAATCTGATGGAAGAGATCCGGAGTCAATATCCCCAAAAGACAATTTGGCTGTATACGGGGGACAGATGGGAAGACGTCCTGCATTATCCGATGATGAAGTATGTGGATGTGCTGGTTGACGGGGAATTTATGATAGACTTAAAGGACACGAAGCTGCTTTGGAAAGGAAGCCAAAACCAGAGGGTGATCGACGTGCAAAAAAGTCTTGCACAGACTGATCCTTCTATTCCAGTGCTTCACTGTGAAGACTATGCGTGAGGAGGGCGGTTGATAGATGGAGCACATTAAAATCAAATATTTTACGGATAAGATTGAGAAGCTTACTTACATAGACGGTAAGTCCGACTGGATTGATCTGCGGGCGGCGGAGGATGTGGTTTTAAAAAAAGGCGACTTTAAGTTGATTCCGCTCGGGGTGGCGATGGAGCTGCCAAAGGGTTATGAGGCTCATGTGGTGCCGAGAAGCTCCACTTTCAAAAACTTCGGCGTAATCCAGACGAACCATCAGGGCGTGATCGACTGTTCTTACTGCGGGGATAACGATCAGTGGTTTATGCCAGTTTACGCGGTCAGGGATACGGAGATTCATGTAAACGACCGCATCTGTCAGTTCCGTATCATGGAAAACCAGCCGAAGCTCGTGTTTGAGGAGGTGAAACAGTTAGAAAATGCCGACCGGGGAGGGCACGGCAGTACCGGAAAACAATAAAAAAACGAAAAAGGCAGGAGTATATTATGCAGGTACAGTCAGTGAAAAATGAAGAAAAGTTAGTCAATACTATCATGTTTGCGTATATTCTCGGCGTGGCGATTGCAGGCTGGGGATTTGTTATGGTGATGTTAAACGGCGGGGTGCGGGAGTGCGTCTTTCTGCTGACCGGCGTGTGTGCCATTTTGACCAGAGTTTTCGAAAAACAATTGGGTGACAAGGCTAAATATGTTTATGCCTGCATTCCGCCCGTGATCGGTGCGATTACGGCGGCGGTGGGCGGAGGCAGCGACAGTGCAGGCTATATCTGCCTGACCCATTATTATTTTGTGGCGACGTTATTGCTAGTGCCCTATTATGAGCAGAAAATTCTTAAGGTGAGCACGGTGGTGACGATTGTCGTGAATGCGGGAATGATGCTTTTGTTTCCGGCTGGTTTTCTGAAACTGCATCTTCCGATTGGATGGATATTCACGGGGATTGTTTATGTGATTTTGTTTGCGGCATGCTGCTTCATCGTACACCGGGCGACGTCTCTGTTCGGGATGGTGGAGGAAAAGGGAAAAGAAGTGGAAAGTGTGCTGGATTCGGTGCAGATGCTTTCAGACAGGCTGTATGACGCCGGGGCGGCTCTTTCCCAGATTTCCGAAAACGAGAGCGCGGCGGCGGAAGAGCTGGCGGCCACGAGTGAAGAGCTGGTGGGGAACAGCAATACGCTTGGCATGAAGACAGATGAGAGCATGAGCAATCTCAGCGAATTGAAAGAGTGGGAGAGCGTTGTTGCCGATCATGTGGAAAAGGTAGAAAAGACTTCAAAAGATTTGCTGAATCAGTCGCGGGAAAACGAAAAACTGTTGAATGATCTGCATAAGATCAACGGCGAGGTATCGGATTCCATGCAGCTTACGATTGAGGTAGCGCAGAAATTATCGGCAGCGGTTCAGGAAATAGGCGTTACTTTGAAATTGATCAGCGATATTTCTTCTTCTACGAATCTTTTGGCTTTGAATGCGTCCATCGAAGCGGCTAGAGCGGGAGAAGCCGGAAAAGGATTTGCAGTGGTTGCGACTGAGGTAGGCACCCTTGCAAATAGTACGCAGGATTCTTTGCGGGTGGTACAGTCTGTGATCGAGCGCGTGCAGAATAATGTAAAGGAAATCACGGCACAGGTGGAGGTAAACTCTTCCAAGCTTGGCACTCAGAGCGAATATTTTGAAAATGTGTTTCAGAGTATGCGCGATATGACGGGACTTCTCAACGAATCCGTCAGCGCGGTTCAGGCTATGGGAGATAATTTTGCCAAACAGGCGGAGGTAATTGAGAGAACGGTATCCATTAATCAGGATATTGCGGAAAGTATCCGAAAAGAGAATGAGCAGTTCTATTCCATCAACACCATGGCGGAGGGCAATGCGGGCGATACGGCGGAGGTGACCAAGCAGGCTGGCGTAATCAGTGAGATGGTAGATGAGATGGGACGGATTTTAAGAAGAGAAGCATAAAGACCCTATCATTTGCGGTGCATAAGAAAACTCCTTCCAAGACATACTATGGGAAACAATGGTAAGTCACGGAAGGAGTTTTTGCGTTGAATAAGAAAGAAAAAATGACAACCTCTTTACAGGAAAGCATAGAGTACATGAAAGCGCATATGTCGCCCGATACTAGTTTTGACGTGGTCTACAGGGTGATTGATGTGGGCGGCAGACAGGCGTGCATTTATTTTATCGATGGCTTTTGTAAAGACGAGCTGATGATGAAGATTTTGCAGTATTTTATCGGCTTGACACCGGAGAATATGCCGGAGAGCGCTTATGAAATGTCGAAGAAGGCCACGCCTTACGTGGAGGTGGACCTCAAAGATAACTGGGACGATATTATCTACAATATTTTATCAGGTGTGTTCGCCCTCTTTATCGACGGGTACGACCGATGCGTACTGATCGATTCCAGAACCTATCCAGCCAGAAGCGTCTCGGAGCCGGATAAGGATAAAACCCTGCGGGGCAGTAAAGACGGTTTCGTGGAGACGGTGGTCTTCAATACGGCGCTGATCAGAAGGAGGATCAGAAGCACGAATCTTCGCATGGAAATGATGAATGCCGGTAAGAGTTCCCAGACGGATATCGTGCTCTGTTATATGGATAACCGGGTGGATCGGGGACTTTTAGAGAAAGTGAAAAAGCGGATTCAGAATATTAAGGTGGATGCGCTTACCATGAACCAAGAAAGTCTTGCGGAGTGCCTTTATCAGCGCAAGTGGTTCAATCCCTTCCCTAAATTTAAATTTACGGAGAGGCCGGATGTGGCGGCCGCGCAGGTGCTAGAGGGAGATATTGTGATTTTGGTGGATAATTCGCCCTCGGCGATGATTGTGCCGACTTCGATTTTTGATATCGTGGAGGAAGCGGACGACTATTATTTTCCTCCGGTTACGGGAACGTATCTTCGGCTGACCCGGTTTTTAATTTCCATCCTCACGTATATTATGACGCCGACTTTTCTGCTTTTGATGCAGAATCCCCAATGGATTCCGGAGAGCTTTCAGTTTATTATGCTGCAGGAAGCGCCGAATATTCCGTTAATTGCACAGTTTTTGATTTTAGAGCTGGCAATCGATGGTTTGAAACTGGCGGCGGTCAATACCCCCAATATGTTAAGCACGCCTTTGAGTGTGATGGCGGCGTTAGTGCTTGGCGAGTTTTCTGTCAACAGTGGATGGTTCTCCCCGGAGGTTATGTTATACATGGCGTTCGTGGCCATTGCCAATTATACGCAGCAAAATTATGAATTGGGCTATGCCCTGAAATTTATGCGCATTATTAACCTGATTTTAACGGCGCTGTTCGGAATTTACGGCTACGTGGCGGCGGTTTTGATTTTCCTGTTTTCGATTGTGTGCAATAAAACCCTGTCGGATAAGAGTTATATTTATCCGCTTTTACCCTTTAATTTAAAGCAGCTTGCGAAGCGGCTTTTGCGTCTGCGGCTTCCAGAGGCAAAGCAGTAAAGCGGAAAAACGGGTTAGCTAAATTATAATAATTATTTTAAGTTAAAATAGCAAAAATGGAATGGGGTATTTTATGAATAATAGATAAAAAACAAGAAAGTGAATTCCAACTCTTGTTATTTTACGCCTAAAATAGTAGAATGAGAAAAAGCACATCAGAATTAATTAGCTAATAAAAGATCATTAATCGGATTACAAGAAGCTAATATTTAGCCTGCTGCTGGCGGCCTGAAAAATGATCTTTGCGATAACCGCCAAATGTCTGCAAGCAGTCACTTGGTTCGCTGCCAGCAGGAATAAAGGAGGGTGTAAGATGGGATTCGACGTACATGCACAAAAGGGATTTGTCAATCGCGGGAATCTGTACCGTATGAAGGAGCTAATGCGGCGCGCAAGACAGGGAGACCGTATTACGCTGGCCTTTTTAGGCGGTTCGATCACGCAAGGTTCCGTCTCTTCACAGTATACGAATTGCTATGCTTATCTGGTTTATGACTGGTTTGTGAGACGGTTCCCCAAAACGGCGTTTACCTATGTGAACGCGGGGGTGGGCGGAACCACTTCGCAGTTTGGGGTGTCAAGGGTAGAAGAGGACGTTCTGGCGTTCCGGCCGGATTTCGTGATCATTGAATTTTCAGTGAATGACGACAATACCGACTTTTACAAAGAGACTTACGAAGGGCTGGTCAGGAAGGTGTACGGAAATCGGTTTGCGCCTGCGGTCCTTTTGGTACATAATATTTTTTATGACAGCGGCGTAAGCGCGGAGGAAAAACACCGGGAGATTGGCGCTCATTACCGGCTTCCAAGCGTCAGCATGAAACCGACGATTTATGCGCAGGCGGCTTCCGGCGCGATACAGAATCGGGAGATTACGCCGGACGATCTGCACCCTAATACGGAAGGGCACGCGTTGGTGGCGGAAGTGATTACGGATTGTCTGGATCAGATCTACAGGCAGATGGATGAGGAGGAGCAGCCCTTTCCTATGCCGGCGCCTCTGACAAAAAACGCTTACGAGAGGGCAAGACGGCTGCAGAATGATAATTGCAATCCGATCTGCGAGGGATTTACGGCAGACCATACGCTTAAAAAATATGTGAACGATATGTTCCGCGGCGGCTGGACGGCAACGGAGCAGGGCGCAAAGATTACTTTTGAGGTGGAAGGGACGGAGATTGCCGTACAATATCGGAAATCGGTAAAGCATCCGGTTCCGGTCGCGGCCGCTGTAGTGGATGGCGACGAGGCAAACGCGGTGATACTAGACGCCAATTTTGAGGAAGATTGGGGCGACTGTCTTTACATCGATACGCTGGCGCATCACATGGCGGCGGGGAGGCATACGGTGGAGATCAGACTGACGCAGACGCAGGAAGACGATGTAGAGCCATTTTATCTAGTGTCGGTGATCACAGCGTGAAAAGAATGCAAAAAAGAAAAGGAGAGGATACATATATGTTCAGAGAGGATTTTGTATGGGGCGTGGCGAGCAGCGCCTATCAGGTAGAGGGAAAAGACCCGGAGGACGGGGCTGGAAAATCGATCTGGGACACCTTTACGGAGGAGGGCGGTATTTCCGATCACACGAACGCCTATGTGTCCTGCGATCATATGCACCGCTATCAAGAGGACTATAAGCTGATGAAGCTGATGGGTGTGAAAGCTTACCGCTTTTCTTTGAGCTGGCCCAGAATCATGCCGGAGGGCACGGGGCGCGTCAACGAGAAGGGAATCGCCCTTTACCGGGATATGATTCTGGAAATGAAAAAGAACGGCATTACGCCCTATATTACGATGTATCATTGGGATCTGCCGCAGGCGTTACAGGATAAAGGCGGCTGGCTGAATGAGGAAATCATTGAGTGGTTTGGCGAGTATGCAAAGGTGGTGGCGGAACATTTTTCCGATCTGTGCGAGTATTTTATCACCCTCAACGAGCCGCAGTGCTTTGTGGGACTTGGGCATCTGCACGGCATTAACGCGCCGGGGAAAAAGCTGCCAGTAAAAGACACCTTCCAGATCACCCACAACGCGCTGCGCGCTCACGGGCAGGTGGTGATCAATCTGCGTAAATATGCGAAGCGGCCCATTCAGATTGGATATGCGCCTACCTGCGGCATGGCTTATCCGGCAAGCGATTCTCCCGCGGATATTGAGGAGGCAAGACGGGTGCTGTTTTCCTTCTATAATCCGATGGACAATTGGACGTGGAATGTGTCGTGGTTTTCCGATCCGGTATTTTTAGGGCATTATCCGGAGGAGGGACTTGAAAAATTCAAGGAGTATCTGCCGAAGATCACGAAGGAAGATATGGAATTAATAGCCCAGCCATTAGACTTTATGGGGCAGAATATCTATAATGGTTATATGATACGGGCGGGGAAGGATGGAGAGCCGGAGTTTGTGGACAGACCGGCAGGGTTTCCGAAGACGGCCGCTGGATGGCCGGTGACGCCGGAATGTCTGTATTGGGGCGTGAAATTTCTGTATGAAAGATATAAGTTGCCGCTATATATCACGGAAAACGGCATGTCCTGCCACGATATTGTTTCAAGGGACGGTAGAGTGCATGATCCTAACCGCATTACCTTTTTGGACAAATACCTGTCGGCGCTCCAATGTGCGGCGGACGACGGCGTGGATGTGAGAGGGTACTTTGAATGGACGTTTTTAGATAATTTTGAATGGAACAAAGGCTATACCGAGCGGTTCGGTCTGGTATATGTGGATTTCCAAACCAAGAAGCGGATTGTCAAGGATTCCGCCTATTGGTATCAAAAAGTGATGGAGACAAACGGGGAGGTATTGTCAGTGAATCAGAAGGAAAAACCGATTTTATTTTTGAACCCTGTATTCAAGCAGATGATCTGGGGCGGTGAGCGTCTGGGTACGGACTGGCCCTATCAGATTCCGGGGGAAGGCACCGGAGAGTGCTGGGCGGTGAGCGCCCATCCGAACGGGGACTGCACGGTGAAAGAGGGCGTTTATGCGGGGAAAACTTTGTCAGAACTTTGGAAAGAGGAGCCAGAACTTTTCGGAAATACGGGGCTTGACAGATTCCCGCTTCTCACAAAGATTATCGACGCCAAGACAGATTTGAGTATTCAGGTGCATCCCGACGACAGTTATGCGAAAGCGCATGAAAACGGGTCCTTAGGAAAGACGGAGTGTTGGTATATTCTGGATTGTGAGGAAGATTCCACGTTGGTGATCGGTCACAACGCGAAAAATAAGGAAGAATTGACGGCTATGATCAGGGAGGGCAGATGGAACGAATTTATCAGGGAACTGCCCGTGAAGAAGGGGGATTTTATCCAGATTGATCCCGGCGCGGTTCATGCGATCAAGGGCGGCATTATGCTTCTGGAAACACAGCAGAACTCCGATATCACCTACCGGGTTTATGATTATGACAGGCTGACGGACGGAAAGCCGAGACAGCTTCATGTGGAGCAGAGCATCGACGTGATCACGGTTCCGGCGAAACCTACGGAGGAGAGCGTGAAAGAGGCGGCGAATCTTCCGAAAGACCAGAAAAACCTGTTGATTTCCTGCCCGTATTACAAGGTTTGGAAGATTGATGTGGAAAGCCGCATTTCCTTCCCGCAGGAGAACCCGTTTTTGATTATGAGCGTGGTGGCGGGAGAAGGATTGCTCAACGGACAGTTGATTCAGAAGGGAGATCATTTTATCCTGCCCTGCGGTTACGGCGAGGTGGAGTTGCAGGGACAGATGGAGATTATTGCATCCGCTGTCTGAAAGGCGTATAAAGGTTCGCTGTCAGAAAGTGAAAACATTGCAGTTACGGCTCTCGGAAAGGGTTCTTTCCGGGGGCTGTTTTTATGTCAGAATTTGTGCTATAATCGTCGCAGACTGTAGAAAGCGATATGGAGAGAATAGGGGAATAAACGTGAAAAAAGAAAAGGAAAATTTCATAAAACAGGGTATCGTTATATTGTGTGCGGCCAGTGTGCTTCTGGCCGGATGCGGTGGGAAGGATTCTGGGGCGGAACAGCTTGATATCGAGCCAATCGAACCGACGGATGGAGAGAGCGGGAACGTATCTGCCGACGGAGCGGGAATTTCTGAATGGGAGGGAGAAGGCGTACCTGACAGTGTAGATGCAGAAGATGCGGTCGCTCCCGATGAGGGAAATACGGAAGATGCGCAGGCGTTATATGCGGCGCAGGTCAGGCATTATTACGCCGGTATTTTGTCCCAGATCACGGCGGGATGGAAGCTTCCTGACGGAGAGCTAGATACCTCCTCCTTGGAAAACGGATTTGGAAAGATGAGCGATAATCGTTTTGCGGTGACGGATATCGACGGGGACGGCAGGGAGGAACTGATAATCAGCTATTCCAACGCATGTATGGCTGGCATGATGGAGATTATCTATGACTACGATCCTGTGCTTGGTGAATTAAAACGTGAGTTGACAGTGTGGCCGTCGCTTACCTATTATGACAACGGTATGGTGAAAGCGGAGGCTTCCCACAATCATACGCATGGGGAATTTTGGCCCTTTGCGCTTTATCAGTATGAAAAGGAGAGCGATTCCTATCAGCAGATCGCTTATGTGCAAACATGGGATAAGGAATTTTCCGATGAGTACGAGGGCCAGCCCTTTCCCGATGATCTGGACACGGATGGAGATGGGACATTATTTAATATTTCGGAAGGTGCGGAACCATCCTACGAATATGAAGACTTTAAATATAATCAGGCGGATTATGAAGCGTGGTACAACGGTATGATGGAGGGCGCACAGGAGATTGCCGTTCCTTATCAACCATTGCAATACGAATCCTATGCGGATTTTGCGCCTGCCTATCTGAGACTGAAAGCCGAAGAAGCTGGCAGGGAGCGGACTGATATGGCGGACGATCTGGGGCTATTGATTTTAAACGAGGATCGTTTTCTGGATGTGGCCAAGACCCTTCTTTCGGAGAAATACGGGGTGGAGCTGGAACAGCCGGAGCCAAATTTTGAGGAGTATACGGTTGGATTGGTTGACGGGAAAGAGGTCTTTTCCTTCACGGCGCTGGATGCGGGCGATCTTTCCTATTCCGGGGAGAAGGTGGGGGATGTGACGATTTTTGGCATTTATCCCGGCATCAGTGTGGACGGTGCGTGGGAAAAATTGCAGACCTATGGGTTTTACGCGTCCCCTTATGGGGAAGCGGAGAACTGCCTCATTACCGGGTATGGGTTCGGCAATATCAGTATCTGGTTCTCGGCGGAGGACAACAAGGTGACGCAGATCACGGTTATGCCCTTCTGCGCTTTTGCGGGATAGCGGGATTCGATGCGGAAAGGGACAAGATGAACGAAAGAAATGAATTGAAACCTCTGTATGGTGCAGTTGTTTTCGGTGTGATTGCGGCGGTCGCAGTTTTCCTTTTTTTCTCACTGTCTCATCGGGAGGATAAGACGGAAAGCAGTAAGGCGGAGGAAGACGGCGCAGAAGATGATATGGCCGGGGATGGGGTGATGCAGCGGCTTCGAAACGTGGATTGGGAGAATGTTGAACCGAAGAAGCTCGAAGACATAGATGACTTCCCGGTGAAGGAGATTCTCATTCTTGACGAGATCCCGAAGGCGGAGATCAGGATGTACGGCTATAACGATGAAGAGTACCACAATGAGGGTGTTGTCATATTTATGGGAGGTAAGCCGTATTTTTTTGACTGGTATTATACCTCGCCCCGGTTTGTTATGCCGCGGATATACTGGAATCAGGCAGATGGACAGCTACAGGTCTCCCTGCATAATTTTACGGGGACGAGCCTTGCGGCGGAGGAGCTTCATATTCTGCGGCAAAACAAGGACGGGGAACTGGAAGATTTTTTCTGTGCCTATGACGATTATCAATTCATGCTTAAGGAACGGCTTTCTTTTTCTTATGATGGGGAAACCGGTCAGTTTACGCTTTATGATCAGCGGGGAAATAGGGAATTATGTACCTTGGATTTGTCGTGGATGGAGGAGGACGAGCAGCTTATGGAACAGGCAGACCCGGAGAAGCCGCTGGTGTATGCTTTGGGCGTGGGCGATATTGCCAGCTTTGAACTTGGGGATAAAATTTCTCTGAGAGTGACGCCCGGCTATATGGTGAACTGCTGGGCGACGCCCCAGTATGACGAAATGCCTGAATTGGAGGCGGAGATTTGCATGGAGGAGACGGAGGAGGGGATATCGTTTTCTATTGGCGATATTAAGAAAGCAAATTAGGTTTGTGCGATGATGGATTAGAATCCGTTTGTTGCATAGTACAGTATCAGAATGGCGAGAATACCCAAAGCAAGCCAAATAATACCGTTTACAGACGGGTTTTTGACTTGCTCTACTTTCGGCATTTCTTGGGTCTTGACTTCGGAAACGAGAGACTCTGCTTTGTTCGTTTTTGGGAAATCTCCAAACAGAATGTAGTCCGTGCTGACCTGATACAATTCCCCAAGCTTCATCAGATGGTTGATATCAGGGTTTGCTGTACCGCTTTCCCATTTTGAAACGGCCTGTCTTGAGACGCCTAGTTCTTCGGCAAGGGCTTCCTGCGAGTAACCGGCTTTTGTGCGAAGTTCTCTCAAATGTTCATATAATTCCATAGAATCCTCCTTGTTATCAATGTTTTGACCACAGGCCGCAGAACCTTAGACTGATCAGCGGTTTATAAAATAAGCAAAGCAATATGGACAAAATACCCAGAAAAGCGAAGGTCAGCAGAAACCATATGTTTTCGGTGTCAGCCGGTATGACCATCACAATGGTGTTTTGCCAACTGTGAAAAAGCATACAGAGCAGGATGCTGTTTGTCAACAGATAAATCGCGGTGAGGATAAATCCGGTGAGTATGCCGATCACAGCGTAGGCAATCAGGTTTTGCCCTTCCTGTATGGTGCCGGGAAGGAAGAAGTATGGCAGATGCCAGATTACCCATAAAAAACTGACCATGACAGAAGCGGACAGAACGTGGTGTTTTTTGCACAGGCAGGGAAGCAGATAGCCGCGCCAGCCAGCCTCTTCCAGACCGCCGCCGAGAAACAACTGACCCAAAAATAGGAAAAGAAAATTTGGTACGGAAATTGTGTTTCCTGATAGTCGAAAGAAATAGAAATTCAGAAACTGCGCGGCAAACAGGACGAACACAATCAGATAAGAAGTAATTCGGCAAGGAGTTCCAGCAAAGAAGCGCAGCAGAAAATGATCCCGCAGCAGTTCCCTTCTGAGCAAAAAGAGAGCGCAGATCATGGGAGAGGCGTTTTCCAGAAAATCCCATGTAAGAAAGAGGAGTTTGTGCGTGTTATAATCGGTAATTTCCATGAGAAATGCACAACACCATGTTACGATGAAGACGCCAAAGGTAAAAAGAAACGGTCGGTAAATATAGTTTGTTTTTTTTGATGTTTGATTCATAAATATTTCTCCTGTTTCCATATATTTTTTACAGGAATAGGATACAAGGAGAGGGCGGTTGCGTACTACCAACTTAGGATGGAATTTTGTTACCCTATGGTTGCAAAAGGGAATAAATGTGATGTACGACAAATACCCTATTTAATCAGTAGGAAAATAGGTATTGATTATTTCCTACTAATCTGCTATACTTAATTGAAATCTGATGATAAAAAGTTCATAAACAGATTTCTAAAGACAGAAAACAGGCGGCAGGAGGAGAGTATGGCACGGGGAATCGGAACGAAATGCATTCATTTGGAGGAGGAAGGGGCGTCGCTTTCCCATTATGGCGCGATCAGCTTCCCCATTTACCAATCGGCCACCTTCGCCCATCCGGGCTTCGGGCAGAGCACCGGTTACGATTACAGCAGGGCGCAGAACCCGACAAGAGAACAGGTGGAAAAAGTGGTCGCTTCTCTGGAAAATGGAATCGACGCTTTGGCGCTGTCTTCGGGAATGGCGGCGGTTTCTTTGATGATGGAATTGTTTTCGCCGGGCGATCATTTGATCGCGGACGCTGATCTGTACGGTGGGAGTATCCGGTTGTTTGAACATATTTCGAGGAAAAACGGAATATCATTTACCAGTATCGACTGCTGTACCGCGGACATAGAGAGTTGTATCAGGGAAAACACAAAGGCTATTTACATAGAGACGCCCACCAATCCGATGATGCATGTGACGGATATCGGAAAAACGGCGGAGATCGCGAAACGGCATGGCCTGCTTTTAATTGTAGACAACACGTTTTTATCGCCCTATTTCCAGAATCCTCTTGATCTGGGCGCGGATATCGTCATTCACAGCGGCACGAAGTTTCTGGGAGGGCACAACGATACCTTGGCGGGCTTTCTAGTCACCAACAGGGAGGATTTGCGGGACAGACTTCGCTTTTTGAGTAAGACTACGGGCGCGGCGCTTGCGCCTCTGGATAGCTGGTTGATCCTGCGGGGAATTAAGACCCTTGGCGTGCGCATGGAAAGGGCGCAGGAAAATGCAAAGCGGATTGCAGAGTGGCTGCAAAAACAAGCGTGCGTTACAAAAGTGATTTATCCGGGACTTTCCGATCATCCGGGTTATGAAGTCATGAAGAAACAGGCCAGAGGATTTGGAGCGATGCTCACCTTTCAACTGGAAAGCAAGGAATTTGCGCTGGCCATTTTGGAAAAAGTGAGACTGATTCAGTACGCGGAAAGCCTTGGCGGGGCGGAAACGCTGATTACCTATCCGACGACACAGACCCATGCTGATGTGCCGAAGGAGATTCGGGAGAAGAACGGCATTACCGAGAGCACGCTTCGCATGTCGGTGGGCATTGAGGACGGCGACGATCTTTTAGCGGAACTGGAACGGGTTTTCGGGGAGATCGAAGCGCAGAAAGCAGGCGGGAAATAACGACAGAGAAGGGAAACGGAGAAAACGATGGCGGAGAGAAACCTTGATTTTGACAAAATGATCGACAGAAAAAACACCAGATCCTTGAAATATGATTTTGCGGCAATGTACGGAATGCCGGAGGATTTATTACCGCTTTGGGTAGCGGATATGGATTTTAAGACCTCCTCCTATGTGGAGGACGCGCTTGTGGAACGGGCAAGGGAGGGCGTTTTCGGTTACAGCGAGGTGCAGACGCCCTACTTTGAGATTGTGCGGGACTGGATGGTAAGCCATCATAACTGGCGGCCAGAAGAGAGCTGGCTTCTCAAAACGCCGGGTGTGGTGACGGCTCTTGCCATGGCCGTGAAAGCCTACACAGAGCCGGGTGATGCGGTGCTTATCCAGCTTCCGGTCTATTATCCTTTCGCCGAGGTGATTGAGGACAACGGCAGGCGCGTGGTGAGCAATACCCTGTATCGGGGAGACGATAACCGTTACCATATCGACTTTGAGGATTTTGAGAGAAAGATCGTGGAGAATCAAATCAAACTGTTTTTCCTGTGCAGTCCGCACAATCCCGTAGGGCGCGTCTGGACGGCGGAGGAGCTGATTCGTCTGGGAGATATCTGTCTGGCTCACGGCGTGATTGTGGCAAGCGATGAGATTCATCATGACTTTATCTTTCAGGGGAAGCATTCCGTGTTTGCCGGACTGAAAAAGGAGTATGAGGATATCAGCTTGATCTGTACCTCTCCCAGCAAGACCTTCAATCTTGCCACAATGGTAATGTCGAACATTTTTATTCCCAATCCGGAGCTGCGAAGGCGCTTCAAAAAACAGCTCGACGCGGCGGGAATCAGCCAGCTTGGCGTGATGGGACTGGTGGCCTGCGAGACTGCCTACGGCAAGGGTGAAGAATGGTACTTAGCCATGATGGAGTATGTCCGCGGCAACATTGCTTTTGTAAAGGAGTATGTGAAGGAATATCTGCCCGGCGTCACCATGACGGAGCATGAGGGCACTTATCTTGTGTGGCTGGATTTTTCGGGGACGGGTCTTTCCGTGGAAGAGCTGGACGATTTGATGATCCATAAGGCGAAGCTGTGGTTGGACAGCGGGAAAATATTTGGGGAGAGCGGAAGGGGATTTCAGAGAATTAACGTGACCTGTCCGAGAGCCGTGTTGAAGGAAGCGATGGACAGGATGAGGGAGGCCCTTGCGGATATTGGAAAATGACAGGAAAATGGATTGGTTCGTTTATCCCTCAGCATGTGAGCAATCGCGTTTTGCTGGGCGGTTATCGTATGTTTTCCCTATTTGGGGTGCCTAGATTTATCCGGGAAAGGCATTACAGGGAGAACCGTATTTGGCTGGAAGGGCCGGAGGGCCCGTTTAAGAATGCGGCGAATGGCTTTATCGAGAATCAGGCGGAGTGGAGGCGGATACGGTTTGGCGTGGGAAGGCGGTGCAATATGGCTTACGCTGGCTGTGAGATCATTGCCGCCTACAATGCGAAAAAGGCGCTGGACGGTCAGGGATCGGGGACATGTATGGCGGAGCTGATTCGCGTTTTTGAAGCGCGGGGAGCGGCCCTTTGGGGCGCATTTGGGACGACGCCCACGGCGATTGCGGCCTATTTCAGGGAAAATGGCTTTTCGGTGGAAACGGCTTACGGGGAAGATGTTTTTGCGGTGGAGGAGATTGGCTGTAAATATGACGTCATGACAGCCACGGCTTATAATGACAAAAACGATATCAACGCGCAGATTAACACAGTCTGCATGACCAGAAATCAGGACGGGAACTATGTGCTGCACAACGCGTACCGCAGGGATGAAAAGGGGCGCTACAGGGAGAGCGCGCCCTATGAATCGTTACAGGAGGCCGCAGCGTGTATTTCCGGAGGGAAATCCAAATTGATATATCTAATTGGCATTGAAAAGAAAGAGGAATGAGGCCGTCTGTTTTCAGACGGCCCGTTTGATTTCGCCGCAGCCTATTTTTTCTCCAGCATTTCCGGCGGGCTGGGAAGTGAAGTCATCTGGCTTTTCGTGTATGATGACAGATTTTCCGATGATTTCCGGAATGGTAAATCTCTTGTCGTAGAAAACGCTGTAGGCATATCCCTGAGAGCTAAGAAGCGGCGGCATGTCGCCTGCATGGTCTGGATGGGGCGCGTCTGTGGGGTTATAATGTGAACCCGTGTGTTCAAAATGATCGCTGCAGTCCCCGGACTCATGGATGTGCATGGCATAAAAATTGCTCGAACCGGGGAGATCCACATTGGGAAGTCCGAAAATCTGCGCTTCTACCAACACGCCGCCGTAGATGGTATGATAGAATTTGACCATACCGTTTAAGGTGGAGGTTTGCGTACTTCCTCTGACCCATGCGACTGCGTCGGGGTTGTCGCGCAAAAGAAGATCTGTGAAGGCGATTCTGGGAGTTGGTTGATAGTTGGTCATAAAATTGCTCCTGAAGGCTTTTCATTATGTTATGACCGCAAAGAGTGATTGGTGCGTGAAGAACGTTGCTTTCAAACAGGTGTTATGATATACTTATTTTTTAAGAATAACGCTTGCAAAAAAGAACGAAAGAGGAAAATTATGATAAAAAGTGTGCTGGATTATCTGGAAAATACGGCCAAGCTTTACGGGGAAAAAAAGGCATACATAGATGAAAGCAGAGCCATTACCTTTGGAGAATTAAAAGCAGACGCGCAGAGGATAGCGACTGGGATTTTGGAGGAAGCGGGAATCGGGACGCCGGTTGCCGTGTATATGGACAAATGTGTGGAGTGTATCGAGGGATTTTTGGGCGTGTCTTACACGGGAGCATTTTATGTGCCCATCGATATATCGATGCCTTATGCGCGGGTGAAACTCATTATGGACACGCTGGAAGCAAAAATCGTTCTGGCAAAAAGGTGTGATGAGCTTCCGGAGGAGATCAAAGAGGCGTATCACGTTTTTTATATCGAAGATTTATTAGAGATACAGGAAATTAATACCAAAGAATTGGAAAAAAGAAACAGAGAGAGAATTGACCAAGATCCGATCTATGCAATCTTTACGTCCGGTTCGACCGGCGTGCCGAAGGGCGTTCTAGTCAGCCAGAGGTCCGTCATTAATTTTACAGAGTGGTGGTGCGAAACATTTGAATTTACGGAGGAAGAGGTGTTTGCCAATCAGACGCCCTTTTATTTTGACGCTTCCGTGAAGGATATTTACGCAACTCTGCGCTGCGGGGCGACGATGTATATCGTGCCGAAAAAGCTGTTTTCCCTGCCGGCGCAGCTAGTGAGATTCCTGAATGAAAACAAGGTGAATTGTATTGACTGGGTTCCCTCGGTGCTGTGTATGATCGCGAATTTTAAAACGTTGGAAAAGGTGAAGCCGGAATATTTGAAAAAAGTCATGTTTCTGGGAGAAGTCATGCCAACCAAACAGTTTAATATATGGAGGCGCGCGCTGCCGGATGTGAAATTTGCAAATCTATACGGGCCGACAGAGGCGACCGGCGATTGTACTTACTATAAGATTGAGAGGGAGTTTGCGGACGACGAACCGATTCCGATTGGCTTTGCCTGTGAAAATACGGACGTGATATTGCTGAATGAAGACGACCGTATGGCGGAAGAGGGTGAGATCGGGGAGATCTGTGTCAGAGGCTGTTCCCTTGCGTTGGGGTATTATAATAATCAGGAAAAAACGGACGAAGCTTTTGGGGAAAATCCGCTGCAAAAGTCGTACCGGGAACGGATATACCACACGGGCGACCTTGGAAAGTATAATCAATATGGAGAAATTATTTTCTTAGCCAGAAAAGATTCTCAGGTGAAACATATGGGACACCGGATCGAACTGGGGGAGATTGAGACGGCGATTAGTTCCATGGAACAGATCGAAAGGGTGTGCTGTATCTTTGATCAGGCTTCCCAGAAGATCATCGCTGTGTATAAGGGAGAGATCGAGGCTAAGGAAATGACGGAGAAGCTCAAGGACAAGCTGCCCCGCTACATGCTGCCCAATATCTATGACAGGGTCAGCGATATGCCGGAAAATTTAAACGGAAAGATCGACAGGGCCGCCTTGAAGGATAAGTATGTTAACATATGAGAAATCGGGTATAAAAGGAAATGAGTATTAAATCTTTGACTTTTTTGTTATTTGTTTTCGTTGTTTTCTGCCTTTATTTTGCGGTGCAGAAAACCAATCTCCAGAAAATAGTTTTGCTGGCGGCCGGCCTTGTGTGTATGGCCGCTATGTCCAGTATAGCGGCGACAGCGCTTGTTATTTTGCTTGCGCTGTGTATCTATGGAATTGCGCTTTCTATGGAGAAATTGATCCAGAAAAACGGCAGCGCTGGAACAAAAACAGCGAAAAATCAGGGGCGGGGTTTACTGCTTCTCGGCGCTTTTCTGGATATTGGTCTGCTGCTGTATTTTAAGTTCTTTCAAAACACCTATGTACTGCTTCAGAATTATTTTGCCACGAAACATATAACGCTTGCAGAGCTTGTCGTTCCGATCGGCTTATCTTATTACACCTTGGCGCTTTACGGATATTTGTCTGATATTTACCATAAAAAATATCCTGCTGAGAAAAGTTTTCTCCTCTTTCTCACTTATGTGACCTATTTTCCGGCGATTATTGAGGGACCGATTAATTTATATCAAAAACTCGCGCCGCAGTTTCGGGAGAGGCATTCTTTTGACGGAAACAGGATAGTCATGGGATTACAGCGGTGTCTGTGGGGATATTTTAAAAAGGTGGTGATTGCCGATCGGATCGGCATTCTCGTGATGGGAATTTTGCAGGACGATACGGCGGTTGGGCCTTTGGTTTTCTATGCGATGGTTCTGTACAGTTTTCAGATTTACACCGACTTTTCTGGCGGCATCGACGTGATTATGGGCATTTCCGAGATCTTGGACATCAAGCTGACGGAGAATTTCAGATCTCCGCTTGTCTCGTCCAACGTAACGGAATATTGGGCGAGATGGCATATGTCCTTGGGCGCGTTTATGGAAAAATATATTTATTATCCGATTGCCTTAAACAGAAAAGTGATGAAGATTTCTAAAAAGATTTCAAACAAATATTTGTCGAAAGCCTTTTCTTCCGCGCTGGCTTCTTTTGTGGTATTTGTGATAGTGGGTATCTGGCACGGGACGGGGTGGAACTATGTTGTTTACGGGTTATATCAGGCGGTGTTTGTGGCGGGAGCCGTTTTGCTTACGCCCCTTTACAAAAGGATGAAGGGTGTTCTGCACATAGACGATACAACGCTTAAGTGGAGGGTTTTCACGATTCTCAGGACATTCGTTATCTTGGTATTCGGCAGGATACTTATTAAATCTGCAAATTTACAGCAGGCCGGCGCGCTGTTACAACGAATGTTTGCGGATGCAAACCCGCATGCGCTTTTTGACGGGACGATATATCAATTTGGGCTTGACTATAAGAATGTGTTTCTGATGTATGCATGTATCGCGCTTGTCATTATCGTGGATATCCTGCATGAAAGAGGCGTGCATTTTAGGGAGCTTTTGATGCGGCAGGGAATTGTATTTCGTTATGTGATCTATTATGCGGCGGTGTTTTCCATTATTGTTTTCGGAATCTACGGCCCGGAATTTCATTCCGCTGATTTTATTTATCAGGCTTTTTAGCGGCAGGAGGGCATGGTGAAAAGGAAAATTTTTGGATGCGTTAAGGTAATCGCGTTTGTTTTGGGATTTTGTCTGATCTTTGTACAGTTGCAGAAGGTGCTTCATTATCGCTGGGATTTTCATACATACTCTGCCAATCTTTATATGAAGGAGGAGCCGGAAGACGCTTACGATGTGATTTTTTTGGGGTCCAGCGATTTGAAGACGGCCGTTTATCCGGTGGCGATGTTTCAGACCAACGGAATCACTAGTTTTAACTGCGCCACAACGGACAACACGGCGGCGTTTTCCGCTTATTATATGTTAGAGTATCTTTTGCGCTATCAGAAGCCGAAGGTGGTCTGCTGTGACTTTTCCGCGTTGTATAACGACGGACTGCCGTCAGACCGGGAGACGCCTTATCGCAAGATTGTGGAGACGATGCCGGATCGGGATTTAAAGTGGAAAATGATTGGGGATATTCATGAAATTGACCCGGAACAGTCCGTTTTATCCTATCTGTTTCCCATGTTAAAGTATCATGGCATTTGGAATGAACTGGAAGCGGAAAATTTTGAAGCGGATTATGTCTATCATGATTTGTCGGAAGAGTATGACAGGGGATGCAGTCTGATCAACGGCACCTATGAGGAAAAGGAGCTTTATGATATATCGCCGGCGTTGTGGGAAACCGAACCGACAGAGGAGCAGTTGTCTTCCCTGAATGTGGAATGGTACGATAGAATGATTGCGCTGTGTCATGAAAAGGAGATCCAGATCACTGCCGTATTTCCGCCTTCGTTGGGAGAAAGCAGCGCCCATGCGGCGAGATGGGAGACCACAAAGGCTTATTTGGAGTCAAGAGGCGTGGATATCATTGATTATAATTGTTATGACGCCGTACATAGGTTAGAGCTGAATGTGGAGACGGATTATATCGACGGTACGCATATGTCATACAGGGGCAGTTTGAAACTTTCGCCTGATCTGGCTTATATCCTGTATGACCGATACGGAGTGCCGGACAGAAGAGGAACAGAGGAGGCTGCGCAATGGGAAAGGCAGTGGGCAGCTTTTTGTGAGGATTACGACATAGAGGAAAGCAACTAAAAGAAAAAGGAGAATGGTGAAAAATGCGAGAGGAAATTTTGGAGATTTTGTCCGGTATTTGTCCGGATGTGGATTTTGAAACGGAAACAGAACTGATCGACGGCGGTGTGATCGAGTCCTTTGACGTCATTCAGATCGTGACGGAGCTGATGGAGCATTTTAATATCGAAATTGATGCGGACGACATTGAACCGGAAAATTTAAATTCTCTTGAGAGTATTTGTGAAATGGTGAGAAGAAAGATGGGGGCGTGAAAAGGTTTTTTGAAAACACGCTGCGCGGCTGCCCAAGGAGGCAGCCGTCGTAGTGTAAAAGGTATATTATTTTAGAGTAAAATGGCGCCGTTGCAACCGGACGTAACCAATTTAGAATATCTTAACAGATACCCTTTTTTTACATTGCTCTCAAATGGCTTCAGCATAGAGCGCCTATATTCCATTTCCTTATCTGAAATGACAAGATTTATTGTCTTTTCGGGGATATTTATTTCTATAGTGTCTCCGTTTTGGACTAATGCTATGTTACCGCCTACGGCGGCTTCTGGGGAAACATGGCCGATAGCAGCGCCACGGGTAGCGCCGGAAAATCTGCCGTCCGTAATGAGAGCGACACTGTCCCCCAAACCGCTTCCCATGATAGCGGACGTTGGGTTCAGCATTTCCCGCATACCCGGACCGCCTTTTGGTCCTTCATATCGGATTACCACAATATCACCCGGCTGTATTTCATTGCCGTAAATAGCTTTTAATGCTGATTCTTCATTGTCAAAAACTTTGGCGCAGCCCTTATGCTTCATCATATTTTCTGCAACGGCAGATCGTTTTACAACGCAACCGTCCGGCGCAAGATTTCCTTTTAGAATGGCAATCCCGCCATTTTTACTATATGGATTGTCAATACTTCTAATAACTTCGTAGTCTTTTACTTCATGCCCTAAGATATTTTCGCCTATGGTCTTTTCATTACAGGTAATACACTCTGTATGGATAAGCCCTAATTTATTGATTTCGTGCATGACTGCATAAATGCCGCCTGCCCTGTCCAAATCTTCGATATAGTGGTTTCCTGCCGGGGCAAGGTGGCAGATGTTAGGCGTCCTGTTAGATATTGTGTTTGCTAGTTCCAAATCTATCTTTAAGTCACATTCATGTGCGATTGCAGGCAGATGAAGCAGACTGTTTGTAGAACCGCCTAAAGCCATATCAATTGTCAAGGCATTCTCAAAGGCTTTTTCCGACATAATATCTCTTGGTTTGATATCTTTTTTTACAAGCTCCATAATCTGCATACCCGTTTCTTTTGCAAGCCGGAGACGTTCTGAATAGACTGCGGGGATTGTTCCGTTTCCGCTAAGCGCCATACCTAAAACCTCAGTCAGACAATTCATACTGTTTGCAGTAAACATGCCGGAACAGGAACCGCAGGTAGGACAGGCTCTGTTTTCGTATGCACATAATATATCTTGATTGATTTTTCCTTTCTGATATTCACTGACTGCTTCGGAAATATTGGAATAGCTTATTTTTTTGTCATTTAGTTTTCCTGCCAGCATTGCGCCGCCGCTGATGAATATTGAGGGGATATTTAAACGGGCGGCGGCCATAAGCAGACCGGGAACATTTTTATCACAATTTGGTATCAGAACCAAACCGTCAAAAGGGTGTGCCGTTGCCATTGCTTCTGTTGAGTCTGCAATCAGTTCTCTCGTTACAAGCGAAAATTTCATGCCCTCATGTCCCATAGCAATACCGTCACAAACTGCAATCGCAGGAAAAACAAACGGAATCCCTCCTGCTTGCAGAACGCCCTGTTTGACTGCCTCTGCAATTTTATCAAGATTCATGTGTCCGGGTACAATTTCGTTGTAGGAACTAACTATTCCGATCAAAGGTTTTCCCAATTCCTGATCGGTCAAGCCTAAAGCGTGAAGCAAAGCCCGTTGTGGGGCAGTAGAGATACCTTTTGTAATTTTGTCACTTCGCATTTGCATTACCTCCATGTTGTTAAAATCTGAACTGATTAGCTCGTGATATTTATTATACGCTTATGTTGTATAATGTCAATACGTTGTATGACAACTAAAGGTAAAAAAAGAATACTTGCGTAAAACAAGTATTCTGGAAATTACTGAATATCCAATTCTTTCATGGCGTGCATGATATGGATTCGCATGGCATTTCTCGCACCCTCGGCGTTTCTCTGTTCTAAAAATTCCATAATCATTCTATGGTCTGTAACCGTATCCTTGATTGCCTTGTCGCTTTGCCGGGATAATACAACACCCTTTGAAATAGCTTGATATAGAATAGGCATTAGTTTATTCATAAATTCGTTATGGGTAGCCTGCGCAATCGCTTTGTGAAAAGCGTGTTCGTTATCTGTTCGGTCTTTGTGGCCTAGTATTTCATCCTCAATTTTTTTGCCATAGTCCAATATTCTTTTTATTTCCGCGTCCGTCCCCCGTAAAGCTGCAAAATATGCGGCTTCCGGCTCAAAAATCAAGCGCATTTCATAAAGGTCTTTTGCATTGATTTTCAGATCAGATAACGGGGCTAAGTCCTGTGGTTGTTTTAGCGCATTTTCGGTAACGAAAGTTCCCTTGCCCCGTTGTATTTCCAATATATCATAAGCGACCAATATCCTTATGGCTTCCCGTAATGTAGTCCGGCTTACATTCAATTCCTCGGATAAATCAAGCTCGTTTGGCAATTTGTCCCCAGCAGAAAACCGTTTTTCAATGGTTATCATAGACAGTATATTATCCGCAACACTTTGAGAAAGCATTTTATTTTTCATAATAACACCACCTGTAGTTTTTGACATTATACTACGGTTTGCCAGTAACTTCAAACAAAACACGGTACTTTACAATCGAGTAGGAGGAAGTTTCCTCCTGCTCGATTTATTGGCTGGTATCAGTTAGTTTTTATTTTGCATTTCCCTCACAGCAGTCAAATCCGGGATTAAACGCATAGAAGTTCTTGGAATCAAGATGATCCTGCACGATGCGGAGGGCTTCGCCGAACCGCTGGAAGTGCACGACTTCCCTCGCCCGCAGGAATTTGATCGGCTCATATACGTCGGGTTCATCCCTGACAAGACGAAGGATGTTGTCGTAAGTGGAGCGGGCTTTTTGCTCTGCCGCCATATCCTCCATCAGATCCGTAATGATATCGCCCTTAGACTGGAATTCGCAGGCGTTAAAAGGAATGCCGCCCGCGGCCTGCGGCCAGATGCCGACGGTGTGATCTACATAATAATTGCGGAAACCGCTGGCTTCGATCTGATCCATGGAAAGGTTTTTGGTAAGCTGGTGTACGATGGCGGCTACCATTTCCAAATGTGCGAGTTCTTCGGTGCCTATATCCGTTACTTTATTGTATATCACAATTTCACCTAAAATTCAGTATTTATAGCAAGGAATGTCGCATCATCACATCAAATTTTAAGTATGTATCCATTTAAGAACCGTATGGCAGCCTATATGGTTCTTTTTATTTTTCCTATCTTTTGGCAGGATTAATATATTATATCACGGCAATAACCTGATCTTTGAATGGAGGATATGAGGGATTAAAGGAGGTGGTAAGGCTTAGATATCTATTAAGTTATTTGTAACTGTTATTAGATTATTAATTTTTGGAGGGAATTAATATGTGTAAAATTATTGCGATTGCAAATCAAAAGGGCGGGGTTGGAAAGACAACGACTGCCATTAATTTAGGAATTGGTCTCGTAAATAAAGGAAACCGGGTTCTGCTTGTTGATCTGGACCCACAGGGGAATGCGACGCAGGGCCTTGGCTTTGATGCGGATGCGTTAGAGATAACGATATCTACAATACTTCGTAAGATGATAGGTAAGGATTATGCCATTATGAAAAAATACGGTATCCTATCCCATGAGGAAGGGATTGATCTGATGCCAGCAAACATAGAATTATCGGTTATAGAAACAGAATTGATTTCAACCTTCTTTGGCCGGGAAAAGATGCTGAAGACATATCTGGATATGATCCGGGATGAGTATGATTATATCATCATTGACTGTATGCCATCCCTTAATCTGATCACTATTAATGCGCTTGTTGCGGCCGATGAGGTAATCATACCACTTCACGCACAATACTACAGTGTCAAAGGGCTAGAACAGCTTTTGCAGACGATCAGCTCCGTTAAGGCAAACGGATTGAACGGATCGCTTGTAATATCTGGGATTCTTTACACATGCGTAAATGACAGGACTACGTCATTTCGGGATATCCAGCAGATATTAAAGCTTGGATATGGTGGTGATGTAAAGATATATGAATCTTACATACCCCGGAGTGTAAAAGCGGAAGAGGCACCATCCTATGGACGAAGCATTTATGCATATGATGCGTCGGGACGGGTTTCAAGCGCTTACAACATGTTCACCGAAGAATTTCTATTAACTGAGAAGGGGTGGTGAGGAATATGGCAGTTAAGCCTTTTGATGTAACAAAATTGGGGAAAGCGGCGCTTTTTGATCCAAAGGAAATGAGTTACCGTGACTCTTTAGATGTCATCAAAGATGAATCGCTAAAGCTTCAGAAATCATTTGTAAAAATTGGATGGTACTTAAAGCACATTCAGGATAATGAGCTGTATTTGGAGGATGGATATGCGAATATCAACGAATGTGCGGCGGATCAATTCGGATATTCCCAATCAACGGTATCCAGATTTATCGGTATCTGCGAGAAATTTTCTAAAGATCATAATTCTCCAGAATTAGATGAAAAATACGAGGGATTTGATAGATCGCAGATGATGGAGATGCTTCCAATGAGTCCGGAACAGCTTGAAACGGTGACGCCGGACATGACCGTAAAGCAGATCCGTGACCTCAAAGGGAGCAAAAAAGAAAAAACAGCGGATTCTAGGAAAGCGGATAAAGCAGAGGAAAGTGCAGTTCCGGGGCAGACAAGCATTGAAGAAGACTTCCCGGAATATATGCCGGAGCCGAATGAAATGGAATTTTCTGATACTCAAGACAATTATGCGACGTCGCATAGAGAACAGAGCCATGAACCGATTATATCTATATCCCACGAACCGATTATATCCCGTGATTTATGGAACCAGACACAGGCCGAGCTTCAAAGAAGATCGTCCTCAGCGGATGCGGCAAAGGAGGATGATGAAGCCACGATGGGAGAGGACAATGTTGTCGACGGAACGTATAAAGAGTTGGCAGTGTCCCCGCAGGAGCCGATCCAGCCCAAGCTACCCTTACTAAAGAATAATGAAGAGCGAAAGGCTTGGCTAAGGAAATACCATGATTGGGGGTTATGGTATCGGGATAAAAATATCGATGTCAATTATTATAAGTTTGATTTTGACGATGGCAGCTGTTTGATTGTGGCAGAGTATCCGCAACGGCATTGCTATTGGAGTAAAGATTTGGATGACGAATGCTTTTATCATTTGCTAGAAAAGAATAAAGAGGGCTATGAGGATATTTATGATGAAAGCTTCCGGCATGAGCCAAACAACCAAACGTATTTGATAGATTTTCTTAAAAGAATACAGAAGAAACAGTAAAAATCCTAAAAGAAAAGGATATGATCGCTATATATTGCAATCGCAAAATATATAGATTCCCGTGAAATTTCCTCCAAGATTTTAGCGGGAAGGAAAAGGCAGCTTAAGGGCTGCCTTTTCCTGTGTGGAGGAGAAATAAGGAGGTTCAGGAAATGCCAGCAAAAAATGAAGCGGCTCAAAAGCAGTTAGCAGAAATCATGGAAAAGCTCGAACAGGGCGTAAAGGATGTCTTTACCAGCGAAAATTATAGGAAATACCTTCAAACAATGTCGCGCTTTCATAGGTACTCATTTAATAACATTATGCTGATCAGTATGCAGCGTCCGGATGCAACGCTGGTTGCCGGATATCAAACATGGAAAAAACTGTATGACCGTCAGGTGATGCAGGGGGAGAAGGGAATCAGAATTTTGGCGCCGACGCCGTATAAAGCGAAGCGGATGGTCGAGAAAAAAGATTCTCAGGGGAATGTATTACTCGGAAAGGAAGATGATCTTAAACAAATCTGGGAAATCCAGCTAGATTAAAGCGGAGGGCGGAGAATGAAACAGGAAAAACAGCGGCTTTTTGTAGATATGGATGGAACACTGGCTGTTTTTAGGCAAGTCGATGAATTAGAGACGTTGTATGAAAAAGGCTATTTTCTGAATCTGGCGCCACAAAGAAATGTCCTTGCGGCAATCAAAGAGCTGGCCGTAAACCATCCGGAAATTGAAGTCAATATTTTGTCGGCATACCTGACAGACAGCCAGTATGCTTTACAGGAGAAAAATGAGTGGCTTGACAGATTTCTTCCGGAGATCGACCGCGATCACAGAGTTTTTGTTCCCTGTGGGACAGATAAAAAGGAAGGGATCAGGGATGGCATCCGGAGGAATGACTTCCTTCTGGATGATTATACAAAAAATCTGAGTGAATGGCAGCCGCCCGCCAGAGGAATTAAACTTCTTAACGGCATCAACCACAGCAGGGGCACATGGCAGTCTGACCGTCTCCGGCATGACCGGGATGCAGCATCCCTTGCAACGGCCATTCTTTCCATTATGCGGGATGAAAAACAGATCCTTGATGAGAAGGATCACCGTGAAGACCGCAGCGAGCAGACCGAAAAGCAGGGAGAAAGGCATGACTCAGAGAAAAAGCGTGCGTCTGTGCTTGATAGTCTGCATAAAAATCAGGGAAAGATCATGGATGAAAACGGCGAAAAACAGAAAGCAGGGGAGAAAGAATGGCAGACACGATCAGAACGGTAAAAAGCAGCGGCTATAGAATGATGAGCACTGTTCACTTAATGGACAAACGTCTGTCGTGGACAGCGAAAGGCGTTATGTCTGCATTGCTGGCGCTTTCTGGAGAATACAGTAAAGATGAGCTGACAGAGCTGACCCATCAGGGATTTACGATAGGGAAAGGGATGAAGGAGCTAGAGCAGTATGGATATCTTGTGCGCAAACAGACAGGGCTTGATGAAAAAGGATTTCCAGTGATGGAATGCATCGTTTATGAAAAGCCCATTATAAAAGAAGCGCATCCATATCCGGATTCACAATTAGAAATTCCATATGCGGAAGATGTACCGAAAAAACCATTATCTCCGGAATGCAGCAAGGAAGAGGAAATAGAAAAACTCAGGGAGCGGCTTAATCTAAGAGCAGTAACCGAAAAATGCTCGGAAAACTTTGTAGATACGGTCTTCAGGGAGCTGTGCAGGCGTGACGCGGAGTTTTGCCAGATGATGACTGCGGAAGCATTTGAGCTTGTCTGTCTTACGGCATCAGAGAGGCAGCGCCATGAACCGATCTGCGGGCGGCAGGGCTTTATTGAGTTGATTAACAAATATCTGGATAACGTTGTATTGGGAATCCGATCCGCTGGCGGAGGGAATGAGCTGACAGACCGTTTGGGAGTACGAGAGCGGCTAGTGAATAAGTAATTGCATTTTCTTTGCGATGCAGATATGATAAAGATAGTCATTATGCGACGTCGCATAAGAAGGGAGATTTTATATGACAACATTAAGATTTGTATTTGATAAGGAGAAGGTTGCAGCCGCAGGGAAAACAGAGGATGAGCTGCTTGCGCCGATGCGGGAACATGCGGCTAAGTACGGTATTGATGAGCCAGAACATGGTTTTTTTACCAAAGACGGTGAGGATGCGATGTGTGTGATTACTATGGCAGTTCCTATGATCGTAGAGAATGATCCGGGCTATATCAATTTTCTTAGCAAATGGCCGTTGAATGTGGATGGAGAGGATGAAGATTGTATAGATTCATCTGTTCGATGGCTTCGAAAACATAACATTATAGTATGTTAAAGGGGTAAGTGCATATGGTTAAACGAAAGCAGATTTCATTTGACATAGACACAAATGTTGCAAAACAGATACTTGGAGAGCAACATTATACAAAAGTATATAAAGATATCAGAAAATTTATGGAAAAGGAAGGATGGAAACATATAGAAGGCAGCGTGTATATGAGTGGCCGTTCTATGAACAATGCGGATATTTCTTATATGCTTCTGGATATAAAGGGTCAGTATCCTTATCTGGAAAAATGTATCAAAGAGATCCATCAGGCGGACGTTTCCAATGTCCACAGCCTGAACCAATATTTTTCCTATGACGGCACTCCGGGAAAATATGAGAGACCACCGGAAAAAACAGTGGATGGGCATAAGAGAGAGCCGCCCCGAAAGCCATCAGTGCGTGATCAACTGGAAAAAAATAAAGCAGTCCTTAAAGAGAAAGACATAAATTCGGCAGAAAGGGCGAGTCCCTATCATAACAGGGATGATTTATCGAGGTAGACAGTCTGAAAAGACTGTTTTTTTGATGGAAAATTTTATGCGACGTCGCATAGAGGAAAAGGAGGGAAAAAATGAGCATTAGTGATGAGATCATGGGACAAGCTCCTGATCAGCTTGCAAAAGCGGCAGACCTTACCCTAAAGGCTGCCCATGAAGCAGGGAAGGGAGCCGGAGGCGTGTTAGGAGCTGTAAAAGGTATCTGTCTTCTTTTGATTAAAAGTGATTTTACCGAATCTGCTGTCATGAAGGCTGTGAAAAACGTTGCCTATAAGAAAACTGGCGACATCAAGTTTTCTAAGCAGAACATTGACGTTGATAAGCTCCGCAAGTCTGGCCGTGTATATATGGTGGAGGACAGCGTTACGGCGGAGGTGATGAAGGGGTTTGACCAGCAATGCAGACTGTATGGCATCAAATATTCGGCCATGAAGGACACCAGAGGAGAGGGAGAGGAGGGGTACAAGCCGACCTACATGGTTTTCTTTGAAGGTGAGGACGACAAGCTGATCACGAGAGCCCTACAGGAAGCCTATGCGGACTATGCGAAGCAGCAGAAAGAAGCAAAGGAGGGCGGCAAGGAGGCACCACAGGAGGAGGCCGGGAAAAAACAACGATTTGGACGTGGACGGAAAAAGGAGCAGGATAATCCTGAGAACCGGGAAAGCGTGCGTGCTAAACTGGCCTTTTTTCGAGATCGGGTTACAGCTCGGGACAAGGAGCGAGATGCTATAGAGAAGCATCATCAGCATGAGGATATTTCGAGATAAGTAACCCGTCTACAATACAGAGACATTATGCGACACCGCATAGAGGAAAAAGGAGGGAAAAATGGGCTGTAATCCGTTTATGTATATCAACGAACCCGGGGACATCCTGATATTAGCAGATGTGCTTTATTTTTACTCTAATCATAATCCGCCGGATGTAAATACACACCATGAGCTGTTTTTTGATCAAGTCGCACTTTTGTGGCTGAGATCAGCAATGGGGTATCTCTGGTGTGAAGCGCCTCCGGAGGAGCAAAACATTCCGATGCTTCTGGAGATTCTGGAAGCAGATGATGTGCGTGAGGATAATGAGTCTTATGAAAATGCTGTGGATGGGCTTTTTGCAGAGCTTGAGGAAAGGAATTCAAACTGTTTTGCGGTGAAGTGGCGAAAAAAGTACAAGATAGCGATAGGTAAAGGTAAAGTGATGGAAAGTGTTTTGATTGCTGTGAAAAATTACCTTTCGTTATTCGATATTCCGGAAGTCGCAGAACTTGTTCCTTACGCGATATCGCATACAGAATGGAGGTTATTTGTTTTTTCAAACAAATTAGGGAGGGGTGAGTAATAAATGATGGAACAAATAAGATCATGGCTTGCGGAATTTAAAGACAAGCCTCTAAAAGATAAGCTGATTCTGGTAGTGCCATATGTCTTGTGCATGTTCTTTTTGGCCAGAACCGCAGAACTATATCGGCTGTGCAGCGGAGATATCTTTAAGTTTTTGAGAAACATCCAGTATCTCTATAAAGTATTTCCACCGCGTTTTCATCTAAAAGACCTGTTGATAGGAATATCAGTAGGTTTTTTTGTTGTCTATGCTGCCAAATGGCGGTTTAACATAAACAAGAAAAACACACGGTTCGGAGAGGAATATGGATCGGCAAGATGGGGAACGGCAAAGGACATAGAGCCGTTTATAGACGAAGATCCCTTTTTCAACATTATTTTGTCACAAACAGAGCAGCTTTCCATGAAGGGTAGGATGCCGAGGTTTAATTTAAACAGAAATAAGCATGTTGTAGTATTTGGGGGATCGGGTTCTGGTAAAACGTTTGGGTTTGTAAAACCGAACTTGTACCAACTCCATAGTTCCTACGTTTTGACTGATCCAAAGGGCACGCTTCTTCCGGAGACAGGCAATCTTTTTGCAAAGAAAGGGTATAACATTTATGTGCTGGACACGGTAGATATGAAAAATTCCATGCACTACAATCCCTTTATGTATATCAAGGAACCCAAGGATATCCTGACACTGGCGACTGTGTTATATTCTAATTTAAAGCCGCCGGATGCAGGCACACCGCCCGATCCGTTTTTTGATCAAGCCGCACTTTTGTGGCTGCAGGCGACGATTGGCTATCTCTGGTATGAAGCGCCTCCGGAGGAGCAAAACATTCCGACGCTTTTGGAGATTCTGGAAGCAGATGATGTGCGTGAGGATGATGAGTCTTATGAAAATGCGGTAGATATGCTGTTCGCAGAGTTGGAGAAGAAGAATCCGCGTCATTTTGCTGTAAAGCAGCGGAAAAAGTACAAGAAAGCGGCGGGCAAAACGGCAAAAAGCATACTGATTTCTGTCGGCTCTTACCTTTCTCCGTTTGATATCCCGGATGTGGCAGAGCTTGTGTCCTATGATGAATTGAAATTTGATACCTACGGGGATGCAGGGCAGAAATCCATCCTGTATGTCATCATATCCGATACGGATACCACCTACAACTTTATTCCGGCAATTTTGTTTACGCAGATGTTTAACGTCCTCTGCTACAAAGCGGATAAGGAGATGGGCGGTAAGCTAAAAACACCTGTGCAGTTTATTCTGGATGAGTTTGCAAATATCGGAAAAATACCTAAGTTTGAGGTCTTGATTGCCACGATCCGGAGCCGTTTGATCAGCGTAATCATGATGCTACAGACGCAGAGCCAGTTGAAAACAAACTTTAAAGATGCAGCGGAGACGATTACGGGTAACTGTGATTCATCTGTATTTTTGGGCGGTCAGGAAAAATCGACGCTCAAAGACTTGGAAGAAGTGCTTGGAAAAGAGACGATTGATCTGTGGAACAATTCAGAAACATTCAGCCAGAACAGGAGTACAGGGGTAAACTATAATAAAACAGGCCGGGAGCTTAAGAATATCTATGAGCTTAATACGATGGATCGTGATAAGTGTATTGTCCGTATTTCGGGCTTGCCGCCGTTTTACAGTAACAAATATGATCCAGCGACGCACCCGAATTACAAATATACGGCAGATTACGATGAACGCAATACCTTTGACTTTGCCAAGTACCGCCGGAAGATGAAGGAAAAGGAGAGCACAAAGATTCATTTCCATAAGAATGACCGGTACAAGGTAATTGTGTAAATTATGCGACGTCGCATAAATGATCCGTATTTGATATTTAAAATGGGATATGTTATATTGTCTGGTAAAAGAGAGGGGATTGTATGAACATAAAAGATTATATTTTTAGGAATCAGGAGTATTTTGAAGACTTTATTACCAGAAGCACATACCATTCCAATGGGATAGAGGGAAATACGCTGTCCTATGCGGAGACATATGCTATTTTGTTCAACGATAACGAGTTCAAGGTGTCAGCAAAACCAAGAGAAATTTACGAAGCCATTAATCACAAATATGCGGTGAATTATATTTTGAATCATTTGGATGAGGAGTTGTCGGAACGGATCATAAAAGATACGGCAATCATGATAAACAGGAATATATCTGAAATATCAGGATATAGAACAGTTCCAGTCAGGATACGAGGAGCGGAACATGTTCCTCCTGCGCCGGCACAGATACCACAGCAGATGATGTATTTTGTGTACAACTACAATCACACAGAGTTTGACAGTGTGTATCAGAAACTTGCACAGATGCATCTTCAGTTTGAGCGGATACATCCATTTGAGGATGGAAATGGCAGAACGGGAAGGCTGTTGCTTAATTTTGAACTTATCAAAAATAATCTTGCGCCTGTTGTAATTCCCAAAGAACAGCGAAGCGACTATTTTGAAATGCTTGGAAACAATGACAGTACAGCGTTAGAAAAGTTTCTGGAAGAGTTAAGCTGTCTGGAACAGGAGCGGATTAATCATATGCCGGTGAAAGATTCTGTTTTGGAAAAGCTGTCGGGGTATCAGGAGCGGATCAAAGAAAACGGCGCAGATGGCAGAACGACGCAACGTGAACGGACAGAGAGGGAAGCCGATCAAGAATCGAGATAATATGCGACGTCGCATAAGTAGGAGGTGATAGGAAAAACAGCATTGTAAAAAGAGGGAACAACTTAATCAAATTTATGGAACTATCAACCACACTCTCCAAGGAGCATCACTCCCATGGGGAGTTTTTTTATTAGGATATGCGACGTCGCATATTTCAGGGAAGGAGTATCAAATGAATGAAGTAGCTGTAATGGGTGGGAACCGTATGACCAGCGTTGAAGAGCTGATGCGGATATTAGTTGTAGCAAATATGCTGCATGAGCAACAGCAAATTGGTCTTCTGATGAATCACATCGCAGAATCAGAAAAGAATCATGCGGCTGTTATGCAGGAACTTGCGGATATCAAGGAGCAGTTAAATGAACTTTTAAGCAGAACAGAGAGCAGCCCGGATATATCCAAAAATAAAAGAGTCTTTACAAATCTTGCTGAACAGGCAGAGAAAGGATTGAAAGCACAGGGAGAAAAGCTGCAGGACACGAAGCAGGAACTCAACCAGAAAGCCCAGCATGTTGTTCAGAATTTTAAAGACACTGGCGTTAAAGCCTTAAACGGCGTCTGTAACTTTCTTGGCATTCAGGAAAAGCTGATTGCTATGCGGGATCAGGCAAGGAGCAGTGAGAGAGATATGAAAAATGCTGCTGAAAAGCTTAACGCAGTAGAAATGGAGCTGTCTGAGGCAGCAAGCCACCTTGGAAATGCAGGAAGGATTGTATCAGGAAGGGAAAAGAGCGTTTCAGAGGAACGTGCAGAATCCCAGAATGAAAAAAAGGGGCCTGCGCTGTTCCGTATGTTTAGAAATCATTTTCAAAAGCGCCAGAATACCTACGCACAGCGGGTAGAAAAGTTAAACGGAGCTATTGAAAAGTGTCGGACACTAGAACAAAAAGCCTCAGTTTTAAGTAAGCTTTCGGAAAACAAAGAAAAAGTAGCGGCCAAAGAAAAGGATGCGGAAGGCAACCGGTTAGCACTGACATCTGAGCATAAAAGGGATGAAAATATCAGATAAAAAATTCAGGTAACTATCAACCAAACTCTCCAAGGAGCACCACTCCCATGGGGAGTTTTTTTATTGGGATATGCGACGCCGCATATCCGAGGAGGAAGAGAAAAATGGGATTTTTTGACGAAGTTATAAGATATGCAAGTATGGGAGTAATGGCATGGGGCGCAGGCTTGGCAGTGGTAGGAATCATAAACTTTTCTGAGGGTCACAGCCAGCAGAATGCAGCAAGGAAAGAAGAGGGCATGGGAAAGATCATCGGCGGCGGCGTGATCTTTGCGGTCGGCAGGCTCCTTATACCGCAGATATCCAGTCTGCTTAACATATAAGGCGGTGAGGATATGAATGGTCCTTCTGAATTTTTAGACAAGGTTCTACAGGCGCTTTATAAAACAGTGTATGCATGGCTGTATGAAAGCGTCCAAAACAGCATAAATATGCTGTTTGACTTTTTAAACCAGTCATTCAGCACCGCATCCAGCCAGATCACCCTTGGCCCCAGACTGTGGAACCATGGCTCCGCATACGAAACCGTACAAAGAATCGCGGAGAATATCTGCATCCCGATAGCGGGAGCCTTTATAACGGTGGTTTTATGCTGGGAGCTGATCCATCTGGTGCAGGAAAGCAACTCCATGAATACGGCAAAACCAGAGAAGCTTTTCCTTATTCTGTTAAAGTTCGGCATGTGCCTTTTCGTATGCGCCTATTCCTTTAAGATTGTGACGGCATTCGAGGATGTCGGCATAAAGGCGGCGAGGGCTTTGAAGGCGGAGACTTCCACGTCGATATCGGTCACACCCACGCTACAGGATCTTGGACTGACTCCTGATCCAACTGAACTTACATTAGGGGATGTCATGAACCTCGTCGGCTATAAGCTCATTTTATTTATAGCAAGGTTTGCAGTCCTGTTATGCGGGGTAATCGTTTATGTCAAAGTCATGATGTGGTTTGTAGAGTTTCTGGCTTATGCCAGTGCTGCGCCAATCCCGTATTCCACGTGGATTAATAAGGAATGGGCACAAGTAGGTATGAATTACACCAGAAAGATGCTTTCGCTGTCTTTTGAAGGCTTCTTTATCCTGTTAATGTATGCCCTCTACGGCGGCGTCCTTGGAGGGTTGGAGATGGGTAACTTTGCCGAAAGCATAGCCATGATTTTAGGCTGCGGCTTTAGTCTGGCGATCATGACGTTTAAGGCAGGAAATATCTCAGCAAGCATTTTCAATGCGCATTAGAGAGAGGTTAATGATATGGCATATGTAAACATGACAAAGGATTTTTCAGAGGTCCGGAAGACCATTCCGGGCCTCAACCTGACGAAAAGACAGATGGCGGCATTTGCGGCCGGAATCGTGGTGGGCCTGCCGGTGTTTCTGGTGATGCGGTTAGCCATGGGGCTTGAAGTGCTCCTGTCACTTACCGGGATGTGTGTTGTGACAGCGCCCATAGCGCTCTGCCTGATGTATAAACATAATGGCATGGGTGTTGAGAAATATGCGAAATTTTATTGGGAAACGCATTTTGTAAGAAACACGGACAGGCCATACCAGACAAATAACCTGTACGTGCTACAGGAGGAAGAGAAGAAATTGGAAAAGGAGGTGGAACGGATCGTGTTTTCCGGGAAATCAAAGAAAGAAATTGCGAAGATCAAGGCGGCCGGGGAGACGTCAGAGGTAAAAATCGGAAAGCAGCACATCACGATTCCAATGAAAGGGCCGATTGACCCGAAGATCAAAAAGGAACTGGAAAAAGCAGTCAGGAAAGCGAAGATCAAGGGAGAAATCCCGGAGTCCGCGCAGGATACCATACCTTACAGGGTTCCCTATGAGGACGGCATTTTTGAATCGGCGGCAGGCTACTTCACCCAGACGATCGCTTTTGAGGATATCACGTACCAGCTTCTGGATAACGACCCGAAAAATGTGCTTTTTGAGAGGTGGTGCACGCTGATTAATTACTTTAATCCGGAGATCCATTTCCAGTTTAACTACGGAAACATGGAAATGGATAAGGACGTGTATGCGAAGGATTTTATCATCCCTGCGCAGGAAGACGCCCATAACCTAGTGAGGAAGGAGTATTCCGACATGCTGATCAGGCAGTTTGCCAAGGGAACCAACAACCTGAAAAAAGAACGGTATCTTACATACGGGATTTACGCAAAGGATTATAAAAACGCAAAACTGAAACTGGCGAAGATCAGTAAACAGTTGGAAAAGTATCTGCACAAGTTTAACAGCCGCTGTCATGTCCTTACCGGGTATGAGCGGCTGGAGCTTTTATTCCGGATTTTCCATCCGGCGTCCAAGGAAAAACTCATGTGGAACTGGGATATGCCAGTGAAAACAGGGCTTTCCAGTAAAGATTTTATTGCCCCTTCCAGTTTTTCCTTTAAATCAGGCCCTGATCTTAATGCAACTAAATATTTCCGCGTGGGTGACCGGGTAGGCGCGGTGAGTTATCTTCAGGTCTTTGCCTCTGACATGGAGGACCGGGTTATCGCCGATGTGATGAACCTTGGCAGCAATGTGTGGATCTCCATCCATTCGGACGCCATGTCCCGTAAGGAGGCCCTTGATTATGCGAAGGATAACGTAACCGATATTCAGGCAATGGTCATTACGAACCAGAAAAATGCCGTCCGGAGTGGTTTTGACATGGATCTGCTTCCGCCGGAGTTAGAAACCTATAAAGATGCGGGGGATAAGCTGTACCGTGACATCCAGCGGAAAAATGAACAGATGTACCATACCACGATCACCGTGGTGCAGACAGCGGCCACAAGGAAGGAGCTTGAGGAAAATATCTTTGAATTAAACGGCATCCTGTCGGCGTACCAATGCCGTTTGGAACGGCTGGATAACAGACAGGAGCAGGGGTACATGTCGGCGCTTCCTTTAGGAAACAACACGGTTGAAGTGAAGCGTACTTTCACGACCACGGACATGGCTATATTCATCCCGTTTACAACCAAGGAGCTTTACACAAATAATGGACAGTATTACGGCATGAACAGCCTGAGCAACAACGTTATCATGGCGAACCGGAAGCTGCTTGTCAATCCAAATGGCCTGTTTTTTGGTATGCCGGGTTTTGGCAAGACCTTTTTTGTGAAACGTGAGATTTTAGACACTTTTTTACGGACGCAGGATGACAGGTTTACTATCGATCCAGAGGGGGAGTATGGAATCCTGTATAAGCTGCTTGGCGGACAGGTCATCAAGATCGCGCTCAACTCCAAGGTACATATCAACCCCATGGAGATTAACCTTGCGGCAAAAAATAAGCTGGACCGGGACTATGATCCCATTGCGGCAAAATGTAACTTTGTCGTATCCATGTGTGAGCTGATTCTTGGCAACAATGCAATCTTGAGTAAAAATGAAACAGCAGTTATTGATGCGGCCTGTAAAAACATTTACCACCGATTTGCGCTTGATCCGGCGCCGGCGAAAATGCCAATACTGGAAGACTTATATAACGAGCTGCGCTCCATGCCGGGAGAAATGCAGCGCATCGGTTTAAACTTGTCGATCTCCCTGTCCCGGTATGTATCGGGTTCCCTTAGCTACTTTAACCACAGATCAAACATCGATATTAACGCGCGGCTTGTGTGCTTTGATTTAAAGGAAATGGATGCGAACCAGAGAGACCTGACCATGCTGATCATTCAGGATACGATCTGGAGCCGCGTGACGAAGAACCGGGCTGCGGAAAAATGTACATGGGTGGATATTGATGAGTTCCATCTTCTTCTGCGAAGCCCCATCACCGCAGCATACAGCGTGGAGATCTGGAAGCGTTTCCGGAAATGGGGCGGAATTCCCAGCGGTATCACACAGAACATCAAAGACCTTTTCCGTTCCCCGGAGATACAAAATATTTTGGATACAACCAACTTTATTGTCATGTTAAACCAAGCCGGGGATGACGCAAGGCTTTTAGCCGAGCATTTGGATTTGTCTAAAGAGGAGGAAGATTATATCAAGTCTGGGGAGCCGGGAAAAGGTCTTTTGTGGATTGAGCAGGCGAAAATCCCGTTTGAGGATGAGTTCCCGAAGAACACGATCTGCTATAAAGTTATGACAACGAAACCCGGAGAGGCACTGCGACCGGGCAAAAAGCGGGAAAAGAAAACAGAGCAGGCGGCAGTATAAACGGAGGACGGTGAGGATATGAGCCAGCCACTGGAATTAAAAAGCCCGCAAAAGCTGCTGGGAGAGGGGAAAGAGGGAGGGACGGGTAATAAACCCGATGAAACCCTTGCACTTTCCCATCAGAATACCAGCCAGCAGATCAGCAGGGGCGCATTGGTGTAACGCGGCACTTTATAGTAGACAGAAAAAGCATTTTATTTTCGACAGTATA
>CAMXIK010000024.1 GCA_947243855.1 uncultured Lachnospiraceae bacterium | reverse complement strand
CATTTGCTTTCTCCCATTTTGCCATAAATTCCACCAGTTCTGCTTCGTCTGTTATTTCTCTCGCAGCCACGGGTATATGAACAGGACGGTTCTTGGCAGATTCTTCAATCGCATTGACAAACATCTCCACCTGTTCCTTGCCGGAAATGACAAAATTCTTTGTGATACTTGAAGTTGCCATGATAAACACCTCCCTTATTAGTATGGTTTTTCCGTTACAATTCATACTTTTCTATCTCTATTTTATTATCTTATATCGGCTAATGCAACAAAACTTTTATGAATTTTTATAACTGATTTTTCTACTTGCTAACTCCCAAATTCAGAGGTAAGCTACCATGCGATTCTCCGAAAGTCGGACGAATACTCCAGCAGGCTTGAAAGAATAGGGCTACCAGTGGATGTCCGGCAATTGATCGACCATACGTCAGCGAACAGAATGCGCTTGGCTCACGGTATGGGATTCTCGACTACCTTCGTTTCCTATACCCTCTCCCACACCAACATACTATCCTGAAATTCAGCCGCCACCTTCCCATTATCTTTCATCCATGAAAGGTAAGACCGAACCGTGCTTCCCACCAATACATACTGTTCAAAATTCATGAAAAGTCCATAGCCTTTGAATACTTCCTGCAAAATACGTTCAAAACACATTGGCTCTTCACAAATGGATAAAATACGCTCTGCAATGCTCTTCACCTTATCCCTGTTATAGCGGACAAGTTCCTTCACATCGGCAGAGGCATCCGCATGGGCGGGCACGAACATAGCCGCCTCCATCTGCTCCACTTTATCCAATGTTTCCAAATAGGCGCCTACGTCATAAATGAAGGAAACGGCATACTTATCCAGCGTCTCCCTGCTGCTGATACAGTCCGCAAGGAACACCACATTGTCCGGCATACGGAACCCCACCATGTCAAAGAAATGCCCCGGCAGGGGTATCACCTCAATATCTTTTGGGAAACCCTCATCTGAGAAATCCGTCACATCGCTTTCCTGCGCCATCAGAAACTTATGCCGTAAATCCTTACACGGATAACCGCCGTAGAGAAAAGACGGCTCCAAGACCGGGTATTTTGTAAAAGCCGCCTCTATGCCGCTAGAATATATCTTACATCCCGTCTGCCCCTGCAGGTATCTGTTCCCGCCAATGTGATCTGCGTTGGAATGGGTATTCAGAATCGCCGTCAGATGCCATCCATTCTGATCCAATACCTGCCGTACCTTCCGCCCTGCATCCTTATCATTCCCACTGTCAATCAGATAGACATTCTCTCTGTCCGCAACATAGACGCCTATCTTCGCCGGGCAGTTTATGTAATAACATTTCTCGCTGACCTGTACCAATTCATACATTTTTCGTTTCCTCCCTGTTTTGCTGCTTCCTATTACTTCGGCAGGAAACCACTCCTGTTAAAGTAATAGTATCCATCAAATTATACCATAAAAATTTTCTGTTTTTCACTTGATGGCACGAAACGACTACTTTTCGGGAATGAAAGGCATAAAATTCCGAAAATTGAACAATTAAGCGTATTGCCAACCCGTGGAATTGTCCCTGTACCTATGGTATAATCCAAATTATCACTACGAAATTTTTTTTGGGGGGGGGAAAAATAATTATGGAATTTACAAATCTGCTCGATGCGAAAAACCGCCATGAACTGAGGGAATGGCTCATAAATAACCATGATAAAGAAAAGGAATGCTGGGTAATCGTGAAGCGTGGCCGCCCGGTTGATGATGGCACTTTCTGGTATATAGATTCTGTTGAAGAGGCCATGTGCTTCGGCTGGATAGACAGCACCACCAAAAAGATGGATAACGGCGTGACTGCCCAAAGGCTTGCTCCCCGGAGAAAGGGAAGTTTATGGTCTGAGTTAAATAAAGAACGCTGCCGAAGGATGGAGCGCCTTGGGCTGATGACCGATGCCGGGAGAGCCGTACTGCCTGATATGTCACCAACAGGATTTGTCATTGACGGGGATATCGAAAAAGCCTTAAAAGCAGATTCGGAGGTATGGAGCAATTTTCAAAAATTCCCGCCCCTGTACCAACGGGTGCGGATTGATACCATACAGATCAAAAAGAAACAGCCGGAACTATTTCAGAGCCGGCTGCAGAAACTAATTGAAAATACCAAAAAAGGCGTTATGTATGGGGAATGGAATGATAACGGAAGATTGATAGAATAAGGGAACGCTACTGATTATGTGCCGAGTTTCCCGCATAGGAAAACTGCGGGTCAACCAACCGGAAACAAAAACGCTCCCTGTCCACCAGCCCCACTACCTTTTCACTGTCATACAGTTCAAGCAGGAATCCCGCCATCTGTTTGCTTGTGTGATATGTTCCGAAAGATTTATCATAGTCGTATTCACTAACATTGTTTGCCACCATGCCGAACTCCGTCTTTGTCGCCGCAGGCGCCAGCACCTTTGCTTTCATTTTCGCCCCTGCCTCTTTCAATTCCCATGCCAGCCCCTCTGTAAACGTGCTGACATAAAACTTCGCCGCACAGTATGTCACAGCCGTAGGCACAATGGTATAGCCCCCGCATGAAGATACATTGATAAGCTGTGTCCCATCTACATCCTTATAGTCACGGACAAACAGGGCGGACAGTATTGTCAGCGCCTCAATATTCAAGTGCAGCATTGCCCCGATCTTTCCCAAGTCCTGATCTGCCACGCTGCCATAATTTCCAAAACCCGCATTGTTCACCCATGTCTCTATCCCATAATCCTTCAACCCCTCATAAAACTGGTACGCATTTTCTGGGACAGATAAATCCGTACTTCGGATAACAACATCCAAGTCTGGGCATTCCTCCAATATCTCCTTTTTCAGCATCTCCAAGTTATCCGTGCGCCTCGCTGCTATGACCAGATTTTTCCCCCGCCTTGCAAACGCCTTTGCCGTTTCATAGCCAATGCCGGAGCTTGCCCCGGTGATAACTGTATATTTTCCTTTTTCCTGAACCATTTGATAATCCTCCTTCGATTTGGTATAATCCAACCATACAATGTAGAGTGAACTCTATGTCAAGAGGATTGGAGTGATTTTTTATGGAATATTCTATCGGGGAATTTTCAAAGCTGACGGGGCTTGGCATCCATACCCTGCGCTACTATGAACAGGAAGGGCTGATTGCCCCGGAGCGCAATTCCGGCAACCGCCGCTGCTATTCCGATAAAGACCTCACATGGATTGCATTTATCAAACGCCTGAAAGATACGGGGATGCCTATCAAGGAAATCAAACACTATGCCGAACTCCGCGCCGCAGGTGATCCCACCCTTTCTGACAGGATGGAAATGCTGGTGCAGCACCGGCAGGCGCTCAATGAGCAGATTGCACGGCTGCAGGAGCATAAGATAAAACTGGATGAAAAAATTGAGTTTTACAGAAATGAGATTGAACGAACAAAGAATAATGTTTCTTCCTGACTGTTTCCGAAGCGTAAAATTATACTTTCTGCCAGACAGTTTATCTCAAAAGCGCCATACTTCCCGTCAATTTATTTACCTTCTTTTTCGACCCACAAATGGCGATTCCAATATAATTCAACTCTGTTTCTGAAACATCCTTCATCTTTTCCTTAAACTCATCATAGCTCTTGCAGCCCTGCGCAAGGTCTGAGAAATCCACCACCGTCAAGTCCGAAAACGCTGACTCATATAGCCTTTCACGGATAGACTTGATCACCTCCGCATTACTCTTTAAAATCGGCACTGGAAATTCAATGATCCCCAAATGCCCATTGCCCGTCTTGTCATACACATCAACTCCCACGACCTCCGGCATCTGCTTTCCCAGCGTGATGCCCATGATCGCCGCCGTGTTCGCTATGATGCCAAGCGGCAGGTTCTCGTCAATCACCATGACACATTTTTCATTCTGTAAATCCATCTTTCAATCCTCCTGTTCTTTGGTTGATTTTTCCTCCATTTTTTCAGCGCCCATCCCCTTCCCGTTATATTCAGAAAGGAAAAGCCCCGCAACTGCCAGAACCGTCCCCATAAGGGAAACCCACGTCACCGGCTCCTTCAACACCAACACGGAAGTGACCACCGTTATGACGGGAACCATGTAAATATAGACGCTCGTCTTGACCGCGCCAAGCGCCTTTACCGCAAGGTTCCATGTCACAAAGCAGAGTGCGGAAGCCCCCAGCCCCAGATACAGGATATTCAGCAGATACGCTACATCCGCAAACCGTTCCAGCCCCATTTCAACGTCAAAAAGAAATAAAGCCGGAACCATGAATAAAATCCCGTAAAAGAACGTCCTCCGTGTGGTGAGTATGACTGGATAGCCGAAGCTGCTGATCTTCTTTGTCAGTATGGAATAGCACGCCCACACAAATGCCGCAAGGACTGCCAGCAAATCCCCCATCGGGTTCAGTTCCATCTGGGAGCCGTTAAAACTGATCAGCGCAACACCTGCCATCGCCACCACAAATCCTATGAAAAAATTCGCTCTTAATTTCCCTTCCGATTTCAGGAACAAGCGTGACAGTATCGCCGTGAAAAACGGTGCAACCGAGATGATAACGCCCACATTGGATGCCATCGTATAGGTAAGCGCGATATTCTCCAGCAGATAATATAAGCATATCCCGCTTAAACCTGCCAGCGCAAAAGTCAGCTCCTGCCTGCGCCCTACGCCTTTCATACAATGCGGGCAAACCAAAAATAATGCCGCAAATCCCATGACAAAACGGAAGAACAGTATTTCCACCGGCTTAAAATCCACAAGCAGGACTTTGGTGGATATGAATGTCGTCCCCCATATGATGATGGTGAACAGCGCCGCCAGATGCCCGGCTATTCTCCTATTCTCCATAATGCCCACCATCCCCGTCTTTTTCCAAAAAAATCTCACGGTAAGTACCCGGCGCAAGCCCTATAAACTGGTTAAAATAATTTGTAAAATGGCTCTGGTCTGAAAACCTAGTCCTTATGGCTGCCTCTACTGGCGGCACACCTTCCGATAACAGCTTTTTTGCCTCATTGATACGAACTGTCTCCAGATAACGGTACGGCGTAACTCCTTTTTCCTTCGTAAAGGCCCGCAGCAGCGTTGATTTGCTAAGCCCGGCATGGCGGCAGATCTGGTCTAAATAAATGCGTTCCGTAAAATGCGCCGTCATGTATTCGCAGGCTTTTTCAATCTCCTGTCTGCATTCCGGGATGCAGCGATGAGCGGGTTTCCCATAATTCTGAATGAGGTACGAAAGCAGAAACAGCAGGGTCTCCTCCTTCTTAAACTCCCCCGTTCCTTTCATGACCATCTCATGCAGCGGGCGCAGATGGCAGGCTATCTCTTCATCGCAGATAACATTTCTTGAAAATTCCGGAAGCTCCCGTTTTCCCGTGACTTCCTCCGCCAGATCAAGCATAACCTCCTTTGAAATGTGAAAGCCCCGGTAATCAAACGTCCCCTCATCACTCTGCACACAGGCGTGGTTATCTCCCGGATTAAAAAGCACGATGCTTCCTTTCTCTATCGCATACTCGCTGTTCCTACAGGATAGTATCCGCTCCCCCGCCTCCACAAATCCAATGACATAATATTCATGGAAATGGTTGGGAAAGGGCTGCACGATTCCCTCAAAGCGATAGGCCTCCATCCTCAATTCATCATCATACACCACTGTCCTGACTTCTTCCTTCATGTGGATTACCTCCAAATCCAATTTTTGAACTTTGTCAAAAGTCATTTTACCTCTTATTTTTTCCAGCGTCTTGTAAAATATCTTCATTTTTCGGATTTATCAGTTTTGTATGACGATCTGCCTCCTGCAAAAATTCCTGTAGAAGTTCCAGAGTATCTATATCAGCTTCCCCACCACCGGACGCAGGGCAAGCCCCAGCGGAACCGCCACCATGCAGGCTAAAACGGCATTAACACTGGACACCACCGCTTTCTGCGTGACTGCCAGCATAACCGCTTCCATGGGCAATCCTATTACAAATCTGTGTTCCACAAAACTCTTTGAAAGATATAGGGCCACATAGGCAAAAGCGCCCGCAATACCGCCAATCACATACCTACGTTTCAAATGTGCCGAACTGCCAGATGCAATCTTCCCGCATATCCATGCCATGACAAATTTGAAACAAAAAGTAAAAGGCGCAGAGGCGATATAAGCAGGGTTCGTCAGGTCAAAGAACAGAGAGCCGATTCCAGCCGCAAGCCCGCCCTGCAAAGGCCCCAAAAGCATACCGGATAACAGGCACATGACATTCCCCATATGCAGCCTTGTGTTGTCGATCGCCGTAGGAATGGAAATCTGCAAAAAAGCCGACGCCGCATACACTGCCGCCGCCATAATCCCAATTCGGGTAATTTCCTTTACCGTTATTTTCTCCATAACCGTGTTCCTCCTTATTTGCAAATGGATTGTTCCGTACGCAACCCATTATAAGCTTGAAATTGTATGCACACAATGCTAACATTGTGTTGCATACAATTTTGTGGAGGGAGACTCATGCCTGTTAATTCCTTTGAAGATTACCCCATGTCATGGAGACCGCAGAAGGCCGGACTGGAAAGGCCCTATTACATTTCCATAGCCGCCAGCCTCGAGGCCGATATCCAGTCTGGAAAGCTGCCTGAAAACACAAAGTTGCCGCCCCAGCGGGAACTTGCCGACTTCCTCGACCTGAACTTAAGCACAATCACAAGGGCATACAAGCTGTGCGAACTGAAAGGCCTCCTGTATGCCGTCACGGGCCGCGGGACTTTTGTTTCCCCTAGCACATCCGCCCAAAATACTTTTATGGAAAAAGAGGACGGCATCATCGAAATGGGCATGATCAAGCCGTTCTATGAAAGCAACTATGTCATCCAAAATACAGCGCGGCTTGTTTTGGAAAGGGAAGACTCCATAGGGCTTTTTACATACAGCAGTCCTCTGGGAACGAAACGGCAGAAAAACGCCGCCCGGAAATGGCTGCGCCGGATTGGCGTAAATGCCGGGGAAGAAAATATCCTGCTCTCCGCCGGGGCGCAGAACGCCTTGTCCGTGATCCTCATTTCCCTTTTCAAGGCCGGGGATAAAATAGCGGTAGACACCTTTACCTATACAAACTTTAAGGAACTTGCCAATTTCCTGCATATCCAACTGATTGCGGTCCCCTCGGATGGATATGGAATGTCTCCCGACGGGCTTCTTTCCGTCTGTCGGAACACGGGAATCAACGGCGTTTACCTCATGCCGACCTGCAGCAATCCCACAAGTATCTTTATGCCGCAGCCACGCAGGCTGAAACTGGCGGAAATCATCCGGCAGTTCCAGCTAATCGCGATCGAGGACGACATTTATTCCTTCCTCTCCGCTTATGGCCGCACTGCCCCTGATGCAGAGCCGTTCTTTTCCCTGCTGCCCGAACAGACCGTCCACATCTGCAGCATCTCAAAATCGTTATGCGCCGGACTGCGGGTGGCTTTTCTTGCCTTTCCGGACCAATACCGGGAACTGTTGGTCTCCGGAATGCTGGGGATCAATCTGAAAACCGTATCTCTCAATGCGGAGATCATTGCAGAACTGATTGAAAGCGGGGAAGCGGAAACGATCGTGAAGCAGAAAATCCTTTCTGCCCGAAGGCGAAACCAAATATACAGAACCATTTTCCCACAAAACGCTCTGCTTCCATCCCCAAACCCAGACAAGCTTGAGCGTTTTTTCCACTGGCTGCGGCTTCCGGCTCACCTGACGAGTGAAGAATTGGAATTGCTTGCATTGCAGAAAGGGATTCACGTCCTCGGCTCCCACCGTTTCGCAATACAAAACGAAAACAAATCATCCTATGTCCGGGTATCTATCGCCTCGCCCGATACGGAAGATGAATTAAAAAAAGGGCTGCTATTGTTAAAAACGATATTTGAGGAAAAGCAGATGAATTTCTTTGTCTGAAATTTCTAACGTAAATAATAGATCAAGGAGCATGTAAGCATGGGACAAGGCGGCTATATCAAATTGTGTAATCATACCACCCACAAATGGATTCTTCTTCACGATGGCACGTATCAAATGAATGCATGGCGCCGTCCAGACTCTGTTGATCGTGGACGTGAAGTGTCCTTCTACTTCGAATGGAACCAATCGGTATTCCTCAACCCGTGCGACGATTCCGCATATGCTACATACCAGCTTGAAGGTACTTCCATCCAGTTTACGGTAAGGGCTCAGGCCTCTGGCAGTTACACACGATACTACTTTAATACATATGTAGACTTACAGACATTATCCCTGCTGGACATGCCGGGAAACAGGTATCACATGGGCTGGAACCATGACGGAACCGTGTACTTTGGCGTATACGAAGAGGAGGGGCGCTATTTTAGATGCCCCAAAAAAATCGAAAACTTTTTTGCGGCTGACTATGAGATGTTAAAAGACAAGCCCCTTAATCAGATTTCGCTGGTCGGCTCCCATGACGCCGGAATGTACGAGCTGAACGGCAAAACGGCTGGCGCAACCATACACAATACCCTGACGCAGACGCTTTCCATATACTACCAGCTTATGAGGGGCGCACGTTATTTTGATATCAGACCTGTGATCGGAAACGGCGGACAGCTTTGGACCGGACACTACTCTGCCATGACCCGCATTGCCAAGTGGAAGGGGCGGCTGGGCGGAAACGGCGCGGCGCTTGATACCATTATCAGCGATTTAAACCGGTTTACGCGTGACCATGTCCGTGAATTAGTCATCATCGATTTATCCCATGCATACAATACCGATTCCGGCTATCGTGATTTGAATGCGGCGGAATGGGCGCGTGTGTTCACTGCACTGCAAAAAACAGACCATTTGATCAAAAAAAGCGCCGTTGCGCAGGCTGGCTGGCCCCTCACGAACCTTGGCGCCTTGACTTTGGAAAATTTGTTGTCGCTGGGCCGCGTTATCATCCGTCTCGGCGATGATTTCCCATGGGAGCTGCCAGATTATATATTCAGCCGGAATTGTCTGCATCTCTGCGGCACGTATTCAGATACCAACTCTACGAATACCATGATCCATGATCAGCTCGATAAGATGATGCGGCAGAAAACGGAAACCAACATGTTCCAACTCTATTGGACGCTAACTCAATCAGGCTGTGAACTGCTTTTGGAAGATATTTGCTCCGCTGCGCTTAACGTCAATGCGCTGCTGATGTCCATACTGAAGGAACATGTGTCTTCTTCCTGCTACCCTAACATAATATATGTCGACAATATTTGTACAGAAAAGCCCGCACTTGCAGCAGAATACGTGAATCAGACCAAACACAACAAGGCGTCACTTGACAGTAAGGACGTTTCTCCCTCAATACAGCCATGATTGCTGCATTGTTGTCAAGCGGGAGTAGACTGTCACACATTCCCCACATACACCTTTTCTAGATGCCTCCCTGCCACCCCGGCAAGGCGGTACAATTGCTCCACGTCCGTCGCTTCCCTGTCCATCATACGGTATCGCGGGAAAAAGCGGGTGATATGAAGCGGGATGGACGAACGCAGCTTCGCAATCCATTCGGCCTGCGCTTCCATATCCTCAATAGAATCGTTTTCTCCCGGCACAATCAGCGTAGTCAGCTCCACATGACAGCTCTCCTGTGCCCTCGCGATAAAGGCCTTGACCGTCTCCAGCTCCCCGCCAAGTTTCCGATAATACGCCTCGCGAAAACCCTTCAAATCAATGTTCATGGCGTCGATCCATGGAAGCAGCTCCTCCAGCACCTCCTGCGAAGCCGTACCGTTTGTTACAAGAACATTGCACATCCCGTATTCTCTCACCAGCTTTGCCGTATCGCGGACAAACTCCCAGCCCACCAGAGGTTCATTATAAGTATAGGCGATACCGATATTTCCCGCCTTTTTTTGTTCCTTCCACATAAGCGCCAAATCCGCAAGCTGTCTGGGAGAGACATACTCCACTGCAAGAGCCTCTCCGTCTGTCATGGAAATCTCGTGATTCTGGCAGAAAGGGCATCTGAGATTACATCCAAAGCTCCCCACGGACAGGATCATACTCCCCGCATGAAAATCATAGAGAGGCTTCTTCTCAATGGGGTCTAACGCCAAAGAAGTAATCCAGCCGTAATTAGTGCAGACAATTTTCCCACCCTCGTTTTTTCTGGCCCTGCACACTCCCGTCTGTCCGGGTTCCAGCGCGCAGTGATGCATACATACCTGACAAATTGTTTTCATATCCCTGCCCATTTGCTCTATTAATGGTGCCGTACCACTTCAAAGCGTTCCAGTTCCACGCTCTCATATTCTTTGATTCCCGCCTTCTGCTTCGCTATGGCAATCTGCTCCTCTACCGTGTCCACGCCCTCCAGATTCGGCAAAAGCAGCCCTCGCCTTGCGCCCTTTGTCACGATAACGCCGTACCGGGTCACATCCAGTTCCTCCGGTGAGGAAATCTTCTCCGTCTCCCCCAGCACATCGACGCTGATCGTCAGGCGGTCTACCTCCCATGCTTCCACAGGCGAGAATCTTGGGTCTTCTGAACAGGCGCTGACGGCATTGTGCATGATTTCTTCCACAAGAGAATCCCGGACCGATTGAATGGTTCCGATACAGCCTCTGAGCCTTCCATCCTCCTTCAAAGATACAAATGCGCCTGCCCTGTTTTGATACAATTCTTCGGGCAGCCCCTCGGGCATTTTCGGAAGCGTCCCCGTCTCTACAAAGGCCTCAATGGTGTACCTCGCCAGTCTAACATAAACGTCTTCCCGCTCCCTTCTTGCAAGAAGCTTTGCCCGCTCCTTCTCCTCATACTGCTCCAAGAAATTGCGTGTCCCGTCATCGCCGCAAGGCCGGTAGGCGCAAACGCCATACCCCACCCCGAAGGTTCCCTCATAGGAAAGCTGCTCCGCCTCCACGGCAGTCTGGTCAAATGCGCCCGCTAAAATGGTAAAAGAACGGTGCCCGCACTCCGCGGCTTTCTCGCAAAAATCCTCCGAAAATTCCAGCAATTCCCCGAAAGCGCCCCTGCCCATCACATCCATGATACGAGCGTCGTAGGCTGGACCTTCCTCCTGATAACCATATGGCCCGTCCTCTTTCAGCTTATGGGATAAGTCGCCGCTGGCAATTACTACCGTATTCCGACCAAGGGTCTGCGCTGTCTCTTTGATGCATTGTCCCAGCCGGTAATGGACCGTCAAAGGTAATCCAGACAGCCCGATTCTTACCAAACGGTATCCCGTCCAGAATTGATTGACGAAATACAGGGGCACCATGGTTCCATGATCCAGCTTCTTCTCCCGCTCTCCCAGTGTCCCCGCTTGTAATCCGGCCTCCCCCGCAGCTTTGCACAACACACGGACAAATTCCGTGTCATAAGAGACCTCCATGGAAGCCTGCGGAGCGCGAAACTGCCCGAAATCTCCCCGTGCGCCCTGCCCCGGTGAAATGTGGAAATAATCCGCATACAAGATCTGGTGCGGGGACAGGAGCACGATCGTTTCCGGCCGCAGACTGCCGATTGTCTCCGCTGCCTTTTGGTAGGCGTCGATCGTTTTCTGAATTTTCTTTTCCTCACCGCCGCCCACATCGGGTATGATGAGCGGCGGGTGCGGCACCATGAAGCCTGCCAAAATCCCCATACTGATCCTCCTGTTTGTTTTCTGAATCCATTGCTGTTTCTTACATTCTTATTTTTTGCCTATTATTTTACTTTTCTATCCTGTAAAAGTCAATTTTTATTGGCTGGCTTCAACCGTTTCCGCCATCCAATGCCTGCGACTCCCCGCCCAGATGGCTTAATGCAGACTCCGATACTTTCCGTGAAGTATCCGTGATGCATCCTAAAAACGTCTGGTCATACCGTGAAAAGGACATATTGACAATTTCCCCGTTCCCGCCAATGACATTCACTTCAATCGACGGATCGTTTACGGAATACCCCTGACCGCTGTACTCCACCCTGTCTACCGGGCTGTCCATCAGTTTCCATTCCTCCGCTTTCTTTCTGGCAAGCTCCGCGTATACCCCGCAATCCTTTTCCAGTGCCGCGTCATAGCCAAGGGAAACGCTTACGTCTAACTTTCTGTTGGAAGAAACGCCAAAAAGCTCTCCCGTCACGGCGTCTATCATATATCCCCATCTTGTGCTCTCAGGCGTCTGTTCCTTCTCAAACAAGACGTCGGCTGACCAAAAAGGACGGGGAAAGGTTTCGGTTCCCGGATCATAGCTCATATACACATAAGCGCCGTCCAGATCCAGCCCATAAATTTTTTTCAAATACCCGGCTCCTACTTCCGCAGCCTCCTCCATCGTCAAATCCGTGTCCGTAGGCGTTCCTGTATTCAGGCTGTCCATACTCACCGTATAGTTTGCTTTTCCCTGCTCGCTCTGCTCTTCCTGCACTTCCTTCTTTTCCTGCTCTTCCTCTTTTTCCGCGTACAACGGCGATACCTTTTCCGGGCTGTCCCAAACCTGATAACTGGTGGGAACCGTCTCCACCTTTCCCTCATTCATCGCCAGAACCACCTCCGCCGCCGAATGAAAAAGGATCGTGCCTGCGCCGATAATGGCAAGTGTTGCTGCTGTCAATTTCAAAATGTTTTTCTGTTTCATAGTGAAACTCCTTTCTGTTTGCTTTGGTTTGTTTTGATAAGTACACTATAAAACGCCCTTATATCCAAAAAATATCAAAGTTATTATCGACTTGTAAAAGATTCCTTTTTCTAAAAAAGTTTTTTTAGGATGCAGGAAACGATAATCTAACGGTCGTACCCTTACCCAGCCCTGAAAGAAACGTCATATCCGCATGATGAATCTGTACGATTTTCTCGCAGATCGCAAGTCCAAGCCCCGCTCCTCCTGCGACGCGGCTGCGCGCCTTATCGACACGGTAAAAAGCCTCTTTGATATGGGAAAGCTGCTCTTCCTCCATGCCGATCCCGTGATCCTCCACTTCCACGATCACATTGTCTTTCTCCTGATAAGCAAAAACGCGGACTTCTTCCTCCGGCGGGCTTGCCTTAACCGCATTATCAATCAGGTTGTCAATTAATATCAGAAGCTGTTCCCCATTTCCCCAGACCACATAATCCCGCGACAGCTCGTAGCTCAACTTAACGGCTTTTTCCGCCGCCCTGATGTGCATTGTCTTTTCCGACTGCGCAAACAGCTCTTTCAGGGAGCATCTGCCATTGCTTCCTTTCTCTTTATTTAACAGCGCCATATCAAGGAGCTGGTAGGCCATATTCTGGAGCCTGCTGCATTCCGTCATGATAAACTGCGTACATTCGTAACGCTCCTCTTCTGACACGGGCGCTTTTTGGATATATTCCGCGTACCCGTAAATTGCCGTCAGGGGAATCCGCAGTTCATGGGAAAAATTATCAATAAACTGCTGCTTCTGTTCTGCGGCGTCCTCAAGCTGCTCGATCTGCCTTTCCACTTGTTTGGCCATACGGTTAAAATTGTATGCCACACGTGAAATTTCATCCTTTCCGCGAACCGGGATTCTGCTTCCATAATTCCCGGCCGCAATCTTCGCCGACGTACTGGAAATCTGTCTTAACGGCCGGAAAATGATATTCAAAAACTGAAACATAAAAAAGGACATCAACAGCATCGCCGCCGCGCCCGCAAGGAAAAGGATATTTTTCGTATGCCGCCATGACTGGATGGGTTCGATTAAGCTCCCGATATACATAAGCCCGTAATCCTGCCATGGAGCCGGAAAACTGCCATAAACGCAAAGAACTGGACTGCTTCCGTTTTCTATAGAAACAAACCTTTCCTGACTATACCCCGTATCCGGCGGAACAATCATACTCTCTTCCGCTGAAAACGCAGGGCTCTCATAGATCCACTCCCCGGAATACGCCACCGCAAATCCGCTGCCCTTTCCCTGCAGATAGCGGGAATACACGCGCATCAGGTTGTCTATATTTTCTTCCACATCGTTTCCACGCTGCTCCACCGCCTGCATATCCCCAATCAAGGACGATGCGATCACATAATGCTCCGCCAGACATTTATCTCGGACGGCGGACAATTTATCCTGCAGGATCATAATAGAAACCATCAGAACCACCGAATTGAGAAAAACAGTAAAAAGAATGAGTGCCGCAAAAAAAATCTTTTTTTTCATTCGCGAACCTCCAGCCGGTATCCTAACTTATACACCGTTTTGATATCCTTTTCCAGATGCAGCTTCTGACGCAGTCTCTGAATATGGACGTCCACAGTGCGGGTGCCGCCGTCAAAATCATATCCCCATACCATATCTAACAGTTTTTCTCTGGAAAGGGCAATGTTCCGGTTTCTGATCAGCACTTCCAGCAGCTCATATTCCTTGGGCGTACATTCAACCGCCGCTCCCTTTAAGAAAATCTGATGCCTGTCAAAATCGCATTTCAAATCGCCCATCACAAATTCCGTTTCCACTTTTTTTGTCCGCCGCAGTACCGCCTCTACTCTTGCCGCCAGTTCCAGCATCTGAAACGGTTTTGTCAGATAATCGTCTGCACCCATGGCCAGCCCTTTCAGTTTGTCCGTCAGTTCGCTTTTCGCTGTCAAAAAAATCGTCGGGGTGCGGGCAGCGCTCTCGAATACCTGATATCCGTCCATGCCGGGAAGCATAATATCCAAAATCACCAAATCAAAACGCCCATTTTCTAACAATCCAGCCGCAGATATGCCATCGAACGCCTGCGTGCAGTGATGCCCTGTCAGGCTTAAATTTCTGCGGATCAATTCGTTAATGGAAAGCTCGTCCTCCACAATCAGTATTTCAGCCAATTTTTATCCACTCCCCTTTCCAATCATGGAAAGTATACCGCAAAAATGTTTCTAACTTGTAAAATCGTTTTACAATCCAATCCCGTATACACCGACGCCTGCTGCCGCCGCAACCATAATAAGCGAAATGGGCGACAATCTCTTCCCCGTTTTTTTCTTATATACGGTAAGAACCAAAAGCAGAAAAGCGGTAATGATTACTGCTTTTACATCAAAGAAACCATTCCCCGCCGTGGTCTGGCAGTTATTGATTATCATATGTAACCCTGTCGCCAAAATAATGCCGGTCACGCAAGGTTTTAATCCCTCAAGTACCGCCTGAAAGTATCTATTTTCTAACGCTTTTTTCAAGATCGCCACAATGAGCAGTATGATACAGAAAGAGGGTACTATCACTCCCATGGTCGCGGCGGCAGCGCCTCCAAGGCCTGCCTGCGTACTCCCAACATAAGTTGCCAGATTTACCATAATAGGGCCCGGCGTACTCTCACTCACAGCTATCATATAAGTCATCTTCTCTTCATCCAGCCATCCATGGGACAGCACCACATCCCGTATTAAGGGAATCGCCCCATACGCCCCTCCAAATGCAAAACAGCCCACTTTGAGAAAAGCAAAAAACAAATGCAAATAAATCATTTCCTTTTGCCCTCCTTCTTTGCGTAATGATTTACGGTATCATAAAGCACACTGACTGCCGCCGCTATGAGCATCATGCTAATAGTCGAAAACCGCCATGAAAAAATAGTGATTAACAGCGTTGCCGCAAACGAGCACAGCATGATTATGATCGTAAGCGGTTTGCGGGACATCTTTTTTATCATATTGATCCCCGCGCCAGCAATTAAAATACCGACTGCCGCCTTGATTCCCTGAAACGCATTCGCAACAACAGCTATATCCAGAAAATGATCCAGAAAAGCCGAAATGCAAAGGATAATCACAAACGAAGGCAGCACAACGCCAAGCGTAGAAAAAGCCGCGCCCTTAACGCCCGCAATGCGATAACCGACAAAAGTTGCACAATTTATTGCAATTGGACCGGGTGTGGCCTCTGCAATTACCGTAATATTCATCATATCATCGTGGGTAATCCATTTTTTCTTTTCCACACAATGATTCTCAATGACAGAAATCATGGCATATCCGCCGCCAAAAGTAAACAAACCGATCTTTGCGAATGACAGAAACAACTCAAGTACCTTGCTCATTTTCTAAGCTCTCCCTCCGTTTTCGTAAAATACCACTTTTAATTTCCCTAATGAAAGAGGAATAGAAATCCTGTAGAGTTGCTAAAACAACAAAGCAGCCAGCACAAGAAACTCAAATTTCAACTAACCGTTCCAATGTCCCTGCAATTTTCTCTTTTTCACCGCTGCCATTTGTCTTAAATCTCAGTAACGGAATTTGATACCGTTCTAAGATATGATCCTTTAATTGATCTCGCGAAGCTTGTACAGTGCCCTTTTTATGGTTTTCGTAACCGTCAACCTCTATCGCCAAAACTGGCTTTTTACCAATCCTATTATAAATTAAGAAATCCAAATGCGAGGCCGGATTCATTGCATATTTGCATTCCTGTTCATTTAACAACCCCGGATTTTTAATTAACATATTCAGTGGAAAATGACAGACAACATCCAAACTTGCAAATCTATTATCCGAAATAATTTCATCAATTAATGAATACATCAAATTTTCTGAATCATATTCCGAAACCTTTTTATGTTTCTGTAAATATGCCTTTCTTTCCTCTGTGTATTGCTTATAAAGGTAATCAAAAACTGAATAAATCCTGCTGTCGACAACCTCAAAATTATGATATTGAATATATTCAATTAAATCTGTTATATTGCGCTCTCTGGTCTGTTTATTGCCAGTTACAACCAGAACCAATTTCTTCTTTGCTCTTGATACCGCAACATTGATTAAGTACGGATCATCTGCAAAATCTGATATTTCATCATCCACCGTAGATATAATGATGTTATCTTTTTCCTTACCCTGAAATTTATGTACGGTAGCGGCATCCATATCTTTGATCTCTCTGCTCAAGGCTTCCACCTGATTTTTGTAAGGTGCTATAATGCCTGTTTCTTCCGGGTTTAAAAGATATTTAGGGATAATTTCATTTTTGATCACATCTATCTGCCGCTGACTGTAATGATTACGTGCATGATTCCCTACCACCGTTTTCACCACCGTCAAAACATCATCTTCGCCCATATCCTTTGTCATAATAATTAACCCGCCGCGATAAAATTTCTGGTTGCAGAAATCAATTATTTTGGGATGGCATCTGTAATGCTCCCGCAAAAGTGTCTGTGCTACATTTGGCATAATATCAAGAACCGATTGCAAGAAACTCTTAGTATACCGATATCCCTCCTTTATATGAAAACTATCAAATACAGCGTCTGCCCTGACCCTGCTATCATCTGTAACTACATTGGGAAGCTGTTTGGTATCTCCTACAATCACAACATTTTTTGCGCAGGAAAGCGCCAATGCTCCAGTTGCAATATCTACCTGTGACGCCTCATCCATAATAAGGTAATCATATACCACATCCGAATGCAGACTGCTTGTCGATGAAAATGTTGTACTCAATATAACCGGATATTCCGCCAATACCTCATATGGTTCCTTCCACAACTGCTCTTCATCGAATATTTTGCGGCTGTCTTTTGCTCCATATTTTCCCGCCAATTTATCTTTAAGGGCAGTCATGGACTGACTGCATAAATCATCAAGTAATTTTTTATTAACATGCTTTAAATATTCTTCGATATCCGCAATTTCCGCAGATAACTCCGCCTGCTTTGCCCGATAATACATGGCCTGAAAAACAGCAATAATTTTTGCCATATCCTGTTTGTAAAACTTCCGATCTTTCATGCCATACAGGAAAAAAGCTTTTACCTTAAATAAAATTCCAATTTTTTTCTCCTTTTCAGCAAACATTTGGCACTCCTGCCATAATTCCATCCAATGCTTTGACAGTATCTTCGTCTTAAACGTTATCTCCTCCACATTGACACCCGCACCGTCAATATATTGACTAAAATATTCCAACTCCGTAAGTAACTGCGAAATTTCTTGTCTTAATTCCGCTAATCTTTCCTGCTTATCAAAAACTGTTTTTAATTGAGCTGACTGTCCCGCTATTCTATCTCGCAAAACATTGGAATCCTCTTCCGTCTTCCATGACGAAAAATCAGGATACATTCCGTCCTGATTTTCGACAAACAGTTTCTTATTCTTAGCGCTTCCCAATGCCGCAACGATAAAGCCTAAATTATATTTTTGAGAAGCTAATTTCTCATACACATTTTCAGTGGCGGAATTGTTATTTGATACAATCTGTACCGTTTTCCCCTGCATCAGAATATTGGCAATGATATTTAATATAGTTTGCGTCTTACCAGTTCCCGGCGGTCCCTGAATGACACTGAACTGATTCTCCATAGCGCTTTTAACAGCTTTATACTGACTATTATTACAGCCAAACGGGAAAATCGGTATATATTCACCCACCCTTTGATCTAACTGCTGGGAATCGGGATTTAAATATTTTGCTAACGCCACCTCATTGCTTACAAAAGATATTTTTTCAAACTTTTTGGCTAATAGCGTTTCGCCTGTTTCTTCACTTTTAATATCACTCAAACCTGCAATTTGCTTTATGTATGCAAATACATCCGCAGACTGCTTTTGATTAAGACATGACTCTATAATATGCAAATCGCTTTGAGAGTAATCCTTTTCACGCTCATCCTCAAAGCAAATATGCCAATAGGTCTCCTCACCCTTTCCGAATACATATATCGCTTTTATACCATAAAATGCCTTACCATCTTTACTAATACGGTACATATTGGGATTTAAAACTTTTGGTTCAATAAACCGTTTCACATTCGAGCGACCATAGGAATAGGTTCTTCCATTATTAAATGTTATGTCCCATTTTTCTGTATCTGCATTATATTGACATGCGCTTACTTCAGACGTCTTTACTTCGTCTTTAATGAGAATCAAGTTATGTCTTGTATTCATCCGTTTATCTCCCTATCTTTTTAAGAGTAACCTCTCCCTCATACGCCGCCAATGTTCTATCGTCAAACAGCACCCATTCGACCAAATCGATCGCATCCGGAAACTGCGCAAGGAACTGGCGCACTGCCTTGACCGCTTCCTTCGCCGCCTTCTCTACCGGATAGCCATAAACGCCCGTTGAAATTGACGGAAACGCGATCGTGCGGATGCCGTTCTCCTTGGCAAGCCTCAGCGAATTAAAATAACAGGAGGCCAGTTTCTCCGGCTCCCCGTTTGCACCGCCGTGCCAAATAGGGCCGACCGTATGAATCACATAATCGCAGGGCAGATCATATGCTTTTGTCAATTTTGCCTGCCCCGTCGGACAGCCGTGAAGCGTCCGGCATTCCTCCAAGAGCTGCGGCCCCGCTGCCCTGTGTATCGCCCCATCTACGCCTCCGCCGCCAAGCAGACTCTCATTCGCCGCATTGACGATCGCCTGCACATCCGTGATCTTCGTAATATCGCCCTTCACCGTTTTTATCATTGTCATCCTCCCGTAATATTCCAAAATTTATATCATAATAGATATGCGCCCTTAGCAAAGCTGCGAAATACCAGACGCCATCCTCTGGACGGCATTTTGGAAATGGTTTCCCGGATTCAACTGGAAAATTGTCTCCATATTCCTGCCGCTGCAAAAGGCCGCGATCTGCTCCGTGCGCTCCTGCACCGTCCTCAAATAAGGATTCTTTGTCCTGCACTCCCGATCGCCCACAGAAAGATACAGGCAATCCGGTTTCCTCTTCATTTCATGGGACAGCACATATTCCAAAAACCCCGGAAACCAGAGCGAACCGGACACGCTGGCAATTCTTGAAAAGAAATCCGTCTGATACAGCGCATAAAAAGCGAAAAGCCCCGCAAGGGAATACCCCGCAAGCCCTCTCCACAAAACTTTTCCGGACAGCTTACGCTCTGCCTCCGGTACAATTTCCTCTGTCAAAAGCCGCAGATACTCATCCGCGCCCGCCGTGCAGGGCGGATCTTTCTCCGAAATCGGCGGAATTTCCCACGGAGCCATGTCATGGTTCCAGTCCAAACCGCTGATGACTGCCAGCGTAACATCATGACAGCCATTGTCCTGCAGCGCCTGATACACCTGTCCGCCCTCTCCCGCATAGGTATTCAAATATACAATCGGGCCATCCTTCTTCCTGCCCGAATAGACAGAAACCGTTTTACCCTCTACAGTAAATTTTCTCATTCTCGATCCCAGCCTTTCCCGATATGTACATTTTCGACTTTTTCCGCTATAATAAATTCAAAAATAAGTTAGGAGAAAACATATGCCCAGTGAAGAATGCCGTCAAAAATGTTCCGCCCTCATAGAAAAGTTAGAAACCAACACTTATTTTTCCGCTGCGCTTCCAGCTCTCAATCAGAAATGGAATGAAATCAAAGACGGACTTATCAGTGAAGGAACAACGGAGGCTGAAGCTCAAAAGCAAGCATACAAATTGGTTTTATCCCACCTTCATGACGTCATGCGCGGCGCAGAGTCTCTTGTCGAAACCAAAATCAATGATAGAATAAATCGCGACGAAATTCAAGATGCTTCCCAAGCGCGAAAATCCGCTGCCGGAAACATATTTCAGCAAATGATCGCATACGTTTTAGCCAAAAATGTTTTATTGGGTAACATCGCCAAAAATGTTATCGTAACTACATCCACCAAAAATTTGATTGAGGAATATGCTGCCATTCGGGTAGGAGACGATATTCAAAAACCAGATTCCGATATACTTGTCTACTCTCCCGATGCCAATACCCCCATCATGAATCTTTCCTGCAAGACGTCCTGCCGTGAAAGAGCCGGGCAAACTTACAAATGGAAACTTTTATGTGATTTGGCAACTTGTAACTGTGATCACAAAGATGACAATCTAAACTGTCCTGCGACAAAATATGGGCTGGCATACACAGCAACGAAAAAAATCCTCGTTTGCTTTATTACCGCAGATTTTTATAACGAACTAACCAACCCGCAGATTGCGGCAATGTTTCACTTTTTTGATTTCTCCTATGTTGCCAAAGAAACCTGCGTTCCAAACATTGCCTCCCTTGACCGTATCATAGATGATATCAACTCGGTTTTCTAAATACAGAAGGAAATCACATTTCCTTCTGTATCCGTCATTTATGAAAATACCATGAACAATCGGGATTTGCAAATGCCTTATTGACATCTTCGATCATTGCATTTACATCATAGGCCTCGGACGCCGCCGCTATCCGTCGTTCAATGCTCCACGGATGTATTCGCCTGCTTCTCTCATATTCCTGTTGCGCAATCTTTTTATCCAGCGCTTCTTTCTGAAATTCTTTCATCTGCGCCCGCTTTTCCAAATATTCTTCCAGAAGTTCCTTCTGCTTGTTTTTCTTTTCACTTGTCCTCTTATAGAAGCTGTCCTGTGACCGCACATCAAATTCCGAATCATAGCCTACAGGCCACGAATCCGCCCTGTACTCATTCAGAGTCGCACCGACTGTTATCAGCACGGAACAATTCCTTGGCGCGTAGGAATCTCCCCAATCCCTCTGGATCAGTGAAAGCACCTTCTCCCTGTATTGCGGGTCATCCTTCATCGCCTTAAATGCCGCTTCCGATATATTGACGGCCGCATTGCTCACTGTCCTATGGTTGGTGACTTTAGAAAGGTCTTCATAAAATTCCTTCTTAAACAGTTCCATTTCTTCCGCTTCCGATAATTCCCGCGTACCTTCCGTTTTCTCTGCAGCATAAACAAATTTATTCTGACACCTTTTCTGAAATTCCGCATTTACCTTCTCTGACGCGCCTACTATGTAATTTCCTGATGAAGAAAATACCATTGTTCCGGTCATGTCTCCTAAATTTATCATTTTTCTCCGCCTCCTTTTTATTTTTCAACTATTAAGATATTTCCTTCTGCTGCAGCATCACCGTTACCTTAAATATTTCTCCCTCCGCCTTAACATCCATATATCCCAGATACCGTTCCGCCACCTCTTTTACATTTTTCAATCCAATGCCGTGCTCCATCAGGATATCTGGCAGACCGCTCTGCTTCGTCGTTGCTGGAAGCGTCTCCCCGTTTTTCCACGCCAGCTTTCCGTCAAAATTGTTCTCCACCTCTATCAGCAGAAAATGTTCCTTCCTTCTCAGGTTCAGGCTGATCCGGCGCTTTTCCTGTTCCAGCTTTTCACTGGCTTCTATGGCATTATCCAAAAGGTTATGCAGCACAATTCCCATATCAAACGCAGAGATCGTATCCGTTTCCTTGTATGCGAATTGTACGCCAAATATAATCCCGGCCTTTGCCGCCCGCCGGTATTTGTCGTTGATGATAACGTCCGTCACCGCGTTTCCTGTGCTGAATTTATAGTCCAGCTCCTGTATGGTCTCATCTAACTTTCCGATGTATTTTTCCACTTCCCCGTACTTTTCCCCTGCGACAAGACCCTTAATATTCGCCATATGGCTTTTCATTTCATGCCTTGCTTTGCGAATACTCCCGTAGAAATGTTCCGCCTCTTCCAGCCTCCTCTGCATGGCTTTCATCTGCTGTTTTTCCACGAAATTCTTTTCCTTTTCGCCTTGTAATTCCTTATATCGTTGAAATATTATAATGGCCGAAATCTCCCCAGCATAGAGCAGAACCGCAAGCATTGGAATCTTCCAAACCATTTCCCTTTTCTGGGTAAAAAGAAAAAAAATCTCCTGCTCTATCGGCACCGCAGAGAGATCAATGACAATCCATGTCAGCATACTGCCCACCACATTGAGGGCGGACAAAAAAACCACATCCTGCAAATTCATGGTAAGCGGACTGTTTACAATCTTTTTCAAAATATAAATCATAACAATAAATACCAACGTATATAACAACAGATTAAACATCTGCCCGACGATCTGAACCTGATACATCTGCGCCATATACCCTGCATCCTGCACATCCAGCCCGCCCAGCATTGCATCCACCAAAACCTGATAGATACTGCTTGCAATCAAAAAGCTCATCCCGTGGAAATTGTAAAATAAAAGCAAGGTAAAAACGGCTTTTTCCATGCACCCTTTGTATCTGACACGGCAATATCCCAACACAAGCGCCGCGCACACAACATATCTGGCCCATCCCGGAACGATTGGGCAAACATACAAAAGAACGTTCACAGCCGCAAAGCCTCCTGCCAGAAACAATGCCCTTCTTCCTCTTTCAGGCCGGTAAAAAATATCCCAAATAACCAAAAAAAGTATAACTTGCAGAACTTTGTGAAATCCTCCGCCTATGTTGCTGTATAATACAAATTTTTCGAGACTCATCCGCCGTCCTCCGAAATATATTCCAGATAAGCCTTTATGAAATCCTGATACTTGTATTTGGAGATCAGGAGGCGTTTCCCGTTTTTCATCTGCACTTCAGTCCGGCTGTATCGTTCCACATACTTCATATTAACAAGATATCCCCTGTGAATCCGGAAAAACCCTTCCTGCAGCTCCTGCTCCATCTCGCTGATTTTTCCGTAACAGCCGATTTCTTCCTCCTGCAGACATACCATTATTTTCCTGTTATTGCTCTCGATATAATAAATGTCGTCCGCTGGAATTTTTCTTGTCACATTCCCGTTTCGAATCAATATTTCCCTCGGCTCCGCGTTCTTTTTGGCTTCCAGATAACGGCACTCCCGAAACGCCTTTGCCAGCGCGTCCGCAAACTCCCTCTCGTCTATGGGCTTCACCAAATATTGAAACGCATTGACGGAAAAAGCCTTCGGCATATACTCCGGATATCCTGTTACAAAGATCAACAAAGGTAAGCCGCCCCAAAGCGGCTCGTTCCTTTCCACCTTCCAATCCCTGATCTGTTCCGCCGTTTCCATGCCGTCTGCTCCGTCCATGGAAATATCCAAAAATAAAATATCTATCTGCTCCCTATTCTCTTGCCGCCAAAATTTCAATAGTTCCCCGCCGGAAGAAAACTCCATGATCCGACAGTCCTGCTCCTGCTTTTCTATCAATTTTCTGATCAGATAACGTATCTTTTCCTCATCGTCGCAAACCGCTATATTCAACCCGCTTCTCCCCGTGCCGTTTTCTTTCTGTCATTAGGATTACTTTTTCTCATCTATTTTATCGGCAGAAATCACAGAAAAAAAAGAACGGTTGTTGTATCTGGACATACGACCGTAGTAACTGGACATGAAAAAACTGTAAAAAATAGATCTTATAAAGATAGTGTCAAGATGTTCTATAAGGACATTCTGTTTTTTATTAGACCGGCAAACGGGAACATTATGCTATTTTCTCTTTTACCGCATCCAACATATATAACGTGTCCGGAGCAATATCAATACATTTTGTACTATCCCTATTTCCTGATATGTCCCATGCCAAAGTATCGTTCATTATTGTACAGGTTTTTATAAAACATTCTATTTCCCTTAAAACAGCAAATACTTCCTTCTCCAGCAATGGTTTTACATCATAACATACTATTTTACCATCTTCAAAATAAACATAAACAGTATATTCTTCCGTAGGAAGAACTTGAACAATTTTAGGAAACATATTCATCCTCCTTTACATCAATGGCGCAATTTTATTAAGGAGTTTACCATCTTTGGCTAATTCCCAATTTTGCATCAATTCATCCTGATGCAATACGCACCAAGCCAAAACCAACTTTAACTGCCTCGACGGCAATGCTCCTTTTATAACTCTAGCTTCTTCAATTTCTACCAAAGCCTTATTTCCATTATATTCTGCATGGAAATGTGGTGGGTTATGCTCATCATAATACATTGTAACTCTTATTCCAAAAAACAATGATATTTCCGGCATTTTTCTTTCTCCTTTTCATACATATTCATCCCTACAAATTCCGATTTATTGGTTTACACTGGAAAGCCCTTACCATATCCAACTGCAAAAAGCAATCTACACCACTACGATAGCAAACAGCTCCGTCTAGGTTTTCCCACCGCCAATCCCCAGTAAAATACGGCTCTCCCGCAGGGCACGGGCGGAATCGTAATCATATTCCACGGTCTGTATATTCACCTTCGGATACCGTTCGTGCATTTTTTTCACAATCCCCCGCTCGCATACGTGGCTGACAAGGCAGCCGAAAGGATGTACGATTAAAATACTCTCGCAACCTTTTTCCGCCAGATCCGCAGCCTCCGCCGCGACAAGCCAGCCGTCTCCCGTACGGCATCCTTTGTTGATAATCGGCTCCGCCAGTTCTTTCATGGCTGCGAAATCCGCGTCCGGCAAAAAGCGGCTTCCCTCCGCAATACTCCGATTGATATCATCTTGTATGCGGAGCAGATAACCGAACGCCATATCACATGCCTTCCGCGCCATCCTTCCCGCGCCGCAAAGCTTCTGGTCTTCCCGTTCGCTATCTACCAAATAGATACAATAGTTGACAAATCCGCCCATGCGGTAGGCGCAGCCCTGCTCCTGCAAAAACTGTTCCAAATGCTCGTTCCCAATAGGGGAAAATTTAATATAAATCTCCCCCACAATCCCGACCTTCCGAACCTTCCTATTTTCCACCGGAATCTTTGCAAAATCAAGAACAATCTGCCGATACCGCTCTTTTCGTTTCATTGTAGAAATATTTTTTCCCGCTTTGATTTCCCCGCACAATTTGTCGTTCCATCGCTCCCAACACGCTTTCGCCTCGCCCTGCCTGCGCTCATAGGGCCTTACCTGCTGGTACAGCGTCATCAGCAAATCCCCGTAACACACCGCCGCGACAGCGCTAAATAACAGCTTTGGCGTAATCGTAAAACCCGGATGTTTATACTGCCCGAAGGCATTGAGGGAAATAACCGGAATCTGACTGTACCCGGCCTTTTTCAGACTTTCTATGATCGCATTGTAAATATTTCCGGCGCGGCACGCTCCCCCAGCCTGCGGTTCCATAAAAGCGATCTGATCCAACTGAAACCGCCCCGAATGAAGCGCCGCCAAAACCTGTCCGAGGATCAATACCGTCGGGAAGCAATAGTCGCTGCTGATATAGGGCTGGGAGTAGGCTGGCAGATTCTTTTCCTCCGGCAGGATCTCCAAGTGATATCCGCTGGAAGCAAAGGCCGCCTGTAAAAGCGCATTGTGATAATGCAGCATATCCGGCAGCAAGATCGTATGCGTATGTTTCATTTTCTTTGTAAACTCCGCCCCGTTTACTCCCTTCACCGCTTGTCTCCCTCTGTCACGCTTACAATTTTACAATAAAAAACCTACTTATAACTCTCCAATCTAATGCTCGGGTTCAAAGTTGTGCCTTTGATTAAATATGACGCCATTTTCCCGCATTCCCTGTTAAATGTAAATCTGTCCTGCGCCCAGACGCGGCCGCCTGCTACAACATGTACGATCAAAGTCACATCTGCACCGTCGAGAATATCCGTGTCCGCCAAATCAATTGTGCGTTCCGCCGCAACACATATATCATGATACCCGTCCTGCTCATAAGTACCGCCTCTATTCAACTTCTTCCATGAAATCTGCATACGGGCGACAAAAGCCCCCTGATTTCTCAATTTTATAAATCTAACCTCATCCATACGACTTATTCCCCTTTCTAACAAAAATTGATACACACATCAAGTAGTTACTCTTATATCATAAAACCTTTCCTAATGTCTTGCAACAAAACGAAGACATTTTTTCGGACAATTCTCCACACACTGGCCGCACTTGATGCATTCCGGAGAACGCGATATCTCCTGCACAGAAAGCCCGACCGGACAGGCCTTCTCACAGGCCCCGCAGGATACGCACGCTTCCTTATCCCACCGAATCTGGACAAGGCTGAAACGGTTAAACCATCCGTAGATCGCGCCAAGCGGACACAGATACTGGCAAAAAGGGCGGTAAACCTTGACAGATAAAACGACGATCAACAGCAATATCCCCAGCTTCCAAGAAAACAGCCCTCCCGCTTGACTCCGCAGCATCCCGTCTGCGGTAAGCAATGGAAGCGCGCCAAAAAGTGTGCCAGACGGACACAGATATTTACAGAATGCGGGCACTTTCGCAAAGCCTCCCCATAAAAACAAAGACCCAGCGCCCACCAGAAGAAACAAGACCACATACTTTCCATATTTTAGAATAGAGTGAAAAGGCAGATTTTTTCTTTTGCGGAAAATAGGAATTTTATGTAACAGATCCTGCACCAGACCAAAAGGACAGAGCCAGCCGCAGACGAAACGCCCAAACAGACTTCCGAACACAAAGAAAAACCCAAGCGCCGCAAAGGGTACATGGAATCCCCGTTGGTTGAAAAGCGCCTGCAGCGCCCCGATGGGACAGGACGCCACCGCCCCCGGACAGGAATAACAATTTAGTCCCGGCACGCAGACATATTTTAACTTCCCCTGATAAATCTTCCCGCTGGCAAAGCCGTAGGCATATCCGTTTGTAAAGATGGTAAAAACGATCTGTACGATCAGCCGCAGTCTCTTCATGCGCTCACCCGATCCCGATGCATTCCAGACAAATCATCGATGCCTTTCTCCAAATAACCGCAAGCTGCCCCTGTGCCACGCCGATGCCGAGAAATACAATTCCAGCCAATACGCCCCACAGCCACACAACTTGCTTACCGCTCTTCCAAAAGCCCATTGATTTTTTCCTCCCACGCCGACTTTTTCATAGCGCCTATCACCGTGTCAAGCACCGCCCCGTTTTCATCTACAAAAAAGGTGGTTGGAACCGCCGTTACGTCCGTCAGAAGTGCGAAATAAACGGATTCATTTAACAGCAGATGTGTGTAATTCGCCCCGGTCGCCTCAATGAGCGCTTTCACCCCGTCGACCGCTTCTTTGTCCGCGCCCTCCTGCACATCGCTGACGATACCGATGATTTGAAATTCTCCCTGCTCATACTCTCCCGCCAGCTCGCCAAGGCCGGGCATCTCACTGAGACAGGGATTGCAATAGGTCGCCCACACATTCACCATGGTGAGCTTTGATTCGGAAAAAACAGATTCGGAGACGGAATTTCCGTCCACATCCAGACCTGTAAAAACAATTCCTGCAGATTCCGTTTCGGATGTTATTTCCGTTTCAGACTTAGTGTCAGCCGCTTTTTCCTGCGGCTCGGCCGACTCCTGCACGGTGCGCTCTTTCCCGCATCCGGTCAGTAAAGCGGCCAACATCATCCCTATGAAAAAAAGGGTTCGGTATTTCCAAAAGCAAACGCCACGCTTTTCTCTGTTCATAATAACAGCACCTCTCACTTCCAAGTCTGCAATTAGTATATCCTCTTTCCGAAATAATTTCAATTCTAACGGGAATTCTCCTGCCGCTTCTTTCTCCTCTTATCCTCATACATCATCTGATCCGCCGCCTCCCTGAAATCCGCGTTTTCCAACAGGCAAAAACCGATGGCGTAACTAATGGGAACGGCGCAGCCCCGGTTATACTCCTCGCACCGCTTTTCCAGCTCCCTCATAAAAATCTGCGCATCCTTGTCATAAAGCACGGCAAACTCATCTCCGCCCTGCCGGTAAGCCCTTCCGTCCGTCCCCGCCGCATCGACCAAAAGACTGGCAAATCCCTGCAGCATTTTATCCCCGGCGGAATGACCGATGGTATCGTTTACCAGTTTCAGGCCGTTCAAATCAGCCAAAAGATAACAGCCCTGCTCCCGCTGCTTACTCAGATCCCGCTCCAGAGCGTTTCGATTATAAATATTCGTCAGATAATCGATGTAGGCAAGCCGGCTCCCCACCTCCGTGCAGAAGGAAAGCACATTCCGCATACAGACATTCCGCGTCGCCGCACTGTCACCCGCCAACACCTTTATCTCAATGTCAATCGTCTCCTTATCATATTTCTCCTCGATCGTATGTCTGATCCCGTCAAGCGCCGTCCGTACTTTCTCCTGCGCATTGCCGATAATCGCCACGCCGTTCTCTCCGACCCGGTATCCATGCAGCCGATACTGCCTGATCTCCCTGTGTATGTCGTTCAGGATCAGAACATCCTGCCCCCAGTCAAGGTTATTTTCCGTCTTGCAAAAGCATAAGACGCCCACTACCGGTTTCTGTCTGTCAAAATCAAACTCCTCCAATACCCGTTCAAAGGAATACTGGTTAAACAGAGCGGTTTTATCGTCCACATACTTTTCCGTGTTTTCATTGCTCAAAATCAGGCCGAGAAGAATAAGCGTGGAGCAAACCACCACCACCAGCGTCTCCGGAATCAGCATTTGAATCAGAGCCGTTACGACATAGAGCGGCACGGCCAGTATAATCGCCAGCCTTTTGTCTTGATCCAAAATCTTCCAGTACCGAAGACAATAGTATAAAATCAGAATCAGATAAATCACCAGACTGCCATACAGCGCGTATGCCTTTGGCCCCAAAGAATAATCCGTGGTCTTTCCGTGGACATAGGTAATCGGCAGCACAAAAATGCCCACTGTGGAAAGTGCCGCCGGCAGGCTGTGAAGCACTCTGACCGTCTTAGGGAATTTCAGATGCGTTTCCAAATAGCTTCTCATATAGACAAACAAGAGATAAATAAATCCCAATATCGAGAGCAGATAAATGATATGGGCCGCCAAATTCACCCCTTCCGGAACCACGTCTCTGTGATTCACCGTACAAATGGTAATCAGATCAAAGGTGGAATTGATAACCGCCACAGCGATCAGCCACTGAAAGATTCTGGTGGCCTTAATGGGGATATGGGGCTTTCGATAATAAAACCCCGCCATATATAACATAAAGAAAAGACATGCCGCAGACGTCTTGACGAGCACTAACATAAAACCGTTTCCTTTCGCATCGTTATTTTATATACGCTTATTATACCACTTATTGCAAATTAGTTCTTGAAAAAATTTTACAGTCTAAGTAAAATAATAGACAAACTATATTGAAAAAAGGATAAAATCGTAACATGAAAAAAATACAGACAAAAATTATGCTTATGGTTATGGCCGCAACATTAGGAATATCCATTATTCACAGCCTGCAAAGCGTTAAAACCACCCGCAGCTCCACCATATCGGCTATTGAAAAAACGCTGACGGAAACGACAGCGCTGGCGGCCTCCACGGCCCAAAATATGATATCCACTTATACGCTTATGGTTGCGGAAATCGCAACGAATCCTGCTCTTATTGACCCTCGGACCACTCCAGAAGAAAAGCAGGCGTTTATTCAGTCTAAAGTTGATTCTTATCAAATGCGCGCCGGCGGTATGGCGGACACGAAAGGTTTCGACGCCGTCCACAATGTGGATATTTCTGGGGAACCCTTTTTTCAGGAGGCCCTGAACGGAACGGTTTACATGTCTTCCCCTTACGTGACCGCAAGCGATATGTTCTTAATTGTTTCCGCCCCTGTCACAATGGACGGCGACATCAGCGGCGTGCTCTATTTCCAATGCGACGCCCAGATTCTACAATCCATCGTGGAGGAAATCCAGATAGGCGAAGAAGGCGAATCCTATATATTGGATAAAAACGGCGTGACCATTGCCTGCGGTGATGTGGATGCGGTGTTGGAACAGGAAAATATCACGGAAGAAGCGGCTGAGAATCCGAACAACGAAGATTTACAGACTCTGGCCGCCATAGAAAGAAAAATGCTGGACGGTGAAACCGGTATTGCTTTCTATTCTTATGCGGAGGACAATTCTAAGAATATTCAGGGATATACGCCGATTCCCGGCACAGACGGATGGAGCGTTGCCGTGACAATGGACGAGGACGAGTTTATGCACGACGCTAACGTCAGAAATACCAGACAGATTGCCGTCACCGCCGCGCTCTGTATCTTTGTTATGCTGATATCGGTCATCCTCAGCCTTTCCATCGCAAGGCCGATTGTCCGCTGTGCAGACCGTCTGCGCGCGCTGGCCGAAGGCGATCTAAAAAGCCCCGTGCCGGAAGTCAAAAGTAAAGACGAAGTACATATACTGGCAGGGTCGATTGCAAGCCTGATTTCTCATTTTCAAGACATTGTAAACGAAGTCGGTACGGTGCTCAGCGCAATCGCCAACGGGGATCTGACAAAGAACGCTGATGGCGCGGATTATCCCGGTGATTTCAGCAATTTACAAAACTATCTGCAAATTATCAATGAAAAACTGAACAACACGCTGAGCGATATCGTGGAAGCGTCCGTGCATGTTTCCACCAACGCCGGGCAAATGGCTTCCAGCAGTTCCACCCTGTCTCAGGGCGCAGTGGAACAGTCCGAAGCGGTGGAACGGCTTTCCCAGACTATGTCGGATATGGATCGGGATGCAAAAAAAACCGACACAGACGTGATAGAAGCCAAAAAACTGGTGGATTACAATGGGGAAGAACTGCAAAAAAGCGGCGACTACATCAAAAACCTGAATCAGGCTATGAACCTGATTATGGCGTCTACTGATGAAATCAGCCACATCATTGATACGATTGAAGATATTGCCCTCCAAACCAGTATTCTTGCGCTGAACGCTTCCGTTGAGGCGGCGCACGCAGGTCCGGCCGGAGAAGGCTTTGCAGTTGTGGCTGGAGAAATACGCGAGCTTGCAGCCAAGTCTGACGAAGCGGCAAAAGCCACCTTAGAGCTGATTAAACGCTCTACCGAAGCTGCCAACGGCGGAAATGAAATTGTGAAACAAGTTACAACTTCCGTGACCAATGTCGTGGAGAAGTCTACTCTGATTGCGGAACAGATGAATATTGTATCCGAGGCGATAGAACGCCAGACAGAAGCCATCGGCCAAGTGTCAATATCGCTGAGCCAGATTTCCAACGTGGTGCAGTCCAATACCTCAACCGCCGAAGAAAGCGCCGTTTCCAGCGATGAACTGTCAAAACAGGCGGCCCGTCTGCAGCAGCTTGTCAACGGTTTTTCGCTGCACAGATAAAAAAACAGCCGCTAATACCTGTAAATTCAAATATTAGCGGCTGTTTTTCAGATTATAAAAAGCAGCGGATATCGACTGCCAGTTTTTCTTCCAGATTAATCAGCCGCTTGGTTATATCCTTGGCTTTCTCTTCGGCGGCTTGATATTGATTCAAATATTTGTGAAGGGATTTTACCCCCATATTGCAGCCATCCGTCATCAAATCGGCAATCGTTTCATCGGATTCCTTCATAACCAGCTTTACGTTCGTTTTCATCCATGACATGCTTTTTGCCATAGCGCTTGGTTCTTTCCCGTCGTCATGATACTCTTCCAAAAGCTTCAAAATTTCTTCTTTCAGCTTGTCATGCTTGTCTTTACAGTCCGCAAGAAGCTTCTTAAACTTCTCGTCACGCACATACTCCAAAACATCGTCAATGGAAGCAACCCCCATTTTAATACCGGCATCGCATTCCCGCAGTAATTTAATCGTATCAGATTCAATCATCGGTTATTTTCTCTCTCCTTTTCATAATGGTTTAAGAAAATTATCTCCCGTTTTTCCAATCATATTCTGATATTCCTTCATGACTTACTGCCTGTTCGAAATAATCCGTATCTCCTGCCTGCTCTTTTTAAAAGTCACATTCCGGTATTCGGAATGCAGCGTCTCCCGCACACCGTTGATAATAATAACGCAGCCCGCGTTAGCAACGCCCCCGACAACAATTTTTCCGTCCGCAGAACGCCGGTTGATATCAATCAAGTTCTCCCGCTTTGCAGAAATCTCCTTCAATTTCAACTGATAATTGATTTTTCGGCGCATCTGCTCCGCCTTCTGCTGTTTCCACACGGGATGGGCCGGCTGCGCCTTCAGTTGAACGGCAAGACGCTCCAAAGACTTCTCCGCGTCTGTCATATTATTCTGGTACTCCTCCGCCAGACGGTCGATCTCTCCCATTTTATTTTTAAACTCGCAATCCATGCCAATGACAAGCTGGGTCGTCACCCCGGCGCGGTTTCCAATCGAAGCCGCCGTAATCTGTTCCACCGCCGACACCGAGCCTCCAATAATGGTGCCTTTGTTTCCGGCAATCACCACCGTCTGCCCCGACTCCACTTCGCAGTTCAGTATGGCTCCCGTATTAATTTCCGTGCCTGCAAAAACCCGCGTCTGTTCCAAAAAGCGCGCCATCACCTTTCCGCCCGCACGAATGACGCCGTTTCCCGAACCCTGCATCCCGTTTTTTAAGATAACATCCTTTCCCGCAAAAAGACTAGCCGTTTCCACATGCCCATTTACGGTAATGTTGCCCGTCGTCTTCACGGTAACCCCGGCAAAGACGTTGCCCTGTATCAATACATCCCCGTGGAAATCCACATCCCCGGTGGCCGCGTCCAGATTGCCCTCGATCACATAAATCGGCGTCACGGTCAGGCATCTTCCTTCCATCGTAACGTTCCCCTCGGTGGTGGCAAAATACTGACTGCCCGTTTCATCCATCTCGCAGCGCTTACACTGTAAGGGCGGCAGCCCTTTTCCGTCGTAGGCGTCAATGGTATTTCCCAGAACGTCCCTGCCGATCACCGCCGGCCTAGCCGCATGGTAGGTAACCAAAAGATCCCCCTCTTTTACAAGCTCTATCTTCCCCAGCACATTGTAATCTACCGAGTCGTCCGGCAGAATAATCGGCATCGTTTCCGGCTCCGGATTAAAATGATATTGAAAATAGCCGTCGCGGCCGTCTTTTGCGGTGACGCCTGTCGCCACAAGGGTCTCCTCGTAATTCAGTTTTCCCTCCGCAAGCTCCTTAAGCGCATCTTCCCGAATCCCGAAAACAACCCCATTCTCCTCTAACAAGCTGCGAAGCTCCTCCGCCGAAAAACGGCGGTATAACGTAACAAGCGCCTCCATCCGCGTTTCGTTGACGCGAAGAAGATAATCGGGGCCGTTTATCAGAATCGGAGGGCCTACATACCTTCTTCCGCCCGTACGGCCGGACGCCGTTTCTTCGTCTTCCTCATCTCCGTCACCGCTTTTTCCAGCAGAAGTATACCGTTCCTCAGGCGTGAGGAACATCGTCTTTTCCAGTCCATTCCCCTCTGGGGACAGCTCTTCCATCGTCGTCTGCTGTTCTCCGGCGGCGCCTTTTTTTTCTTTCTTCTTTTTCTTTCCAGCCTGATTAAAAAACCCCATAACGAATCTCTCCTGACGAAAATATCCTATAAGTTCACTATAAGAGTTTCCTCACAGACTGTCAATTCCTTCCGTTCAAATTTCATCCTCAGTTTTGCCGCCATATCCGTATCTTTTTCTATATTTTAGCAGCATAAATGCGGACAGTGCAAACGCCATCAGTTCAGCCACGGGCGTCGCCAGCCAGATTCCGTTTACACCCAAAATAAGCGGCAGCACAATCATGGTGACCAGCATAAAGACAAAGGATCTGGAAAAGGCGAGGACAGCCGATACCAATCCGTTGGACAATGCGGTAAACATCCCGCTGGCAAATATATTAAAACCAATGAAGAGCAAAGCGACCGTACAGATTCTGTTCCCCGTCACCGCCAGCTCATATACCGGATTATCCGGGCGGGCAAAAACGGAAACAAGCGGCTTTGTCAACAGAAAGGAGCCAGCAACCGTCACCAGAGAAATCTCCGCAATCACTCTCATACTGACTGCAACTAGTTTTTTCAGTTTTCCATGGTTCTGTTCCCCATAGTAATAACTGATCATAGGCGCTACGCCATAAGAATATCCTGTATACAAAGAACTTGCAAACATCAGCACATACATAATGATCGTAACAGCCGCAACGCCGTCTTCACCCACATAATGGAGCATCGTCCAGTTAAACATCATCGTGATAATCCCGGTGACAAGCGCGGTAGCCATCTCCGAGCAGCCGTTTGTGGCCGCATTCACGAGTACCTTGAACCGGAAAGCCGGTTTCTTAAAGTGTAAGAGATTCTTTTTCCGGCTGAAAACAAACAGACCCACAACTGCCGTCACGGAATAGCCAAGTCCCGTCGCGACTGCCGCCCCGCTGATTCCCATACCAAACCCAGCGATAAACACATAGTCCAAAATCATGTTAAGCACTCCGCCCGTCACAGAACAAATCAGAGAAAGATTGGCCTTTTCGCTGGCAATCATATAAAGCGTAAAATTGTTCATCAGAAGAATCGGTACGGTAAACACCAGATATCGGCTTAAATATTCCACGCAGTATCCTTTCACATCGGCGGAGAGATTCATGCCCGCAAAAATATGGTCCATCGCCGCGTACCCGACCGTACACATGACAAGCCCCACAATGACATTCACCAAAATTAAAAAGGTAAAGTCTTCTTTCGCCTCATCCGTCTTCTGTTCTCCCATTTTCTTCATGATCACTGCGCTGCCGCCAGTAGCAAGCATGGTGGAAATTGCCGTGACAAGCTGAATGATGGGCGCCGTCAGGTTAATTGCGGAAAGCGCGTTCGTGCCGATCAGATTCGATACAAACAAACCATCAACCATCGTATAAAAAGACATGAATACCGTCATTGCGATTGTCGGCACGGCAAATTTCAAAATATTTTTTAGTGTTACTGGCTTTTCGTAAACATTTGCATTCTCCATAAATTTCCTCCGTTCATCTTGCATCTGCTCTTTGTTTATGATATTGTAAACCGTACAGTAACTGATCGGTCAACGACAACTTATTTCGTAAGAGGCAGCCATGAATAAAACAGACAAACTTCTCACAATCGGCCAGTTTGCGGCCATGCACGGCATCAATAAAAAAACGTTAATGTGGTACGATGAAATCGGCCTTTTCAAACCGGCGGCCATCAATCCTGAAAACGGATACCGCTGCTATAATTACCACCAAAGTCCTATTCTGGAAACCATCCTTCTGCTGCGGGAATTGGATGTGTCCATAAGCGAAATTCAGGATTTCATGAAAAACCGTTCCGCCGAAAACCTGAAATGCCTTCTGGATGAGAAAATTGCCCAACTAGACCTACAGCTCATGCATCTGCAGGCAGTCCGAAAAACCCTCTTTAACCACCGGCAGAATATGGACACCCTTTTGACCATGGATTTATCCAAGATCAGCATCATCGAAAAAGAAAAACGTTGTCTGGTCACGGTGGATATCAATCGGGATGTCACTTTTGAAAAAGAAGTGGAACTGATCACAGCCCAAACCTCCAAATACCAGCTTGGGCGTCTGCATGACGCTTCCTACGGTTCCATGATCTCCGTGGACAGCCTGCTTGCCGGCCGTTTTGACGACTATTCCAAACTGTTTATTGAAATCCCTTTTCTTCCCTACTGCGACGGTTTGCACACCATGCCCGGCGGAAAATATCTGCGTGCCTTCCACAAGGGAAGCTGGGACGGCATTCCCAAACGATATCAAGAACTCTTCGACTACGCTGTTTCCCATGATCTGACACTCCATGGTTTTTCCTATGAAAGGGGCATCAACGAAAATGTGATTGACCGCATTGAGGATTACATTGTACAAATCGAGATTCCCATAAAATCCTGAACGGTTTCCCCTAGAAACCGTTTCCTCAGATATTGTCCGCGACCGCCCGGAAAAACGCCACGTGCTTAAGCTCGTATCCCTTTTCCATAAAGTTCGGGTCCGCCCCTGTCTTTACGATAATGACCTGTTTGGCTGGATTGACATAGATCCACTGTCCGTAGACGCCAATCGCCATAAACTCGCCTTTCTCCCCTTCCGGCATCCACCATTGATAGCCGTACCCGATTGCATTGTAGGCGTCATAATTTGACCCCGGTTTGGAATATGCCGCGCTCATGTCCAGACTGTCCCTGATCCATTCCTTGGGCAGAATCTGTTCTCCGTTGTAAATTCCCTCTTTCAAATACAGTCTGGCAAAACGCGCGTAATCCCGAAGCGATACGCTTAATCCTCCCATCGCCAACTCCCTGCCGTTACTCAGTGTCCAATAAGCATCTTGTTCTGTGCCAATCCGTTTCCACAGGGTTTTTTCCATATATTCCGCAAGACTGTATCCGGTAGCATTGACGATAATCTGTCCCAAAATTTCCGTATTGATGCTCTGGTATCTGCGGTAGGAATAAAGAGGCTCTTTTACGCCATATCCCGCTATGATCTTCATAGCTGGAATCCCTAACAGGGTGCGCATGGAAAACCGGCTCATATCCTTCTCTTCGTCAAAATCAATTCCAGACGCCATTTGTAAACATGCGCGGATCGGTATCGATCCTATTTCCTTCCCCGCAAACTCTGGAATATAGTTTCCGATGGGATCTTCCACACTGCCAATATACCCTTCCGAAACAGCGATTCCAAACAAAGCGGATACAAAAGATTTGCCCATGGAATTTGAGGAAAACAGGGTGTTCCCATTACCTCCGCAAAAGTATTTTTCATACTTTATCACATCGTCTTTCAAAACGATCATGGCCGTGGTCTCCGTATCGTCGATAAAGCTTTCGGTAGGATAAAATCGTCCCTCAAAAGTAAATCCCTCCGTCAATGCAACATTGCTTTCCCGCAGAAACTGAAAAGTGTCGTTTCCCCTGCTTATTTTTTTCGTAGGCTGTATTTCCGGGGTATGCTGGAAGGTATGAACAAGATTTTTATCCTTAAAACTGTTCAGGGACGTATACAGCATCTTTACCTTTTTCCTAAAAGAAAATCCCACAATCCCGACTGCGGCTGCCGTACCGGCTAGTATCATACTTGTTTTTTTCATGTCGTTTCCTCCTTTTTGTTTTCTGCTTTCAATCATAAACCGTTCAGTAACTGTACGGTCAAGGCCTTTTTTCAAATTTTTTTCGCACAAAAAAACAGCGGGGCGATCCCCGCTGTCTTCCCAAGTATTTTCTGTTTATTCTACCTTCCGTCTTACGATTGGGAAAGCGTAAACTGATCAACCAGTTCTTTCAGACACGTCGCTTCTGCTGAAAGCTCCTCGCTTGCGGCTGCGCTTTCTTCCGCCGTAGCGCTGTTGTTCTGCACTACAATCGATATCTGGTTGATTCCCTCGGCGATCTGCTCCACCGCCTCCGACTGCTCGCTGGATACCGCAGCGATCTCATCTATCGCCTCCACCACCGTCTGAATGCTGTTTACCACCTCAAGCAAAATTTCTGCCGTATTCTTTGCAATTCCAGTACCGATATGTACCGCTTCCGTAGAGTTTTCAATCAGTTCCGAAGTCGTTTTGGCCGCCGCCGCCGATTTACCCGCCAGATTGCGGACCTCCTCCGCAACCACGGCAAACCCCTTACCAGCAGTGCCCGCTCTCGCCGCTTCTACAGCCGCGTTCAAGGCGAGAATATTTGTCTGGAAAGCAATATCGTCTATCGTCTTTAAAATCTTCTCGATCTCATCGGAGCTTTCCCGAATCCGGTCCATAGCGTCCACCAGATTCTGCATCTTTTGATTGCAAAGAAGCACTTCCTGCCCGGTTTGACGGGTCTGGCCGCGAACGTCCAATGCACCCTTTGCCGTATTTTTCACTTGCTCGGAAATCACGCTGATCCGGGAAGCAAGTTCCTCCACCGAGCTGGCCTGCTCTGTGGTGCCCTGCCCAAGCATCTGCGCGCTGGCGGACAACTGGCTGCTGGCGTCTGACACCTCTCCCGCCGAGTGATTGACCTGCCTCATGGCGTTGCTTAACGCTTCCTTCATATTGCGCATGGAAAGTAAAATACTCCGGAAACTGCCAACATAGACGTCCTCATGGCTGGTGCGGACGTCCAGATTCTGATTTGCCATCTCGTTCAGCAAATATCCGATATCATTGATCACAGTGCGCAGCCCCTCCACCAAAGATGCTGTGGAGCCGGCAAGCATACCGGTTTCATCCCTGCTGGTGATTTTGGGCACCGGCGTTTCCAAATCGCCCTCCACCAACAATTTCATACGATTCGCGCAGGCCCTCATCGGCTTGCTGATTCTTGTGGCCAATACCAAAGCCACAACCATGGATGCCAGCATAGCGATCACAATGACCGCGATATTGACAACCATCGCATCCCGTGTAGAAGCCAGATAATTCAACTGCGGCGCAGTCACCGCAATGCTCCATCCGTCCGTATCCTCCACAGGCGCATAGGCGGCAAACATCGGGTGCTCCCCGCTTGTGTAACTTCCAAATCCTGTTTTCCCCTGCCGCATTTCTGCGTGGATCGCCGCCAGTTCCGCCAGCGTAGAATCGCTCTGCGCCTCTGTCTCTATATTCTGAACTGTGATCGTCTCAAGCGTAACATCGGCAATCGTATCGCCGGATTTATTAATCATGTAAGCCCTGCTGTTTTCGCCAATCTGAATCGCCGATACAATATCATTCAAAAAAGTTTCATTGGGGACAAAATACACCACGCCGACAATGGATTTCCCGTAATCCTCCTCCGCATAGAGGGGCGCCGCCACCATGATGGACAATTCCCCTGTGATCTTACTAATCAGGGGCTCCGATACATAGACATTGCCCTGCATGGCCTGCTGCACATACTCCCGATCCGAATAGTCCTTGCCATCAAAAATACTGATGCCGTTCATGCCGATGATGTTTCCCCTCTGGAACCCGTGCATGGCAACGCGGTCATCTATGATAGCACGCTTTTCTTCTACCGGCACATCCGCATCAGCCAGCTCCGGAATACAGCCAATCTCCATGACCGCGTTCTTGTAAGCTGTCAATTCCTGCTGTGAGCGGCCTGCCGCCAGTATAGCCGTCTCTGTCATCATCTGCTCCACTGTGGACATGGTGCTGTTATAGTTCAGGATAATGGCGAAAGAACCGGATGCAACCAAACTAACCAAGACAGTTAAAATGAGACAAACAGTGATTTTGGTCCGAATACTTTTCATGTTACTAACCCCCTGCATAAATATGTTAGTTCCATTATAAAATTTTCAAATCTCTCTTGTCAACCATCACACGCTTAACCCGCCAATTTGTCCAAAAAAGCCTCCGCCACCACCGGGTCAAAGTGGACGCCGGATTCTTCTCTAATAATCGCGTATGCTTTTTCCAGCGGCATTGCCTCTTTATAACACCGTTTGGATGTCAGCGCGTCAAACACATCCGCCACAGCCATAATCCTTGCGCACAACGGTATCTCCTCGCCCTGACTGCCGTTTGGATATCCCTTGCCGTTCCACCATTCATGATGCCCTTCCGCCATTTCTATCGCCATATGTAAATAAGAAAACTCTCCAAGCTCAGCCCTTGCCTGAAGTAACAGATCCCGCCCCGCCGCAGCATGGGTTTTCATGATCGCAAACTCCTCTTCGGTGAGTCTGCCGGGTTTATTCAAAATACTGTCCGGAATATGTATTTTTCCAATGTCATGCAAAGGCGCAGCAATCACCATATCCCTCACATAATCCTCTGTCAGAATATCCGGATACGCCCCTCGCTCTTTTAACTCCTTTGCAATCATCTCTACATATTTTGCGGTACGCCTGATATGCCCTCCCGTATTGTCGTCCCGGTTCTCCACAACCTCCGCCAAAAATGTCACCATGCCGGACTGCATATGAGAAATCTTCTCATGATAAAAGGAGCGCTTATTGCCCTGCACAATCAACACGATAATTGTAATCGTCATCACAAAGGCGGACGCACTGGTGATTCCGATAAAAGGGGCTAATCCACGCCCATATATACGATCCGCCGCCCGTACATTCCCGCTGTCCACCATGATCTGCATGGTCGTATGGTTGGCAAAAAGCAGCATCAAAATCCCGATCACCCACAGCAGATATCTCTCCGATTTTCGCAGACTTCGATTCTGCATATTTTCCTGAAACCAGCCACGCCAGCTTTTTCCCTTCCAATAAAATAGAATAAGCAGTACAGCCAATCCCCCGTAAAGCATAAACTGATAGATCTGCGTTTCCTGCGCAGGCAGCGCTAACAAATACGGCGGCACAAGCAGGACTGGAACCAGAAGTCCGTTTATAATGCCCGGAAAGGGAATCATGGAAATCAGCCCTTGCAGTCTGTGTTTTTTCCTGCCAAGGCAGATGTTGAGCCCGATCATCAGAAGCGCCGCCATATTTGCGGCGTCTTTCCCGAAAATCAAAAAGGCTATGCCGATCACGAAAAAGCTGAGCAGATAAAAACCCCGCTGTTTCTCCGTCTCCATATCCGGCTCTAAAAACACATATTTCTTAATCAGGAAACCGCTGACTGTGATTGTCGCCGTTTCCAATATTTCCAGTAACGTTGCTGCCATTGTCTATCCGCCGTTCCTTTCTCTCATATTTCCCAGACCTTTTCATCAAGCGGCGTATGACACCCCCACGATGCCGCCACTTTTTGAAAAATCTTTTTTCCAAAGGTTTTAAAAACAACCTGCATCAGCAAACTCATCGGCAGCGAAAAATACTCCGGGCCGGTAAATTTTTTTGCTTCCTCGCGGAAGAACCCGTCTCCCTCCGCAAACAGTTCACCCATCGCCTGATACGGTTTTGTGGCCTGCTCTTGTTTCTCTTCCTCCAAAACCCGTATTCCGAAATTATCACCTTTGACCAGACAGCCGCCATAGCGGACACCCAGATAATTCGGAAGCTTTTCCAAAAATTCCTCGCCGCACCGAAGCTGACATCCTTCCGCGAAACCACTCTGTAAAAGGAAGGAAAGCCTCGTACGTTCATCCTTTTTCGGCAGGGTTTCCAGAAATTCCAACAAAAGTCCGGGCACGCATTCCACATATAATGGAAGCGCAATCAGAATCTCCTCGTTCTTACTGTAAGCTTCACGAATCCTTTCCCATGATTGACGGTCGGAAACCGCATAGCTTTCAAAAGTAGCTCCTTTTTCTACCAGTCCTTTTGTAAAGGAGGCAATGATTTTCTCCGTATTGCTGTATTTTTGCACCCGCGGACTTCCATTGATGATTACAACATGCATGAAACCGCCTCCTTCCTATGCTCCGCCTCAAAAACACCCAGAGAACGGCTCCCGAAATTAAGCGCCGTCCGCTTACACCATCGTTCCAGATAAGCCTGATCTCCTGCTCCGGTATAGATAATCCCAATATCCGGCTGATGATCATAGCGCATCACATGCCGCATCTGACCATCCTTGATTTTCAAATACATGGTGACAAGAGGCATCACCCTGTCCACAATATTTTTGGTCTGATAGGAGACAAAGCCAAAGTGCGTATCCGAAATCAGCCAGACCTGATCGGCACAGCTCATCTTTTTTAAAACCGGCTCATAATCATCTTTGATCGCGCATACTCCCGGCGTTTTCAGCCAGCAGTAATTACAGCCGACACAGTGGGAAATGTGCATCCCCATGGTATCTATCAGCTCAAAGTTATCCGGATTCCCGCCGTTTTGAAGATATTCCTCCGCAATCTGCTTTCCGATGTGCATTTTTGTCGTATCAATCAGCAAAACCATTTTATGTTCCTCTCCTGCCCTCACAATTCTCGTTATATAACAATGATTCTATTATAAATTGCGCTATCTTTTTGTCAATTCTTCTTATTCCGCCACCACACAGCAAACGCCGTAATCAATGGATACAACACCGTCAAAATCACGAAGAAACCAATATCCGCCTCTAAAAACACATAGATGACATTAAATCCAAAATGCAGCAATACCGAATAAATCAGATTGTTCTGCCGTTCCAGAAAGAGATTCATCAAAACAGTCATACAGGTAATAACGACAATGTTGGAAATAATATAGGGCACGGCCCGCCAATCGGTAAAATCCGAATCCACCGCCCACAGCAGAGTATGCCAGAAGCACCACACAAGTCCCTGACAGACGGAGGATTTCAGGAAACCGTATCTCTTGTGAAACTCTTCCCGCATAAAACCACGCCATCCCAATTCTTCGCCAGTAGGTCCGGAAGTAAACGAAAGAAACAGACTAAGCGGCAATGCCGTTGTTCCTATATTGATATACGACAGCATCGGTCTGCCCGTCATCAGGGAATATACAAACAGCGTAAAAACACTGATGCCGCAAGTAAGGGCAAAAGACCCAAACAATGGAAGCAGCTTCACTTTTCCCGAAAAGCACCGTTTCACAAAAACCGTCCGCGTTTCGTCCGGCCGAAAATATTTCCAGCCGATCAAAAGCAGATAGGTAGGCGACCACGAAATCAGATTGCGGATGATCCACATGGGCACCGGCGGCGCATGAAAAATCAAACTTGCCGGGCCGGCCACAAAAATAATAAGCGACCATACTAAGATATAGGAACTAATAATGTACTTCTTTAAATAATTGGTTTTCATGAATGTTTTCCTCCCTCATAAATGGAATCATATTGTATTGACCGTCTGTCAGTCGGTAAAAGAATAAAAAAAACTATTGAAACAACGGCAGCACAACCTCCAGCATACTCCCCTGCTCCATCTGTAAAAGCCGTTCTAAATTGTAGATAAACGCCGCAATCTTTTTCCGTCTCTCCTCCCCGCTGTATTTTGCAAGATCGTCAAAAACCGTATTCGCATACAGCAATGTCATTTCCGCCGTCTCCGTTGGATAATCGGTCTGGCAGATACCCAGTCTGATCCCTTCTTCAATCAGTCCGGCAATGACGGGCGTGACATCCGAAAGCAGCCTTTCCTGTATTTTTCGGTGCATCAGCGCGTTTTGGGGCTTATGGATCTGTTCCATAATCTCCGCCCCCAGATCGCCCTCTATGTTCAACGCTGTTATCACCATGGTGAAACGCTGTAAAATTGGAATCTCCGTCTGCATGGCCAGCGCTTTCGCCTGCGCTGTCATTTGCCCCATCATGCGGTCGATCATAGCGTCCAGTATCTCTTCTTTGGACTTAAAATGATAATAAAGCGTCCCTCTGGCAATCCCTACCACGTCCAGAATATCGCCGGTGCTGGTGCCGTCATAGCCCTTTGCGCCAAACAACCGCTCGGCTGCGTCCAGTATTTCATTTTTCCGCTCTTCCGCTTCCTTTACAATCCGCATTTTTCTTCCTTCTCCAGACAGATTCCGCATTTTTCCTGAAATGATAATGTCACCGCTTAACCGACCGTCTGTCGGTTTAATCATAGCATACGAAAAAAGAGCTGTCAACTCATGCTTCCAGATACTTATAAAAAATCCCCGTGGCAAGGCTCTTTCCCCGTCCCCTGTCCGCAATTACCTGAATAGACCTTTTGGGCGGCACAGCGTTTAGCGGTATCTGTACCAGCTTACCTTCCTGAATCAGCGGCTCCGCCATCTGCCTTGGCATAAATCCAAGTCCGAAATTATTTTCCAAAAGGGGCAGCATCAGATCGGAAGTGGCCACTTCGATGTCCAGCTCCATGTCTACTTTATGCCCCACAAAAAAATTTTTATATAACTCGTAAGTTACCGTCTCCCTGCCAAGCCCAACCAAAGGATACTCTTTGAGTCCGCTCAATTCCATGGGCTTTTTGCAAAGCTGTTGATAGGCTGTCCCGCCCACCAGAATCTCTTCATAGTCTAACACCTTTAAGCAGGACACCGTTTTAGGCACTTCAAAGGGCGAAGTAACCACCGCAAAATCCAGTTCCCCACTCATCAAATGACGAATGGTATCAAGCGTGTTTCGATTATGGATCTTAATTCTGATCGAGGGATATTCCTTTTTAAACCCATGCAGTACCTGTAACAAAAAAAGATGAAGCGCCGTCTCAGTCGCGCCGATCTCGATGGTGCCGCCATGCAGCGCATCTTTTCCACAGATTTCCTCTTGGGCATCCAGTATGTTTCTGTAAGCGATTGCCACATGCGCATAAAGCCGTTCTCCCTCCTCCGTCAGGCTGACGCCTCTTGCCCCGCGGATAAACAGCTTGCAGTTTAGCTGGGATTCCAAAAGCTTCATAATCCGCGTCACATTGGGCTGATTGCTGCCAAGCGCCGCAGCCGCTTTCGTAATATTCCCATATTTTGCCACAAAATAAAAGATCTTATAATACTCAAAGTTAATATCCATATATATTTTATATCCTTTTCATACAGTATATATATTTTTCATATTTTACTAAGGGTATTATAATACATCCTTGGAACGAAGTAAATCACAGAAGGGATTTGATTTTATGAATAAAGATTTGACACAGGGCAAAGCGGAAACGGTACTCTGGCAGTTCTGCCTTCCGCTGTTTGGAAGCATCATTTTTCAGCAGTTATATAACATAGCGGATTCTCTTGTTGCGGGTAAATTTATCGGGGAAAACGCGCTGGCCGCCGTAGGAAACAGCTATGAGATTACTCTCATCTTTATCGCTTTTGCTTTTGGCTGTAATATCGGCTGTTCGGTTATCGTCTCACAGCTTTTTGGCGCAAAAGATTACCGAAGACTGAAAACCGCTGTCACCACGGCCTGTATGTTCAGCGCGGCGCTCTGCGGCCTGTTGATGTTGATCGGCATTTTGGCCTGCGGCCCCCTGCTTTCCTTAATCCATACGCCAATGGAGGTTTTCGCAGACTCGAAGCTCTATCTGGATATCTATGTATGGGGACTCCCCTTCGTGTTTTTCTACAATATCGCAACCGGTATTTTTTCCGCGCTGGGTGATTCTAAGACGCCCTTTTATTTTCTGGCCGTCTCTTCCACTGCCAATATCGCGGTCGATATCCTGTTTGTAAAAGCGTTTCATATGGGCGTCGCCGGCGTGGCTTGGGCTACTTTTCTCTGTCAGGGCATAAGCTGTGTGTTAGCCGTTCTCACGGTGTACAACCGCATGAAAAAAATAAAGACGGATCAAAAATCCGCCCTCTTCGACTTCGATCTTTTGAAAAAAATTGCAGTCATCGCCGTCCCAAGCATCCTACAGCAAAGCTTTATCTCCATCGGCAATATTTTAATCCAGAGCGTCATCAACGGCTTCGGCCCTTCCGTTATGGCGGGATATTCCGCCGCTGTGAAACTGAACAATATGGTAATTACTTCCTTCACCACCATCGGAAACGGGATCTCGAACTTTTCCGCCCAGAATCTGGGCGCGCATCAATATAGCAGAATTAAGGACGGCTTCCGCGCCGGCCTGAAAATGGTGTGGTGTCTGTGCATTCCTTTCTGCCTGATTTATATTTTCCTCGGCAAATATCTCCTGCTTTTGTTTATGGAGCAGAATGCTTCCGCTGCCCTCCAGACAGGCAGACAGTTTCTGTGGATCTTGTCGCCTTTCTATTTCATCGTGTCGGCTAAGTTGGTGGCGGACGGCATTTTACGCGGCGTAAGCGCCATGGGGAAGTTCATGATCGGCACCTTCACCGATCTGATTCTGCGCGTGGTTCTGGCCTTTGTTCTCTCCGGCTGGACCGGCTCCGCGCTGGGGATCTGGTGCGCTTGGCCGATCGGGTGGAGCATCGCTATGGTAATGTCGGTGTGGTTCTATCATAGGGAAACCGGGAAACTTTCTTGACATCATGCAAAGTATAAAGGGCACTACCACCTTAATCGTCGTAATGCCCTTTACAAGAAATAATAACTACAGTATCATCCTTAACTGCATATACAATTCTGTGTTCATCCGTAATGCGCCGGCTCCAGAATCCGCTCAAATTCCCCTTCAACGCTTCCGGTTTTCCGATCCCTTCAAATGGACTGCGTTTGATGTCTCTAACAAGCTGATTGATACGCTTTATGACATCTTTATTTTTTCCCTGCCAATTACAATATTCCTCCCACGCGTCAAAGTCCCATTGTATCAGACGTATGTTCATCCGTTAGTCCTCCGATAAATCATGTTCTGATAATTTTAGGCGTCCCGCCTTATAATCGGACATCTTTTTTTCCAAATATCGAATATTGCTCTCTGAATAAAACGGATCAGGGTCGGCTGTAATTTCAAAAGGGATACGTCTCTCCATTGTTACCTTATTGATAAAAATATTCAAAGCGGCAGTCATCGTCAATCCCATTCTGGAACACACTTCCTCCATATCTTTCTTTACATCTTCATCAATGCGGAAATTTACCATCGTCGTTTGCGCCATACCAATACCTCCTAATTCTCTATCACTCATATGCATCTTTTTTATTTATTATAAGCTTCTTTATATGGAGTATACCAAGTATGTAAAGCATTGTAAAGCATTTGCTTAAAAAAAGAACAACCTCACGAAATCTCCCCCGCAAAATACTCCCCGATCCTTGCAATAAAGGCAAGCGCATCCTGCTTCATCACCTCGGGGAAAGCCGAGAGCACCGGCGCCGTCTCAAAGCTGAGCGTCCCCTGAAACCGAATCTGCCTTAGCCCCCTGATAAAGCCCTCCCAATCGGTAGAAGATTTATTTTCCCTTGTCTTCGCAAAGGTAAAGGGGATCTGGTGCAAATCGCTGATCCCGTCGTTATCATGGATATGCAGCACTTTAAGCCGTTCCCCAAGCCCTGTAATAAAGCGCTCAAAATCAATCCCCACCAAATTCGCATGTCCCGTATCAAAACAAAAGCCTAAAACCTCCGCTCGATACTTCTCATTGATTCGGTCAATCCGCTCCGCCGCCTTTGCCACATCGCAGCAGGGGCCTTCCAGCAGATGCCCTCCTATCCCGTCGTAGAGATTTTCAATACAGATCGTGATCCCCATCTCTTTTGCCATAGGCGCAATGGAATCGATAAATTTCTCCGTCTCCTCCCACTCCCTGTCTTCGGAGCCAAGAAACCTTGCCAGTTTGAAGCCGTGTATCACAATGTATGAACATTCCAAGAACGCGCAGACTGCCATACTTTTGGGCGCAACCTCATTCCAGAGATACGCATTCACCTTCTTCTCTCCCGCCGGCACATAGATGGGATATGGCATATGTATTTGATGAATCGTAATCCCCGCCGCCTTCGCACCCTGCTTGTGGGGCGCAAAAAAACGTTCCAGCTCCGAAACCGACGCGTCAAAAAACCGGTTGAGCGACGCCTGATAGATGTCCGTATTCAGCAAATATCCATTCAGGCTGAAATCCGCGCAAGAAAAGCCCGCCCGTTTTAACAGGGCAAACCCTTCTTCGGGGTGCTCGTCATTCACCACATTTTTTGTCTGTACACCTAGTTCCAGCATTTTCACTCCCTCTCCACCCTGTCAAAATAAAACGACGGCATATACTCGTCATTGAAAAACTCAATCGGATTTTCGATTCCCATCTTTCTCAACTGCGCTTCAATCTCTCGATAATAAATGTTGCAGATAAAAACAGCGCAGTCCTTCGGCAAATCCAAAAGCGCCTCCGGCGCTTTTACCGTCAAGCCACAAAATTCCGTCTCCCAGAGCTTTTGATTGTTGTCGCAGGTAAACAGAGGCGGGTATTTCTCCCCGTAACACTTCATATAATTGCGGCACATATTGCCCGCGCCAAAAAGAACCCTTGACGGACATTTTTTTAACACGTTTTCTATCTCTATCTGCCATTTAAAATAGTCCGCCACAGATTTTGCCATTCGCAAAAGTCCGGGCCTCAAAATCGGCGAAAATGCAGATACCGTATCATGGATATCCATAATCAGCTCCCCGTCAAAGCCGATTTCCCGCAATCCCCTAATCAGGTTTAACCAATCCGTCTGCGGCTGGCCGCGCCGGGCCGCCGTAAAGGGCAGTAAGGCACTGTCGTTGTTTCCGTCACAATCCCGCAGGATCACTGCCTTGATACGGCTCCCAAGGGCCAAAGCAAAATCGTACATGTTCTGGCCGCAAAGATTGCATACGCCGACATCCATACAGAAGCCGAACCGCTCTTCTCCCGCCGCTTCGTTGAGCGCGTCTACCCACTTCGCCGCCTGTCTGCCGTCGGAGCAGAAGCCGCGTACCAGATGGCCGTTAAAATCTTTGCATTGGTTTTCCAAAAGAATCTTTACATGATACTTTTCAGCCTGCTTTCCCAGACGCAGATAGTAAGCCTGATTTATCTCCCACAAATCCGTGTCTGCAATCCCAACAGTAAGCGGCTTGACGATCAGATACTGGCTGCCAGCTTGTCCGCAGAGCTTGATACTCTCCTGCGCAAGCTGCTCTAACAAAGCGTTTAGGTCTTCGCGTTTGGTATTCCAACTAAGATAAGGAGCTGTGGCAATACGGCATTGCAACTGCTGTGCTCTGCACTGCTCCAGTATTGGATTTATAAGCTCATGTATCTGCTCCGGATACTCGCAAGTCACCGCCGACAAATCCAGCAGAATCTGTCCGACCCCCGTACCTGCCAAATCTCCTATTCCCTGTTTTGGATATCTGAACGCCACAATTCCCTGCGGTGCAAAACTGATATTCACCCTTTTGACCTCCCTAATAAATTGCAGGTGCTCTCCAAAGTATCTTTTCTTCTTCGATCCCCTGCGATATCAATTCCCGCCTGATTTCATCAGCCAGTTCTTTCTTCTTTACCGCGATAACCAGATAGTCATACTCACAGTTTTTTATTTGATTGGGATCAGATATTGGCATATAAGAAGCTTTATAGTTTTCCCAGCACCTGTCAACCCATAAAACCATGTTCACCAATTTATGAAAATAAATCTGTCTATAATATGCCACACCGACTTTCCCAGCTCCATACAAAACTATTCTGTCACTCATATGCAAATCCGAATGAGGAAACGCATAAGAAACCATCCGGATTTCTTCTGGAAACCCCATCCGAGCCGTAATCCAATAGATGCGCTGTATAATAAACAATTGCAGCTGCCGCATTAATATTTCCCTTTTTGGATGTTTTTTAAAAGCCTGCTTCAACGCCAGATAAATCCCATTTAGGTTACTCATAAAATGGTCGTCAACCGCACGCAAAGCGGAATCCGCCCTGTATCGGTAGTAATACATACACTTATGTGTAATACAAACCCCTTTACACCTTAACAGATATTGGAATACCACCTCAGCATCTTCCGCATAGATCAGCGAAGAATCGATACCTGTAAGCGTCTCCTGCAGCAAAGAAGTTCGAAATAATTTATTCACTAAATACGGCCAAACGCCATATTCAAACCGTCCCTGAAATGCAAGCATATTACTGTAAAAATACTCCAATTCCTCTTCTGAATCATATACGCCTTCCTGAATGGTATCTGTCTGTTCAAAGAAATTTCCAGATGCCTCCTCGCAGTAACAGCCAACCGTAATCACATCGCAGTTTCCAATATGGGCAAGCATATAGTCTATCATATCTAGGCTGATCCGGTCATCCGCATCTACAAATCCTATGTAAGTTCCCGCCGCGCGCATTACCGCCTTTTTTCTCGCTTTGGCCACACCCTGATTTTTCTGATGAATGACTGCAATACGTGAGTCCATCTTCGCATATCGGTCACAGAGATCCGCCGAACCATCCGTCGAACCGTCATCCACAATTATAATTTCCAAATTTCGGTAAGACTGTTTTATAATGCTCTCCAAACACTCCTCCAAATAGTTTTTCACATTGTATACCGGAACAATTATCGAAATAAGCGGTTCCTTTTCCATGTGCTCTACTATGTCCTTTCCTCTTTCAATCGTTCTTCTATCAACGTTTCCCTAAGCTTTGTGGAACTCACTTTTTCCGTATAAGGAAAAAATACCAGCTCCGCCCCCTGCCGCTCCAAATACTCCTTATCCGCCAGCCAGTTGGGGTTATCTGCATAATCTGTTCCTGTAAATTGACAGTCAAAGCGATACAATTTATATGCGTCGCGAACGCTGTCAAATCCGTTAGGCAGTTCTTCCGCCTGATCCACATATCGGCAGGAACGCAGCATTTCAACCCTGTCTTCACATGGGATCACCGGATTTTTTTTCTTTTTGCAGTACACGCCTTCATCCGATACCACCCCCACAATCAGATAATCGCACTGCTCCTTTGCCCTGCGGAGCAAATTTACATGCCCTACATGGAACATATCGAAAACCCCCGCAACATAGCCGATCTGATATTTCTTCGGTTTCTCTTCTTTGTTATGCTCCCCTGCTGTAGCTGATTTTAACTTACGCGGATAGGATTTGGAGGGATCAAAAATACTGTAATGCTTCACGCCCATATCCCGTAACTGTTTCATAATGGAAAGATAATTTTTCACACAAATCAACACTTTGTACTCGTCTGATGGAATTCGACGCAGAATATCCGGAGACTGAATTTTTATGCCTTCCAGTTCCAGTCCCCATTTATCCTTGTTATTATCTATCACAGCATAAACAGGATAGTCCCTTTGATATAGGCCAAGAAAACGTTTGGTATAAATGCCGGAACCGAATAAAATCAATTTTTTTCCCTCTACCCCCTTAAAGATATCCATAAACAAACGTTGATACTCCGCTTCCGAATAGTTCATCCTCTGACGATTATCTGCAGTAATCTCCGGATTTCTCCTGCATTTTTCATGATAAACCCGCAGTTCCTTCCTACGCAGCAGCTCAGACAAAAACGTTCCTTCCATCTTATACCAACGATTTAAATACGGTGACAATCCATATCTGTCAAACAGTTCTTCTCTGGACAAAATTTTTTCAAATTGCATATGCCCTGCATAAAAACTAGAAATCATGCGAAGCAGCAGAACATTCACAGGGTAATGTTCCTCACAGAACTCTTGATCATAAAAAACAAATTCTCCATCTATGTAAAAGCTGTTAAGCGGTACAAGATCCATATATGCCCGATATAAAACAGCGCCCTCTCCATCCTCCATATCCCTCTTCTCAATCTCTGAGGACTGCATAATCAAATCACGAAAATGATCCATCGCCTCCAGAAATTTTTCTTTGTCATGAAACAGCAATTGTTGCAAATACACCTGGCCCACCGGTGCATCGACATATGGCATCTGATATACGCCATCCACTAGTTTTGCTTCCACCACCTGCAATCCATGCGCCTTTAAATCCTGCCCATGTTCCAGCAATACTTCCAGTTTTTCCGTTCCTTCCGGATATACAGCCCGCTTCTCCACAATTCCCGATTTACGAATCACTGTCAAAAGGGCATCTTCACGTCCCCGTTCTAGGGACGCCGTCACATGACTCACATCCGATAGGGTTCCGTCCATAGCGCACTCAATCAGATAGGCATTTGCCATCTGATGAAACATACCGTTCTCTATCATCTGATTGTACAAAGGCTCCTCATCTAAAAACACCGTATCCGGACAATGATAAGTAGGAAATACCCTGTTTGTCAGATCTTCATTGGGCAGATAGTCTTCTGCATAAAGGAAAGCGGGATTCTCCAGATCGGATAACACTGAATAACACTGAAACGTATGAAACCCTGCCTCCCGCAGCATCTTCCGAAGCGTACAGCGGTCATACATGCGCCCCTGAAACAAGTCTTCTTTTTTGGTATAAGCCCTTCTGTAATCTTCTATTCCGTCCATATTGCGTCCCGTATAACAGTCCCTGTCTCCACAAAAATACCTGAGTCCCAAACGGTTATTCATTCCAAGGAGCATATGTCCATCCGCTTTCAGCAGATTTTTCCATATAGAAAGCGCTCTCTGCGGCTCTTCCGTCTTCTCCAAATCTGTAACGGAAACCAGATAATCAAAAGCGCCCTGATACCTCTCTTCCCACTCTGTGGAACATGTCTCTTCTATTCCCGCACATACTGCATCCAAACCACACTCTTTCAGGCATTCCGCCAAAGGTGAACCCGCCTCCCCAATATACAACGCCCTTCTGTGTAGTTTAAAGTCATACCATCTTAGCAGACCCTTTTGTATCTCCCTTACAATTTGCAAATCATCCATCCCTGTTCTCCTGCGTCTAAAGCGTGAATTGTTGTCTTACAGCCGCATCTACCCTGAAAACATTTTGAAATTCATACTGCTTTAGATTCTGATACAATTCAAACTGCATCCCCTCCGCCACCGCAATGACAACCGCGGCAGAAGCCCTCTGGGCAGCCGCCTCATTTATCTCATATACCGGAATCCCCATGCATGCGCTCTCCATGCTCTGCCGTTTCGTCACCAAAAAGCCGTCAACGTGACCGCCCCTTAAAAGTATCTCCCGCGCCAATCCCTGTCCTATTT
>CAMXIK010000023.1 GCA_947243855.1 uncultured Lachnospiraceae bacterium | reverse complement strand
CGGATAATTTTATGATTTTCTACAGCCATTTTATGGAAAAATGTCACAAAGAAACAGATAATCAATCTTTTTGAGATAGTACCAAGATTTATTTACAAATTTATTTTCTGCCGCTTGGTATCCGTTAGTCAACTGGCTATGTTATCAGGCTCTGTATCCAGTGCCATGTTGTAAAGATGATCCATATTCATGTAACACTTTGTTCCCCATTGGGCACCTACTACATGACGCAGTCTGGCACATACCAGCATCAGGGCACTCTGTCCATCGGGAAAAGCGCCTATCGCTCTGGTACGGCGTTTTATCTCACAGTTGAGCCGCTCGATGGTATTGTTGGTCCTGCTCCTTGTCCAGTGCTGGGTAGGGAAGTCCATATAGGTGAGAGTTTCTTCAATACCTTCCTGTATCTTTTTTGCTGCTACGCTGAGTTTCATCTCTTTCAGTTTTTCCGCTACATGGACGGCTTCTTTGCTCTCCTGTGCGTGGGTAGCCTTCAACATCATGGCAACGGCTTTCATTCGGTTACGGGGTGAAAATATGTTGCGGTAAAAATGTACATTACAACGTTGATAGCGTGCGTCAAGAAACACCTCAGGGATCGTTTTCGGCATGCCCAGATTCTTAACTCCGATAATAAGATGTACTCCGCAAAGGCCACGCTCCTTAAGCTATACAAAAAAAGAATGCCAACTTTCCTTATCTTATTTCATTCCTTCCGCAACACCGATGATCTCACGGCGGCCGTTTTCATTGACTCCGATAGCCACAAGGACAGAGACATTGTGTATCTCACCATCCCAGCTGCGTTTGAGATAGACGCCGTCTACATAGACATACGGATATTTGCCGTAAAGCTTGTGGGTACGCCATTGTTCTATATGATCATAGGCTTTTTTGTTGAGGTTGCTTTATCGTGCTGGGTGGCACTTTCATTCCCCAAAGAGCTTCCGTGATATCTTCTACACGGCGTACGAAGACTCCGGCAAGATGCATCTCGATCAGGGCTTCTTCCACGGAGGATTCCCTACGGCGGTAGCGTTTGATGATGACAGTTTCAAACGAAACGCCTTTTAACTTGGGAACATTAAGTTCCACTTCCCCTGCCGTGGTCTGATAATTCCTTTTGCAATGGCCGAAATGGTAGCTCTGACGCTCCCCTGAGCGCTCATATTTCCCGGCATTGACAAGTTCATCAGCCTCTTATCGAGCCAAGCGTTCAGAGTTTTTTCCACACTGGAACGGACAAGATCCTTCAGATCGTACTTTATCAGATCCTCATTTAGTTGTATAATGTTATCAGACACGGTCTTTAACCTCCTATGGCGGATTTTGTTGTGGTGATATTATTCTACCAAACGGCTATAGACCATGTCTATTTTTATGAAATTACTTTGCGAAACTTATTATACGTCATCATGAACTCCGCCATAGAAACTGAACCGAAATAAAAAAGAAAAATGAATATATCCACATCCTGAAGTCTATTATAGAGCGCAATCAGATCGCATATCTTAACAAAGGGCCTGGCAACTTTGCCAGACCCTCAAATCAGCCCATCAGGAAAAATCATCAAAAACTATGCTGTTTTTACGACTACCCATCACTACAAACCCTCAAAAAAATAATTATCCCAACTATCATCAATTCAATTAATACACAGAAATTATTCCAAAATCACACTATTTTCTGCCACCATGTTTACTCTATTACAACCTTCTATGGATTTGGCTTTCGCCTTTCTTTTTCTATTGTACGGATCATACGTCCGATATCAATATTTCCACCCGTTTTTCTTTTTAGATAATTTAAATCTAGCACCCGAGCCAACATGACAACTTTCGTTTCATAATCACCTATGTCATTTATGCATTGTAAAATCAAAGATGCCGTCTCGGTTTTTTGTTTATAAGATAAACTAAATATATAATCAATCTTTTTTATATAATCCTCACTATTTTTAAGAATCTCTTTATATTTATCCGTCTCCATGCTTAAAGGTTTTCCCACATAAATATAAGGAATCTTACGATCAATTACTGTGTAATAAAATGCAAACGCCAATTCTTTTAATGAAGTCAAATTAGCCGAATAACTTTTCCATAGATATTTATAAAAATCTTCCGGTTTAATAGTTCCATAATCGCATCTTTTAATTGTACTTTCAATTATGCCATCCACCATATCCCCATACATAGATTTATATTCTTCAATTTCGTCTTTATTAAAATATTCCTCGATCTTAATTGTAGGAATTTCCGGCTTTTCCAATAAATTTTCACACACATACTGAAACACTTCTACCTGTTTCTCGCTCTCTTTTAATAATTTATAGCACAGATCATAAACTTCTCCATCATATTGCTTAATAAGTTTTAATATTTCTTCCATATTTATTAATCCTCTTCTTACCAAGATTATCTCCACTAAACACCTATGAAGTTAAAAACCTCTTCTTCCGCCTGGTGAATATTGCTTTCGCCAAAATTCTCCTTTATTGATGAAACTAATCCGTATTTATCCTCAGTTTGCATTTCTTCTTGAAATATCTCTTTTTCTTCTGTATCATATTCCAACATATAATCACTAAAAATTATCTTTGACTGTTTAAGCTTAAAATAATCAACATGAATACTAAGTATATTATGTTTCACATTCCCTGTATATACATTATTATTCAAAAAATAAGAAGACAATATCTCAGAAGATAATTGAGGAACTGATATCAAATGCTCTTCGTCCATATTTCGAAAATCGTATTTTTCATTATCCAATCTTTCCACCATTTTTTTCCCAAGTGGTCCAAGAAAATAGTATTTCTCCCTCCCGGATATTCGATTACTAACCAGATCCTGTACGTCCTCTTCATCCATAATTTGAGAAAGTCGGGCCGACGTTATAGCTCCTTTTACCGCAAGATCTTTATGCTGAATGCCCGGATTTTTATCGATCGCCTGAAATAACCATTGCTTACTTCTATATTTTGAAATCAGGAAATCAAGTCGCTCATTATTTTTCTGTTCCTTTTCTCTATAATGGAATAATTTAAAGCATCCATATAACTGCCCATAAAGAAATGCCTGCTCAGCAGTCATATCCCTCCATTGACGATACTGCCACACTTCATCTAACCGTCTCTTTACATCTATATAAGACTTTATATTAGATATATCGTCCAGATCATTTCCTATTCCCGCCAGCTTTTCCATAAAATAGAAAATCTGATCCTGTAACAAATTTTTTGATGAATATAATATGCTGCGAATGGTTTCAAGAATTTCATTGAATTTAAATTTTGCATGATAACTCATTTAACAGGATCATCCTCCCAAATCCGTAACCGCTTAACAGTTGCTAAACAATATTATATATATTTTTCTATCAACTTGCAAGACCTTTTCAAAACTTAGTTTATAGAATGCTTTATACTCAGCATTGTTCCTTTCTTTACGTTTTGCGTACAAAAATTGAGCGACAGGGTAAACATGCATTCGCCACATTGCTCACATGCCATGCATTTATCTAATATTATATTCTTAATCAAAACATTCCGACACTTCGCACCTACTACAGTATCAGTATCGCTTTTACAAGGCATAATCACCATCCCGCGCTCTTTTGTTGTTTTCCATCGTTCTTCTTTTATCCCGGCACAACAATTACATACAACCGAGCAAGTCTCCATATTTGTCTCTGTAATACTCTTAAGTTGGTTTTGAAATGCATGTCTAAGAGAAGAACTATAGGCCGGAACCATGAGAAAATCTATTTGAAAAGCCCGTGCCATCTTTTCTGAAAAATCACGGCTGGAAATATCCTTGCAAATGGCACTCATAACGCTACCAATTTTAGGTATTTGGACGACAGAAGATTCTTTCCCCGGATTATTCAACCCCTCAATCCAAATTTCTTTTTGTTTTTTTCCTGCCCCTGTCAATATCTTCACTTCATTATTAAACGGCGCATATTTATATTGTTTTCCCAGAAGGAAACCATCATAGCTGTAAATTATACAAACATTGTTATCATCTTCTGTCCACCCGCTTCCTGCCACAACTAAAAGAAGCTTCTTAATTTTATCCGGCTCCTCAATATGTGTTTTTCTCAAATATTTACTAATTCTCTCCTGCATTTCGGGAAAACAAACATATTCGGGAAAAACAACAATGTTTGCGCCCCTCAAAATCGCCATATCTAACAAATGAAGTGCTTTTTCAATGTCCTTCTTTTTTTGTGCCTCCCTGTATTTCACGCGAAAAGAAGCACTCCTATACTTTTCAAAGCCAAATATCGTCTTTCTTCCGAACGGAATAATCGTTATATTTAATTTTTGATCTTTAATGATTTGGTTTCTGTCTTCGTCTTTCTCATAAATATACAAAGTAGACATTTGGGGCGGATCCACCCCAACTGGCAATTCCACCCTTTCTAAAATTCTCAAACAGGTAAACGTATTTCTAAGTTCTGTAGGAAGTATTCGTTTTCTAAATCGTAATTCTTTTGAGGCTGCTGTAATCATTCCTCCTTTTTGACAACAGTAAAAATAAGCTTTCGTTTGGCATCCGATATTTAAAGGTGCTGGTTGGCTATCCTTAAAATAATTTTCGGCGTAAAGATCAAATCCCAATAGCAAATGATATGCTATCGTAGCTTCATTATATACAGTTTCTCCAAAAGGTTTAAGTTTCTGCTTCACAAAAGAAATATAATCAAGAATTTCATCTAGTTTTACATCCAAAAAATAACAACTGTTGCACAATACAAACTCGATTTGTTCAGCAAACTTTCTTAACATACCCAAATTTGGGTTGTAACCTTTCATCCTTTTCTCTGGCATCACCAAATATTGACCAATAAAATTTGATTGTCCTAATATCCCTATTTTTCCTATCAGATATTCATAACCTAACGCCGCTATATCAAAATCTGATTTTATTTTCTCTCTATTTTCACAAATATATTCATACAGTTCCATCTCTTTGTCCTTTATTATTTTATCTTATATAAAAATGTAATTTTCCTATATCATATAACCTCCAATATCGTGTCAGCAGATTCCCTAATACTAAATAATACTTTCTCATTTCTTTCACTCCAAATTTTATTTATCACCACTTTTTTGTAGTCATTTATATCTTATCATAATTAAAACATGTAAGTCAATATTAATTGAGTATTACGTTTTAAAGCGCAATCAGATCGCATGTTCAAAAGAAATATAGTCTCTATCTTAGCAAAGAATCCGACATACATACCAGACCCTCAAACCGTCCTCAGACAAATCCCACAAAAAATTGATTACCCAAAGAAACCCCGCAGGATACTCTGCGGGGTCTTTCGTACTATTTGGCATAGTCTATGACACGGCTCTCACGAATCACATTTACTTTAATCTGTCCCGGATATTCCAATTCCGCTTCTATCTGCTTAGAAATATCCCTCGCGAGCAGCACCATATCAGAATCACTGATCTGTTCTGGAACTACCATTACACGAATCTCTCTACCTGCCTGAATAGCAAAAGATTTATCCACACCTTTGAAATTGTTTGTGATGTCTTCTAATTGTTTTAGTCTTGTTGTATATGTTTCTAATGTTTCTCTTCTTGCACCCGGTCTCGCCGCTGAAATCGTATCGGCTGCCTGTACCAGACATGCAATCAATGTCTGCGCCTCCACATCGCCGTGATGGGATTCTACCGCATTGATGACAACCGGACCTTCCTTATACTTTCTGCAAAGCTCCACACCCAGCTGAATGTGGGAACCTTCCATTTCATGATCCACTGCCTTACCGATATCGTGCAGCAATCCCGCACGTTTCGCCATCCTGACATCCAATCCCATTTCTGCCGCCAGCAGACCGGACAACTGCGCCACTTCAACAGAATGCTTCAAAGCGTTCTGTCCATAACTGGTTCTAAACTTCATCTTACCCAGCAGTCTGACCAATTCCGGATGGATACCATGTACACCGACCTCGAGGGTGGCTGCTTCGCCCTCCTCTTTGATCATAACTTCGACTTCCTTCTGCGCCTTCTCGACCATCTCTTCGATTCTGGCCGGATGAATACGCCCGTCCACAATCAGCTTTTCGAGTGCGATCCTTGCTACCTCTCTTCGGATCGGGTCAAACCCGGAAAGGATAACAGCCTCAGGCGTATCGTCAATAATCAAATCCACGCCTGTCATCGTCTCCAGAGTTCTGATGTTACGTCCCTCTCTACCGATGATCCTGCCCTTCATCTCATCATTGGGAAGCTGTACCACGGAAATCGTGGTCTCGGACACATGGTCTGCCGCACATTTCTGAATGGCTGTAACGACATACTCCTTTGCCTTCTTGTCCGCTTCCTCCTTCGCCCTGCTCTCCATCTCCTTGACCATGACAGCAGTTTCGTGTTTCACTTCATCTTCAACAATTTTCAACAGATAATCTTTTGCCTGTTCGGAGGTTAATCCAGAGATTCGTTCCAGTTCCTGTAATCTTTGTTCGCTCAGTTTGGAAATTTCTTCGCGCTGCTTCGCAAGAGCTTCTTCCTTCTCCGCCAAGCTCGCTTCTTTCTTCTCAATAGCGTCCGCTTTCTTGTCGATGTTCTCTTCCTTCTGCTGTACCCGGCGTTCATAACGCTGCGCCTCTGCACGCCGTTCCTTGATTTCCTTATCAAGCTCATTCTTCGTACGAATGGACTCTTCCTTGACCTCAAGCAATGATTCGCGCTTCTTCGTCTCAGCAGTCTTGAGAGCTTCGTCAATGATCTCTCTGGCTTTCTCGTCCGCATTGCCAAGCTTCGCTTCCGTCATCTTTTTATGATAGTTGGTCGCGATCACCGCAGTCGCCGGAATAGAGATCACCAGTGTGACAGCTATTGCTAACAAAACTTGCCACCACATTACAGGAGCACCTCCTTATTTAGTTTTCATTGTACATTACCAAATCTATTGACGGCTGTCATTTTTCATACATAACAGCCCGATAGTTAGCAAAACTACAACAAAATAATTTTATACTGAATTTTATGTTATGTCAAGCAAAAGAGCTCTGTTAATCGCCTCGGTATGAAAGCCTCTGCGGTATAAGAATGCGTACATTCTCTGTTTATCCTGTCTTGCCGCCGTTTTCGGGTCATACTTTTTCTTTTCCAAGAGACTGCGGATCATCGCCTCCTCATCCTGTCTCGTCCCTTCCCCCTCCAATTCCTCGAAGACGGCCCGAACGATATCTTTCGTGATTCCCTTTCTCATCAAATCCTGTTCGATCCGCGTCCTGCTCTTTCTGTCCAGATTATAAGCAATAAAATCTTTTGCATATCGGAGGTCGTCTACATAACCATAAGATTTCACATAGGCAAGCGCCTCCTCGATACAGTTTTCCGGGTAATCGCCGCCCCGCAGCTTCTCCCGCAGGCCGCTTTCCGTATAATCCCTGCTCTGCAGGAGATTCATGGCCCGCCGTTTCGCCCTTGCGGGAAGAATTTCCTCGTGAATTTCCCGCAGGACATCCTCGGAAACCGCTTCTCCCTCCCTGATGTCAAGCCGTCTCACCTCGCCCCGGTATAAAACGAAAGCTGGCTTTTCCTCTATATAGATTCGATAGCGGCCCTTAGTAATGCCGGTTATCTGCGTAACGATCATAATTCTCTCCGTATGCTGTCTCTTTCAGGTTTTTCCCGTTTTTCTATTTCTCTTTCCGTCAATCCTTCTCTTTTGCCGTCTTAGCCTCGTCCTTCGTCCCGGCCTTAGCATCGCTCTTACTCTCCGGCGTCTCCATTTCTGGGCTAATTTCTAAATTAAAAAGCTCTCTGACCCGTTTCTCCACCTCGGCGCAGATCTGCGGATTATCTTTCAAATACTGCTTCGCATTCTCCCTGCCCTGTCCGATCTTGTTTCCCTCGTAGGCATACCACGCGCCGCTCTTGTTAATAATATTATTCTCCGCCGCCAAATCTAGAATATCGCCCTGCGTGGAAATACCCTGACCAAACATGATATCAAACTCCGCCTCCTTAAATGGCGGCGCCACCTTATTCTTAACCACCTTAACCCGTGTTCTGTTACCGATCACTTCGCCTCCCTGTTTGAGCGCTTCAATCCTTCTCACATCCAGTCTGACAGACGAATAGAATTTCAAAGCGCGGCCGCCAGTAGTCGTCTCTGGATTTCCGAACATAACGCCCACCTTTTCACGAAGCTGATTGATAAAAATAACGGTACAGTTCGACTTGCTGATCACTGCCGTGAGCTTTCTGAGAGCTTGGGACATCAGTCTGGCCTGCAGTCCTACATGGCTGTCTCCCATATCGCCGTCGATCTCCGCCTTGGGCACCAGCGCCGCCACAGAGTCCACCACTATGATATCCACCGCCCCAGAGCGCACCATCATTTCCGTGATCTCCAAGGCCTGCTCACCGCAATCCGGCTGGGAAATATAAAGATTATCAATATCCACACCGATATTCTTCGCATAAACCGGATCAAGCGCGTGCTCGGCGTCAATAAAGCCCGCAATGCCGCCCCGTCTCTGTACCTCGGCAATCATATGTAAGGTAACCGTGGTCTTACCACTGGACTCTGGCCCGTAAATCTCGACCACCCTTCCCTTCGGAATGCCGCCGAGTCCCAGCGCAATGTCCAAACTCAGCGATCCTGTGGGGATCGTCTCCACATTCATCTGCACAGAAGGGTCTCCCAGTTTCATGACGGCTCCCTTTCCGTACTGTCTCTCTATCTGCCCTAAGGCCGCATCCAACGCTTTTAACTTTTCATCTCTTTCCATAAGTCTGCTCTCCTTCTTTTAGAACATCCGTTCTTATTTAGAATAAAACAGATGTTCGATTTTGTCAACTTCAAAATTGATAAAATGATCTTATCATTCTAACTGTCCCATAAATGACACTCTGCCCTCCTTTCCCAAAACAATAATGAAAATAATGGAATTCGTGGCGAAATGCCGGACATGCGTACGCATAACAGATTCCACTTTCTCAGATAAGAACAGTGTATCAAAGATATGGATTGTGCGCAAGGGGGTCTTTATAGAAAGACGCCGGCATCCGCAGATGTCAGCGTCCTTCCTTTTACCGCCTTATTTAAAATACGTTCAAATACTGCTCATACTCCTCGTAGGTGACCGTCACCCACCCCTCCTCATAGTTAAAACCAATCTCCATGCCCTTCGGCGTATAAAACACAATCAGGTTATCAGATGTAAAGTAATTTGTGATCTGCTGGTCCGTCATATAGGAAAGGGTATCGATCTCCCCGTTCTGCTCGTCGCTCCTTGTACGGAAATCCACGGTAAAATCGTCGTTGATCGAAAGAATATCCTCATTATCCAGAACAACGCCATTCTTCATGTCCACATTAACGCAGATCAGGCATACGCCCGAAACCGTGTCCGTGTATATTCTCTCATCATAAACAATACTCAGCTTATCCTCGTCCATGTAAGCCACATAAGGCTCCAGCACCACCTCGAAATAAGCGTCCTCGTCCTCCTTGATATGGGACTCATACTCCTCCTCAAAAAACTCGACGACTTCATTCGCTTCCCGCTGGATCTCCTCGTTGATCGTCGCCAGATTCGTCACATCATCCCCAAGCACAACCGGCATAGACACGGCTATATAAACATTCTCATACTCTGTCTCGTAATCCAGACCGCTGAATTCTACGCCATAGCTCAGATCATCCCTGATCTCATCGTGCAGGGTATAATACCGATCGTCATTATAGTCATAGAAATAATCGGAATCATCGTCATAACCAAAAGTATCATCATCGTAATCATAGTCATAGTCGTCATCATAGTGGAACTCGTCGTCGTCGTAGAGAAAGTCGTCGATATCATACCGATCATCGTCGTCAAACTCGTACACGTCCTGCCGCAGGTCTTCCTTCTCCTTCTCCGAGAGCAGATTGACCGCCTTGCTGGCCAACGCAAACACCGCAATCAGAAAAAGAACAATAATCGCGATCACAATACCAACGATCAATCCCGTATGCTGTTTCTTCTGCGGCATCGCATAAGGACTATAGGGATTGTCATAGGGGGGCTGTCCGCCAAAAGGAGGCTGCCCGCCATTGCCGCCGCCCTGCTGCTGATAGGGATTGGCATAGGGCTGTACGCTGTAAGGATTGGGCGTCTGGCCGCCGTAAGGATTCCCCTGCTGTCCGTTCCCATAGGGCTGCTGAGCGCCGTAGGGATTGTAGGGATTCCCCTGCTGCCCGTTCCCATAGGGCTGCTGAGCGCCGTAGGGATTGTAAGGATTCCCCTGCTGCCCGTTCCCATAAGGCGTCTGGCCGTTTCCATAGGGTGTCTGGTCACTGCAGCCGCCGCCCTGCTGATACGGGTTCTCCTGCTGCCCGTTCCCGTAGGGCGTCTGACCGCCATAGGAAACGTTTGCATAGAAATCTGTATTGGGGGCTTCCGGCTGTTTCCCGGAAAAAAGCCCATGGGTGTCCACCACTTCCACGGTATCCGCTTCCTCCACCGTCTCCACAACCTCCGGCGTCGCATAAATATCCGCACTGCTCTCCATTGCATAGGGATCTGTATAAGATTCCAGTCCTTCTATGATCTGATCAGATTTATTGTTATCAGGTTCGTTCATTTTCTTCTCCTTACTTTTCCTTGCCGCCGAAAGTTACCTCGCTGTAATATTGCAGGATGCACTCCCGCATCAAAGACAATGCCGCAGACACCGTACTTTCCCTGATCTTTTCGCGTCTGCCATGGAAATGACACTCCTTTACCGTAATTCTTCCGCACACATTGCAGCCGATATATACCAGCCCCACCGGCTTTTCCGGCGTTCCGCCGTCCGGTCCCGCAATACCGGTAGTGGAAACGCTCACATCCGTTCTCGCAAGAGCCGCCGCCGTCTTTGCCATTTCTCTGGCAATCTGTTCGCTGACCGCCCCGTGCTTTACCAAAAGATTCTTTTTAATTCCCAAAAGCCTGCGCTTGGACTTGTTAGAATACGTCACATAGCCGGACTTGAAAACTTCCGACACACCGGGCACATTGATGAGTCTTGCGGAAAGCATACCGCCCGTACAGGATTCCACCGTGCAGGCTGTGAGCTTATTCGCCGTAAGCAGATCCACCACTGCCTTCTCCAGCGTCACATCGTTATCTGTGGTGTAAACATGGTTGCCAAAGCGTCCCTTTAACTCCTTCACCACCGGTTTCACCAGCTTCTTCGCCTCTTTTTCATCCTGCGCCGTAGCCGTCACCCGCAGATGTACCTCTCCGGTCTTTGCATAGGTCGCTATGGTAGGATTCTTCTGGGCGTCCACAATATCCTCCACCATACTCTCCGCCTTGCTCTCTCCCACCCCGCAGATTTTCACGGTCTGGGAATAAATCACCCCGGAGGTCAGCCCAGCCAGATAAGGCATGATCGAACGCTCAAACATGGGAATCAGCTCCCCCGGAGGCCCCGGCATCAGCACCACATGCTTGCCGTTTTCCGCCATAATAATTCCCGGCGCAGTGCCGCCCGGATTATCCACCACAATACACCCTTCCGGCACCATGGCCTGCTTCCAGTTGTTTTCCGTGATCTCCATCTTTCTCTCCGCAAAGAACTGACGGATCGCCTCCTTCGACGGCTCGTGCAGATACAGCTCTTTGCCCAGAACTTTCGCCGCCGCCTCTTTGGTCAAATCATCCTGCGTAGGCCCGAGTCCTCCAGACAAAAGCACGATATCCGACCGGGAAAGCGCAAGCTTTAAGGTCTCCGAAAGCCGCTCCTCATTGTCCCCTACCACATCCTGATGATAGCAGGAAAGACCTAACACCGCGCACTTTTCCGCCAGATAGGCCGCGTTGGTGTTCACGATATTTCCCAACAGGATCTCCGTACCCACTGCAATAATCTCAACTGTCATACTTTTACCATCCCTCTTTGCTCGAAAGAAAACGTCTGTTATTTTCCACTATCCTGCATCACGCTTTTATTTTTGATCAGATAATCCGCCAGCGAAATGACCGTCAGCGCAAGCGCCGCCCACATCACAATCTGCGTAACGATAGTAAGCGGCGGAAGATCCGCAATCATCAGGCAGATCATGACAATCTGGAACGTCGTCTTAAACTTCCCCCAGTAGCTTGCCGCAATGACCACGCCGTTATCCGAGGCCACCAGACGAAACCCGCTGATAATAAATTCCCTCGCGATAATCACGATCACAACCCACGACGGAATCCGGTCCAGCTCGATCAGGCAGATCAGCGCCGAGCAGACAAGCAGTTTGTCCGCCAGCGGGTCCATAAACTTTCCGAAATTTGTCACCAGATGATACTTCCTTGCAATATGGCCGTCCAAAAAATCCGTGAAGCTGGCAATGATAAAGATCGCCAGCGCGATCCACTTATCGTAAGCCGTAATGTCAAGCAATAAAAAAAGTACAAAAAAAGGAATCAATACCACTCGAAAAATAGTCAGTTTATTCGGCAGATTCATCTTCCAATTCTCCTATCAAATCATACTCGTTAGAGCCAGTAATCCGTACCCGCACAAAATCTCCGGTCATTAGCTCCCTGTCCGTATGCACGAATAAAAATCCGTCCACATCCGGCGCGTCCTTGTAAGTTCTCGCCACATAGGCGTCCTCGTCCGCCACTTTTCCCTCGATCATAGCGCGCACAACCCGGCCCTCCATAGCAGCAGCCGCATCAAAAGCGATCTCCTGCTGCAAGGCCATGAGCGCATCCAGCCGCTTCTGCTTTAAATCTTCGTCGATCTGCCCCGGCATTTCGGCCGCCGGCGTATCTTCCTCCTGCGAGTAAGGAAAGACGCCCAGTCTATCGAAGGCCATCGTTTCCACAAACGCCATCAGCTCTTCGTGGTCTTCTTCGGTTTCCCCCGGAAACCCGGTAATCAACGTCGTTCTCAGACAGATATCCGGGATCTCGCGGCGCAGTTTCGCAACGATATCCGTCAGCTCTTTTCGGTCCGTAAGACGGCCCATCCGCTTTAAGACCTTGTCGGAAGCGTGCTGAATCGGTATGTCCAGATAATGGCAGATCTTTTCTTCTTCCTTGATCACCTGTATCAGCGCATCGTCGATCTCCTCCGGATAGCAGTACATAACCCTGATCCACTGTAATCCCTCTATCCGGCAGAGTCCGCGCAAAAGCTCCGGCAGCGCCTTATGTCCATAGAGATCCAGTCCGTAGACGGTAGTCTCCTGCGCGACCAGAATCAGTTCCCTCACTCCTTGGGCCGCAAGCGTCTGCGCTTCCCGAAGCAGAGCGTCCATGGGAACGCTTCTATATGGCCCCCGCACCTTGGGAATGATACAATAGGTACAATGCTTATCGCATCCCTCGGCGATCTTCAAATAGGCGAAATGTCCGCCGGTCGTTACGATACGCTTCCTGTCCGTAAGCGGTTTTTTGTCAAGCGCTTGGTAATGATCCCTTGGCTTTCCCGAAAAAATCTCCTCCAAAACCGCCGGCAGTTCCGCAATCGCCGCAGTACCGACAACAGCGTCCACCTCCCCGATCTCCTGACGGATCTGTTCCTGATATCTCTGAGCCAGACAGCCCGTCACAATCAGCGCTTCTATGCTGCCGCTCTTTTTCAGTTCCGCCATTTCCAGAATGGTGTTTACGCTCTCTTCCTTGGCGTCCCCGATAAAGCAGCAGGTGTTGACCACTACCACATCCGCTTCCCTCTCGTCGGCGGTAAAGGTACAGCCCTGTTCCTCGAGCATCCCAAGCATCATCTCGGAATCCACTAAGTTCTTATCGCATCCCAAGGAAATAAAAAACACTTTTTTCTTCATCGTCAAAGGGTCTGCTCGCCGGCGGGAGCCTGCTGCGCCTCCGCCTCCTCTGTGGTCTCGTCGTTCAAAATTTGAATCTTGCCCTGATTCAGCTCTTCCACTGCCACTGAAAGGGGCTTTTTGCCTTTTCCGTCCACCAGTTCGTCATCACCTGCAATAATCTGACGCGCCCTCTTGGATGTGGCCATCACAATCGAATAACGGCTGCTCACAACCGGATCTTCGCCTTCCTCCACATTGCTGTTTACTACCTTAATCAAATCTGCGTACGATGGATGTAACATTTTAATTTTCCTCCAGCTCTCTCCTCATTTTTTCAATAAATTCCAAATTGCGTCCCGGCGCATGATGCGCCGCGTCGATGATTTCATGCAGTTCCTTGACGCAAGTTTCCAAATCATCGTTGATCACAATGTAATCGTATTCCTCAATGCCTTCCGCTTCCTGCGCGGCCCGGTGGAGTCTCTTGTCTATGACCTCCTCCGTCTCCGTGCCCCTGCCCAAAAGGCGGCGGCGCAGCTCCTTCACGTTTGGCGTAGATACAAACACCAAAAGCGCCGTAGGGTACTGTTTTTTCACTTTCAACGCGCCCTGAATCTCAATCTCCAGAATCACATCATGCCCAGCGGCCAGATGTTTTTCCACATAATCCTTGGGCGTTCCGTAATAATTGCCGCAGTATTCCGCGTACTCGATCAGCGCATTGTCCGCAATCTTCTGTTCAAACTGCTCTCTGGACAGGAAAAAATACGCTTTCCCGTCCTCCTCCCCCGCTCGCGGTTCTCTGGTGGTAGCCGAAATCGACAGCGCATATCCGTCGTACTCCTCCACCAGCCTCTTCATCAAAGTACCTTTCCCAGCTCCCGAAAAGCCGGAAACTACAATCAATATACCCTCATGATTCATCCGTCTGTCCATCCTCTGTCTGTGCCCTGCCTGATATGGTTTCCGGAAGAAGCGCCGAAAGCACGATCTGACTGTTTTCCATTACCAGAACCGCCTTCGTCTTACGCCCCTGTGTGGCGTCGATGGCCATGCCCGCTTCCTTCGCTTTCTGCACCATACGCTTAACCGGCGCGGAATCGGGACTCACAATAGCGATAATCTTCCCCGTGTTGACTACATTGCCAAAGCCTATGTGAATCAGTTTTCCCATGATCCCATCCCTATTCGATATTCTGTATCTGTTCCCTGACCTTCTCGATCTCCGTCTTTAATTCAATCGCCTTGTTTGAAGTCTCCAGATCCGTGGTCTTAGAAAGGATCGTGTTCGCCTCCCGGTTCATCTCCTGTGCGATAAAATCAAGCTTACGTCCCACGCTTCCGCCTTCCAGCAGACTATCCCTCGTGGTTGTGACATGGCTCCTAAGCCGCACCAATTCCTCGTCCACGCACACCTTGTCCGCAAAGATCGTCACCTCTGTCAAAAGTCTTGCCTCGTCGATCTGGGCGTCCTCCAGAAGCTCTTTTACCTTATCCCGCAGTTTTTGCTTATACTCTGTGATAATCTGGGGAGACCGGCTCTCGATAAACGCTACGTCAGCCAACATGGCATTTAATTTTTCCAGCAGATCATCCCGGATGTTTTCACCCTCCCGGATTCTGGTCTCCACAAAGGCTTTTGCAGCGCCGCGCACCGCTTTTTGCAGAAACTGCCAAAGCTCCTCCTCGTCCACAGTCTGTTCTTCCATCGTCAGCACTTCCGGGTAACGGGACAGGGTAGAGACGCGCACATCATTATCCAGAGAGAAATCCTCCGCCATCTTCCAGAGATATTTCATATACTCCGCTGCCAAATCTTTGTTGTATTTTACACAAACATTAGATTCCGCCATATCCTCATAGGTAATGAAAATATCTACCTTTCCGCGCTGGATATAATTTTTCAACTCGCCCCGGATTGCCGTTTCAAAAAAATTCAGTTTCTTCGGCATCTTAATGTTCACATCCAGATAGCGGTGATTCACGGATTTCATTTCCACCGTGATTTTCCGCGTTCCTTCCGCCACCTCACATCTGCCGAAACCGGTCATGCTTTTGATCGTAGTCATACTCTTCTTTCTCCTAACGTAATGCATAAGCAGATTCGATTCGCCCGTTGCTTCCGTCTTCCGACTCTGCTTATGCGCGCACAAAGACCCACGCATACAGTCTTTATTATAGTGTAAACGGAAAAAATAGTCAAGGAAGAGAAAAACCGCTGGACGGTGATTGAAAAGAACCCCCATTTATGCTATAGTAGGAGAACGCGCAAAAACAGCCGCCCGCCTTATGCTGCGGGTCAAAAGCGCGCAAAATCAATACAAAGGTTCGGAGGTAACCATGGCATTCGACGGCATTACCATTGCAAATATCACAAAGGAGCTGCAGGAAACCTTAACCGGCGGCCGTATCTACAAAATCGCCCAGCCGGAAAGCGACGAACTCCTTCTTACCATTAAAAATAACGGCAGTCAATACCGCCTGCTCTTATCGGCGGACGCTTCTCTCCCCGTAGTCTATCTGACGCAGGGCAACAAACCAAGCCCCATGACTGCGCCGGGATTCTGCATGCTTTTACGCAAGCACTTACAGAACGCCCGCATTACCGCGATCTCCCAGCCGGGACTGGAACGGGTCATTCATCTGCATTTGGAACATCTGAACGAATTGGGGGATGTATGCCAGAAAACACTGATCGTGGAAATCATGGGAAAACACAGTAATATTATCTTCTGTGATGACAAAGATATGATCATCGACAGCATCAAGCATATTTCGGGCATTGTCAGTTCTGTCCGCGAAGTGCTGCCGGGCCGGGCTTACTTTCTGCCACAGACGCAGGAAAAGAGCGATCCGCTGGCTTCTTTCTCCTATGAGAGTTTTAAATCACAGATGTTATCAAAACCCATGCCCCTCTATAAGGCGCTCTACACCTCCTTTACGGGACTTTCCCCCATCATCGCGCAGGAAATCTGCTTTCGTGCGGGTGTGGACGCCGATCTGCCTGCAAAGGCGTTTGCGGAGGCGGCGGACGGTTCCCTAAAGTCCGTCTATGACGCGCTTTCCGATATGATGGCCCAAGTTGCTGCGGGACGCTTTTCTCCCGTCATCGTCTACGATGGCAGAACGCCTTTAGAGTTTGCCGCCCTGCCCCTGACTCTTTACGGCGACAAAGAGCTCCGGCCCTTCGACAGCATCAGCGAAGTGTTGGAACGCTACTACGCGGAACGCAGCGTGGTCACCCGCATCCGCCAGAAGTCCGCGGATCTGCGGCGGATCGTGCAGACCGCTCTGGAACGGAACGTCAAGAAATACGACTTGCAGATGCAGCAGATCAAGGACACGGAAAAGCGGGACAAATACAAAGTTTACGGCGAGCTGATCAATGCCTACGGCTACAACGTAGAGCCGGACGCCAAATCCATGGAGGCGCTAAATTATTACACGGGCGAGACCGTCACCATCCCTCTGGACAACACCTTAACCCCGCAGGAAAACGCGCAGAAATATTTTGATAAATACGGAAAAATGAAACGAACCTACGAAGCGCTCTCGGAATTAACCGTGCAGGTAAAGGAAGAGACGGAACATCTGGAATCCATTCTCGCGGCTCTGGATATCGCCTTACACGAGGAAGATCTGGTGCAGATCAGGGAGGAGCTGATCGAGAGCGGTTATATCCGCAGAAAGGGCGGCGGCAAAAAAGCCAAAATCACAAGCAAACCCTTCCACTATATCAGCAGCGACGGGTTTCATATCTATGTAGGGAAAAATAACTTTCAGAACGACGAACTTACTTTCAAATTCGCAAACGGGGGCGACTGGTGGTTCCATGCCAAACAGATCCCCGGTTCCCATGTGATTTTGAAGACCGAGGGTAATGAAGTGCCCGACCGCGCTTTTGAGGAGGCGGCGCGACTGGCCGCTTACTATTCCAAAGGACGGGAACAGGACAAAGTAGAAATCGACTATGTGCAGAAAAAACATGTCAAAAAACCAGCCGGAGCCAAGCCCGGTTTCGTGGTGTACTACACCAACTACTCCATGGCGATCGCCCCCGATATTTCAGCGCTTTCAGAGCTTTCCTGACTTACCCGCACCTGCTTCCCGTCGGAGGTAACGCTCACCGCGCCCTCGTCCGTATAATATGCCCTACAGCCGCTGGCTTCCAAAAGCGCCACCGTCTCCTCCTCCACCCGTTCCCTTGCTGCATCCGGCGTGAGGACGGCGTACCGGGGCTTCGCTGTGGTAAACAGCTCCTCTAGCTTCTTATTATAATCCCCATGATGAGGCATCTTGACCAGATCATACCGCTCCCCCGCCGCTGGGGAATCCAGAAATTCTTCCGTCCGCTTCTTCTGGGCGTCCCCCATCAGCAAAAAACGGTTGTCTCCATTTATAACAGTTGTTATTAATGAATAATTATTGTCATTGTCATAGGACGGCTTCTTTGGCGCGTCCACATAGAAATCAATCCCTTCCAGCGAAAACGCCGCATTCCCCCGCAGACGCACATACGTTGTCTCCGTCTCCCGAAGCGCCTGCAGTAAGGCAAGATAGGGTTCCGAGTCCTCCTCATAATCCGGCATCATCACCTGTCCTACCTCATAGCGGGTAATCAGTTCGGCAGCGCTGCCGATGTGGTCTTTGTCAAAGTGGCTCAGGATCAGATACTCGATCCGCTCTGTCCCCCGTTCGTCCAAAAATGCACAGATCGCGCCGCCATCATCCGCATCCGCCGCATCGTTTACCACCACGCTCTCTCCCGCCTCGATCACAATACAATCGGATTTCCCCGTATCGAGAAACGTCAGCCTGAGCAGCGCGCCCTTGTCTTCTCCCCCGCCGACGCAGGCCGTAAGCAAAATCATCAGGCACAGCAGAACCGGAAGATACCACCTTCGTTTTCTCATCGGGACGCCCTCTCCTTCTTCCTTCTCTTTTTCCGTCTCCGCTTCTTTTTCCGTTTGCCGCTCTTCTTTTCCTTCACGGCGTCCTCATTCGGTAACAGGTGTAATTTATCAGCGATATGCACGAGCATCAAACCTTTTGGGAAAGCCGCAAGTTCCTCTCTCGACACGCCGCCGATCAAAAGCAGCACCGCGCCGTACACGCATACCCCGATGCCAATGGCGATCAGCAGAACCACCCGGCTCACCGGAATCAGTAAAATCAGCCCGTGATAAACGCCGTAAGCCGCCGCGCCCATAATCACCGCCGCAAACAGCGGTTTCAGAAACAGTTTGACGATATCCATGCGGTATTCCAGATGTTTTCTTACGGAGAGCTGGTTTAAGACGCACATCACCAGCGAATAGATGACGTTTGCTGCCGCCAGCGCATACAGCTCCAGATCCGTATAAAGCAGAAGCGCAACCAATCCCGCCACCTGAATCACCAGCGCCACCGCTGCATGGATCACCGGCGTATTAACCTTCCCCGTCCCCTGTAAAACCGCGTTGGTCAAGGTCGAAAGGCTGTAAAGCACGACGGTCACAGCCAGAGCTGCCAACAGCCCTGACGCAATATCGAGCGATTCCTTCTGGGGAAAGATAAACTGCATAATGGGTCTCGGCAGCACGGCAATCCCCACCGACGCCGGAATCGCAATCAGCATCGTCATCTGGATCGCCCGCGTGACCTGTTTTCTCGTCTGCGCCACCGTCCCCTTCACATAGGAGGCCGCCACGCCCGGAATAATGGCGGAAGACATAGCGGAGGCAATGGCGATCGGTATATTGACCACCGGCACCGCCAGCGTCGCAAAAATACCGTAATGCGTATTATAGACAACCGCCTCGACCTTCTTATAATCCATCGCATGATAGTAGATCTCCATATTGACCACTGTCGTACAGTTATAGATAAAGGTACTCAGAATAAAGGGAGTGACGATAGTGAAAATCACCTTGAAAATCTCCCCATAAGTTTCCTCATGCCAGTTTTGATCCCGTTCCACCCTTCTTTTAATAACCCCGCCGTTTAAACGGTACATCCAAAACATAAAAAGAAGGCCCGTCACCACGCCCGCGCCCGTACCGATAGCGGAACCCGCAGAACCATAGACCGCCCGTGTAGTCGCATCCCCGTCCGCTGCCATGCCGATCAGCAGTTTCGCCGCCAAAATACTGCCCGCCGCATTGATAATCTGCTCCAAAACCTGAGAGATGGACGTATGCACCATGGAACCGTGGGCCTGAAAAAAGCCGCGCAGCACCCCAAGAAAGCCCGAAAAAAAGATAGTCGGTGAGAGCACCCGGAGCGCCATCACCGCATTGGGATTCTTCCTTACAAACCAAGGCGCTCCCACAAAGGTGAGAATCGAAGCGGCGCCGCCCACAATCAGGACATAAAGAAGCGCACAGACAAAAACCCTCTGTGCATTTTTATACTCCTTAAACGCGAGCCTCTGAGCGATCACCTTGGAAATCGCCGAAGGAATGCTGTAAGAAGAAATCAATAATATAATTGTATAGATGTTGATCGCTGCGCTGTAATATCCATTTCCCTCTGCGCCTATGATAGAAAGAAGAGGGCTTCTGTATATCAGGCTGATCACTTTGACGAGCATCCCGGCCGCTGCCAGAATGCCCGCCTGAAACACAAATGTGTTTTTCTTATTCGGATGTTCCATATCCCTTATCCAATCAGCCAGTCATACATTTCCTGATATTTACTTGCGGAGACATGCCATGAGAAATCCGCCGCCATGCCTCTGTCTACGATCTTATTCCACTCCCGCTTCTTGTCGTAATAGATATGCTCCGCATAGCGGATCGTCCCTAACATCTCGTGAGCGTTATAATTCGTAAAGGAAAATCCCGTACCCGTACCCTCATACTCATTGTATGCCTGTACAGTATCTTTCAGACCGCCCGTCTCCCGCACAATCGGCACCGTGCCGTAGCGCAAAGACATCAACTGGCTTAAACCGCAGGGCTCAAAGAGAGACGGCATCAGGAAAGCGTCGCTGGCCGCATAAATCTTATGGGAAAGAGCGTCCGAATAATAGATATTAGCCGATACCTTGCCGTGATATTTCCAGTCAAAGTGGCGGAACATATTTTCATACTGCTCTTCACCCGTGCCAAGCACGACAATCTGTACATTATCCTGACACAGCTCATCCATGATATAGGCAATCAGGTCAAAGCCCTTCTGCCCGGTCAGCCTCGACACAATACCGATCATCATGGCCTTATCGTCCTGATTTAAACCAAGCTCTTCCTGCAGGGCGTGCTTATTTTTCACCTTCTCCTTGCGGAAGTTAGCCGCATTGTACTGAAACGCTATATTTTTATCCGTCTCCGGATTGAACTCCCCGTAATCGATGCCGTTCACAATACCACGCAGATCTCCGGCTCTCGCGCAGAGCAGGCCGTTTAAGCCCTCGCCGTAAAACGCCGTCTTAATCTCTTCCGCATAAGTATCGCTGACCGTGGTAATGGCGTCCGCATAAACCAGGCCGCCTTTCAGGAGGTTTGCATCCTTATAAGCTTCCAGTTTATCCGCCGTAAAGAAATAACCGGGCAGGCCCGTGATTTCCTTTACCTCCTTCACGCTCCACTTCCCTTGGAATTTCAGGTTGTGGATGGTCATAACCGTCTTGATGCCGCGGTAGAACTCGCCTCCCTGAAAACGTTCCTTTAAGTATACCGGAATCAAACCGGTCTGCCAATCGTGGCAGTGAATCAGATCCGGCCTAAAATCAATCACCGGCAAAATACAAAGCGCCGCTTTACAGAAAAACGCATACTTCTCAATCTCAAACAGCGCGTTATCGCTGTAAGGCTGGAAGCCGTTAAAATAACTCTCGTTATCAATAAAGTAATACTTTACCCCGTCGACTTCCGCTTCCAAAATCCCCACATACTCCTCTTTCCAATGGAAATCCATATAAAAGTGAGTCTTGTAGGTTAGCTTATCCTTCATCTCCTGCTTCATGCAGGTATACTTCGGCAGGATCACCCGCACATCGAAATACTTCTTGTCGATACACTTGGGCAGTGAGCCGACTACATCCGCCAACCCGCCTGTTTTGATAAAAGGTACTCCTTCTGACGCGACAAATAAAATGTTCTTCATAACAACCCTCCAACTGTAGCCTGTCAATTTTGTACAGGTAGTCCGCAAGAACCCCTAAACAGTAGTATACAATATTTCGGGTGGCAATAAAAGGATTATTTTTAACGTCGGTACTGTAATCGAATCTTGTCCGCTATCAGAGCTATAAATTCGGAGTTGGTAGGCTTCCCCTTTCCCGTATTAATCGTGTATCCGAAAAGCGCGTCCAGCGTTTCCATCCTGCCTCTCGACCAAGCTACCTCTATGGCGTGCCGGATGGCTCTCTCCACGCGGCTGGGCGTCGTCTGATATTTTTTGGCAATGGTAGGATAGAGGATTTTTGTGATAGAACCAAGCATCTCCACGTCCTCCACCGACATCATAATCGCCTCGCGCAGATACTGATATCCTTTGATGTGGGCGGGTACTCCGATTTCATGGATCATATCCGTCACGTCTTTTTCCAAATCCCTGCCGTCAGACTCCGCACCCTCGGCCATGCTTTCCGCCTGCTGCGTACCCGTTTCCCCCGACGGAACGGTTATCATAATCCGAAATTCCTTGTTCGCGCTGATCAGATTATCCAAAATCCGGTAAAACTGCTCCTGATCTCTCGCGGTTGTCACATTTAATGTTTCCATTTCCTTCCTCCACTTCCCCTTATGCTCTATTTATAGTATTCTTCGGAGAATGCCTGTTTTTTGGCATTCTCTCATGTGAAGCATAGAAGTTCTTCGCGAAGCAGCCTTTGCTGATGAGCATTAGAACTTCTCTTCACATTATTATAAACAATCATGGAGGTATGTGAAATATTTAGGCATCGCATTACAACCCGTTCAAATCCGCTTTACGGATTTCCGCTCGATGAGACGACAGGGAACCATTTGTTCCAGAATCGCCGCCGGCGTTTCACTATCCTTTTCCGACTCAAGCCTATCCAGCAGAATACTGGCCGCTCCCGCGCCGATCTCCCCCAGCTCAATTTTCATAGTCGTAAGACCGGGCTGAAAATACTGCGCCACCTCCTGATTGTCAAACCCTACAACAGAAATGTCCTCTCCCACGCGGATTCCATGTTCCAGAAAGTAATCGTACACACCGCCCGCCATTTTATCATTCATACAGAAAACAGCCGTCACGCCGTCCGCCACAACCTCACCCGCATACCGGTAGCCGGAAGCCCTGTCCCAGTTTCCGTAATGCACCCAGTTCGGGTTATACAGGATGTTTTCCTCAAACAAAGCCTTCTGATATCCCCGCAGGCGGCTTCCCGTATGAATGTTGTCCGCTTTTCCCGCAAGGACCCCTATTTTCCTGTGCCCCATGGAAATCAGGTATTGCGTCAGGTCACAGGCCGCCTTCTCATCGTCCACCACCACGGCCGGCGTGTATGGGGACTGGGTATAGGCGTAGGCAACCACAGTGGGAATGGGCGTCTCTTCCATAAAATACCGGATGACTCTGGCATGTCCCGCCACATAAATTATGCCTTCCACCTTAATGGACAGCATTTCCTTGATCACCGTTTTCAGTATGGAACGGTAAGCGTCCTCATTTTCGTACCAAAATTCTCCCCACCTGGCATACAGGCGCAGATTCTGGATCATTGTGCGGTACTTTCTCTCCTCGCAGTATTTCATGATCCCTTCCATGATGGCGGGGGTGGAAAACTGGCAGATATCCTCCGCGATAATGCCGATCACGTTGGTCTTTTTCTTCCGCAGGCCCCTCGCCACATAGTCAGGCTGGTAGCCCCTTTCCTGAATAATTCTCAGCACCTTTTCCCTCGTCTCGTCACCCACATTCGGCCTTCCGTTCAGAATATTGGATACCGTAGCTGTGGAAACATGACATTCTTTTGCAATTTCTTTGATTGTCACCATGAAACGGATTTTTCCCTCCCTTCCTGTTTTTCTTAAATAGTTAATCGTTTTATTTTTCCAGACAGCAAACGAACGCAGGCTCACTGCCTGCGTCCACAATAATTATGTAAACTATTATCATTATCTGCGGAATCTTCCCACAATCTCCCCCAAATGATCCGCCATCTGCCTGTTCTCCTTTGACTGGTTCTGTGTGGTTCCCGCTATAGCCGCCGTCATTTCATTCTTCTCCACGATATTCTCAATGGCAATCTGGTTTTCTCCCATAATATTACTCACATTTCCCGCATTTTCCGAAATCTGAGCCACCGACTCCTCCAGTCTTCCCACTGCGTCAAACATCTGGTCAAGCATATCCTTAATGCCGCCCACCGCTTCGCTGTAATTCGTGGATTTCTCTGCAAATCCCTTAAACTGCACCACCACATCCTGCTCCATAAAGGCGATGATGGACTCAAAGCAGTTGTTGACGATGGCGATGCTGTTGTTGGCTTCCCCACAAATATCCTGAATGGAGGAGGCTGTATTTTTAGAGATTTCCGCAAGATTGGCAATGGAACCCGCCACCACGGCAAAACCCTTTCCGGCCTCTCCGGCCCTTGCCGCCTCAATGGAAGCGTTTAAGGACAACAGATTGGTCTTCCCCGCAATGCTCAGAATTTCCGAAGCCAGCTCATTGATCTTGGTCAGGCTCTTTAATTTCTCGATTGCCTCCTGTACTTCTTCCTTGGTTTCCCGCAACTTGACTTCACCGTTCTGGTAGGCATAATCAGCCTGTCCCTTCATGTCCTCAGCGCTACCGATCACGGCGCTGCTGGTATCCACAGAAGCCCTGATTCCTTCCAATATACTATCCGCCAATTTATTGATGCTGTCAATCTCGGAATTTACATTTTTGACAAGACTGTTGGTATTTTCCATGGAAGCGGAAAGCTGCTCGGCAATGGCTATGTTATCCGATGTACCGTCAGCTAGAGACAAAGAGGAATCGTGCATACTCTCCGCCTTCTCATTGAGGGACTGGGAACACTCGTTCAAGGTATCCGAAATGGACTGCAGGGAACGAATCAGCCCATCCGTTGCCTCCGCGATGCCGCCTAGCTCATCCTTCCTCCGGATATGCTTTTTAATTCTGGGATTATCCGCTATATCGAAGTTCTGTAAAGCCACGATACTCTCCTCTATGGCGCCCATAGGCCGCATAAAAATACTGATAACCACGCTCGATGCCACCAGCAGAACGACCAGTGCCGCCGCCACAAAAATTGTCATGATCTGCTCCAGCCTTACCGTAGTCTCAAAAATTTCTTCAGAGGTGTCTGAAATGATAAAGAGCCATCCTCGGTTCGCCATATAATAGTAGGTCGCAATATTTTCTACGCCGTCCTTCGTATACTCCGTATAACCGATAGTATTTTCCGTCTTCCCGCCATACTGGCCACAAAGCGTTTGGATATACGCCTCCTGTGCCTCCTGCGCCACCATCTCGTTGTCCTCGCAGAAGATATATTGTCCGTTTGCCGCATTTACCATGCAGTACTGTGCATTCTCCATCCCCTGCATGGTCAGGGAATCCAAAAGCTGAATCAGTCCCGTGGTAAACACACCGCCGCCCACCAAACCGATGGGATTTCCATTTTCGTCAAAAACGGCCCGATACAAGGACACAATCTGCTGCCCGCTGGCAGGAGAAATAATAATACCCGTATTGTAAACGCCATCCGCCGCAATCATGGCATCCTGCAGCGCTTTCAGGGGATCGCCCTCTCTGGTGGTAATGCCCACCACCGCCGCGTTTGTATGGGCCAGCACATGAGTATTCCATTCGCTCACATAAAGTCCCTCCAAATTTTCCACATCCGCTGAGAATTTCTCCGTGTACGCCTGCGCCGCCGCAACCGCATTCGCGTCGGTAGGATTCTTCAAAACCGCCCGAATCTCCCCCGCACGGCTGTAAGCGGTAAGCAGTTTCTCCGTCTCCTGCACATAATTTTCAATGATCTGGCTTCGCTCCTCCACCACCGTCTCCATATTGTTTGTGGTGCTCTTTTTCGTATTGTTGGTGACAACACCGCCGATCAACAAAACCATCACCGTCATAACAACGATCTGTATCAACAAAATACAAGCTGTAATCTTTGTGCCCAGTCTTCTCATCCAGCACTTCATTTTCTGCCTCCTGTTTCTTTTTGTATCTCACATTTTCCCTGCATTCCGGTCATGCAGATTTAGTTAAACGTTTTACTTCCTTAAAAAATTATATCGGACAGGCTTTGTTTTGTCAATGTACAGATGAGACATATCCAAATCCCAAAATGGTAAACTCCTTTTCCTCCTCCCCTGCCGCCATCTGAATCCGGATCTCATGCCGTTTCGTTTCTTTTTCCTGAAGCAGAATCACCGGATTGCAGTGAATCCAACCATTTACCTGGGGATCTGCCGTAAGCTTTTTTACGCCGTCCACAAAAATTTCCGCCCTGCCTGCTTTCACCTCGCCGGAATCCTTAAAGACAAGCACAAGCGCCTTACAAAAAAGTTCCAGCACAAAGGGGTCGCCGCCCTGTCCTTTTGCTCCATCGTACATCCAGTTATAGGGAAATTCCGACGTAAGCGCAAGTTCCGCATCCATCTCCACAGCCTGTAGATTGTCGTCCGTCTGACAAAAATCCCCGCTGGAAACCGAAGCCCCTTCCGGCAGCTCTTTCCTGTCGAGAAGCTTAACCCGCTCAAAATCTGCGCCGATGACTGGCTCCGGCAGACCGTTGTATAAAAACTCTTCCCCCTCGGTTTCATCCTCCGCCGCCCGCTCAAAAAAGTAAGTCAGGCAGTCCGCCATAATGGTATGGCCCGCATTGGTAGGGTGAAACATGTCATAAAAGAACTGATTCTTTGACAGTACGCGCCCCTCCCCCGGCTTCAACCGAAACTGCGGCACCACCGCATCCAACACGCTGACCATAGGCAGATGATAGCGCTCTCCCACCGCCTTGAGCCTGTCCTGTAAATTCCAGTCGTCGGCAAAGACGGAAAACAGCAGGATCACCGCAGGCCGGTTGGGAAGCATGAGAATTTTCCGCACCAGACTCTCATAACAGTTTCCCCGTGTCTCGTCTCCCTCGTCGTTGACCGCAAACTCCACAATCACAATGTCCGGCGCGCTTTGCCCGTCCCGCAATACGTCCCGCTCAAAGCGGATCATACCAAGTTCCGAAGGCGTTCCCCCAACGCCCGCTTTGATTAAGTGGACGTTTCTTCCGCTGCCAAAGCGTTTTGCAAAATTTTTGTAAGATTTGTAAGCGTAGCATTCCGAATTAATCGGAACCGCCCCGGCCCCTTGGGTAATGGAACCGCCGATATAGGCAAGCGTCACCTCTTCCCCGGCCTGCGCCCTGCCGATGGCCCGTCTCACTCTTCCAGTATCTCCCTTAGACATAAGGGAACGTGCCATCATATTCTGGTAATCCGAAGAATGGAAATCTATTTCCGCCTCCTCCAAAGCCTCCGGCGCCTGATAACCGTCGTTCAAGTAAAAACGGACGCTTGCCGTGGCCATAAGCTCCGGCTCGTCAAAGAGAAAAAGAATCTGTCCCGGCTCCTTATCGTCGCCGCTCCATTCCTGTTCCTCCAGCTTAAGCCGTACCTCCGCGCCGTCTCCGCGAAGGACACCGCAAATCTGCGTGCCGCCGCCCAGACGGTCTTCTTTTCCGTACATCTGAAAGACAAAGTCAATCTTCTGCATCGGATCTTCCGTTTCCACGCTCACGCCGATGCTGTGCACCAGCCTGCAAAAACCCGCTGTGTCCCGCAAAAGCGCAAGCATCTCTTCATCCGTGATATTGCCCGTCACCTGCGCGCTGTTTATCAGTCTCCCCATATCCTCATAGATAAACTGCACGTTCCTGCCGTCCGGCTGCACAGAGCCGAAAATTTCTTTCTCCCGTATGACATAAAAAAACGCTCTCCTGCTTTCAGGGTCTTTCGGCGCTTTCGGTCCGCTCATGTTCCCTACCTCCCGTCGCACATAGTTTCTGTTTTTGATGGAAAATTTTTCTTGCTTTTCCCGATGATGTATTTTATCATTTTATCTTGGATCTACAAAAAGAAACGAATAAGGAGCACTTCCCTATGAACACACAACCGAAACAGACGAAAAAAATCATATTGGCCGTTGTCCTATTGCTCATCGCAATCGCCGCTCTTTCCGGCGTTTACCGCCTTACCAGACCAAACGGTGAAGCCGGCGCAAAAACGGTTACAATCGAAGTCATCCACAAAGACGCCTCCCAAAAAACCTTCACCTGCCACACCGACAGAGAATATCTGGGAGAGCTGCTGACAGACGAGGCGATCGCAGACGGCGAAAACGGCCCCTACGGCCTGTTTATCACCACGGTAGACGGAGAGACGGCGGATGAGTCCGCACAGGAATGGTGGTGTATCACCAAAAATCTGGAAATGCTCAATACCTCCGCCGATCAGACGCCCCTTGCCGATGGAGACCAGTACGAGCTGACCCTCACCACCGGGTATTAATCCTGAAAGGACAGACACGCCATGGAACGGGAAAAATATTCCAACCGGATAGCGCGGATCGTTACGACCGGTCTTCTGGGCGCCATTCTGCTGGCGGGGCAGCTTGCCATGGCGCCGCTGCCAAACATTGAACCTGTCACCACCTTGATTATTGTCTATACACAGATCTGCAAAAAGAAAGTCTTCGGCGCGATATACGTCTTTGTTTTGCTGGAAGGCCTGATCTTCGGTTTCGGGATCTGGTGGATCAGCTATCTCTATATCTGGAGTATTCTAGCGTTACTTGTTCTAGCCATGCAAAAAATTGACAGCGCCCTTTTCTGGGCTGTGATTTCCGGCGCTTTCGGTCTGCTGTTTGGCGCGCTCTGCGCGATTCCCTATCTGATATCGGGCGGCCTCGGAGCTGCCTTCGCCTACTGGACCGCTGGGATTCCCTACGATATTCTGCACTGTTTCGGTAACTTTGCGCTTACGCTGGTCTTATACGCCCCTTTGACAAAACTTCTGGGAAAACTCATAACAGCGTAAAGGATAACAGACTTGCGTTCCGCTCCCCCCGGTAAGTCAGATAAATCGCCTGTTTGCCGTCGGGAATCTGGACCGGGGCTGCATACTCTTCCCACACGTTGGTATCTTCCACCCTGATTCTAGCCAAAACCTCGCCATCCCAAGACGTCCTCACCTCAAAAATGCCAGCCCCATACCCTCTGGTCTTAATTTTGATTCCCGTTACGCCATGACAGTCAAAATACTTAAAACCAGCCGTAGCCGTATCTTTCATATTGCCGATATACCCCGGCTCCTCGTCCCCGTCCCTGCCGTCCTGCATGATCTTCGGAAACTCGTCCCCGCCCACATACACAGAGGGCTTTTCGGTAAAGAGATGGCAGGCCAGATAGGCGGGATACTCCCCCTTTCCCACAAGAGGGCCGCCGTTTAAGCCGCAGGAAGTGATCTCTACCTGCGGGATACTGCCGTCCGACAGGATTTCCAGCTTCTCCGCACAGCCCTGTCTGCTGTACCATGTTCCGTTGGTGTGGCGGTGATAAAAGATATACCAATCCCCGTTTATCTCCACCATACTGCCATGGTTGTTGGCCCCGTAAGCCATGGGCTGCCCTGCTGGTTTATAGGTGTCGATATGCAGATCACAGTTGCTCACCAATACGCCGCCATAAACAAACCCGCGCGTCGGCTCCTTGCTCGTCGCATAGCAGAGCTCGTGCATCAAAACGGAGGAATAAATCAGGTAATAAACGTCCCCCACCTTTCGGATCGAGGAGGCCTCAAAAAATTCATGTCCCTCAAACCCGGTCCCCGCGCTTTTCTCTGTACCGGGAATCACCAGCGCCGGCGGCTCTATGACCGTCAGCATATCCGGGCCCAGCACCGCGGCCATCGACCCGCTTCTCGTCTTGTCCCCCACGCCTGCAAAGCCGCAGTACAGATAGGTACGGCTGCCCTCCGTCAGTACGCCGGGGTCAAACTGGGGTTCGTCCCCTTCTCTCTCCCCCAGTCTTGTGCCGTCTTCGTAATGCACATAGCCATAAAATTCATACCGCCCTGCCGGCTGGTCGCAGACAGCCACAGAAACCACGTTGACCTTATCCAACACATAATACAGATAATATCTGCCGTCCGGCCCCACCGTAACATCCGGCGCATACAGACACATCTTGCCGTCCCTGTTCATGGGGTCCTCCGTTTTCGGATAGATCACGCCCTCATACCGCCAGTCCCCCAGATCGTCCACCGGAGCCGACCAGCACACATAGTCCCCCATACAAAAGACATAGCCGTTATAAAAATCATGCGAGCCGTACACATAAACCCTGTCCCCAAACACATAAGGTTCCCCGTCCGGAATGTACTCCCATGAGGGCAGATAAGGATTATACGCCTGTTTTTTACTCTTCATCAATTCTAATCTCCACACAAGATTTTCCGGAAAGCGCCTCTGTGCGCCGGTCCGGCTGTCCGGTTCCCACATAGAGCCGGTACCTTCCGCTGCCCTTTACAAACTCTCCCTCTTCGTTCACCACAAGGAAGGCGTCGCTGGACACCGCAATCTCTATTTCTTTCTCCTCCCCTGCCTCGAGGAACACACGCGCAAAAGCGCAAAGGCTGTGATTCGGCACGGCAAAAGGCGACTCCAAATCCTTCACATAAACCTGTACCACATCGCCCGTTGCGGCGCTTCCCGCATTTTTAACCGTCACATGCAAAAGAGCTGCTCCCGTATCCGCATCCTTTGAAGAAAGAACTGCCCGTTCCACCCTCACATCGCCATAGGTCAGACCGTACCCAAACGGATAAAGCGCCTCACCCTCCATATAACGATAGGTTCTGCCCTTCATGGAATAATCTTCAAAGGGCGGCAGCTCCTGTGTGGAACGGTAAAAAGTCACCGGCAGTTTCCCGGATGGGGACACGTCCCCAAAGAGAAGCTCCGCCACCGCTTTTCCGCCCCTTGCGCCGGGATACCAAAGCTGCAGTACCGCCGCCGCTTTCTCCTGCGCCAAGGAAAGATCTATCGCACTGCCCGCCATCAGACAGACGATCACCGGTTTCCCTACTGCAAGCACCGCTTCCATCAGTTTTGTCTGGGGCGCCGGAAGCTGCAGATCCGCCTTATCCCCGGAGGCGTAGCTGTTGCCAGTATCTCCTTCCTCTCCCTCGAGTGTCTCGTTCAATCCAACACAGAGCACCACCACATCACTGTGTTTTGCAACCGTCACCGCCTCTGTGATCCGGTCGTTTTCCCATGCCAGATTCTCTACCCGGTCTTTGAAAAGGTGGGAACCCTCCGAATATAAAACTCTCCCCTCATGTCCGACTTTGTCCTGTATCCCCTCTAAAACCGTAATATATCGGGAAGATGTTCCATGGTAATTGCCGACCAAGGCCTCCCTGCTGTTAGCATTGGGGCCTATCACGCCGATGGTCTGTCCCGCCGAAACCTGTAAGGGAAGAACGCCGTCATTTTTGAGCAGCACCACCGACTCTCTTGTGAGCTGTTGCGCTGCCTCCAGATGCTCCTCACACTCCACCTTCTCGTAGGGGATTCCGTCATAGCCGCTCCCGTCAAAGAGTCCCAGCAAATACCTTGCGGTAAAGGCCCTCACAGCCGCCTCCGTGATCTCCTCCTCTGTCACCAGCCCATCTTTCAACGCCTGCAGAAGATGCAGATAGGTCACGCCGCAGTTGATGTCACAGCCGTTTTTCAGGGCCAGAGCCGCCGATTCCTCCATCGTATGGGTTACCATATGGTTTTCATGGAAATCTTTAATCGCCCAGCAGTCCGACACAAAATGTCCCTGAAACCCCCACTGTTCCCGTAAAATCTCCTGAATCAAGGTATGGCTTCCGCAGCAAGGCTCCCCGTTGGTGCGGTTATAAGCGCCCATCACAGCCTCTACGCCGGCCTCCTGCACACATGCCTTAAAGGCGGGCAGATAGGTCTCCGCCATATCCTTTTTAGAGGCCACCGCGTTAAACTCATGCCTCACCGCCTCCGGTCCGGAGTGCACCGCAAAGTGCTTGGCACAAGCTGCGGACTTCATAACGTTTTCATCCTCTCCCTGCAATCCCTCCACATAGGCCACCCCCAGTCTGGAAGTCAGGTAAGGATCTTCCCCGTAGGTTTCCTGCCCTCTGCCCCATCTGGGATCTCTGAATATATTCACATTGGGCGACCAGAAGGTCAGCCCTTTATAAATATCCCTGTCGTTCTCCGCCGAAAACGCGTTATACTTCGCACGTCCTTCCGTAGCCGCCACATCGCCGGCTTTATGTAGTAACTCCGTATCAAAACTGGCCGCCATGCCGACCGCCTGCGGAAAACTGGTTGCCACGCCCGCTCTCGCCACGCCGTGCAGCGCTTCCCCCCACCAGTTATAGGCCGGAATCCCCAGCCTCTCTATGGCCGGCGCATCATAACGGAGCTGGGAAGCTTTCTCCTCCACCGTCATCTTAGCAACCAATTCTACCGCCCGCTCTCTCGCCTGCGCTCTGGCTTTGTCTCTTTTCCTCATACTCTTCTTTCCTTCCCGCTTTTTAGCCTTTCACCGCGCCTGCCGTCAGACCGTCTACAATTTGGTTACTAAACATACAATATACCACAATCGTCGGTATGATTGCAATGACAATGGCTGCAAACATCTGCGAATAGTTGGTATTATATGGCCCCACGAATTTCGAAAGGGACACCGGCAGCGTCTTTTTGTTATCATCCGAAATAAATACCATCGCCAAAAGCAGCTCGTTCCAGTTGGCCACGAACGTCATAAGCCCGGTCACGAAAAGCCCCGTTCTGGAAAGCGGCAGCGCGATATGGGAAAACGAACGGTAAATGGAACAGCCGTCGATACAGGCCGACTCAAACAATTCGTTTGGCAGGCTCTGGAAAAATCCCGTCATAATAAAGATCGTGATGGGAAGGGACAGCGTCAGGTACGGCAGAATCAGGCCCGTCAGACTGTTGGTCAGATGCATTTTGGAAAATCTGGTAAACACCGGAATCAAAATACAGTGCACCGGAATCATCATACCCGTCAGGAAATAGGTCATCATCGCTCCCGACAGCTTCCACCGCATCCTGCCGATGGCAAAGGCCGCCATGGAACCTACAAGCAGACACAAAAGCAATGTGACGCCGCAGACGATCGCGGAATTCAAGGTCGCCACGCCTAACTTGCCCGCCGTCCATGCGAAACTGTAGTTTTCGATCATCAGATGCTCCGGCAGCGCCCAAGGCGATACAAAGAGCGTCTTATCGTCTTTCAGGGAAACATAAATCACCCACAATAAGGGCAGTAAATAAATCACAGCCAAAATTGACAGGAATCCATAGATCACCTTCGTTGAAATTTTCGATTTCTTTTTCTTCGTATGATTCATTCTGTCCGGCCTCCTTTACATTTCGTAGTTGTCTACTTTGACAAACTTATTGATCACAAACGTCACGATCAGACAGAGCACTAACAAAATGGTGCCGATGGCGCTGGCATAGCCGTATTTGAAATACTTAAAGCCCTGCTGATACAGATGGGTCGCCAGCACATCCGTCATATGATTCGGGCCGCCCTCTGTCATGTTGAAAATCAGGTCAAAGAATTTCAGGGAACCGATGGCATTTAAAGACATGGCCGTCGCCACCATAGGCCGGATCAGCGGCAGCGTGATATAACGGAAGGACTGCGCCTTCGTACAGCCGTCTATGTAAGACGCCTCATACAAGGAGCTGCTGATTCCCGAAATCTGCGCCATGTAAAGCATCATGGACTGACCGACATACTGCCACAAAGAAACCGAAGCAATCACCCACATAGGAAGAATGATGAAGCCCTTGGTATCCATCAGCCATAAAGGGCCTTTTATACCGAACTGCGCAAGAATCTGATTGATGCCCAGCTTCGGCGTAAAGACAAACATCCACAAAAGTCCCAGCGCCGCGGAAGACAGCACGCAGGGCAGATAGTACACATTTTTAAAGAAGTCCCGGCCTTTTTTGATATTGGTCAAAAGAGCCGCGAGAACCAGACCCGCAATCAACTGCGTCACCACGGAAAAGATCAGGAAAAACATGGAGTTTTTCAAGGCAATCTTCATGGTTCTGTCTATCGTAAACAACTGTCTGTAATTTTCGAATCCAATAAATTTCGGTTTTGTCAGCGCGTTGTACTCACAAAAAGAATAATAAACCGACTGACAAATTGGGATAAACAAAACAAAGGTAAACAATAAAAATGCCGGTGCAACAAATATGATAATTGCTTTTTTGTCACGTAATAATTTGTCCATACACACCTCCGGATTGATTCACTGGAAAAATCTCAGCCTCCACGCATAAGCGTTTAGAAAAATGCAGGATTGGATTGCTCCAATCCTGCGAGGGTAAATTCACATCATTTCACTTTATTTATTCCATACGTTGTTCTTGTAGAAATCCTCCAACGATGCAAGGCCGTCCTCTACCGGCGTTCCCAGATAGATGGAAACCATGGTGTCATCGAAGAATGCGCCTGCCTCTGTGGTCGCCATAGACTCGTTGTAGAAACCAAAGGTGGACTTTGCATTTCCGAATACGTCCATTACATAAGCAAGCTGTGCCGGAGCCTTGGAAGCGTCGTACTCAACGGTCGTTACGGGAATCTTACCGCCAATCTCTGCGGTATACTTCTGCGCCGTATCGTCGGTAAAATACTTCATGAAAGCGATAACAGCGTCGGGATGAGCCGTATTTGCGCTCATTGCCAGACTATCGGACTTCGCGATTACCCTGCCGTCGGTGCCGGGGAATGCGAACACGCCGCACTTATTCTCAAAATCAGGGTTTGCGCCGTTGATCTGCGCAATCGCCCAAGAACCCTGAATCAGCATAGCCGCCTCTTCATTATAGAAGTTCGCGGTAGCCACATCGTTGGTATCGCCTGCCGCCGTAGGCTGGAAATACTTGGAAATCTCTACCAGCTTGTTGGTCGCGCTCACAACCTTAGGATCAAGCCAAGAAGCGGAACCGCTGTCAATCGCCGCAAGGTCTACGCCCTCGGAATCGCAAAGGTAACCTGCCAGCATGGATAAGCACCAAGCCGTACCTGCGGAGATGGTCAGAGGCGTATAACCCGCGCCCTGCAGTTTCTCACAGGCATCTAATAATCCCTGCCAGTCAGTGGGCATTGTGGTAATGCCAGCCGCCTCAAACATCTCGGTATTGTAGAACACACATGCCGCCGCAATGTTCAAAGGCACCGCATAAATCTTGCCGTCATAGGTCTGCTGGGAGAATGCGCCCTCACCGCCGTTGAAGGTGTCGATCCAGCCGTCCGCTTTGATATAGTCCGTCAGGTCAGCCGCTACGCCGGGATCTACATAGACATCCAGATTCGGGCCGGGGCTTACGATGAAGCAGTCGGGCGTCTCGCCTGCCGCTACCAGAGCGTTCAGCTTCGGATAATACTCTTCCAGATTGGTCGTCACCACATTCACATGGTACTTGCCTTCATAATCTTTGTTGAATCTCTCTACCGTATCGCGATAACCGATGGAAATTAAATCTTCCGTCGCGTTCAGGTCATCCCAGAACATCCATGTAATCTCTTCTACCTCACCGCTTGACGCAGAATCCGCCGCCGGAGCTTCCGTCTGTGCGCTGCCGCTGTCCGCTGCTGGCGCTTCCGTGCTGCCGCCATCCGCTGCCGGCGCTTCCGTACCGCCGCCACATCCGGCTAATACAGATGCGATCATTGCTGTGCTGAGCAAAACCGATAATACTTTCTTTTTCATGTATTCTCCTCCCTTAAATAAAATGGATGATTCTTAGTTACAACTATAGTATAGCAAGACGTGCCCCTTTCTTCTTTTTAATAGTTGCTTTATGTGTAGCAAAAATTGCTATCATTTCATTTTTTGCTATGTGTATTTTGTCTTTATTATATAAAAATATAAAATATTTCACAGCACTTTTACTATACTTATCCGCTTTTTTTATTTTTTTCCATAAATAACGCTCAGTTTCTGTTCTTTTTTATGATTTTTTGTGCTATAATAGCTGTATTGAAAAGCAATTTTTGATAATCGAATAGCAATTTTTAATCATCCATAGCAATTTTTAGCAATTACTGGTAGAAACTGCCGCTTTCAAAGAAAGGAAAACGTCTCTTATGATTGAAATGTTAAACGGCATCAAGGAAACCGTCCTCTACAAGGAAATCGAAGGTTTTAAGCTCCATGACAACACCGACTACGAAGCCTACCCTTCCCATTGGCACACCCCTATCGAAATCATTATGCCCATAGAAAATGACTACGAGGTAGCCGGGAAAAACGAATCCTACATACTGCACGAGGGCGATATTCTGCTTATCAATTCCGGCGTGGTTCACGGGATGCCCTCCATGAGCCGCGGGGAACGATTGATTTTGCAAGTGGACATTTCCCTGCTCCACAATGTGGCGGACATCGAATCCACCCTCTCCACCATTCCCCAGCTCCTTCTGCTCACCGCTTCCAATGCGCCGGCCATCCACGAACGTCTCAAGGAGCTGATGTTGGAAATATATCAGGAATATTTCGGCGATTCCCTCCTCACCAGCGCCGCCATCTACTATCGGGTCATCGAGATGCTGGTGTTAGTGGGCCGCGAATTTACAGGCATGAGAAGCAGCGAAGACTCTGTCCTTTCCAAACAGAAGGAACACACCGAAAAGTTTATGATGATCTGCAATTACATTCACGAGCACTGTACGGAAGATCTGTGCCTTGACGACGTTGCCAGCCTTGCCGGATTCAGCAAATACCATTTCAGCAGACTATTCAAAAACTTTACCGGCTTGTCCTTCTACAAATACTTGAACAAAAAAAGAATTGAGCAGGCGGAAAAGCTGCTGGTCGACCCGGCGCTTTCCATCACGGAGGTGGCGCTGCAGTCCGGTTTCTCCAGTCTCTCCGCGTTTATCCGCATGTTTAAGCTGATCAAGGACTGCACGCCCACAGAATTCCGCAGTCTGTACGAGATGGAGCCTTGCTGCTATCCTTTTTCCTCTTCCGGTCAAAGCCGCTAATGCGTCAGCATTTCTTCTATAAAAATTCCATATCCCTTCGTGGAATCGTTCACCAGCACATGGGTGACGGCCCCAGCCAATTTTCCGTTCTGGATGATGGGGCTGCCGCTCATCCCCTGAATGATTCCCCCCGTCAAGGTCAAGAGCTTCTCGTCGATTACACGGATCACGATCCCCCGGTTGACATTTTCATGTTCCAGATCGACCTCGACAATTTCCACATCATAAAACTCCGGCTCTCCCGAGACGGAGCAGATAATCTGCGCTGGACCCATCGTAATTTCCTGTTTCAGGGCAATGGGAATCGGCTCATAGACAGAACTTTCCAAAAGCGTCTCATCGCAGACCCCAAAAATTCCTTCCGCCGTATTTTCCGTAATTTCTCCGATCACATTCTCGCTGTCATACTCAATGTATCCCGTCAATTCGCCGGGTGCGCCGTTTGCGCCTCTGGTAATGCCTACAATTTCTGTTTTATAAAGCGTTCCCTCCTCCAAATTCATTAAAATAGAGGTATCCACATCATTGATCCCATGTCCCAACGCGCCGAACGTGCTGTCCGTGCCCTCATAGGTCATAGTTCCAATTCCTTGGGCATTGTCTCTGATCCAGATTCCCAGCTTCCACTCTTCCATGCGGTTTTTCCCGGCATTTATCATAACATCTGTTATTTCGTTATTCCTTCTAATAGTAAGGATCATGTCCTCCCCTTCGGAAGCCTCCACCATACTGATAAACTGTTTTTTATTTTCTACTGTCTCTCCATTACTCTTGAGAATATAATCCCCCTTTTGCAGCACGTACTTGGCCGGGGATATCGAGTCTCCCTCGCTGCTCTCAAACTCGCCGATCCCCACTACCAGTACGCCGTCCGTCTTCACATAAATACCGATAGGGATACCGGAAGGAATCAGCAGCTTATCCTGAATCACCTCCACGTCCACCTGTTTGTAGGGAAGAACGCCAAATAATTTCAAATCCATCTGATAGGCGTCTATCTCATTTGCCCTCAGTTTCACGGTATGGGCAAAATCAATCGGAATGCTCTTTGCCTCCCCGCTCTTTGCAGCCAGAAGGCCGGCGTCCTCCTCCGCCACGTCCGTCACAGACGCCACAGGCGTCACTTCCTGCGGCACCCGGTAGATTTCTCCCGATACCGGAACGCGGAAATTAAACTCCTGTTCCACGCCGGCACGAATTTTGATCTTTGAGGGGATCTTATCTAAATAGGAAACATACATTGTCAGAAGAAGGGCCGCCACTCCCGCAAAAAGCAGCATCCACAAAAAGAGTCTGTATTTTTTCTCTTGTTTTCCAGTCATATAGATTGCATTATCCACTTTTCCCATCCTCGCCTTCAATTTGTATCCAAAACAAAAGGACATACATTATAGTATGTCCCTTTTAGTATGCGAAGAATCTATTTTTTTATTGCTTATTTTTTTCTGCCAATTCTTTCATTTCCTCGGCATTTTTTAAGGCGTTTTCCGTAATCGCGTCGCCTCCCAGCATTCTAGCCAGTTCCTCCACGCTCTCCCTCTGTCCAAGCGCCTTAATGTTTGTAATGGAGCGGTTATCCACCACCTGCTTCTCTATCATAAAATGGGTGTCCGCCATGGCCGCAATCTGGGGAAGATGGGTAATGCAGATTAGCTGATGCCCTTTCCCCAGAATCCCCATTTTTTCCGATACCTTCCACGCCGTCCTTCCACTGATGCCCGCGTCGATCTCATCAAAAATCAAGGTTTCGATCTCATCCTTGTCCGCAAGCACAGTCTTAAGCGCCAGCATAATGCGGGAAAGCTCTCCGCCGCTGGCCACCTGCGAAAGCTCCTTGACCGGCTCTCCGGGATTGGTGGAAATCCGGAAAATAACCTGATCAAAGCCGTTCTCTCCCAGCCGTTTTTCCTCTCCATCCACCTGAATTTCAAAAACCGCCTGCTCAAAATTGAGATCCGAAAGTGCCTGCCGCATCTGCTGCGCCAAAGCCTCGGCATTGTGCGCGCGAAGAGAGGAAATTTCCCGCGCCAGAAAAAGTGCCTCCGTCAAAAGCGCCTCCGTCTCTTTGGAAAGCTTCTCCCGGTATGCGTCGTAGTCTTGATACTTTTCTAGCATTTCCTGCGCACGCGTCTGATATTCCTGAATTTCCTCCACGGTATTTCCATATTTTGACTTTAAATGATTGATCTGGTTCAAACGCTCCTGCGTCTGTTCAAACTGTCCCGCATCAAACTCCAATTCAGAAAGATACGCCGCCATGCCCCTGTTATAATCGTTTAAGAGGGCGTCAATATCCAGAAGCTGTCTCTCATAATCCTGAAGCGTCTCATCGTAAACGGACGCCGTTTTGATCTCCCTGATGGCCCTAGCGATGGCGCTGCCCGCCCCGCTGTCCTCATAACCGCACAAATCATGGGCGGCTGCCGCCGCCTCCCTGATCTTTCTGGCGTTGCTCATTTTCTGATAAGCCTTCTCGATCTCCTCATCCTCGCCGGGCATAAGCGCCGCTTCCTCAATCTCCCGGCATTCAAACTCCGCAAGAGAGCATTCCCGTTTCCGTGTCTCCTCATCCACTTCGCTTTCAGACAATTCCCGTTCCTTCTCCCGGTACTGCCCATAAAGCTGCCGAAGCTTTTCCTTTTTCCCCGCAAGAACCATCCCCGCATAGGCATCCAGAATCTCAAGCTGTCTCGCCGCCTTTAACAGCGACTGGTGTTCGTGCTGTCCGTGAATATCGATCAAAATGTCCGCAAGCTGTCTGAGCTGCTTGGCTGTCACCGTCTCTCCGCACACTTTACACTGGCTGCGGTTCTCCATAATCTTTCTCTGGAGAATGACCTGTCCCTCCTCGACGGGAAGGTCAAGTTCCTGCACTGCCCTGATCTGTCCCGGTTTTTCTAGCAAAAAAACTAACTCCACCAGCGCATACTCCGCCCCGGACCGGATCATCTCCTTATCCGCTTTGGCTCCCAGCGCCAGATTAATGGAGCCGATAATAATGGATTTACCCGCCCCTGTCTCTCCGGTAAGAATATTGAGCCCGCCGCCGAACGTAACTTCCGTCTCGTCGATCAACGCTAGATTTTTCACATGTAAGCTCTGTAACATTTTGTAATCTACCCCACCATCCTGCCGATCTTTTCCATCACGACCTTGGCATCCTGTACGCTCCGCATGGCCATCATCACCGTATTATCCCCGGCAATACATCCCACGATCTCCTCTATCCTCATAGCGTCCACGGCGGCCGCCACAGCCATCGCCATACCGGACACCGTCTTTAGCACCAAAAGATTCTGCGCCAAATCCATGGAGAGATAGCCCTCTTTTAACACTCTCGCGTACTTATCTCCCAGATGAGACTCCTCCCCGTCAAAGGCCACATATTTCTGCCGTCCCCTGCCACCAGGAATTTTGGAAAGCTTCAACTCTCGGATGTCTCTGGAAACGGTAGCCTGCGTAACCTCATAACCGTCAGCCCGCAGACGTTCCACCAGTTCCTCCTGCGTTTCCACCTCGTACTGTGTAATCAGCTCTATAATCTTCTCATGTCTCTTTTTTTTCATAGCACGTCCGAATCCCCTTCTCTATGCTTCGCTCATCTTTTTATGGAGTACCGCAAGAAAGCTCTCTGTATTCAGCCTCACGATCCCGGTCGTTCTGTCCGCCCTGCGGATAAGAATGCGGTCTCCCGTGCGCAGAACAATCTTATGGCTGCCATCAAAATTGGCCTCCACCATCTGCTCATGCCCGTCTTTTCCCGGCGGAATCTCCACCGTTATCTCATCCTCCGGCGCAAACACAATACTGCGGGTATTTAAGGTATGGGGACAAATCGGCGTTAACAGCAAAAGTCTCGCCGAGGGTTCCACAATAGGGCCTCCCGCCGAGAGATTGTAACCGGTGGAACCTGTCGGCGTAGCCACGATCACACCGTCCGCGCAGTAATCGTTCAGAAAGCGGTCATTCACATAGATACGGACATTCACGACCTGCAAAGAACCGCAGCGCGAAATGACAATGTCATTGAGGGCAAACTGCTCCTCCTCGTTTTCGACCGGCCCCCGGCCGTCTGACGTCACACCGTCCCGCATCCCCTCGTCTGGCGTCTCGCCAGACAGAAGTTTACCGGCTAACATCATGCGCTCCTCCCTCACATAGGCATCCGCAAGCAGCTTCTCAATCGCCTCCTCCGCGCAGGAACTCTCCACCTCCGCCAGATAGCCGAGCGTCCCCAGATTGATTCCCAAAAGAGGAATTTTACTGTCCATCATATTTCTCGCCGCCCGCAGAAGGGTTCCGTCTCCACCCAGCACCAGCGCGCAGTCCACATCGGCTTCATCGCCGGCCCCGAGAGCCTCGCTCTCGTTGGCAACGCAGACGGCCTCGCCGCCATGTTTTTTGATAACATCTGCTATTTTTTTTGTAAACTCACCATGAGGGTCTTTTGCCTCATTGGTGATCAGAAAAAACCGTTTCATTTTTATTTTGCCTCGTCCAGCGCCCGATGCGCCTCATCCACCAACGCCTTGATGCGCGCCGGCTGGTCGTCTTTCCATGAAAATCCGTTTTGGGACGTAAGAAGCGCCGCAAGCGCCTCCTCAGCCTCCCTTTCCGTAAGGTTCAAACTGTCCTCTGGAATCTCCGCAAGCTTTTCCAGCCACATCAAATACTCGATATTCCCTTCCGGTCCCTTGATCGGCGAATAGGAAAGTCCTTTCACCGCAAAGCCGATCCTATCCGCGTAATCCACGATCTTGTGCACCACTTCTTCATGCACGTTCTTGTCCCGCACCACGCCCTTTTTGCCAACCTTATCGCGGCCGGCCTCAAACTGCGGCTTAATCAGGCATACCATCTGTCCCTCTGCGCGCAAAAGGTTTCTTGCCGGAATCAAAATTTTGGTAAGCGAAATGAAGGATACGTCCACAGACGCGAAGTCTATCGGTTCTCCGATATCCGCCTCCGTCACATAGCGGAAATTCGTTTTCTCCATACAGACCACCCGCTCATCATTGCGCAGTTTCCAGTCCAACTGGCCATGGCCCACATCAATAGCGTACACCTTACCCGCTCCATTTTGCAGCATACAGTCTGTGAAACCGCCGGTGGATGCGCCGATATCCATGCACACCCGATCCGAAAGCACAATCGGAAACTGCTCCATTGCCCGCGCAAGCTTCAAGCCTCCACGGCTCACATAAGGAAGGGTTTTTCCCTTCACCTCTATCTTTATCCTATTCTCGTCAAACAGGGTGCCCGCCTTGTCCTCCCGCTGGTTATCCACAAACACGTTTCCCGCCATCAGAAGGGCCTTCGCCTTCTCCCTTGACTGGGCGTACCCCTGTCTGACCAGAATCACATCCAATCTTTCCTTCATAATGTCTGTCTGTCCGTCACAGCCTGCCATGCCGAAACGATCTTCTTCTCCACCGTCACCGCGTCGATGCCCGTCTCCTGCTTTAACAGTTCCACATTGCCGTGCTCCACATACTCGTCCGGAATGGCAATGCTGAGCACCTTCGCCTCCACATCGATGGAATCTACAAAATTCCTGACATGCTCGCCGAATCCGCCGCAGGCCACGTTCTCCTCCATCGTGACAATCAGCTTATGGGTTTTGCACGCCTCTCTGAGTAACGCCTCGTCGATGGGCTTTACAAAGCGGGCATTCACCAGCGAACAAGCATATCCTTTCTCTTTTAAGCTTTCCCGCACCGCAAGCGCCACCTTCACCATGCTCCCCACTGCCAAAAGCAGAATACCGCTCTCCATATGGATCGGCTCGGCTTTTCCGTAGACAACAGGCTCCCTGCATTCCCGCAATCCGTCAAACGCCTCTCCTCTGGGATAGCGGATGGCGATAGGGCCGTCAAACTCCACCGCAAACTTGATCATATCGGAAAGCTCCCACTTATTCTTGGGCGCCATAACGTGCATATTCGGTATAGAAGACAAAAACGAGAGATCGAACAAACCCTGATGGGTCTCTCCGTCGCTCCCTACAAGCCCAGCCCTGTCAATACAGAATACCACCGGCAGGTTCTGAATGCAGACGTCGTGAAGGATCTGGTCGTAGGCTCTTTGCAGGAAAGAGGAGTAGATCGCCACAATAGGCTTTAAGCCCCCCGCCGCCAGTCCGGCCGCAAAGGTCACCGCATGTTCCTCCGCGATTCCCACATCGAAAAAACGCTCCGGGTACATATTGCGGAACCGCTTCAGGCCCGTGCCGTCCGGCATGGCCGCCGTGATCGCCACCACCTTTTCATCCCGCTGTCCCAGCTTGCACATGACGGTAGAAAAAATATCCGTATAATTCGCCTTCGCCTTAGGCTTGCTGGGGATTCCCGTCTCGATATCGAAAGGTTCCGCGCCGTGAAATCTGGCGGGATGACGCTCCGCCGGCGCATATCCTCTCCCCTTCTGGGTAATCACATGGACAAGCACCGCCTTCTTGACCTTTCTGGCCTCCCGGAAGATATGTACCATTTCCTGAATATTATGGCCGTCTACCGGCCCAAGATACGTGATGCCCATATCTTCGAAAAACATACCCGGCACCACCAAATGCTTAAAACTGCTTTTGGCGCGCCTGATCTGGCTCACCACCTTATCCCCATACTTCGGCTTGCCCCGCAGGGAATTATAAATTCCCTCCTTCAAGTCCAGATACATATCCGCTGTACGGATATTGTTCAGATATTTGGAAATGCCGCCCACATTCTCCGAAATCGACATATCGTTATCGTTTAACACAATAATAAAATTCGTTTCCAGCCTTGACGCGTTGTTCAAAGCCTCATATGCCATACCGCCGGTAAGCGACCCGTCCCCGATCACGGAAACGATGGTGTTATTTCCGCCTTGGATATCCCGCGCCTTGACCATGCCAAGCCCCGCCGATATGGAGGTAGAGCTGTGCCCTGTGTCGAAGCAGTCGCAATCGCTCTCCTTCCGTTTCGGAAACCCGCTCATACCCCCGAATTTCCGCAAGTTTACAAAGCCGTCCCGGCGTCCGGTTAAAATTTTATGGGTATAGGACTGATGCCCCACATCCCAGATCAGCTTGTCCTCCGGTAGATTCAAAAACAGATGGAGCGCCATGGTAAGCTCCACCGCCCCCAGATTGGACCCTAGATGACCGCCCGTCACGCTGATCGACTGAATGAGAAATTTTCTGATTTCCTCCGCCAGCACGCCGTAATCCTCCGGCGCAATCTGTTTGATATCGTTTGTCTGCGTTATCTGTTCCAGTAACATACGTATGCCCCTTACTTTTCTCTGTAGATCAACTGTTCCACCAATGTTTCAAGGAAAAGATTTCTCTTGTCAAAAGACTGTAAAATTGCCACCGCTTCCCTCGACAGTTCCTCTACCTGTCTTCCCGACTCTTCCAAACCGTGCAGCTTCACATAGGTGAGCTTATGGTTCTTTTCGTCGCTTCCAACCGGCTTTCCCAGCACCTCCGTACTGCTTGTCACATCCAGAATATCATCCTGAATCTGAAAGGCAACCCCGATATTTTCCGCGCACCGCTCGATCCGCCCTACCGCCTTTTCATTGGCCCCCGCAAGGACGGCTCCTATCGTCATTGCCGCCTGAATTAACGCCGCCGTCTTATTTTTGTGGATAAATAAAAGCGTCTCCTTTGTCACCTCCGCGCCCGGCTTCTCCGCCAGAAGATCGGCGCACTGTCCTCCGATCATGCCGTAAACGCCAGCCTTGCGGCCCAAAATATTCATGGCGCACTCAATGCGCTGATAATCGTCTATCGTCACCGCTTTTCCAAATGCCCGCAGCGCCGTCTCAAAAGCGTAATTTAAAAGCCCGTCCCCCGCGATCACGGCAATGTCTTCCCCGTAAACCACATGGGTCGTCTTCCTTCCCCGGCGGTAATCGTCGTTATCCAAAGCCGGAAGATCGTCGTGAATCAGCGAATAGGTATGGATAAACTCGATGGCCGCCATAAAACAGGAAAGACTCTCCCCCGCCTCTCCGAATAAGGCCGCCGTCTCCTGCATCAAAAGCGGCCGCAGCCGCTTGCCGCCCGCCGACACCGCATATTCCATGGCTTCCAGCACCCTGCCCTGAAACCCTTCCGGTTTCGGCAGCCATGCGGTAATCGTCTTTTCCACTTCCCCGGTCTTTTTCTTTAGCTCCTCGTTAAAATTCATCCAGTCCACCATCCTCGTTGACCTTTAGTACCTTCTTTTCTACCCGGTCGATGTTCTCATTGCACTTTGCAAGAAGCGCCATTCCCCGGTTATACGCCGAAAAGGATTCTTCCAGCGTAATATCTTCCGTCTCCAAACAATGAATCACTTCCTCAATCTGTGCAAAAGCATCCTCCAAAGATAACGCCTGTTCTTGTTCCGATTTATTTTCTTCTTTCTTTTTCGCCATTTTCCTTCTCCCGCACCTGTGCCAGAAGGCTTCCGTCCTTCACGCAAACCCTGATCGTCTCCCCCACGTCCACCTGTCCTACGGAGGACAGTTTCCTGCCCGATGCATCCGACACATAGGCATACCCCATACTCAGCTTATCGAGGGGAGAAAGGCCCTTCATGCGTTCCGCATAGATCGCCAGTCTGTGTCTTTTCTCCTGCAGACGTCTCTCCATCACAGCCTGCAGGCGTTCTTCCAGCGATACCGCCTGTGTCTTTTTCATGCGCAGGACATTCAGGGGACTTACATATTTCAGACGCACGCCGTACTGTTCCAGCCTATTCCGGTAACTCTGTACCGTCCTCCTGCACAGATGCTGCATGGTATAAGCGTATTCCGCCATCTGCTCCTCGAGCTGTCCGAAGTCGCAGACCGCAAGCTCCGCCGCTGCCGAGGGCGTGGGCGCCCGCAGATCCGCCACAAAATCTGTGATCGTCACATCCGTCTCGTGCCCCACCGCTGAGATAACCGGAATCCTGCAATCAAAGACGGCCTGCGCCACCGCTTCCTCGTTAAAGGCCCACAGATCTTCAATGGAACCGCCGCCCCTCCCCACAATCATCACGTCCACGCCGATTCTCTCCATCGCGCGGATGCCATTGATGATACTGGGAACCGCCGCCTCTCCCTGTACGATCGCCGGATAGAGGATAATCTGCACATAAGGGTTTCTTCTGGAAGCCACGTTGATGATATCCCGCACCGCCGCTCCCGTCTGCGCCGTCACCACACCCAATCTTTTGACGTAACGGGGAATCGGCTGTTTATACTGTTCGGCAAACATGCCGCGTTCCGCCAGTTCTGTTTTCAGACGCTCATATTTCTCATAGAGGGCGCCAATGCCGTCAAGCTCGATCTCTCTGGCATAGAGCTGATATTTTCCGTCGCGCTCGTAGACGTCAACACTGCCGCTTGCCACCACCTGCTGTCCCTCTGACAGACGAAAAGGCAGCCCCTTCCTGTCGGATGAAAACATAACACATGATATGGTACTCTTCGCATCTTTCAGGGTAAAATAGATATGTCCGGAGGAATGGTATTTACAATTACTGACCTCACCACGTATCCGGACCTTCTGCAGCATAAAATCCTGTGTGAACATGTTTCTAATATAGGAATTGACCTGTGCAACCGTATATACATTCTGCATACGAATCACCACTCTGCGGCAAATTGCAAGCCTGCATCCTTCTTATGCAAATTTGGCCAGAACGCCATTTACAAATCCATAAGAAGCGTCCTGTCCGAATTTTTTCGCAAGTTCAACCGCCTCATTAATGGCTACGCCAGTGGGAACATCCTCGTCATAGCAGATCTCGTAGACGGCCAAACGCAGGATTGTCAGATCAACCTTACTCATCCGGCCCGTGTCCCATCCCGATGCTTTTTCATTCAGTTTGGAATCGATCTCCGGCAGTTTTTCGCAAATCCTATGGTATTTATCTGCTATATAAGCGGCGTCCTTATCCTTTGCGGCTTCCTCGTCCTCAAAGAACAGCTGCTCCTGCTCCGGCATGTCCTCCATTTTATTAAATTCCACCCGGAACAATAGTTTAAAGATCTGTTCGCGCAACTCTCTTCTGCTCATAATCAACCACTCGCTCTATTTTTCTTTCGTCACGTTAATCCCGGCAATGCGGATGTTCACATCCAAAACCTCCAACCCGGTCATATTCTCGATCGCGCTCTTGACTTTCGTCTGCACCCGCTGGCAGGTGGCCGGAATGTTATAGCCATATTCCATGGTAATGGCAAGTCCCACTTTCACCTTTTTCCCGGATACCTCAACCTTTGATCCTTTGGAAAGCCCCCGCACGCCCACGCGGCATAACAGCTCATTGGTAAGATTGCCCGCCATGGCCGCAACGCCGTCCACCTCCGTGGCTGCCAGCGCGGCAATCATAGCCACTACATCGTCCGCAATCTTCACCGTACCGGCCTTCTCCTGTAATTCGTACCCGCTCTTTTCTGCTCCCTGTTCCATGCTATCCTCCATGTTTTTCTCTATATTTGGCTTAATGGCTTAAGTATATCAAAATTTCTTTTTTTTGCCTAGTCCTTTCCCTCCCGTTTCGGGAAATGGCAAAAACGGATCAAAGCCAAAAGCTCAGACTGTACTGTTTTTCATTCTCCACATAAGATACCGCCTTGTCCGGGCAATCCAGATAGCGGAAAATACCCTGCTGCCCAATCAATGTCTCCTGCATTTTCCGATAGACCTCCGGGCCTTCGCATTTCAAGGTTACGTAAGCTTCTCCCTTCTCGTAGCTGTCTGTGAAGATTTTTTCAATCTTTTCCTCATCCCACTTTGTAAAGTAAGCGCCTTCCCTCACGTAGTAATTGGCCTCTATCGCCGTACAAACCGGCAGTTCCACCACGTTTTCCGGCGTATGGGTCTGTTCCATCTGCTCCGTAGTTACCGCCAGATAGTCATAATTAATCGTCGGTATCTTCTCAATCGGATAATCTCCGCCGCCCACCGCCTGATAGGACGCATCTCCCCAAGTGGTATCTACATAGTAGTATTCCCCGTCAATCCGCACAAGATTCCATGCATGTCCTTCTCCGCCTACAACTTGTCCCAACACAAGCGTTGCAAAAATCCCACACCGATTCAACAGATATTGGGTAGCCTTCGCGTATCCCTGACAAACCGATCTGCGTTCCAGAAAAACGGAGCATATATTCTGGCTGTCCTTCGCCGCCGCGTCATAGTCCGTATGGTGAATCAGGTATTCATAGATATATTTTACTTTTTCGTACTCATCCGCGTCCTCTGGCATTCCGGCAAGGCACTGGTTTACATAATCATCTATCTGTTCCTGCTTCTTTGCCGCTTCCTCTTGACTAAAACAGTAGCTTCCCGTAAACGTAATCTTTTTTAGGAGCTTCCCCAACGTATACTCCGTGTAACTGTAACCTTCCACATAAAAAATCTCCGGGTGGTCGTTTAAGACACACTGAAACACGCGCGATATCAATTCCTTATCGCAGCTGGAAAGCCGTACATTCTCACGAAAATCGACAAGCGCACCCAGAATCTCCAGATAGACCTGCTGTTCTTCCTCCGACAGCTTGCCAAACGCATAGCAGTCCTTCTGCTCTTCGCGCAGCTTTTCGTCCGTCTGGGGAAGCACCTGTTCTGGAAGTTCCGGCTTAGACTGCTTTGCTCCCATATCCTCCTGCCTGTAGAGGCTGCTCTCGCTTCGGGACAATCCCAGCCCAGCAAGATACAGGGTTCCGGTTAAAACAAACATGCCGATCAAAAATACCGCTGTTTTCTTCATACCCTGTAACCTCCTCTCGCTGGCTTTCCCGTCTCTTACGCTCTGCCAAACTCCGATAAAATCAAGCCTTCGTTTCTCTCCACCGTCATGCCGATGCTCCACTGATTCACAAAAAGCAAAAGCGGATTGTCTTTCAAATCCTTTATCTTTTTCATGTCCGACGTTCCCGTCAGCTTGTCCAAGTCAATATCTTTATTCTCGATCCAGCGAATGTATTCATAGGGCAGATTCTCTAACTTAATCTCCACATTATATTCATTCTCCAGACGGTATTTCAGCACGTCAAACTGCAAAACGCCGACCACGCCCACAATGATCTCCTCCATGCCGGTATTAAATTCCTGGAAAATCTGAATGGCGCCCTCCTGCGCGATCTGCATGATGCCTTTGACAAACTGTTTCCTTTTCATGGTGTCCACCTGTCTGACCCTTGCAAAATGCTCCGGCGCAAAGGTAGGGATTCCCTCGTAAGCGAACTGCTCTCCTGGCATACAGACCGTGTCTCCTATCGAGAAAATTCCCGGATCGAAAACGCCGATAATATCTCCCGCATAGGCTTCGCTCAGGATCTTGCGCTCGTCCGCCATAATCTGCTGGGGCTGGGACAGACGCATCACCCGTCCTCCCTGTACATGCCGTACTTCCTCGTTGACATCGAATCTTCCGGAACAGATACGCATAAACGCGATTCTATCGCGATGGGCCTTATTCATATTGGCCTGAATCTTAAAGACAAAGGCTGAAAATTCATGTTCCACCGGATCGATCAGCCCGATATCCGCCTTGCGGGGCAGGGGCGTGGTGGTCATCTGCAAAAAATGCTGCAGGAAAATCTCCACGCCAAAGTTTGTCAGCGCAGAACCGAAAAACACCGGCGTCAAATCGCCCGCCTGTATCTGTTCCAGATCATAGTCCGCACTGGCCCCTTCCAAAAGCTCGATTTCCTCGGTAAGTTTCGCGTAAAATTCTTCCCCGATCTGCGCGGTGAGCGCTTCCGTCTGTTCGAAGGGAATCCGGGTAGCATGTCCCTCCTTCGTTCCCTTCTCCGTGTCGGCATAGGTAATCACACACTTGCCAGCCCGCTCGTAAACGCCCTTGAAATTCTTTCCAGAGCCAATCGGCCAGTTAATCGGACAGGTGGCAATCCCCAATTCCTTCTCAATATCGTCCAATAGTTCAAACGTGTCGTTAGCGTCCCTGTCCATTTTATTGATAAAGGTAAAGATCGGGATATGCCGCATCACGCACACTTTAAACAGCTTGCGCGTCTGGGCCTCCACGCCCTTAGAGGCGTCGATCACCATGACCGCGGAATCCGCCGCCATCAGGGTTCTGTAAGTATCCTCCGAGAAGTCCTGATGGCCCGGCGTGTCCAGAATGTTGATACAAAACCCGTCATAAGAGAACTGCAATACGGAGGAAGTGACGGAAATACCTCTCTCCTTCTCTATCTGCATCCAGTCAGAAACCGCATGTCTGGCCGTAGCCTTCCCCTTTACGCTGCCCGCCAGATTGATCGCTCCCCCATACAGAAGAAACTTCTCGGTAAGCGTCGTCTTTCCCGCATCCGGGTGCGAAATGATTGCAAAAGTTCTTCTTTTGTTTATCTCGTCCGCATATGTTCCCACGTCTTTATCCTCCAACCTTTCCGAAATGATCATGCTTTCTAAAAAAGCCCACTTTTGTTATTTTATCACAACTTCTGATATCACAGTACATAAAATTTATATTATTTCTAATCGTCGTTTACCGTGCTGATGACGATCGCGTCCGCGCTCACCCCGGTCTTACGAATCACGATATCCTCGATCTGGGCACGCTGCGCTTCCGACAGCTCTGCAGTATTGACTACCACATCCACGCTCTCCCCGTCGATACTGACAATCGCATCGTCAAAGCCCTTCGCCTCCAGCAGAATCTCCGCAGCCGTTTCCTTCTCCGCGACATCCGTCATGGAAATCATGCTGTTGACTGCCTCCTGCTTCTGCGATTCACTGATATTGGCATTGTTGATGATCTCCAGAAGCGTTTCTTTATTTTGTACTCTGGTCTGCTCCTTCTCCAGCTTCGCGCCGGAAAGAGGCGAAGACGTGTCGGCCGATGTAAACACTGCCTCGCCTGGCACCTCATCCATCTGCTCCTCCGCAAGAGCCTGCGCCAACTCCTCGTCCACGCTGCCGCTGTCCGCCATGGTTACGTCGGTGTCCAGACTTTCAATATCGCCGTAAGCCTGCTCCATATCCTCATCCGACAAATCCAAAAGAGATGCGTAATCCGCCTCCGCGTCCTCCTGCGTCAGCTCTGTGGAACCCACTTCCCCGCTGACGCTCATCAGTTCCTCATCCGTTACCTTCGTTCCAGCAAAGTTTAAGTACCCGGCCACTGCAATCATAATGGCCAGCGCTGTGATCATCATCTGGTTCTTTTTGATCATATTCTTCAATTTCTTCTCCCCTTCACTGATTATTTGTTTTCATTTTAATTATTGATATTCTATTCATGTCTACATCAAATAATACCTGAATTGCTTCGATTATGTCCCTGCGCACCCGCGCCTGATCCGCTCCCTGCGCAATCACGACTACGCCCTCCACAGAAGGGGAAACCGTCTTCACCACAAGAGGCACGTTCTGCCCCCGTTCATCCACCGTACGGATAACGGCTTTATCCGTCCTGCTTTCCGATACGTGCCGGCTCCCTCCTGCCGCGTCCTCCTCCACCGTATCCGAGGACTCCTCCCGGCCGTCTCTCGCCAGAATCTGCTCCTCCGACTCCTTCAGATTAATTAACACCCTGACCTTCCCCGCTCCTTCCACACAACGAAGATTTTCCTCCAGCTTCTCCTCCCAGCGCGCCGCATAATCTGTTTCTTCATTATCGAATGTTTGTTCGCTTTCTAGTATAGTGTTCGAAGTGTCCAATAGACCGGACTTCGTTTTTTCTTTTTCTACCGGCAGAGATATCACGCAAAACAAAATACCCACCAGCACAATAATCAGCCATTGCTCTTTTCCGACCTTCTTTCCCCCGCCAAACCGCCCGAGAAGCTTCTTAATCTCTCCCATCCAGTCTCACCTCCACTCTTTCCTCCTCGATTCCCAAAAGCTCCGCAAATCGGCTGCGGTATTGGAATAAAACAGTCTCTTCCTCTGAATCCGCCGCATCCCCGATCACGATTGGGGCAATCCCGATTTGTCCCTCCTCCGTTTCCGCCGCTTTTACCAGTCCGATCTCCATCTGCGACACGCTCAGTTCATTCTCCTTTGCCGGATTCTCTGCCAACCGGATCGACACCCGCTTTACGCTGTAAGTTTCTCCTTGAAGCTCCCTGTTCAAAAGCTCCTTCACCTCCGCCTCCGCGCGGCTTACCGCCGCGATGCCCGCACCTGATTCCATCCGGTCAGAAAATTCCTCTCCCGCAATACTCTCCTCCCCCGCAAAGTTCGAAAAATCCTGCATATCCGTCATCTCCTCCAATTTCTCCAAAACGGCTTCCGGGCTTTTCCACTGCGCTCCGGAAAGCTGTAAAAAAGGTTTCAGAAACAGAAGCAGGATCACGATTCCGGATACCGACTTGATATATTTCTCGTACTGTTTCCCCGGCGCAAAATGAATCACCGCCTGCGCGGCAATCATAAAAATGCCGATTTCCCTGATATTTTTTAACATATCCCGCCCCCTGTCAGCGCACGGCCGCTCCCGCTGAATAGCTGATAACGGCCACCTGAATGATAAACATACCCACGGAAGTAAGAGCGATCCGAAGGAGCATCAGACTCCCCTCTCCCACCCGGCTCACACAGTTTGTCAGCCGCTTATCGCTTACGATCCCCACAAGGGCCGCGCTCAGCTTGATCACACAGGATATCAAGGCAATTTTTATAATTGGCGCGATACAGAGCATGATCAGAATCAAGGTCATGTACAGGCCGATGCTGTTTTTTACCAAAACTGCAGACCCGAGCACCATCTCAAACATCCCCTCTGTCAGGCCGCCGATTCCCGGCATGGAGGACAACGCCTTTTTGACCGCCGAAAATTCCAAAGAATCGATAACAGGTGATATCATTGACTGTAGCAGACTAAATCCGGTAATCAACCAAACCGAAGCTTTTACGCTTCCCCTGATCCCTTTTTCCAAAAGCTCCAAAAGCAGCGCCAGCTTCTCCTCCATCCAGATCCCGTTGATCACAACCAGCAGCACATATCCATAGACAAGCGGAAGAAGAATGGTGAGGTAGCCCCACTCGATCAAATAAACCGCACATAAAAGGAGCTGATAATACGCCGTCGCCGACAAAGCGCCCGAAGCGCTCCCCACCGCCAATATATAAGTAGGAATATACAGTTTCATAAAGAGCGCCACACTATGCAGCATCTCCTGCACGATATCCGCCGTATTCGAAAAGAATTTGATCAGCACCGCGATCAGCAGCAGATAAATGAAATAAAAGGCCAGATCGGACACCTGATGGTCCTTGAAAAGATCGGCAAAATTGGAAAACAGAGCCGCCGCCACTCCCAAAATCAGAATCGTAAAAAAAAGAGTGCGAAATTCCTCCCGCTGGAAGAGCACCGCATCCGACAGACCTCCTCCCAGTTTCTTCACCGCTTCCACAAGCTGTCCGCTCATAATATCCGCAAGCACCGCCTTCGCGTCAAAAGAAAAAGACGGAAACAGCCTCTCAAAATCACCGGTGACCGCGTCCATATCCATCTGCTCCCACGCAAGAGCGCTCTCTGAAAGTCCCATCCAACCGCCTCCCCTCCTGTAAGTTCCCTTATCCCGCCATCGACTGAATGCTCTCCATCAAGGCAAGAATCACCGGCATACCCATAGAAAGAATGTAGAGCTTTCCCAGCATCTCCACCTGCCCCGCCACGCCGGCGTAACCGGCGTCTTTACAGATTCCCGCGCAAAATTCGCAGGCATAGGTGGCTCCCACCGCCTTTAAGAGCAGCGCAAGATAACTGTAATTATCGTTCAGATATCCTCGTAACAGCTCCATTCCCGACAAGATCTGCATAAAATAACGCATGATATATTCCAACATGACAAAACAGACTGCGAGCGCCGCATAGACGCCGTATTCCGTCTTATGGCTCTTGAGAGAAACCGCAAGCAGAACGCCTACCACGCCGATCACGCCAGCCTTCACCATATCCATACTACATCCCCCCTACAGTTCGAATAAGGTCTGCATCATCACAAACAGATCGTAGATATAAGGAACAATCCAAGTTAAAACAAGAATTAATCCAGCAAGGCTGATTAGAAAGGCGTGTTCCTCTCTTCCGCTATGTTTTAAAACTTGATTTAATATTGTAACTAAGATACCGACCGCCGCTATCTTAAAAATCAGACTTACGCTCATCCTTCCTCCCTGTCGTTTCCATCACAGCAGTATCATTGCCAGAAGAAGTCCAGTCAAAATACTGACGCTGCGTATCATTTTTGATCTGTTTTCATAGGTTTCCTCCGCCTGCCGGTATCTGCCCTCCAGAAAAGCTTCCGCCAGACCGATTCTCTCGGATTGTCCGCCTTCCTCCCGGAAATTCAGTGTTTTCGGCAGCCCGGTCATTGTCTCCCGCTCATCCTCCCGGAGCAAAAGCCCTTCCAGACAGTTTCCCATCTCCGTCTCCCATACCTTTAAAAAATCCCCGCCGTTTTCTTCCCTTGTCTGCTCGTAAATCCGGGAAAAACAAGTTTTATAACGATCGTCATTTAACTCGGAAAGGAGAAGACAAATCTCCGGCAGCGTATGTTTCCCGTAAGAAACCTCACCCCGCATCTGCCCCAAAATATGAAACAGCGTGCGCAAATGCCGGACCCGTTCTTTCTCCATGGCGGCCTTTGTGTTTCCCCACCCTGCGCAGCCTGCCAAAATACAGAAAACGCCTATCAGTTTATACATGGCTTCCCTTCCCCATCATAAATCCCCGTGACCTGACACACGCCCGTCCTTCTGTCCAATACCACATAGCGTTCAAACAAACCCTTTTCCATAACATAACGCATATAATTTTTATGACGTATTTCTTCCAGCGATCCTCCATGCACTGTGGCAAGCAGCCGGCAGCCGCAGCCGCCGGCCATCTGCAGCGCCTGTACATCCTCGATACTCCCCAGCTCATCCACCGCCAGCACCTGCGGCGCCATAGAACGGATTAACAGCATCATTCCCTCCGCCTTGGGGCAGCCGTCCAGCACATCCGTGCGGATTCCCACGTCATTCTGGGGAACGCCCAGATAGCTTCCGGCAATCTCCGACCGTTCATCCACAACGCTCACATTCACGCCGTCCCCGTATGCCGTCCCCTCCGACACCTGTCTGATCAGATCGCGCAGCATGGTGGTCTTTCCCCCTCCGGGAGGGGAAACCAAAAGCGTACTCATTACGCGCCCTTCCTCAAAAATGTGCGGAATTACAGGATCGGCAGCGCCCCTTACCTGATGGGCAATGCGGATGTTTAAATAACGTATGTATTTTATATTTTTTATCCGGCCCTCGCCGTCCAGTACGACCTGTCCAGCCAGCCCGATCCTGTGTCCTCCCTGCACGGTCAAAAACCCCTGCCTGATCTCATCCGCAAACGCATAAACGGAATAACGGCACAAATGCTTTACTACCTCTTCCAACTCCTCCGGCACAGGACGCGCGGCTTTCTCTGGCCTGTCCACAATTTTTCCCTGCTCGTCCACAAACCGCTCTCTGTTTTCTATCCATACGGACAGCGGCATTCCCACGCGAAACCGGATTTCCTGCAAGCCCTCCGCACACGCCGCCACCTCGCGCCATCTATCCCTGACCCTTTCGGGAAACAGACAAAGCACTTCCTCTTGGCGCATCTGAATCCCCCCTTATCTCATTACAATATATGAGGCTTTGTCCAACTTATGCTTGCAAAAATTGAGCTTCGCTCAATTACGAGATTTGCCTACGGCAGACTCGGACTCAAACACACGCGAACATCCTGAAAAAACCAGTAGCATTTATTTAAAAAAAAGGGTAGAATAAGTAAGGAAAAAAGGTAAAGGGTAAAAGAGGAATCCATATGAAGCTGGACATGCACTGTCACACAAAAGAAGGCTCTCCCGACGGGAAAGTGGAATTATTGGAAAACATTTCCATTCTAAAACAGAAGGGGTATCAGGGGATGCTGATCACAGATCACAACTCCTATAAAGCCTACCGCTATTATAAAAAATTAAAGGAAAAACCAGACGATTTTGTCGTCCTAAAAGGAATCGAATACGACACCATAAACGCCGGCCACATGCTCATCATCATGCCCACTGGCGTCAATCTGCCGATTCTGGAGCTTAGGGGGCTGCCTCTCCTTCTCCTCATCGAGATCGTACATTTTTACGGCGGTATTCTAGGGCCCGCCCACCCTTGCGGGGAACGTTTTTTGAGCGTCTGCAGCACCATGCGCCATAAACTCAATTCCGTGATCTACCGTAAGTTTGACTTCGTAGAAGGTTACAACGCCTGTGAGGACGCGGATTCCAATATGCGCGCCATGGCCCTTGCAAAAAAGTACAATCTACCCTGTTTTGGCGGCAGCGACTCCCACAAGGAGGACTGCGCCGGCTTCGGATACACCATTTTACAGGAAGATATCTCCAACGAGACCGAATTGATCCATTATATCCGCGCAAAAAAGGCGACCATCATCGGCGGCCGCCACTACATGCATACCACGAAGGCGAAGCTCGGCAAGGCAAATAATATCCTTGTTTACTCCTTCTGGCTCTATAATAAATTTTTGGCTCTGTTCCGTAAAAAAGCGCGTGATCTGGAACTGATGGAAAACCAGCTTCTCGACTCCATCCTTGCCAGCAAGCGGGAAACCACTCGTTATATTACGCTGGGAGACGATTAACCGATCTGCTCCTTCTTATTATCCTGCTTATCGTTCGCCATCTCCTTTAACTCCTCAAAAGCGCTCTCATAAATCTGCGAGCGCATAGTAGGATTATTCAAAATCATATCCCGCTTAAAGAAATCCAAACGCCCAATCCCCTTGTCCCGTTCCCGGTACAGGCTGAACTTTCCCCGCAGCTCGGCGATCTCTTCTCTGGCGCTCTCCCCAAAGGCCGACGGTCTGCTCAAAAGCATATCTTTGATCGTGGCAAAGCCTTGTTCCAGACTCGCCGAAAGCTCGTTTAACCGAAGCTCCCTGCGTTCCTCCTTGTCAATCCGCCTCTGTTCTTTCTCCTCATTATTAAAGGCAATCATGACATCCAGACGCTTCTGCATACGTTCCAGTTCCTCTCTCGCCTTCATGATCTTTACCATAATATCGCGCAGATCGAGAGCCGCTTTAAAGGACAACGTGAAATCGGCCACAATATAGACTGTGAGAACCACCGTACCATAATATAACACTCGTGTCGGAATCCGACACACCATACTCTCGATCGGGTAGTGTATCACCCTTGTCATCAATACCGTAAACAATCCCCATGTCAGGGAAGACCGCAGACAGATCTGGCCCTGAAAATTGAGAAACCGATTGGAATAATCCCAGTACCGCATCTTAAAAAGCGCCTCCATGACGACTCCCGTCACATATTCAAGCGCCGTCGCCCCGATCACACCCGATACATAGGTCAGCCAAATATTATCCGCATAAGGTCTGGACACCACAAGCATCATGATAGCGCCGCTGCCGTACAACGGAAGAAAGGGGCCTCTCATAAAGCCCCTGTTTACCCATTTGCGAGATTTAAGCGACACAAATACCGACTCGAAGCACCAACCGGCAAAACAGTAAAAATAAAAGAAAAACAACCACTGCACACCGTTATAGTTAAACATAAAAACGTAACTCCTCACATAAAACTGATGATTTCCTCTTTTGGCGCTCTCGTCTGTTCCACGCTGAGAGCGTGCAGCACCGGACCCTCGCCCTGATACTGCTCAAAATATTCTTTCTCCACGCGGGCCGTAACCTTCACCCACTGTTTGTCCTTAAGCGTATCCGCCTGCCCATATTCGCAGGCATACCCGAGAAACGCCATATCCTCCGCACAGCAGGTCATCGCCATACGGCCCGGCACAAAATAACCTTTCGGAAATTGTTCCGGTTTCAATACCATACCCACAAAGGAGATGGTCTTTCCCTCATAGCGTTCCAAATGATCCATAGAATCCAGATACCATATTCCATAACCATTGTTATCTAGTTCTATCACCGGCGCCTTTAAGTCGTAGGGCAGATCTTCTTCCATGATTTCGTTGATCTCCCCGTTGGAATCCTCAAACACAATCTCCGCCTTGGGATTGATCGCTTTCACATTGCGCTTATAACTGCCAAGATCCTCTACCCCGTCGCAGCGGTTAAAGATAATCAGCTCCGACTTCCTGATCTGCTCCGCAAGCAGAGACTTCATATTCGTAAAATACATGGGAAAAGTCGAGGCGTCGATCGTGGTGATCTGCTGTTCGATCCTCCAATGCCACGGAAGCTTCATCTCCTTGTAATTCCACATACCGTTATACTCAACAATGATACGCTCCGGCTTATGCTTCTTTTCCAGCTCTATTAATCTGGCCGGGACAAATTCTTCCTCCTCGTCAATGATCTCCAATACGGTACGGCTCTGCTTTAGGAGCATCGGATCATACTCGTTCTCCCCCTCCTCGCACAGAATGAGAAGGGTCTTGCCTCGCACCTGAAAATAGGGCTGCGCCAGCGTATACGTGATAAACTCCGTCTTTCCGCTCTCCAAAAAGCCGTTAATCATATAGACCGGTTTCATAGTTCTACTTCCTTCCTCAAATAACAACCGCTATCATTTTTTCTTTCCGCCAAAGAGCGCCGCCAGCTTATCTTCCTTTAATTGGGAGCCGATCACACAGAATTTGCCTGTCACGCCGGGCTTGCCGTCCCTGATGTTGCTCTCCTCCGGCACATAGTCGAAATAGATCCAGCCTCCGTCCGCATTTTCCACCATGCCCTTGGCCCGAAGCACCAGACCATATTCCTCCTCCTTATCAAGTTCGGCCAGAATATGCGCAATGCCCTCTTTATCGTAGACCGCAGGCGTCTCAAGCCCCCAGCTTGTAAATACCTCATCCGCGTGATGATGGTGGTGGTGGTGGTCGTGCCCGTGGTCATGCTCATGATCGTGATGATGCTCATGCTCATGGTCGTGCTCATGCTCATGATGATGCTCATGATCATGATCGTGATGATGCTCATGGTCGTGCTCATGCTCATGGTCATGCTCATGATGACAGTGCTCATGCTCGTGCTCGTGATGATGCTCATGCTCGTGGTCATGATGACAGTGCTCATGCTCATCATGCAGCTTCATTACTTCCTGCATCAGTTCCGCCTCTAAGTCGCCCGCGCCCTCGATGGTCTCCAGAATATCCTTACCGTCCAGCGCATCCCATGGCGTAGTGATTATCGTCGCTTTCGCATTGTGTTCCCTGATCAATTCCACGCAGGTGGCAAGCTTTTCCTCGTTGAGTTTGTCCGTCCTGCTTAAGACAATCGTACCCGCGTGCTCGATCTGATTGACAAAAAACTCCCCGAAATTCTTAAGATACATCTTACACTTGCAGGCATCCACCACGGCCACCGCGCTGTTAAGCTGCACATCCCGGTCCTCCATGGCGCCCTGCACCGCCTTCATGACATCAGAAAGCTTTCCCACACCCGAAGGTTCGATCAAAATGCGTTCCGGGCTATAGGTATCGAGCACCTCTTTTAAAGACGCGCCAAAATCGCCCACCAGAGAACAGCAGATGCATCCGGAGTTCATTTCCTTGATCTCGATACCCGACTCCTGTAAGAAACCGCCGTCGATCCCGATCTCGCCAAACTCATTCTCAATCAGCACGGACTTCGTGCCCGACAGCGCTTCTCTCAAAAGCTTCCCGATCAGCGTGGTTTTTCCGGCTCCCAAAAATCCGGAAAAAATATCAATCTTTGTCATGTTACATCCTTCCTTTCTATTCTTTCAGCAAACTATTCAAGATTTAGCTTCCTGCTCATCACATACCAGGTAAGCACATAAAACACTACGCACCCTATAATGCCCGCAAGCAGCGTGGTCTCCCATTGGGTGTCATAATAGGAATAATACGTCCAAGAAGAAACATGCTTCTGGAAAGCCAGCCGCACCGCAAAAAACAGGCCCTGACAAATACATTCCACAATATACACGCCGATATACCATGCGAAAGACAACAACAGCTTATGATTGGAGGAAAGCTGGCCCAACGAAATGCAGGCCGACACTTTGAGCACTCTCGCGAACAGTGAGAACACATAAGCTACCAAGGTCATCACCATCGTAAACATTGTGATCTCTTCTCCGCCCATATATTCCACCACATCCATCACGCCCTCCATCATGGTGAAGAAAGCGTCCTCCCTTGCAGTAAACAAAAACAGGATGGAGCCGATCATCATAACTGAATTAATCAGCAGCCAGGAAGCGCTGACAAACACCTTCGCCAGAATAATATGATGCGTGTCCACCGGCAGGGTATGCAGCAGATACCCTTGATCCCCATAAGTGGAAGTATAAAAACGATAAATCAGAAAGATCGCCGTACCGATATACACCGCAAACATACTGATCACGTAGGTGAGTATTACCATAACTTCCATAAAATCTATCATCTGGAACTCCGCCCTGCTGTACTCCACCATATTTGTCATCCACCAGGCGATGAGCGTCATCACGACGAGCACCAGATTGGCGGGCAGCAGCAGCTTCCATGTGGCTTTCCACTCGTATTTCATCAATTTTCCTAACATGCGAACACCTCCCTGAAAAACTGGTCCACAGACTTGTGCTCGTTCTGCCTGATCTGCTCTGCGCCCGCCTGTAAAACAATGCTTCCGTACTTGATAAACACTACGTCGTCCAACACATTCTCCACATCCGATATCAGATGGGTGGAAAGCAGAATGGAACCGTTTCTGTTATAATTGCTCACAATGGTATTTAAGATGTAATCTCTGGATGCGGGGTCCACGCCGGCAATCGGCTCGTCCAAAATATAAAGATCCGCGTCCCGGCTCATCACCATAATGAGCTGCACCTTCTCCTTCGTGCCTTTGGAGAGATTTTTCAGCCTCTCCTGCGGCGGAATCTGCAATCTGGCCAGCATGTCATAGGCTCTGTCCAGACGGAAATCCGGATAAAAGTCCTGAAAATACTGCACCAATTCAATCACCTTCATACCCGGCTGCAGATAGGTCCGCTCCGGCAGATAGGAGATTCTCAGCTTGGTCTCTACCCCCGGGCGCTGTCCGTTAATCAAAACTTCCCCCGACGTTGGCCGCAGAAGACCGTTCATAATCTTGATCAGCGTGGTCTTACCGCTGCCGTTAGGGCCCAAAAGCCCTATAATCCTGCCCCGTTCCAGATTCAAATAGATCTGGTTTAAGGCGATTTTTCTTCCGTAGGTCTTAGTCAGACCCATACATTGTACCATTGGCGCCATATTCATAGTTTTCCTCCCTTATGTACGCTCATGCGATCGTGATACGGTACGCCGCCTCGAAACTACCTCCCGAAAGCTCCTGCGTCCACTCCCGCTCCTTAAATTCTCCCTCAAAATCCGCACTGTCGCACCGGCCGTACCAAGGCTCAATGCAGATAAACGGCGCCTTCTTCTTCGGCGGCGACCAGATGCCAAACAAAGGCGCGTCAAACTCCACTGTCAAATAGGGTTTCCCGTCTGGCCTTACCAAGGATACGCTGTGAGCCTGATCCTTCTCAATCACCAGCGCGTCGTCGTCAAACAAATCCGCCGTAATCGGCAAAGCCCCGTTTCGCAAAGGGTAGGTCTTCTTCTCCCCGTTCACCAAACCGCCTGCAATACAGGATGACTCGATGCTTTCCTTCTCATCGAAAAGCAGCTTGTACTGGGTCTGGTCCGTCCCCGGATCAATGGGGCAAAGAAACGCCGGATGGCCTCCTATGGAAAACCAGATCGGTTCTTTCGCCTGATTGCACACCCGCCATTTTACCACTACCGTGCATTCCACAAGCTCATACCCGATTTCCAGTAAAAACGGATAGGGGTATTTTTTCAGCGTCTCCTCGTCGGAGCTTAAGGAAAACCAGATTTCCGCTGCCACCTGACTTTTTAACTGAAATTCCATGTCTCTGGCAAAACCGTGCTGCCCCATGGAATACGTTCTGCCGTCCGCACGGAATGCACCGTCCTTCAGCCCTCCTACAATGGGAAACAGCACAGGCGAAACCCTTCCCCAAAAAGCCGGATTGCCGTGCCACATGTACTCTCTGTTATCCGGCACGCTCTTAAGGGATCTAAGCTCCGCTCCTTTACTTTCCACCTGTATCGTGATTTTATCATTGCTAATCTGAAATAATGCCATAACGCCTCCTTATCCACTCCGCCGTGCAAGCTGCCTTTTGCCTTCTTACATCCCCTCCGCTCCGCCGTGCAAGCTCGATTCCGCTTCGCTTCTTCTCGCTCACGGGCTTCGCCCTATACATCCGTAATCCGGCAAAAACGTCAGCAAGCTGCCTTTTGCCTTCTTACGTCTGTGCACGGCTCATTGCCACCTTGAATATCATACCACAGCTTGTCAAAAAAAGGTATCTCTTATTCTCCGACGATCTGTCGGTAAGCGGACAATACCTGATCCGCCGGAACCCCGGCCACCTCGTTTCGCCATGTTCCGCCCGCAAGCAGGCCGATCAAATGCCCATAACCGTCGAAAATGCCGCCGCCAGACATCCCCTCCTTAGCAAAACCGTTTAAATAAAGCATTTCGCCGCCAAAGACGTCAATGTATTTTTCCGTTTCCGCCACTACGGCTTCCTGATATTCTATCTCCTGAGCCGTCTCTCCGGCTCCCAGACAAAAAGCCTCCTCGCCCGCAGAAAGGCTCTGACAGACCTCCTCATCCACCGATACATGTCGAAGCGTCAAGAGCGTTTCGATGCCAAGTTCGTTGTTTTCCACCTTTAAAAACCCCACGTCGCAGTCCTTGGCGCTCCCAAGAACCTGCGCGCCCGCATAAAACCCTTGCGGAAAGCGGATCACGCCCACATCCTCCTGCCAATAGTCAAGCACATGTCTGTTGGTGGCAATGATCAAGGCGTCCTCCGTCAATCGGAAAATAACGCCGCTCCCGTAAGCATTTCCCATATCAATCCGCACAACGCAGCCGCTCACATTTTCAACGGCCTGCTGTGCATCCGCTTCCTCAAGCACAGGGCTGTGGAGCAGATCAAGCGCCAGCATTCCCCTGTAAACGGCCTCTCCGCTCACACTCTGAATCAGATGGGGCGGCAGGGAAGGTTCCGCCGCCAGCGTCTTCTGCGGCAGCACGCACAGCACAGCTATGATAACAGCCGATAATTTATATATGTTTCCGCTCTTTGTCACAGCCAACTCCTTGCTCCCCATACTTTTCACAGGGGCACAGAGAATCCTATCCCTGTGCCCCATCTTGATTAAGCTGTAAGCGGAACGATAAGCCGGGTTATGTCTCGAATGATCATCTATCTAGGAGCTTCGTCGCCGAAGCCCTCCAGCAACCTACCTGAAAGCAGACCGGGCCGGTCTATCGCTCTCTATTTGGTCTTGCTCCGGATGGGGTTTACACAGCCCGCCGCGTTACCGCGGCGGCGGTAGTCTCTTACACTGCCATTCCACCCTTACCCCGGCGATCGCTTCGCGAAACGCCTGAAGCCGTTGCACGGCTTCGTCGGCTGCCTTGCAAAACGCCGAGGCGGTATTATTTCTGTTGCACTGGCCTTGGAGTCGCCTCCACCGGACGTTATCCGGCATCCTGCCCTGTGAAGCCCGG
>CAMXIK010000022.1 GCA_947243855.1 uncultured Lachnospiraceae bacterium | reverse complement strand
TTTTGGGAAACATCATATATTAATTTAATTTGTGTCGGCATATCTCTTTGATACTCTTGGCATAGTTTTTTAATTGATATAATGTTGTCTGTAATGATGTCAATTGCTCCTTTTTGTCGGTCTACAGAAACATCATATGGTTTTTCTCCATCTACAATAGCGTCATTAAGTTTATTCTTCTTGACTATATTACTATTTATTTTGTAAAAAAAATCACTTGATATCATGCCTTCTTCACACGAACAATAAATATATATCATTTCTGCTCTTTTCTCTGCATATTCCATGCATATAGATATCATATCTGTTTGTAACTCTGTGAAAAAATCTTCAAATACTTTACCCATAGCTTATCTCCTCTTTCTATTCCTACACCTTTCGTTTATCCCCATATCCTTCCTGCCAGCATACGCTCTCTGGAAAAATACCGCTATCTCTTTTGCTATTATATGTGAAAAAAACAACCCATTTCTTTTCGGAAACAACTGTTTTTGCAATGGAAATCTATTCAATTTATTTTATAAGGACTTAATTTCTATACCAAAGTCTATTTCTTTTGCGGTTTCTAATGCATCCAAAAAAACAGATATAAAATCTTCTCCATCACTCGTTACAAAATAATTAGATAAATCCGTAATATCTTCACTAATTTATCCTCCATCACTCTTTACCTCCATACGGCGCAAATGAATGAAATATAATAAAAAAAATATATATGAGCGCAGAATTTAGATTCATATCACTACAACTGCCCTCAAAAGCTACAATTATTCATAGAATTCGGACTATGGAATATATCCAAATTAAATATCATTATATGGATTCTTTTTAAGAATTTCTTCTATTTCTTTTTCTTTTCTTTTTTTAAAATCTTGTCCAAATAAAGAAAAAATTTCCTTTTCTTTTGCAAAAATAGCTCGGCGAAAATCCTTTCCTTTTTCCCTATTGCATAACGCAAAATTCATTATGATATTGATAGAAAATATCTGTAACGCACTCCATAAAACTTCTCTTTTTTCATCTGTTACAATATCGCTTCGTATTCTCCCTTTTTCCGTAAACATAATATGATATTCATTATTTTTATTAAATATATATGTTCCTTCGACACTATTGTCTGTTCCTTCAGCAAAGAACAAATTATCACAAACAACTTCTCCCAATCTCATTCGAATTTCATTATATACATAATTCTTTAATTCTTCTGTTGATAACATCCCGCACTCCTTCCTACTTAGGTACAATATATCCCTCTTTAATCAATTGCAATATTGGCTTTGGAAGTTCATACTGTACCCCACCACCTGGTGAATCACCCCACGGCGCAATTTCTGACTGTATTGTTTCTGGTATTTCCTTAATTACTTCAAATTCTTGGTAAATAGTTGGATCAGTATTGGGTGGCAATGCTAATTTACTAGCATCTGCCCCTGTTTGGGTAACAAAGTTACTCTTTTCTCCTATATTCCCATACCTCCCAAAAGTATCTCCTGGCTTTAATGTCATATTCACTTCTGTTCCTAGCACAGCACCATTATTTGGCGGATAATTCATTGAGCCATCCGGTTTATACCAACTTGTATTTGAACCACCCATATCCCCCGCTCCCAACACTGGCAGCTGTGGCTGCATCCCTCCGGGAAGTGCTCCTATGATATAGTATTCATTAAGATTAGGATTTATTGTTGCCGGTACCCCTGCTCCGCCTATTCCTGCTTGGGGAACCAGACTACATGGCGGACCCTCTATTGGTGACGTTGTCACTATCGCACTGCATAATAATGTACAAACATCCTGTGTCATTCCTCTGCTAATGCATAAATAAATCTCTAATAATCCCAGTTTTTTAGCTCTTTATTATGAAAAAATCTGTATTTATAAACATTTTTCATAATCTTGATATGGGAATTTTATATTTTTATAAGCACCGGTTCTCTTATCGTCAACAATTCGATAATGGTATCCACGTGGTCAAATAAAATATAATTTTTAAGTTCGCCTATTGGAAGCGTCCCCGATATCTGTTCTTCAAAATATTTTATATAATTTGAATCCTGTATTAAAAATATACTGCTTTTGTCCTTTTCATTGTGACAGAATTTAGTTGAACGATCAATATAGGCATTTTCAATCGCACATCTAAAGTCCCATACAAAATCAAACACAATTTTATATTTCATTTGATCTGTTGTCGTAAAAAACACTTCATATAGTTGGTCCCCTGCCACTATCTTATCAATGATTTCAATATCAATAATGATATCACAATTCACTAATGATTCCATATATGCCTCCTCTAATAACGTATTTTTATTCTTCTACCAGTAACCATATTAATTATTTCCAAAGATGGTACACCATTTAATGTAGTAGATGAATGAAGATTTATGGTTCTCCCATCCGGCAAATCACCTACAATTGTTCCATTTGAATAAGTTCTAATATTTGTAGGATTCATCGCATTAAAATCAGCTTCTGCCGCTGTAACTCCCTTTACATTTGACACATAATTATCAACTTTTCCTGTTTGATTTGTTAATATCTTATTCGATAATATACTTGTTTGAGCATATCCTGTGGCACTTATATTACTTCCTAGTGATGGCAGCTGTGGCTGCATTCCCCCGGGAAGCGCTCCTATGATATAGTATTCATTAAGATCAGGATTTATTGTTGCCGGCACCCCTGCTCCACCTATTCCTGCTTGGGGAACCAAGCTACCCGGCGGACCCTCTATTGGTGCTACAGTTTCTATGGAGCTAAACAATATTACCGCACATACAGCCTGTTCCAATTCCTCCTTTAACTCACTGGTAAACTTCTTATGCGCTTCAAACCATCTTTTTATCGGATCTGTCCGTATTTCTTCTGCCCTTTCCCTACCTTTCGCTTTTATATTTTCAAAACTTGTAACACTTTCACCAAGTTGCATAAGAACAGATATGTCATATGCTGATAGATCGTGATTTGAGTCTGGGTCCAATCGTTCCATTATAACCTTAATCATTTTTCCTTCTGGTTCCACTTCGCCATAAACAAATTCTATGGATAATTCGCCGCCATGACGTGCTAAACAGTCGTCTAAAAATCGAAATGCAGTTTCATACATTTCACCGTCCAGATATAAACTCCCATACGGATCAAGCAGGATTTCTAATAGTCCCGGATAATTTTCGTTCATGTCTTTATATAACATCAATTCTTTTGCATATAATGCATCCTGCCCTGTTGTCACTGCTCTTATTTCTGTGCCACTTGTTTGACATATGAGTGTAGATTTTGTAGTGATAATCTCCCTTCCATTCACAATCACATTCTGCGGTTCTGAATTTTCCCAGCGGTCTGCCAAACAAAAAAACAATTCACACGGTTGTCCCATCCGATATATACACTTACCAAAAGGGTAGATGTTATAATTCGCCATACAGTCTTCCACATGCGCCTGCGGCAAGTTATTGATATCAATATCATCTGAATCCACATATAAGTAACTGTGTGCTGTTCCCCACGGGCACTTAAGTTCTGCGCCTAATACCAAGGGCTCCGCCGGTTTTTCCGCTTCCCCTGTAATCCAACCTATAAAATCTGACCAAAGATCCATACCAGCACCTCCTATTGTACCACAAATTCCTCTATCCCCATACCCCTGACCTCCCGCCGGTATACGCTCTCCACAAAAGCAAGGTTTGCCATAATGTAACGTCCCTTTGCGCCTTTCAGTCTGAATATGGGGGTGTTTCCTATTTTATCCCCGCAGAGGATTCCTCTCGTTATCGTATTTCCGTCCCTGCTCAATTCGCTGTCACTATGCAGGCAGTCGATTTCCGGAAGCGCTGGTATCTGATAGGATACTGCTCTTCGATTTGCCTCATCAAAGAGAATCATATATTTGAATTTAACCGCCGGACAGTAGACTCTAATCAGATTGGCAAACTCTTTCGTCACCATAAAAATCGGGCTGTTCATGATATCCAAAAATGCAATCTCACGATCCAGTTCGACTTTCAGGTAGTTTCTCTGCTCCAGTTCCTCATAGATGAATCCCTGTTCCTGAATATGTGGTCTTATCAAGGTCTCACGCTTCAAAATACGGGGCTGTAAATGCCGTTCATCCGCATATATCCTGAAATATCTCATTCATCTTGTCCCTCTCTACCCGACATAAAATATCCGCTTCTCCCATATATTCCCCAAACAGGATCATAACCTGCTCCTTTTCTTCCTTATCTGTTGATATTTCAGGGTTTCCCACTATCCCTGCTGTCATTTCCTCGATGAACGCCTTTACCATGCCATGATAATAAGGCGCATAGAGATAGCGAATCTCATCCGTCTCATAGCTTCTTATCCTTGGAATTTTGAACGCCATTCCCCTCTGAATACTTTCGACATCCCGCTCAAACAATCGGTAGATATCCCCAGCGTCCCAATATACTTCCGCTAACGGCTCTTTCAAATATAATTCCTGTTCCATAAACGCAATCTGCACAAGATATTTTTTTAAGAAAATACTGCTGTGCAGACTGGAAAAGAGAAGATACTTGATCTGTCCCAAACCCTCCGGCCCGGCATTGTGAATTATCTGCTGAAGTCCCTGCTCTATCGCCGTAAGAAAGCTTTCCGCTAGTTCCCTGCTTCTTTCCTTACAGAATCTTTCGGTTTCCAAACTGCTTTTTTGCCATATTTCTGGAATCAGGTGTTCCACGGTCTTGATCAACTTTTCTTCACGGTCGCTCATTGAATTCTGAATTTTCCTCCGGTAAACACAATGTCCTCCGCCATATGCAGCCCAGCGCCGCTCTGTCTGATATCCACATTCTCTGTCCCCGCCACAATCAGGGAATCTTCCAGACTGGAAATAGTCATGCTGCCTCCTGCCACAATGGTGATATTCTTATCACTTACAATCTGTATTCCGTCCCCGTCCACAATCTTGACCGACATTCCCTTATTGTTAGTAAGCTCCAGACTGTCCGGCGTAAAGAGAAGTTCCTTTCCATATTGGGTCTTAAAAGATTTGTGATCCGGTATTTTACGGCCATTATCCGTATCCATATGTACCGCGCTGATCACATAGCCGCTTTCTTCCGCCGCATCTGGGATCTGTAGGCGCACCCTGTCCCCTACTTCCGGCATACAGTACCATCCGGCGCCATCAGGAGAAGAATAACCCGTGGAATAAGGAAACCATCTGGTGATATGCTGTCCGGCGTTTTCATCCCCGATCAGCGCAATCTGCACTTTATCCTGCGCGACCGCCTTGATCTCCGCCTCAAAGGAACATCCCTGCCGGCATTCATCGAAGCTTTGCAGCACTCTGAGCCCGCCCGCCGAACGCAGCCAGTAAGTATGTATCATCTCTCCCTGTTTCAATTCGCTATGGATACGGTATATGTGGCCGCTCTGTCCCTTTGCTGTCAAAAAATCCCACAGACGGTAAACTTCTCTTGTAGACAATCTATATTCTATATAATCAAGTTCTTTCAGGGAGCCAGTCCCGTTTGCCCCATTCTGCATAAAAGCATCCACCAATTTACCGCTTTGGCAGTCCAGTATTTCCTCTGTCTCATAAGAGGCATACTGTAAATTGCCTACATAATAAAATACGCCCTCCCTTGCTGATTCCGGCGTCACCGCTAACCCAAACCGGCTGGCCACGCGCTTGATAAATTCCCAGTCTGTTTCCCGGTACTGTAACAAAAAGTCCACCGAGGCGCTCACATTGTCCTGCGCCATAACGCCCGCCTCCCCATAGGTCTGATTAATCAGCTCCATCACGTCAAGATAAGTGGCGGACTGATTCTGGAAAGAGCGAAAATGTCTCCTGCCGTCCATCAGGTAAGTGCCGCTCTTGATCCGCAATTCCAATGTGTAGATATGTTGAAGACACTCCAATGAAAAACCCGCGATCACACCTGTCATTAATATCCTGTTCTCACCGTTTTCGTCCTGTCCGCTGATGGTAACCCAGATTTTTTCTGTCAACAGCCTTTTGTATTCCTCGACATCTTTATCCTGAATACTCCCCCGGACCCGTGCCTCGGCATGTTCTCCGATCTTCTGGTCTATCGTCAATTCTGTGATTGCCACATAATGAAAATAAGATACCTGAATTTTATTCGCCTTCATCTGATGTCCTCCCCTTTTTTCCTGATTTCACGAAACTAAGTGATTGCAGAACTAACGGTTTCCACATATCATAAAAACGCATCCTGCAATTAAACGTACCAGCCAACAATTTACTGTCCGACCGCACGAGAAACTGCATATTATAGGTTTCCTCATCCAATGTGAAATTCTTATAATCAAACCAGCAGCCTTCCATATCAGCCGACATAACCATTCCTTCCTCATAAAATATGGTTTCCGGCGCATGGCGTTTGACCGTTTCTTTCATTTGTCCGATCAGACGGCTTAATTCCCCCTTCTCGTTTTCCAACAGATGAAAACCAAAATTTTCATCATACCCCGGCCCGGTCAAAATAACAGGCGGCCGATAGCGGCTGATATATCTGGCCTTGGCAGCCTCCTCCGGCATCGACGCAAAATTCTCCGGTATTAACATACAAAATGTTTCATCAAACAAAGGCAGATACCGAAAACGTACTTTTTGTCTATGAATCGGTATTTCGTCCACAAGCAGATCGTACTCTGCCGCCATATTCTGATAGATTTCCTGTAGTTGTATTATTTTTACATCAACAAAGTCTTCTCGTTTCATACCCTTCCTGCAATCTTCTTTTCTTTTTCTGCGCCTTTAGGGATTTCATAATGCCCATCAGCAGCTCTTTTTCCCGTTCCTCTTCCATCCTGCAGCCCATCGTACCAAACATCATGTGCCCATTTACCGGAAAAATGTACATCACATTATATAGCTTTCCATCTGATGTCCTTGTCTCAAAGGAAAACCAACCGCAGAAGGATTCCGAACAGTTCATGATCTGTTCCTTGTCCACGATACAGGACGGATACAGTCTTGTTACGATCTTAGAAACAGAATGGATCGCATATTCTACCTGACTGCCCATGATTCCCTGATCCTCAAACAGGGAAAAGGTACAAAAACTGCCTGTCTGCGCATTTTCCAATATAATCTCTTGTCTCACCTCATAGGGATATATCTCGTCTATCCTAGCTTGACTCATCTCCTGATAGGATTCAGGCATATCCACATACAACTGTTCGTCAAACAGAAACATCTTCTCTCTTTCTTCCTTTCTTTCGTTCCGCCATCAACGCTTCTATCTCCTTTCCACACCACTGAAAGGAGATTGGGGTAGAAGGATACCTGACTCCTCCATGGCTGCATACATGCTGCGCCATCTGGTCTGCTGCCTTATTTTTTGCTTCATTGGCAGACAATTGATTCATTTTATCAATGACCGGACTCTTTCCTATCGCCCCATTTATAACTGAATCCGCCATTTCATTCTCCCTTCATTCTTCCAAAAATCGGCCGCATCCCCATAACAGCACGGGCCAGTTCTTCCTGTTCTGCACATTGCGGGATAGAAGAAATCACATTTACAATATGTCTTCCCAACTGATAGCTGTTTTTCTCCTTCTCCTGCTCCAAAAGCTCCTGCATTTTAAAGAGCAGTTTCTCTCTTTTCTCCTTTTGTCCCTCTGTCTCCTCAACGGAGGAGCCCGAACCATTTTCTCCTGTGCTCCCGCCTTTGGGAACGCTCTTTAATGATAATTTTTCCAAATTATGAAATACGGTCTGTTTTCCCATGGCGTCCAGATTATAGCAGAGATTGATTACCGCTGGTTCTCCCAATTCTCTTTTGATTGCCGTAATCTCTCCGGGTGCACTCAGATTCATTTTTGCCGCCTGAATAACAACCGTTCCTCCGGCTTGAATCACAATATTCCCATCGCTTATCATGCTTTCTCCTGTACTGTCCATCAACGAAATCTTGGAGCCAGCCTCCTTACCGGTTAATTCCATCATAGACGGCTGTAGTGTCATTTTTTTATCATGTGCCGTGGAAAACCAACGGTTTTGAGGTGTCTGCGTCTCCCCGCAAGAGCTGCCGTTTGTCCTGATACAATCAACGCCGATAGCCCCTCTCTCGTCGATTCCTGATATGGCCAGTCTTATTACGTTTCCTTCTTCTGGCATACAATAAACCATGTTTCCATGTTCCGGCATCCATGGATAGTAATACGCGCTCCCGATTTCCTGTTCTTCATCGATATCCAGATGAACCTTGATCAATTCCGCTTCCCGTTTAAGTACCCTGCCTGTCAAAGATACGCCCTTCACATGCGGATTGTACGCTATGTCCGGTATATGATACTCCTTCCCCGCCAATTTTGAGACACAGTGTAACACACCTTCCCGTAAGACAATATCTACTGAAAAAGGCCATGCGATTCCGTTTCTATACCCAATACCCTGTCCGATATGGAAAACCTGCCCTGTCAAAATTTCATAATAAGCCGCTTTTTTTATATCAAAATTTACCAGCTTAAGGCGCTCTTCATTCATACACCATTTTTCGTATAACGGTTCCGCCTTTAAATGCGTCTCCTGCTCCTGAAGTCCCACATACAGTCCTTGTCCCTCGTAGTCATTTGCCGCATAAAGCATAACCCCCAGATGCGTGGAAAGTCTTTTCATAAATTCCCAATCTGTTTCTTTGTACTGAATAAAGGGGGCTTCCGTCGCTTTGTCCTGCGCCGCATCTAAAAGAGAAAACGACTGTTCCTTGCTGATTTTACGGATAAGCCCTGCAATAGACGTTTGTCCCTGAAATGACCGGCTCTTCTTTTCAAGATCCAAAAGCCATGACAGGGAATACGCCTTGATCCGTATCTTTTCATAGGCCGCTTCTTGTTCTATAAAAAGCTGTCCTATCACTCCATAAAAAAGCAGTATTTTCCGATCTGTCTGATACGCCGTAATTTTTAACGGTTGTCCGGCCGCCTGCAGGCTTGCAACATTAACGCTTCCGGGCTCAATACCGGCCACAACTTCCACAGCCGTGTGCGCGCCGATCCGCTCCCTGATAGAAAGTTCTTTCAGTTCTCCAAGCGGAACATTACAGGATACTTGTATCTCTCCGACTTTGATAAAATCACCTATACGCTCATCCATATTTCTTTTCCTTCCCCTATAAACAATTACAGCAAAATTATCTATCCCGCATCCTGCTCATTTCTATTTCCTATTTGACCTTTTATGACATCATACAACAAAAAAGGCTCCCTATACGCAACTTGTAATTTTTCCTAAATTCAATGTAAAAATTTCCTTTCCGGCGTAAAAAAAGAACGGAAAGCTTTCATTCGCTTTCCGCCCTGTCATGATTCTACTCCGTCAATTCTCCTCTTTCAAATCTTCTCAGAATCTTTTTTCGTTCTTCCCTATCCTCGGAGTCAAATTTCTTATGCAGCGCCATCGTGTTGTTTGATTCTTCAATGCTTGATCTGTCCTTGATGATCCCTTTGTTGTACAAAAGCCCTGCTATTTTCCATAAATATCTACCCCATCAACCTCTCCATCAATTTCTATAATATCACCGTCAAAAACTTTAATTACTAACTGTTTATCTATGATCAATGTCTCAAACTTCCCTTCATAAATTGTCTTAATATTTTTCATCAACTGCATAAAAGCACCATGACTTATCACAATCACATGCTCATCTAAAAGCCTTATCCTGAAATCGTAAAGTTCTTTCGTTTCATCATCGGGCATTCCTCCAACGAAATCTCCTTTATCAATAGGAATAAAATCTATTCTTGTTATCCCACAAACAAAAGACTGAAAGCTTTCACTAGCCTTCAGTCAAGTACCCTTTGTCAACTTCCCATTCTTTAATCTTCATAATGCCCTTTGCAGGATTTCACAATTATTTGATTATCGGACATTTCATATACAAGGCGGTTTGCTTCGTCTATCCGTCTGCTATATAGCCCTAATTTATCATACTTTAATCGTTCCGGCTTTCCTATACCCTCCATTGCTCCGTCTCGGTCTATGCTCTTTAGCAGCTGATTTATTCGTTTTACAATCTTTTTATCTTGCCCCTGCCATTCTGTGTATTGATTCCAACCGGTATCAGTAAATAAGACATTCATAATTTCAATTCTCCATAGCTTCCAATTCTTCCATAGTCTTAATTACTACTTTTCCGGCTTTCAATTCTTCATCCGATTTATCCAGCATAGCACGATATTCAGCGTTTCGCTTTGCTTTCTGCAAGGCGTTATATTCGGCTTCATTTATCATGTAGATATTTTCATTTCTTGGTCTTGAAATAACAACGGTTTCGCCCATGCTGATTTTATCACACCATTCTTTGAAATTATCCCGAACATTTACAGATTTTACCGCTAACATGGCTTATGTCCCTCCCTTTTTCTAAAAACGTACATATTTGTGTATTTATTTCTGTACTTGTATTATATTCAAAGGATACCCCAGTGTCAATGAAAATATTCAGTATCTGCTGATGAATTTACCAAAACAAAGCTTATCCCTAAAAAATATACTTTTCCCTTTTTTGCAAAATTGAGATACGATATGTAAAAACACAAAGGAGATTCAGACCATGGACACAGTAAACGAATGCACCAAAAACTATCTAGAATACTGCCGCTTTCAAAAATGCCTCGACGAAAAAACGCTCAAGGCATACCGGATCGACCTACGGCAGTTTGCCGGGCAGAATCCGGATATCGATATCGCTGCCGTAACCTCCGCCTCATTGGAACAGTATATCGTTCGGCTGCATGAGCAGTATAAGCCTAAAACCGTGAAGCGCAAAATAGCCTCTGTCAAAGCCTTCTTCCATTATCTCGAATACAGGGAAATCATTGAACAGAATCCCTTTAACAAAATTCTGATTCGCTTCCGTGAACCTGTTATCCTACCCAAAACCATCCCTCTTCCTACGATCGAATTATTTTTGTCTACCATATACGATCAAGAAAAAAGCGCCGGAACCGCTTATCAAAAACGAAACGCCTTGAGAGACGCCGCCGTATCCGAATTATTATTTGCCACTGGCATGAGAATATCGGAACTCTGCTCTCTGAAAATTGGCGACGTGAATTTATACGACGGCACAATCCTTATCTATGGAAAAGGCAGCAAGGAACGCCGCATTCAAATCGGCACCGAATCCGTGCTCCAGATTCTTGCCAAATACAAATCCGCCTTTCATGCGGAAATACGATCCAGCAATCATTTTTTCGTGAACCAATCGGGAAAAGCGCTGTCTGACCAATCGGTGCGCAGGATGATCAACAAATATACCGCGCTTGCCTCCATAGACCAGCACATAACGCCGCATATGTTCCGCCATACCTTTGCGACAAGTCTTTTGGAGGCGGATGTGGATATCCGCTATATTCAGGAAATGTTGGGACACAGTTCTATCAACATTACGGAAATCTATACCCATGTCACTGTGGCGAAGCAGCGAAACATCCTTGCCACGAAGCATCCCCGAAAAGATTTTCTGATATAAAACGAATGGGCAGTCCAATGGACTGCCCAGTTTCTGATCGGAGTGACAACGTTTCTCTAAATATCTTCTATCACTATTTCTTCAACCGTAGAACATTTCATTTCATCAAACTGACGCAACTGTCTGTCATTGGTAAGGAACAAATCGCATTCCGCGAAACAGGCGGTTGCCAACTGTAAACAATCCATTGTCTTAAAGTCTTTATATCTGGCTCGAATTTTAGCCGCCTTTTTAGCTATATTCACATCAATTGCATGAATTTGCACATTGCAATCTGACAAAAACTCAAAAAATATATCAGCCTTTTCTGTATTTTGGGTTCTGTATGGAACCGTGAGATATTCTGTACAAGTAATCGCTGATGTCAATAACAATCTCTTTTTTTCAAGGATTTTTTGAAAAATCTGTTCCATTCTTTCCGCATAGTTTATATCTTCATCAAGGAAATAAATCAGCGGTGCAGTATCTAAAAAAATCCGTTTATATCCGCTCATCGCTTCTCATCTCCTTAATATAATCCTGTGCGTCAGTCTGAAACATTTTCTCACCTTTGCCCATGTATTTCTTCAAATCAATTTTCTTTTTAGGAACACTTTCCGTATCAAGTATTGTTATCATCACTTCCTGCCCAATATTCAAATTCACATTTTCACTGATTACAATATGATTTCCATTATAATAGCCTTTTACTGTCGCTAACATTTAGACCTCCTTATGGTTTTATGTTATACAAAAATTTTTACCCATATTATTTATAGTATATCTAAAAAAACCCTGATAACCACAAAACTCTGCGATTATCAGGTATTTTCCCGATCGGAGTGACAAGACTTGAACTTGCGGCCTCTACTTCCCTAAAGTAGCGCTCTACCACCTGAGCCACACCCCGAAAAACAAATACTATTATAACGAATTCACTCGGGAAATGCAAGCCTTATCTCAAAACTTTTTCGGTCATTTCAATGTGATTTATCCTTCCGCGTCTTCCTCCAGAAGTTTTTCAAAAACCTCCTGCGGAATGGGCCTTGAAAAATAAAAACCCTGCTGCATCTGGCAGCCCACTTCTTTCAGGTAATTACACTGTTCCAGCGTTTCCACACCCTCGCACAGAGAAGTAATTTTCAATCTCTTCGCCATATCCACGACACAGGAAATAATAATTCTGTCATTCTCCTGCATCTCTCCCTCTTTCAAAAAAACCCTGTCCAGCTTAATGATATCAATGGGCAGCTTACTGAGCAAATTCAGGGAAGAATAACCGGAACCAAAATCGTCCATCGAAATCTTAAATCCCATTTTATGTAAACCTTTTATCAATTCCAACGCGCGTTCCGTATTTTCCAGATAAATGCTTTCCGTCAGCTCAAATTCCACAAGGGAACAGGGCACCTGAAACTCTTCCATTAATCCTTTCACGTACTCTAAAATGTGCATTCTGTTTAAATGCACCCGGGACACGTTTACGGAAACGGGCACCACCCGTTTGCCCTCTCTCAAACGCTCCGCCAAGAAACGGAACACTTCCCGGTACACATAGTAGTCTACCTCCACAATCTGTCCGCTGCGCTCGATCAAGGGAATAAACTCGTCTGGATATACAAAAGTGCCGTCAGTTTTCTGCCAGCGAACCAAAGCCTCCGCACCGATCAACGCAAGCGTATCGGTGTCGATCTTCGGCTGGAAATAAACCTGAAACTCCCTCTGGGAAAGCGCCTTGGGAATACTGGACGTGATTTCAACCTCCCGCCTGATTCCCTCCATCATACTCTGGTCAAACAGGACGCAGCAGTCTTCTTCCATCTCCTTGGCCACTTTCCTTGCCAGATTCGCGTTTGAAACCGCTGTCTCCGCATCAAGACTTCTGCTGTTCTTATCAATCACGCTGATTCCGGTACAAAACTGCAGCCTGCTGTTTAAATATTTCTCCCGAAACTTCATCTCACGCTCCAGATTCAACTGGTAAATGAGATCACGAAACTCTTCATTGCTCAGGCCATTCCCCGGAAGTCTGCCGGCTGTGACAAAATTATCGGAATACACCCTTGCGGCGCAGAGAATAACCGCTTCCTGCTTCATAAATTCATTGACAAAGTCTCTCAGAAGAGAATCTCCCACCTTATAACCATAGGTGTCATTGATATATTTAAAATGCTTAATATCCGTATAGATAATCACAATGCGGTCGTCGCCGACATTTTCAATCTCTTTTTCCAGCTTTTCCAGAAAAACTTCATATCGATCCAATCCCGTCAGTATATCTTTCATATCCGTTTTTATCATAACCATACTTCTCCCCGGAGCGGCCTCTACTTACCACTTAACTATACTCTACGATATTTTCCCGATGTCTGTCAACATCTGTTGGAAAATATATCTATGTCATTTATCCCCGATTGTCAAGACCTCCACCAGAAATGCCCAGACACGTTCCACAGACGCAATGCTCATGCGCTCCTGAGCCGTATGCACGTTTTCCAGATCAGGGCCGATGCTGACACAGTCCAGATCAGCAATCTTTCCAGCCAGAATGCCGCATTCCAGACCCGCGTGAATCGCTTCCAACACCGGCTTTTTCCCATACATCCGTTCAAAAACCTGCACCATCTTCTCCCGCAGGGGGGAATCCTTGCGGTAAGCCCAGCCGGGGTACGCGTTTTTGACTGTCACCGAAGCCCCCCTTCTCTCAGGGATCTCCTGCATATGCCTGCAAAGGTTTTCCTTTGACTGATCGACACTGCTCCTAACCGCATATTGCAGGCACAGCTTTTCGTCATGCAAGGACAGCACTCCGAGATTAAGGGAGGTCTCCACTAATCCTTCCACATCCTTACTCATATCAATCACTCCATTCGGAAGCTGGGCAATGCAGGCGAGGGCATTGGCTGTGGATTCTCTTGTATAACAATTCTCCAAAACTGTACCATTATGGAAGAGTTTTTCCAGCGTAAATCCGGGATCAGTCTCCTTCAGATTCAAGGAGTCCGCCATTTTCTTTTCTTCCTCTTCCAGATACGCCATAACCCCCTCTTTGTCCGTTTCCCGTATCAAAATATCAGCCTCGGCTTCCTTGGGAATCGCATTGTCCGCAAGGCCGCCCTTCATACGAAGCAGTCTGACGTCATAGCGCAAGGACAGGCCGCCGAGAAACATACTCAAAAGCCAGTTAGCGTTGCCCCTTCCCTTATCAATCTCTATGCCGGAATGGCCGCCCAGAAGGCCGCAGACTTTAAGGGTAAGCTTCGTCATTCCCGGCTCCGCTTTTTCAGCAATCAGGGGAATTTCCACCTCCACTCTGGCGCCGCCGGCGCAGCTTGTGATGAAAATGCCTTCTTCCTCCTGATCGAGATTAATCATACGGTTTCCACGCAGCATGGAAAGATCGAGCGCTTTGGCTCCCTCCATACCGGTCTCCTCGTCCACGGTCAAAATCACTTCCAGCCGCGGCATGGAAAGATCCTTGGCGTCCAGAAGCGCCAGACAATACGCCATACCGACTCCGTCGTCGCCGCCAAGGCTTGTCCCCTCGGCATAGATCATCCCGTCCTCCCTCTTAAGCCTGAGAGGTTCTTTTCTCATATCAATCTGATATTCCGGCGCCGCCACCGCCACCATATCCATGTGGGCCTGCAGGATATAGGGCGGCACATCCTCATAGCCGGCCGCCGGCTCCTTGACCATCACAATATTTCCTACAGAATCTTGTATGCAAAAAAGCCCCCTTTTTTCGGCAAAGTCTTTCAGATAATCGCTGATCTGCCCCACATTACCAGAACCGTGCGGTATCTGGCTGATCTCCTCAAAAAAATGAAATACGCTCTCTGGCTGTAATCCGTCCAATGCTCCCATAAAAACCTCCTATAAAGAAAGACACGGCTTAAGCGCCATGTCCTTCGATTTTCAACATTATTTCAAGTTTGCCTTTGCAAGCTCCGCAAGGGTTGTAAAGCCTGCCGCGTCATTGACTGCCATCTCAGCAAGCATCTTTCTGTTCATGTCCACGCCCGCGTTCTTGAGGCCGTACATAAATTTGCTGTAAGAAAGACCGTTCATTCTAGCCGCCGCATTGATACGTGCGATCCAAAGCTGTCTAAACTGACGCTTTCTCTCTTTTCTGCCGGCATAGGATGACGCCAGCGCTCTCATTACGGACTGCTTTGCCACTCTATACTGTTTCGATCTTGCGCCTCTGTAGCCTTTCGCAAGCTTTAACACTCTGTTATGTTTCTTTTTGGCGTTCATGCCGCCTTTTATTCTTGCCATGTCTTTTTCCTCCTAAATTTACCAATCCCTCAATCTGCTCTGCCGTCATATGAAATAAGACGCTTACAGATACGGTAAGATCTTCTTCATATTCTTTACATTTGTCTTGTCCGTCATCGCAGGCTTTCTGAGATTTCTCTTATTCTTCGTTGTCTTTTTGGTTAAGATATGGCGTTTGTACGCTTTATTTCTCTTTAACTTACCCGTTCCGGTCACCTTGAAACGTTTTGCAGCAGCTCTGCTGGTTTTCATTTTCGGCATTTTACTGTTCCTCCTGTATTTTTATTCCTGTTACAAGATATCAATCCAAGATATCATTTATTTCAACCGGGAAACTAACGCTTCTCAGCTAAAAACATGGTCATGCTTCTGCCTTCCACCTTGGGCGCCTTATCCATCACCGCAATATCGGAAAGAGCCTCCGCAAAATCGTCCAGAATATGCTTGCTGGTATTCATATGCGCCATCTCACGACCGCGGAAACGCAGCGTAACCTTCACTCTGTCGCCTTTGCTGATAAACTTTCTGGCAGCGTTTACCTTTGTGTTCAAATCGTTTGTGTCAATGTTGGGAGACAGGCGGATTTCCTTAATCTCCACAATCTTCTGCTTCTTCTTTGCTTCCTTATCTTTTCTGGCCTGTTCGTATTTGAACTTGCCGTAGTCCACAATCTTGCAGACCGGCGGCTTCGCCGTGGGCGCAATCTTAACCAGATCCACGCCTGCCTCCTCTGCAAGCTTCATCGCTTCCTTCGTCGGCATGACGCCCAACTGTTCCCCGTCTGCCCCGATCACACGTACTTCTCTGTCCCTGATCTGCTCATTAATAAATAAGTCGCTAATCTTTTTACCCTCCCATATCCATAAGAAAACTATCGCATACATCCTATCTCTGTGCGCAAAAAAACGAGCGGACAACACAACTATCCACCCGATCATAAACGCCCGCAAAAATCTCCCGTTTCCCAACGGTCTATCAAAAGGCTATGAACGCTTGCGAACCTAATCGTTGCAAGGTGAGAGTGGATACTCTGCTTGATTGTCTGTGCTTTTGCACATGTGTTACTATACCATAGGCCTCTGGCTCATGTCAATACTGCAAATACATATTTTAAGCAAAAAATGTAGCCGTTCAGCCCGCGCGATTCGCAAAGGCGCTTTCCCACCGCTTACGCCGCTAAAATTCCAGATGAATCGTCTCCGCGCTGGCCTCGTATTCCTCCATACGGTCATAATCGTCCGTCTGCGAATAAGTAATCACATAGCTCTTATCTGCATTGATCGCATACTCCAACTGCGACATCTGGGTATCGCCCACCTGATAGTGGCAAAGAATGCGGAAAGCAGGACAGCCGTCGATATGAATCCGTTCAAAGCTGTCTATATGTACCTCTATGTCCTCTCCATACTCCTTGCGGAAGTTTTCTTCCGCCTGCGCCTTGAAAGTCTCTTCCGTCATCAACTGCAGCGCCACATCCCTCCCCAGCGCCACATGATAAATTGTGGAAGCATCGATGGGATACCGCTTGGTCACATACATCCCCTCTATGTCCTCCGACTCTGAAAAATCTTCCGGCAGGGTAAAACTGCACCCTTTTGTGACAGGGGCGCTCTCCACCACGAAGGTGTCCATCTCGTTTTCCTGCAGCATTTCCTCCGCCAGCTCGTTTCTCAGCGTTTCATCCATCTCGATCGGCGGTGTCAAATCAGCGTCCGCCGCTGCCTCTCCGGCATCCCCAGACGGTTCTCCTTCTTCGGCTGCCGTTTCTTCGGCGTCCCCAGACGGTTCCGCTTCTTCGACCGCCGTCTCTCCGCCTTCCTCAGACGGCTCCGCTTCCTCTGAAATTGTCTCCTCCGCCGGCATATCAGCGTTCGTATGTACAGCCTCCCCGTCTCCACAGGCCGCCAGCATCAAGGCGCATCCCAAAGACAGGAGGAGATTTGCTTTTCTTCTATTCATAAATAACCGCTTGCCTTTCCCTATATTAAGACGCAAGCCAAACGGCTTGCGTCCAACATGACTATTGTAATATAAAAACACAAAACTCGCAACCTATTTACTGTGGTACATTTTGCGAATGGGCGTGAGCTGAACTGACTCTAAACAAGCTCCCTCACGCTTCCCGAAACGTTGCGCAGGACGTCTCCCTACAGTCGCAGGCGCCGCCGCCTTTGATGTCCACATGCTCCGCATGACATTTGTAATTCGAATTGTATACGCATTTTGCCGCCTCACAGTCAATACTGATCGTCCTGCACGGATGCTCCAGAGAGCTGATATAGGAATCTCCCCGTCTCTGGGAAAAGCTCTCGCAGCAAGTTCCGTCGCAGTCACAGGCATGGCTGCCGCCCACCATGATATCCCCCTTACAGCAGTATTCCTCCTGATTATAGCTGCAATTTAATACGCCACATTTTAATTCCGCCATAGTTACCTCCTTCCAATCTCCAAAAATGATCTCTAAAAGGTAGTATGGTCAGAATCTGAAATTCTATACAAGTTAAACCAATAACGCTCCAACAAAAAACTGCCCATCTCTTCCACATAAAGTCCGTCTTCGCGCCATTCCTCCACAATCCCGTCACGACTGTTAAAGCTGCCGATGAACCACAAATTTTTTTGATGCATTCCGCTCTGCGCCTGTCTGAGTATCCGCCGGATCTCCTCCACATCCTCCGCTTGTCCGCAGGGCGAGGTAATCTCCTGAATCAGCTTCTCTCCTTCCGTCCGCCACAACAGCCGTTCTACCGTTTCCGGCAGATAGTAACCCGTCACTGCCTGCACCTGATCAAAGTTATAGAGAACCGTATCTTCCGGGCCAATCAGCGAAAGCGCCGTCTCCGTCTCCCGCATCATAACAATCTTATATTCCTCCTCGCCCATAAAAGCACGGTAATCGCGCAGGCCGACTGCCACAACGAGTCCGATGAACGCAAGACATCCCCCGAAAAACCATCTGTCTTTCGACATCCAGAAACGGCGCTCTTGATCTGTTTCCTTCTCCCGTGTCTGCTCCTGTTCCGGCTGATCGCCTTTTGGTTTACATAATATTTCATCCATACAGAGCGCAAAACTCAGCCAAAAACACCCAAGCGCTGGAATCATATAGCGGTAAACAAAGATTGGCCGAATCAGCAGGGAGGCCGCAAAGCCGAAGCCAACCACGCCGGCCAGCACCCATATCCCCGCAGCAGCCGTAATAAAACGCCGTTCTTTTACATTTTCGTCAAAAACTCTCCCCTTATGTCCGAGTTTATGCTGCCATCCACACCACAAAAACGCCACTCCAAAGCCAGCCGTCAAAACTACCGCAAGCACGGTATTTACCATATCATTACGAAATGCGGGCTTCATAATAAATTTGACGCATCCTCCGAGAGACCGCCACGTCAGCGGCAGAATCCAGTAATTCTCCCGCACCGCGCTGATCTGCCCCGCCAAAGCAAAAAGCCACGGCACATAGCCGAGCGCGGACGCCGCCGCACAAAACAGCCACTCCTTGATCCTTCCCCGGTCTTGTCTCCATAACCGGAACAGCAGATACAGATAGACCATTACCACCGCCACACAGGCAAAATACTGGGTATAGGCAGCGGCAAGGCCATAGAATACGAGCGCCGCCCCATGCACAAACCGTAACCTGCTCTGTCGATTTTCGGCAGATGTCGTTTTCCGTCGGGTTATGCCCGCATCCTGTGCATTCCCGCCGCTGTCTATCACCGTAAGCGCATCCGCGTGCAGAAAAGCCGCCGTCACAAACAGAAGCGCCCAGCCGTACATCCGCGCCTCCACCATATAAGCCGAAAGCTGGGGCATAGCCGTTACACAAAATAAAAACAGCCCTCCCGTAAAAACGCCCCATCTTCTGCGAATCCATGTCACTGCATAGAGCAGCAGCATAAAATAGGGCAGAACGGAAACCAGTTTCGCTGGTATCACCGTTCCCACCGACGGCAGAATCAGTTTACATAAGTCTGTAAAAAACTTAACAATACAATAATACAGCGGCGGATGTACGTCTGCCGCTGTAAAACGAACCAGCTCACCGTAGGAATGTTCCGCCATTCCCACAGTGAAAAGCTCGTCGTACCAAATGTCATTACTGAAACACAGCGCCGCGCTTTTAAAAAGCATGTCTGCGCTGATTGCAAGCAGAAGGTATCCCAACACATCTCTGCCAGACACTTTTTTACGTAAAATCATAGCTGTGCTTACTCCATAGCTCCATCGAAAAACGCTTCCTGCGCGCCGCCTCTTTACGCTTTCTTCTCCTCGGGAACCTCTTCCTTGCGGATCTCCTTCGTGCGAATTTCCTTACAGATCTGGTCGATAAAATCTGCAAGCGGCTTCACGCCCTCGTCCCCGGCGAATCGGCTTCTGACGGACACCGTTTTATCCTCGGCCTCCTGCGCGCCTACCACAAGCATATAAGGCACTTTCGCAAGTCTCGCCTCACGAATCTTAAAGCCGATCTTCTCGGAGCGATTGTCCACGGTCACGTCAATATCGTTTCGCGCAAGCTCCTTTCGGATCTCCTCCGCATACTCATCGTACTTTTCAGAAATTGTAAGCACGCGCACCTGCTCCGGACACAGCCAAGTAGGGAATTTACCCGCATATTTCTCAATCAGCCACGCCAAGGTCCGCTCATAGCATCCCAGCGAAGTTCTGTGGATAATATATGGGCGGATGCGGTCGCCGTTTGCGTCGATATAATACATATCAAACTGCTCCGCCAGCAGAGCGTCCCACTGAATCGTAATCATAGTGTCTTCTTTACCGTACACGTTTTTCGCGTTAATGTCTACCTTTGGACCATAGAAAGCGGCCTCTCCCACTTCCTCCGTAAAAGGAAGATCAAGCTCTGTCAAAATATTTCTGATGTGCGCCTCCGTCTCGTTCCAGACCTCCGGCTCACCAATATATTTCTCCGGGTTCTCCGGGTCCCATTTAGACAAATGCCATGTAATATCGTCCAACAGCCCCAAGGTTGACATAACATATTTTGCTAACGCGATACAACCCTTAAACTCCTCCACCATCTGATCCGGACGGACGATCAAGTGCCCCTCAGAAATCGTGAACTGGCGCACACGGGTCAATCCGTGCATCTCGCCGGAGTCCTCGTTACGGAAAAGGGTGGACGTCTCGCCGTAGCGGATCGGCAGATCGCGGTAGGAATGCTGGGTATTCTTATAACAGTAGTATTGGAAGGGACAGGTCATGGGACGCAGGGCAAATACTTCTTTGTCCTTTTCCTCGTCTCCCAGCACAAACATACCTTCCTTGTAATGATCCCAGTGGCCGGACATTTTATAAAGATCGCTCTTTGCCATGAGCGGGGTTTTGGTTCTCACATAGCCCCACTCCTTATCCTCCAGATCCTCGATCCAACGCTGCATCTTCATTACCATCTTCGTTCCCTTGGGAAGCAGCAGCGGCAATCCCTGCCCAATCACATCAACCGTGGTAAACAATTCCATTTCACGGCCCAGTTTATTGTGATCCCGGCGCTTGATATCCTCCAAATGCTCCAAATATGCCTCAAGCTCCTCCTTTTTTGCAAAAGCAGTACCGTAAATACGCTGTAACTGCGCCTTGTTGGAATCGCCCCGCCAATAGGCCATAGAGGACGAAATCAGCTTATACGCCTTGATATTTTTCGTGCTCATCAAATGAGGGCCTGCGCACAAATCTACAAAACCGCCCTGATCGTAGAAGGAAATCTCCGCGTCCTCCGGCAGATCCTGAATCAGCTCCACCTTGTACGGCTCGTTTCTCTCCTCCATATATTTGATGGCTTCCAGTCTTGATAGGGTAAACCGTTCCAGCTTATGCCCTTCCTTGATAATCTTCTTCATCTCCGCTTCCAGCTTATCCAGATCCTCTCTGGAAAACGGCGCTGCGTCGAAATCATAGTAAAAGCCCTCGTCGATAGCCGGGCCAATGGTCACCTTGGCCTCCGGGAAAAGACGTTTCACCGCCTCCGCCAGCACATGGGAAGCCGTGTGTCTGACAACCCGCAGTCCCTCTGGATCATTTGCCGTCAAAATATTGAGGGTACAGTCCGCGTCGATCACCGTCCGCAGATCCTTCACCTCTCCGTCCACCTCGCCTGCACATGCCGCGCGGGCAAGTCCCTCGGAGATATCAAGCGCGATATCGTAAATGCTCATAGCCTGTGCATACTCCTTTGAGGAGCCGTCTTTCAATGTAATTTTCATGATTTTCCTCCATTCCGAAGCGTTTTATGTTGAGGAACGCCTCCTTGCCAAAATTTCTTAAAATACAATCAACAATTGTGACTATCATTATTTCCGTTCTCACTGCCGTTATGACAGCCGTTTCCCGTATTATTACTGCCGTTATAGCTGCCGATTCCGATTTTGATTCCATGTGTAAACGGCGCTGCGATCATCCCGATACAGATTCCCGCCAGAAAGCAGATCGCCCCGATCAGGCAGAAATCCAGTTTTGTAAGGGTGAAATCACCGCTTACGGCGTCGATCGCTTTTTCTTTCCATTCTGTAGGTGTCATGTTGCTGTCCTCCTTTTATTTTTGCTTAGCGCGTATAAGCAGATTCGAAATGCTTCGCATTTCTCGTTCGCGTTGCTCAGTGCTTCCATACGCGCAAAAAATCCCCTGCACGGTCAATCAGACTGTGCAGAGGACGTATGTTTACGCGGTTCCACCTCTCTTGTTCCGTGCGCTCTTTTTATCAATTAAGAACGGCTTACCAGAACCACTCATTCGACTGTAACGTGAGTCAACGGGCCGTATTAAGGCCACTCGGAGTTGGTTTTCAAATACTTCCGGCAAAAACGCTTTCAGCTCGCGGCGTTTCTCTCTGATACCTTTCGCATTCTACTCTTCTCGTCAACGTGTTGCTCTCTATTCCTGTTTCCCAAAACTTATCCTTATTTTATGCCAGACAATTTTAAAAGTAAAGCGTTAATTTTGTTTTTTTCATCTTTTACCAAAAAAGACTCCAGCAATAGGTTTACATAATATTCTAACTTTCAACTGCCTACGCATTCTTCCCGCAGCACTTTTTGTACTTCTTACCGCTGCCGCAGGGACAGGGATCGTTGGGATAAATCTTCTTATCTTTGTGAATGGTCGTGGACTGCTTCTGCTCCCTGTAAAGAGCCTTTCTCTTATCTTCGTCAAAGATTTCGTTCCACTCTTCCAGATTATAAAGCCAGTCCGCGCCGGCCGCCACCATATTCTTATAGAGCAGTTCCTTGTCAAAACCGAGGCTTACCTTAGTGTCTTCTTCCATCTCCTCGATGGGATTTGCTTTCTTCAGGCTGTCGTTAATGCCGTCCAGAAAGCCCACCATCGTCATCAGATCCACTTCGTATTTATCCGCCAGCTCCTTGACTGTGCCTTTCACCGCCTTGTCGGGAGTCTTTAAAATCTGGGCGTAAATTTCCTTTTCCTTCTGAAAATAAGCGGACCAGAGTCTCTGTAAATCACCCTTATTCGCTGTCTCCGAGTACGCCATGTCGCGCCACTGTTGTAATAAAGCCATTGTACTGTACCACCTTTGTCCTGTAATCTTTTGCTGTCAGCCATGGCCTGCTAGGACGATGGCTGAGCGGTTGATGCGTCGCCGCATTTGCACTAAGTATATACCATTTTAGAAAAAAAGTAAATTTATAATTCTTAAATCCGAATCCCCTTTCCTCTATGAGGATAACTCTGTGCATAAGAAGCCGCCTCTTCGCTAATCTGTTCTAAATCCATTCCGTCAAAATACTCTCTTCTCCAAATTGTATAATCAAAACTGTCTCTCTTTATCATAGAAATAAACCGCTCTGCGTCTACAATACCTAACTTTTCCACCAAACACGCAAAACCGGCATCCATAATCTCTACCGCACTATTCATTCATCCGCCGCCTCCCATCTTCTGATAAACTCCCCCGGTGTAACAATCTGCACATCTTTTGACTGATACTTGAGCAAACGATCATCCGTAGTTATAAAATAATCGCTTCCTGCTAAAGCAGCACAAGCCACATGTAACGCATCCGCACTTTTAATTCCATGCTCCATAATATGTCTTGCTAATGTTTTCGCTTCCGTTTCTTTTTCTATTCCTACATAATATGATTCATTAGCCTCCATAAAATCAGCTATTGCCTGTCTTTTATGTGAAAATCTATTTTTACTATTCTCGTATTCAAGCATGAAGGATGTCACCAATTCCAATTCTCCGCTTTTTATCATGCCCTGAATATGCAGCTTCGCTTCCGTATCCAAATGTATTCTCAATCGCATTCCTTTTCCTCCGAAAGCGGCCGCCCTACCCTAAATACATTTATAGTTTAACACAGAAAAAGAATCCCGTAAAGAAAAGGCCTTTTTGTTAGCATTCAAAAAACTCGTTCCAAAAAATTTTTTTCATTCATGTATAAACCCAAAAATACGGGCAACAATGATAGTATGCTAAAGATAAGTAATACTTATCCTCCCCTAATAACAGGAAAACCTCTCAGAACTGCAAGCGCATGACTGAGGGGTTTTCTGTTATACAAACATTTCACTTCGGCATCTGCCCGATCTTCTCCTGCCTGCTGCCATCAGTCTTCATGCGGTAAAAAGGATGAGGCTCGTCCCGTAATATACATCCCACTACAGTCTCAAATATTCCAACAGCATTTTGGGTGAATAAATCAGTGGGGACTCCAACTCTGCTTCTAAAAAATCTTTATCTCCTGTTAAAATTACATCTATATGGTGATACATGGCATCACTCAATACAGGAATATCTTTCTCATCGCGCAACTGTCCTTGCAGTTCTTCTGCACTCTCGCAAAAAATGAAATCCATTCGGCGGTAAAGATCATACACTCTGTCTGCTTTTTCGGGCCATTTATCCTCCAATTTTTCCTTAAACTCCTGATCAATATAATCCGACACATATAACTGATGCTCTGACTCAAAAAGCATGCTTAAAAGACAGCCCGCCTGACCTCCGAATATAAATGCAGATATCAGAACATTCGTATCAAGCAAAATTTTCATAAACCCATACGTTCCCTTCTAAAAACCGCCATATCAGCAATCATACTTTCCTCGCTATCCCATCCTTTATCCTCTTTGAATATCTCCTGAACCTGCGTCAATAATTCTTTACTTTCCTGCGCTCGTTTCTTCTTTCTTGAATCTGATAGATACTGTAAAAAAGTCAGGGCAACCTTATAATCCTCTTCATCCAAATTTTCCAACAAATCATTCACTAATATAGCATTCGATGACATACTAAAAACCTCCCATCACATTTGCTATCTGTCCGTTTCCTATTTATATTATACAAAATACTTCTGTAAAATACAATCAAGACCACGCCGCCTACCATTCATACTTCCATTCTGTGCTCCCTTCTGTCTTGGGATCAACTCTCACTTCGGCATCTGCCCGATCTTCTCCTGCCTGCTGCCATCCGTCTTCATGCGGTAAAAAGGATGAGGCTCATTTCCCAAACGCACCTGTGCCACAATCTCGCCTCCGCTGATTTCATAAGACAATCCCAGATGCGGCATCCTGCTTTCCATAATTTCCTGCGCCGCTTCCTGATAGCGGTATTCAAAAATCGTTTCTTTTCCGCTTCCGTCCAAATCCATTCTGTTCAGCTTAACGCCGACGACAGCCTCCTCTTCTGCGATCTGTTCGGTTCCGTCCTCCATGGTTTTATATTTGACGTGCTCCACAATATCGGAGGTATAGTAAATTTTCCCATCATAAATCTTTGGAACCTCAATTGCCGTTTCCCCTCCTGCCAGCACAAACAACGACTTATCCTGCCAACAATACATGGCAAGATAATCCTCTCTCCTGCCCGTATCCGTATCAAAACCGAATGTGTAAAGCGCACAATTTTCATCGCAATACCTGATAAACGCCTCGCCGGGAAGCTCTATCCTATCTTCCGAAAGCTCCACGCCCTCCGCCAATACAATTTTCTCCACCTCCCAATCCGACACGCGTTCACCTGCGATCGGCCCGCGCTTTCCCGCCTGTTCCAGCGTCATCGGTTCATCCAGAGACACTTTGTACTCCACATCGCATTCTACCGGTTCCAATTCTTCACCGTTCGCCGACTCATAACTCCCAATATCGCCGGGTTCCGAACTTCTCTTTTTTCGGATGCCGACGCCGCTTTCCCAGTCATTTTTCTCGTGGTCCGTTGTATATTCATAATATCCGTATGTCTTTTCCGATAAGGCAAGCCACCACGTTTCCTCACGGTAAACATAGGTACAGTCTTCTGACCACCTCCATGCGCTGCCTCCGTAGGTATGTGTCGTAAAAGACGCGCCTTCCGCAGTCAATGGCAGATAGGGGTCTCCGAAAACGCCCCCTTCATCCCATGCGTAAATAAGATTGATATCCTGAAAATCCAGACGGTATTTTTCTACTCCATCACTCCTTATGGCAAACAGAATGCGCGGATATTTTTGACGCGGATAGTCTTGATTCGTCCACCATGATCTGTCCCTATCAATCTGGGCCCACTGTAAGACGCCTACATAATCCTTTATATCATCTTCGTTGAAATCCAACTCCACGCTGTCTAAAAGCTCCCAGCCCTCCGGCACGAAGTCTGCAAGCTTTGCGCCTGTTTCGGGTAACTGCGGCACCTCCTTAGGTGTACTTTCGTCTATTTCACTCCCTGCTTCCTTTCCGCTTTCTCCCTGTATCTCTTCTTTTGCTTCTCCGGCTTCCTCTTCCTCTCCGGCTTCTTTCTCCTGATCCTGCCTGTCACCTTCCAGCGCAGAATTTTCTTTCTCCGCCTCCGTCATGACGATATCCTCTTCTTCCGTATCAAACACAGCGGCATCTCCCGCCAGATTTTCGGCAGAACTTTCTTCAGAACCATTTCCACAGCCAGTCTGGAACAAGAATACAGCCCCTATTAAAACCGATAAAAATAGATTCTTTCTTTTCATCCCGTGTCCTCTCATATAATAAGCCTATGACAAAAATACTACACCGTCAACACTTCAAAATTCTTTTTACTACTGAAAACTTTTTCATATAATTGTAAAACTTTTCAGTATAACTGAAAACTTTGTTTGACATGTCAAAAACTTTTCAGTATAATAAATTCACAAATAGGGGCAGCATCATTTCTGAAATGAGAAAAAAGAGGGACGCTATGGTCTACAGGGAACATTATATTAAGCATGTTCGGGAATTTTATGAATCAGATTTGATTAAAATTATCACCGGCATCCGGCGATGTGGTAAATCTGTTATTTTAGAGCAGATCATGCAGGAAATCAAAGAAAAGTCCGATAACATTATTTATTTGAATTTTGAAGACAGACGCATATCTGCCAATATAACCGATGAAAACTCTCTGCTTTCCTATGTGGAAAATCATCGCAAACCTGGAAAATGCTATTTGTTTTTTGACGAAGTACAGGTACTTGACGGTTGGCAGAATGCATGTAAGACTCTGCGGCTTTACGACTATTCCCTGTTTATTACTGGCTCCAATTCTAAACTTCTTTCAGGTGAATTTACGAAAGAACTCAGCGGCAGATACGTCGCATTCCGCATTCGTCCATTCGTTTATAAAGAAATCGCAGAATATGCCGCCAAGCTCGGAAAAGAGGTTTCTATTACAGATTATCTGATTTGGGGCGGTTTTCCCAAACGCTTTGAGTTTAACAGTTCTGAGGCGCAGCAAAGATATCTTAACGATTTAGACGATACCATCATCATCAACGATCTGATTCATCGTTACAAAATCCGCAAGGAAAATCTGTTCAAAAAGCTAGTAAACTACGTGCTTCGTTCCAACAGCAGAATTTTTTCCGCAAAATCTATTCACACTTATATCAAAAAAGAACATGAGCCCTGCTCTGTCAATACCGTTATGAAATATCTCGATTACCTTGAGGAAGCCTACATCATTGAATCAGTCAGTCAGTATTCCGCCAAGGCAAAAAAAACGCTGAGCTACTATACAAAAATATATGACGCAGACGTGTCCTTCAATTCGCTCCGCTGTCTGGACAACCATTTTGACCTAACACACAATTTGGAAAACATTGTCTATCTTGAGTTAATCTATATGGGCTATGAGGTTCAGGTATATAACAATGGCGGAAAAGAAATTGACTTTTTAGCTATATACGGCAGCAAAAAATATTTTATTCAGGTCGCATACAGCGTTGCGGACGATAAGGCGTACACAAGAGAATTTGAAGCCTTTAAGAACATTGACAATCTGTCCCAAAAGATCCTGATAACCAACGATGACATCGACTACTCCACAAGTACAGTGCGTCATATACAGCTAAAAGATTTTCTGCTGATGGAAAATCTCGCCATTCCCGAAAATTAAAGCAAGGCGCACCGACCGCCTTTATTTCCTAACCCGCAACGCCAGCATCGTGATATCGTCAAACTGCTCCGCCTCCCCCACGAAGCGGTCGATATCCTCCCGCACCGTCTCGCATAGCGTCCGGGCGTCCGCATCCTTCCTTTGATTCAAAGCTGCCACCATCCGCTCGGTGCCGTACAATTCGTCATTTCCGTCCGTGGCTTCCGACACGCCGTCCGTATAGACAAACAGCATATCTCCTGCATGGAGTTCCAAAGTATACTCCCGGTAAACCACGTCTTCCATCCCAGCCATCACAAATCCGTGTTTATCCTTGTAAAGCTCAAAACTGCCGCCCGCGCGTTTCAGCGCCGGGTACTCGTGTCCGGCGTTTGCCGCCGTCAGTTTTCCCGTAGAGATCTCGTAAATGCCAAACCATACCGTGACAAACATTCCCGCCTCGTTATTTTCCAAAAGCTGGTTATTCACGGTTTCCATGACTTTCTTTGGCGAAATTCCCGACTGGGCCTCATTTTTTAACAGTGTTTTCGTGATCATCATAAACAGCGCCGCTGGCACGCCTTTTCCCGACACGTCCGCAATGGCCAGCGCCAGATGATCCTTATCCACAAGAAAGAAATCATAAAAATCCCCGCCTACCTCTTTAGCCGGATTCATGGACGCATAAATCTCAAACTCCTCATACTCTGGAAACGCCGGAAACGTACAGGGCAGCATGGAAGACTGAATCTGGGTCGCCACATTGAGTTCCGCCCCGATCCTCTCCTTTTCCCGGTTATCTTCCTCCTGCTGCTTCAGCAGGCCGTGGGTACGCCTTGAAAGCGTCACGCCGATCAGGTAAACCACAATGGCGATCGCCGCGCGGGGGATGTAATAAAAGTTGAACACCCGCAGTAAAAGATTATCCCCCGCCGCCGTGGCTTCCCTGATAAACTCTGCGCGAAACGCCGCGTCTCCCGGCATATCCACACACCGCATCATATTGGCGTCCCACACGCCGCAATACAACCCCACATAGGTGGCGCATAACATGCACAAAAGCACCCCGCCCAATGTAAAATGGGTAAATCTTGGGGAATAATAGTGACAGGACAGAATAATGGGACAAGCCCACGCCATAATCAGCTGAATGGTCAAAGCGGAATTTAAAATGCCGATTCCCACAAGAAAACAGCCCATGATGGCATATTTCAACAGCCGCTCATCCCATTTCCATATCCGCACCAACAGATAGGGCAGTAAAAACAGCGCCACGCCAAAAGGCATCGCCACATTCATCAACTGCTGATCCACAATAAAAAACCCGCACACATTGAGCAACCACATTAACACGGCCACTCCCGCCGCAATCAGCGTACACAAAGCCGTATACCGGTTGGCCTTCTTCTCATTGACCGTAAAAATATCCAAAGTCATTGTCTCCACCATCTATCACCATCCACTTAAAAATTTCCGTCCAGCCCAAGCTACCGAATCTGATACACTGATTTTACCGTAAATTCCGAAGCTTCTCCCTCCAGAATCTGAATTCTGTGCTCTCCCGGATTCATGTCAAAGAAATTATCGGAGAACTTCACATCCCCGTCCACGCCCTCGACTGCCACCTGTTTTGCGTAGGCCTGCGCCGTGATCACCAGCTCGCTGCCCTCCCTGCGCACACAAAGCTTAGGGTCCTGAAAGTGGAAATGCTTCGGAGCCGTAAACAGGCTTGTTCCCTCTGAAACCACCGTGCCGTCCTGCTCAAAGGAATAACTTATGTAAACCTCTAGCTCGTCGTAGGATGAGAAGTCCATCTTGGGAAGCCACAATCCGGACAACGCTTCCACACGCGCTTCCTCCTCGCCGTCCAGAACTGCTTCTCCCGACGCTAGGCGAAGCGCCCATCTCACTACGCCGCGCACATTCTCCATCGTCTCATTCGCCACATGCAGTCTGGCCGACTTCTCAATCGGTGCCGGCTGTGCCACACAGAAGGGTCTCTCAGAAAGTTCGCCTACCTCCTCACAGGAAATCATCACCGGTGCAAAAGCTCTCTTCTCCGCATAGTGCAGCGCCTTCCATCTTCCGAAATAATCAATGCTCGCCCATGAAGCTACCGGCCAGATATCATTTAACTGCCACACTACCGTGCCCATACATCTGCCTCTGTTTCTCCTGAAATGCTCGATGCCATAGCGGATCGCCTCCGCCTGCAAAAGCTGGGACGCGTACAATAGAATCTCAAAATCCGTAGGATAGAGATACGTCGCCGAAAGGTAAGACAGGATCTTACCGTTGGCCGCCGTGTTTCTCTGGTGCATTTCCATCACACGGGAAAAAATATTGCGGTCCTCCGGCGCTGTAAACGATTCCACCGTTTTTAGACAGGGGAAAGACTGGAAGCCGAACTCGGACATATAACGGAAATAATAATTCCTGTAATCCGTAAAAGGCTTATTCCCGTGCCACACCGCCCAATAATGCGTATCGCCCCTGTTCTCGTCCCATGGATTGTCATAATTGCCGCCGGAAGAGGGCGAAGACGGCCAATAGAAGGTAGACGGATCTTCCTCCTCCAAAACCTGCGGAATCAAATATTCAAAAATTTTAATATAGTCGCATTTCTGTTTGATGGACGGTTTCCACGCACCGTCTAAGGTCTGAGTCTCCATCTCATTGTTGCCGCACCACAGCCCGAGGCAGGCATGATGGCGGATTCTGCGCACATTGTCACGGATCTCCGCGCTGATATTGCGCGCAAAATCCCCATCCAGCTCGTAGGAAGCGCAGGCAAACATGAAATCCTGCCACACGATCAATCCCAACTCGTCGCAGCTATCAAAAAACCAATCGTCCGGATAATAGCCGCCGCCCCAGACGCGGATGCAGTTGTGGTTCACCGCCACGGCATCCTCCAGAAGACGCCTTGTCCGTTCCGGCGTCACACGAGATAAGATATTGTCTTCTGGTATGTAATCCGCGCCCATGGCGAAAATCTTCACCCCGTTGACCTCATGGGCAAAGCACTCTCCCCACTCATCCTTCTCCCTGTTCACCGTCATGGTGCGAAGGCCGATCCTGCGGCTCCACGTGTCGAGCGGCTCTCCAGCTTCATCCAAAAGGGTCACTTCCGCCCTGTAAAGAGGCTGCTCCCCATAACCGTGAGGCCACCAGCGCTTCGGCTTATGTACGGTGATGGTGTCCCAGCCCTCCGCAGTCCCGCTTCCGGAAGACTTCTCCTCCACCAGCGCGCTGTCTGGATCATAAAGAGCGATGTGGATTTCATACGCTTCCTCCTCAGTAAAATCCTCAATGGAAACGTTATATGTTATGTCAACCGAATCACGCCAGTTTTGTGTTATGTAAACCTGCTCGATCCTTGCCTTTTTTCCAGACAGAACAGATACCTCTCGAAACAGTCCAGCGTCCGGCAGCCTCGGCCCCCAGTCCCAGCCGAACATACAGTGCGCTTTTCTCAGATGGGGAAAACCCAGCATGGCGTCCCACGAACCGCCTGTAAAAACCTTTTTGTTTTCCTCTTCCAGATAGCGGGTAGGGGAGAAAATCTCGACCCGAAGTGTGTTTTCGCCCTCTTTCGCCGTTTCCCTGATATCAAATTCCCAGACGCGGTGCATGTTTTCCGCATGTCCAAGGAGCATGTCATTCAGATAAATCTCCGCCAGCGTGTCAATGCCGTCGAAGCGAAGCAGCAGATAGTGGCCGTCCAGTTGTTCCCTTGTAAGCGAAAAAACAGTCTGAAAACGGAAATCATTCTCCATCAGCTTCAACGCATCCAGTTCGTTCATCCTCTCATAAGGATCTGGCATCATTCCCTGCCGAAGCAGATTTCCATAGACAGAGCCGGGAATTACGGCTGGAATGTCCCGACCGTTTACGCCGTAAATATCCTGCTCCCCTTCTATTCTCATCTGCCAGTTATCGCCGTTTAAAGTCATTTTGTTCATGTATTGTCTCCTTCTTCCCCGCAGTGCAGCTCGATTCCGCTCCGCTTATCCTCTGTCTGCGCACTGCTCATTGCTTTCGTGCATAGTATTCCGCCGGTTTTACCTGCTCGCTCTTGATCTGCTTTTTATTTTCATACATGCGGACGTCCGCCTGCTGATAAACGTCCATCAGTTTCTCATCATCCGCACTCTTATCATAAACCGCATAGCCGCTGGCAATGCTGATCCGGAGGAACTGCTTCTTCACAGCGTTATGACCGTCCATCAACTGTTTAAAACGGGAAAGCGCGCTCGCGCAGCGTCCTTCCACATCCTCGCCGACAAGGATACCTGCAAACTCGTCCCCGCCAATGCGGAAAACAGAGCCCTCCTCCGATTCCACCGCATTTTTCACGATATTGGCGCTGCCTACAATCAGTTCGTCCCCTCGCTGGTGTCCCAGATTGTCGTTCACATACTTTAAATCGTTGACGTCAAACATAACGATAGCAATTCCTGCAAGCTCCTTCTTTTGCCCTTCCAGCTCTTCCAGCCGCTCCTGAAAAGCCGTCCGGTTTCCCACGCCAGTCAAACCGTCATGATAAGCAAGCTGGCTGACAAACTCCGCTTTTGTGCCGAGCTTTACCGCATTTACCATTTTTTCCAGACTGGCGCTTCCATAGCACAAAATAAAAATCAGCAGACCGATGCGCACAAACATGGCGCTATCGCTGTTATGTCCATGATAATATCTCACAATATCTATCACCGTGGCAAAACTAATCCCCATAAGACCCACGGTCCGTATCGCCTTATAGACATTTCTCACTTTGCTTTCCCTTGTAGAAAGCGCATTCTTGAAAATCGCATACAGCAGAAGCGCCGCCGAAATCGCCAGCATCACATGAGTAAGCGTTAATGTCTCATGATAATCCTTTCCTCCCGTAAAATGAAGAACCGTGCAGATGGCAAACTCCGCCACGGACAGCCCGCAGACAATCGGAACCACCCACTTCTTTTGAAAGCCGAAGGCCGCGTCCAGATAAAGCACAAGCGGAATGGGAATCATCATCAACGAACAGCAGGACACAATCTGCAAAAGCCTGCTGTCATTCGTATAAAACTGCAGCAAGTTCGTCTCCGCCAGACACCAGACGGCTATGCTGATGGCAAACAGTCCCAAATACAACAATTCATGGTTCTTATCCATTTGCAGATTGGCCGGAATATCTGCAATGATCAATAAAAGTCCCGCAAACAGCAGCAATAGACAAGTAGAAAAAGCCACTGCCTTTCCCGTGAAAATGCCGGTGATTTCCCCAGCAGCCGACCCCAGCACAAGATGATCGATACATGCCCTCGCATCTTTGTATACGGTCTGAAAACGTATCTCAACCAATTCGCCCGCATCCTCCCTGTAGAGAGGAACATAACTCCACCTTGTACCGAGGGAGCGGTTGTAGACACGGCTCTCACTGATCGTCGGTTCATAACGAAGCTCACCGTCCACATATACCTGATAGCTGATATTTTTACTGCGGAAACACAGGGACTTTCCCTCTCCCAGATCATCAGGCAGACTGTGATATACGCTCTGCTCCCGATAAGGCTCCACAGACGGCATTTCATGCAGATGCTCCATGTCTGCCGCCACGCCGTCTTCCATCCGCCAGCCTTCGTCAAAGGGCACGTTCCCTTCTGATAATAACGCCGTCGGCGACTGCCCTCTATTGCAGACTGCCGCCCAGATAATCATAAACAAAAATACAGCCGCCATAAGCGCGTAGGCTGCGTGATAAATTTGATTCTTTTTTCTTTTTTTACCGTTTTCCATCCCAGATCTGTCCATCGTACACTCTCCATATTTCCGACTGCGATTCCCGGTTTTTTCTGTTGTATAGCGGTTCTTATTCTACCATATAAATGCGGGAAATACAATCAGAGGACTTTCTTTCCTCCGCCGCTTTCTTTTTGGGGAAAAATATGGTAAATTACAAGAAATATCTGAAAAAGGAGCGGACGCAAATGTCTCAGCCAAACGATAAACAGGAAAATAAAAAAATAACGCCGAAACGGATCGCGGCGCTCGTCTGCGTCGTCCTTCTGGCCGGCATGTATATAGGTGCCTTTGTGGTCGCCTGCTTAGACCTCGGAGACTCCGGACGGCTCTTTGCCGGATGCCTTGTCGCCACCATCGGTCTGCCGATTCTGCTCTGGCTTTTACTCTGGTCGTTTACTCTGATGAAAAAGTCATCACAAGACAGCAACGATTCAGTGAATGATTCGCATTCTCCGTAAATCGTTTCCCACGAAGGATGAGGTCGTCTTATTTTCACCATTCCAGCTTTTTTCTAAAGGTGAACAATATCCACATACTTTTTCGGGTGGGCAGCGATACCCATTGGATGGGAACTTGCGGATGTAGTTGGGATTCTTAGACTTGCCAAGGGCTGGTTCGGCGGATATAATAGGGATAGCGAGTAAATACTACAAGGAGAAAAATCATGAGTACACAAATGGAAAACATGGGATCGGGCGATTGGGAGAGGAAAGAAAATCTGCCCTTGGGCATTATCGGTGCAGTGATTGGAATTTTAATTGGGACGATTTTGTGGGTGGTCATCGGCCAGATCGGATTTATCGCCGGAATTGCAGGCTATGCTATCGTATTCTGCGGCATGAAAGGCTACGGGATACTGGGAGGGAAGCTGTCGAAAACGGGGATCGTGATTTGTATCATCCTTTCTTTTCTGGCAATCATCGGTGCAGAGTTTATATCTCTGGGAATCACGGCGTACAGAGAACTGCATGAATACTCCATTACGCTGGGACAGGCATTTTCACTGATTCCGGCAATGTTAGAGGAGCCGGAGCTGATCGGAGCTGTGGTAAAGGATCTGGCTGTAGGATATATTCTCTCCATCTGGGCAAGCTGGTCTTCCGTAAAAAATATCTGGAGTCAGACCGGGAATAAGCAGAAAGTGTGATAGGCAGTTTCCTTTTCTTCATCGCCACACATTTTGCCACTTTATATCCGGCAAATGGGAATTTGGTGCGTTTTCATCATCAATGAATTGCACCCTTTCTGAGATCACACCTGCCATATCGTTTACCCCCTGCTTCCTTTACCACAACATGTCAAATCCTTTACGACCTCCCCAGCAATGATCAAGCCCGCCACAGAAGGAACGAAGGCCACGCTTCCCGGCGTCTGGCGGCGCGGCTCCTCCCCTACCCCGCATTCAGGCTGATCCCCCGCCAAAACAATCGGCTCTTCCTCGGAATACACCACTTTCAAATGCGCCACATTTCTCTTTTTCAATTCCCTGCGCATCACCCTTGCAAGAGGACAAACTTTTGTCTCATAAAGATCCGCCACCCGAAAAGCCGTGGCATCCAGCTTATTGCCCGCGCCCATACTGCTGATCACCGGCACGCCCGCCGCCTGCGCCCGAAGCACCAGCTCGATCTTCGCGGTTACCGTGTCCACCGCGTCCACCACATAATCGTATTCGGAAAAAGGAAAGCTGTCCGCATTTTCAGGCAGAAAAAAAAAGGGAGAAACCCGCACTACAGCCTGCGGATTAATAGAAAGAATCCGTTCCCGCATCACGTCGGTTTTTTCTCTTCCCACCGTTTCCTGCGTAGCGATAATCTGGCGGTTGAGATTGGAGATCGCCACTTTATCTTTGTCGATCAAATCAAGCGCTCCCACGCCGCTTCTCGCTAACGCCTCGCACACATAACCGCCCACGCCGCCGATTCCGAACACGGCCACGCGGGAACGGGAAAGCTTGTCCATAGCCTCCCCGCCCAAAAGCATTTCCGTTCTGCTAAATTCTTCCCGCATATTTTCTTCCTTTCTTGCAAAACTCTTCCATTATGTCAGACTTTTTCTTTCTCCTTCAGCTTCCGGTACAACGTAACATACATGGTCACGAAACAAGCCAGCCCGCCGATGGCATTGGAAATCGGCTCCGCCAGAAACACCCCGTCCACGCCAAACCCGATCTTCGGCAGAAGCACAGTCAGCGGCGCGACAATCACCGCCTTGCGAAGCAGGGAGAAAAAAATCGCATGGCGGGAGTCTCCCAATGCCGTAAAGGAAGACTGCCCCGTAAACTGAAAGGCCATGAAGAAAAAGCCGAAAAAGTACAGCCGCATTGCGCCCACTCCCGCTTCGATCATGGCCGCGTCCTCCGTAAAGATAGACAACAGCAAATGCGGACTTAAAAACACCAACAGCCACGCCAACAGCGTATACAGGATTCCCAGCGCAGCGGTAAAACGGATTCCCTGCCGCACTCTCTCATACGCCTTCGCGCCGTAATTATATCCAAGCACCGGCTGCGCGCCGCTGGTAATGCCCTGTACCGGCAAAGCCAATATTTCTCTGGCGGAATTGATTACCGTCATCACGCCCACATAGAGATCGCCGCCATAAATCTTCAAAGTGGCGTTACAGACCACCTGCACCAGACAGTTTGTTCCCTGCATAATAAATCCCGACATTCCCAGCGTCATAATTTCCCGCGCCAGTTTTCCTTCTATCTGTAGATTTTCCTTCTTTATCGGAAGCAGCGCCCTTTTCCCGGTCAAAAACCGCAGCACCCAAATACAGGAAACCGCCTGACTGATCACTGTGGCAAGCGCCGCGCCGCCGACGCCCATATCCAACCCGAAAATAAAAACAGGATCGAGCGCCAGATTGAGCAGCGCGCCCAAAAGCGTGGTCATCATTCCCGTGCGTGGAAATCCCTGCGCATTGATAAACCCGTTCAGTCCCGTTGACAGCATGGTAAAGGTTGTTCCCCACAGATAAATTCTCAGGTACGCGTCGGCATACAGGTAGGAGGCGTCGCTTGCGCCAAATAGATAGAGGATCGGTCTGCGGAACAGATAACAGAGTAAAAACATTACCACCGACGTGCCAAGCAGAAGGGAAAAGGTATTCCCCAAAATTTTTCCAGCCCGCTCTTCCAGTCCCGCCCCTCTGGCAATCGAAAAAAGCGGCGTGCCGCCCGTCCCGAACAGAAACGTAAGCGCCGCGATCAGCGTCGTCAATGGAAACGCCAGACCGATGCCGGTCAGCGCCATGCTGTCCGCGCCCGGCAGATGTCCGATATAGATGCGGTCTACCACATTATATAAAAGCTGTACAAGCTGTGCCAGAATCAGCGGAATGGACTGTGCGACAATGCTGCGCCAGACCTTTCCTTGAGAAAAATCCGTGGACTGTATCATGTAACTCCTCTTTTTCTAATCAATCATCGCTGTCATACACTATCATCTGCACATAGACGCCGCCACCGCCCCAATCCAAAAGCAGGCGGTATTGCGGCTCCATACGATTTCCTTTATATATGTAATATTCGTCTATCGCACCATGCGTGATATAACTGTATTGATAGACAAGTCTGCCCTGTTCATCATAATCGCCGTCCTCCGATTGACTGTTGCTGCCAAAGAATTTGGCATAATGATGGTATTCTCTATGATACAGCGTCCCGTCATCGCGGTAACTATAATCCAAAGAAAGCAGACTTACTTCCATCGGTACCCTATCAACTAAATCCATTCCCCTCGCTTCAAAGGAAGATATCTTGCCGTCATCCGTATACTCATAAATTTCTCTGTAACCCGACGCCGATTTACTGACATCATCTCCGATAACAGTCCGCTTTGAAAACCCATCCTGCGGTTCCCATACGCCGATTTCCACTTCCTCAAATGCAAATCCATCACGGGTGGCTCTTTTCTCAAGCTTGTCATTAAAATGATAATAATAGCAGATGCCGCAGCCCCGTCCTGTCTGCGGATCAAAATATAACTCCATGATCAGATTTTGAAACCGGTCATAGTATTCGTAAAACGGTTCTGCCGCCGCAAAACCGTAAGCTGCAAGAAACGTCTTTTTATCCTCATACTCTATCTGCTCCAAATGTTCATTTTGAATCCGAATCGGACTGTCATTCTCATCATCCCAAAATTTTTCAAGTCCTTCCCAAAACAAATATTGATAATATTTCTCATTCTTTAGACCGCCGGTATCATATCTGATCACTTTCCCCGTGTAGATATCCTGTCCTTCCAGACAGTCCCTGATACAAAGGCTTTCTTCTCCCGTCGCCGCATCCCTGCGCACTGTCCATCTGCGAAGCTCCACCACGCGCCGAAGTCCCTCATGGATTCTGCAGATCGCCTTGGTCTCCCCATTTTCTTCTTCGCCGTCCTCCCTCACACTACATACCAAAAACGCCCCGTCCCAGACAGAGCCTTCCTGATACCACGGGATCGCCACGGGTTCCTCAACAAATCTCTGCTTCTCACGTTCCCACTGAAAACAAAGCCCCTCCGCTCCCGTCTCCGGCGCGTCCGACGGAAAGACTGCCAAATCCTTATTATAATCAAACAAAACGTCAAACCGAAAAATCAAATCTTCCGCCGCAACGCCGCAAGGAAACTCCTGCAAAAGCTCCCCTTTCTCATCATACAGACAAAAGCGCCGTCTTACAGAATCCCCGGCCTGCGCGTCTTCCCCTCCGCTCTCCCGCAAAACCAGCGACCATCCCTCCTCGCTGTGAGAAAAGGGATAGTCCACCGCGATTTCCGTATCTTCCTCCTGCGCCGTATCTGCCTGATTCCGCCATGCAGATATTCCGCACAGCAAAAGGGCGCCGACACCCACGCCTGCTGCGAACAACAAAAGATTTTTTATTTTTTGAGGAATCTGTTTCGGACAGTATTCTTTTTTTAATACGTTTCGCTTTATCATACAATTTATGATATAATCTTTTGGAAAGAAAATCAAACGAAAAGGAGACAAACAATGCAAATCACAGACGACATCAAATACATAGGCGTGAACGATCACGACATTGATCTTTTTGAAGGCCAGTACATCGTGGAAAACGGTATGGCGTACAATTCCTATGTCATCATCGACGACAAAACCGCCGTGATGGACACAGTAGATACCCATTTTGAAGAAGAATGGTTGGAAAACCTAAAAGGCGTACTGGGTGAGCGCACCCCGGATTACCTCATTGTTCAGCATATGGAACCAGATCACTCCGCCAGCATTGAGGCGTTTATTAAAACTTATCCAAACGCGGTGATCGTCGCTTCCGCTCCCGCCTTCACCATGATGAAACAGTTTTTCGGAACGGACTACGCCGACAGGCGGCAGATCATTAAGGAAGGCGAAACCTTAAATCTCGGCGCGCACACCTTACAGTTTGTAGCCGCACCGATGGTACATTGGCCCGAAGTCATGGTGACCTATGACACAAAAGACAAGGTGCTCTTCTCCGCAGACGGCTTCGGCAAATTTGGCGCTTTGGATGCCGAGGAAGATTGGGCATGCGAAGCGCGCCGCTATTACTTCGGTATTGTCGGGAAATATGGAATGCAGGTACAGAACCTCCTTAAAAAAGCGGCTGCTCTCGATATTCAAACGATCTGCCCTCTGCACGGCCCGATTTTAAAAGAGAATTTGGAATATTATGTAAACTTATACCAGACTTGGTCGTCCTACGGCGTAGAGTCGGAGGGCGTTATGATCGCCTACACGTCCGTCTACGGCCACACCAAGGCGGCCGCCGAACTTCTCGCGGAAAAACTGACCGCCAAGGGCTGTCCGAAAGTGGTTGTTGCAGACCTTGCCCGGGAGGATATGGCGGAATGCGTAGAGGACGCTTTCCGCTACGGCAAATTAGTTCTCGCCACCACCACCTACAATACGGATATGTTTCCATTTATGCGGGAGTTTATCCATGAACTGGCGGAGCGCAACTACCAGAAGCGCACCGTTGCCTTAATGGAAAACGGTTCTTGGGCGCCCATGGCGGCAAAGGCCATGCGGGCAAAGCTGGAAGCTTGCAAAGATATTACCTTTGCAGAAAACACTGTGCAGATCCGCTCCGCCTTGAATGAAGAAAACATTGCGCAGATCGAGGCGCTGGCGGAGGAATTACTGGCAAAATAATCTATAAAATTCGGTCAGAAAATTACGTTTTTTAATTGACATTTTTTTAAGCCTTGCATATAATACTATTACAAGACAGGCAGCAATGTATGTCTGTCAAAACGTTGAAGTAAGGGAGTGCGCCGGAAAGCATTGCCTTATGGAGTTTGCGAGAGGGGTTGTGCAATGAAACCCCAAACCGGCTCAGGCTAACAGGCTGAAAGAAAATGCTCACAGAAACCCCGCCACGCGGCGGGGTTTCTCAAATCTGTATATCTGTCACTACTATTCTGATTTTCTAAAGGACACCTCTATTATGGACTTACTAATGAAATGTGCTGTCAATTATCAAGCGCTCATAAACTATGAATATCATTTCACTCTTGGCCGAAAGGGAAAACTACATAAAATTGTTTTAGGTTTTTCCAAAACAGACTTCCATCATCTTGCCGGATTGCACAAATTAAAAGACCTTCATATTGCCAGAGCAAATCGAAACACCGTTTTTCATCAAACTCTCCATGGCAAAATTACATACAACACACTTACAAAAAGCCAGTTTTTCCCCCAAATACAAGAGCGAGTCAATACACTGCCTTATCTTGAAAGCTTCTTAGCCTCTCTCTTCTATTCTTAGATCAATCTAAAAACGGGACATATTTCTGCCGCAGTTTTTTCCCGATAGACCGAACGGATTACACAAAGGGACAAATACAGCATACACTCCTGAAACATATAAAGCATAATTTACAGACAGGACAGGATACTATAATTGTTTCAAAATAAAAGGCGCCTAAAATAAATCCCGTATGTCCTCCGGCACATAAATATCCACAAAATAATTTAAGGTATTGACGTAAGGGTCATATCCCGTCTTACGCTTCCACCCCCAGCTTCTTAAGCTCCTCAATAGCCTGCGCCTGATTCTGAAAATGAATCGTATGTATGCCGAACTTCTCCGCGCCCTCAAGATTTCTCGGCGTATCGTCCAAGAAAACGCATTCTTCCGGCTTTAACTGATACCGGTCGATCAGAAGCTGGTAAATCTCCGGCATAGGCTTGATGATCTTATCCTGATAGGAGAGGATGCCGCCGTCCATATGGGGAAGAAAATCAAGGGCTGGCGCACATTCCCTGTGCGCCTTTCCAGAAAAATTCGACAAGTACAGGCAGCGGTAGCCCTTGCTCTTCAAGCCTTCAATCCAAGGAATCGCATAGTCGTTTTTTCTGACCATCGGACCCTTATCCGCCAAAGCCATCCTGATCTCCTTCTCGATTTCGGGATCGTTGTCAATAAAACCCTGTAAAAGCTCCTCGTCGCTCATGACGCCTCTGTCAAACTCATTCCACAGATCATTTTTTACGGTAGCCTTTGCAAGACGCTCAAAAATCTCGTCTGAAAATCCAAAACTCCGAAAATGATCCTCCCAAACGAAGTCCGCAAGTACATTTCCGATATCAAAAATCAGTGTGGTAATCATATTGCCTCCATTCTATATCATCATGCTCTCTCATTAGTTTACATAACTCATTTCATTTATTCCAGCCAGCAAGCCGTTCCCTCTCATTAGGTTTACATAAATCAAACCACTCAGCACCTTGCCAGCCCATCCACATGCAGCACCTCGCCGCTGATATAGGAAGCCCTGTCTGACGCCAGAAAGACAAAGGCGTTGGCGATATCCTCCGGCTGTCCCATCCTCCGAAGCGGGATCTGCGCGATCATGGGATCGATCACTTCTTTGGGCACCTTGCGCATCATATCCGTGTAAGTGATCCCCGGAGCCACCGCGTTGACCCGGATTCCCTTCGGCCCAAGCTCTCTCGCCAGAGACAAAGTAAAGCCGTTCACTGCAAACTTGGATGTGGGATACGCGATGCCCGCTGGCTGCCCGTACACGCTCACCATAGAGGAGGTGTTTAAGATCACGCCGCTGCCCGCCGCCATCATATACCCGCTCGCCGCCTTGGAACAATTGAACACACCCTTGATATTTAAGTCCATCACCTTGTCAAACGTCTCATCCGTGTAATCGGTAAAGGGCGTACTCTCCGACACGCCTGCATTGTTGACCAGAATATCTATTCTCCCATACTTTTTCGCAATGCCGTCGAAAGCTTCCTTCACCGCCGCATAATCGGACAGATTCGGGAAAATTCCCTCTACCTCTGCATTCGGATACTCCTCCTTCAATTTTGCCACCGCCTGATCCGCCGTTTCCTTGCGGCTTGCGCAGAGCACAACTTTCGCGCCCTCCTGCAAAAACGCCTCCACGGTCGCATAACCGATTCCCCTGCTTCCGCCTGTCACAACCGCAACCTTATTTTCCAGTAACATAAAAGCATCCCTCCATTCCGAAACGTCTCATTGTTTGCTGCCAGTCAGATAAGGCAGCGGAAATTACCCCGCTGCCCTTTCTCTGCACCCATCTTACTTTTTCAACGGGCTTTCTCTGTAAATAATATCTTCTCTACCGGGGCCGTTTGACACCATAGTAATAGGATACCCAATCTGCTCCTCAATAAACTCCACATACTTGCGGCAGTTTTCCGGAAGCTCCTCATACTTTCTGATACCGCGTGTCTCGCACTTCCAGCCGGGAAGCTTTTTGAGTACCGGCTTCGCCTTCTCCAACTTATAAGTCACAGGGAAATCCGTAGTCACTTCACCGTCTATTTCATAACCCACACAGACGGGAATCTCATCCAAATATCCCAGTACGTCCAGCACCGTGAACGCTACATCGGTGGTTCCCTGCAGACGGCATCCGTATTTGGAAGCCACGCAGTCAAACCAGCCTACCCTTCTGGGCCGCCCCGTGGTCGCGCCGAACTCGCCGCCGTCGCCGCCGCGCCTTCTCAATTCATCCGCCTCATCCCCGAAAAGCTCCGACACAAACGCGCCTGCGCCCACGGAAGACGAATACGCCTTACAGACCGTGATCACCTGTTTGATCTCATAAGGCGGAATCCCCGCGCCGATGGCGCCGTAGGCCGCCAGTGTGGAAGAAGAGGTCACCATCGGATAAATACCGTGATCAGGGTCTTTCAAGGTTCCAAGCTGTCCCTCCAAAAGAACGGTCTTGCCGTCCTTTAAAGCCTGATCCAGATAAGCGGATACATCGCACACATAGGGAGCGATCTTTTCCCTGTAATCCATCATAGTTGCAAACAGTTCATCCGGATTCAGCTTCGGTTTCTGATATAAATGCTCCAAAAGAACATTCTTCGTCTCGCAGACCCTGCCCAGCTTTTCTTTCAGACTCTCCTCGTCGAAAAGCTCGCTGACCTGAAAACCGATCTTAGCATACTTGTCAGAATAAAAGGGGGCGATCCCCGACTTCGTAGAACCGAAGGACTTGCCTCCAAGTCTCTCTTCCTCGTACTGATCAAATAAAATATGATAAGGCATTACAATTTGGCAGCGCTCCGACACCAGAATTTTGGGCATCGGCACATTTCTGTCCGTAATGGATTTGATCTCGTCGATCAAAATCGGAATATTAAGCGCAACGCCATTGCCAATCACGCTGGTGGTATGCCCGTAAAACACACCTGACGGCAGCGTATGTAGGGCAAATTTCCCATAATTATTCACAATCGTGTGACCCGCGTTCGCTCCTCCCTGAAAGCGCACGATAATATCCGCTTTCTCAGCAAGCATATCTGTGATCTTTCCCTTGCCCTCGTCGCCCCAATTAGCGCCCACTACAGCCTTTACCATAATTGATTCCTCCTTGATCTGTGAATCTGCACATGCAAAGAGCCGGTTGTAAAAAACCGACTCCTGTTTCTTACTTTCTAAGTATAAAGCAAAACGCGCCCTGCGTCAACAACTCAGCCTCACGGGTTTTGCCCGTCAACAGCATGCGCTCTTTTCCACGCCTTGATTTCTTCCAGCCTCTTTTTCAGAGCGGCCTCCTCGCCCATACCTGCGGGCCGGTAATACTCCCGCCCCAAAAGAGCGTCCGGCAGGCACTGCATATTGGTCAGCTTCTCCTGCGTATCATGGGCGTACTGGTAACCCTTTCCGTACTCCAAATCTCTCATCAGGCCCGTAACCCCGTTCCGGATCACAAGAGGCACCGGTTCCGCCAGATCGTTTACGGCGTCCGCTTTCGCCTCATTGTAGGACACCTCCATGGCGTTCGACTTGGGCGCAAGCGCCACATAGACCACGGCCTGCGTCAAATGCACGTTGCACTCGGGCATCCCCAGAAAATGGCAGGCCTGATAAGCCGCCACCGCAATCTGCAATGCCCGGGGATCAGCCAATCCCACATCCTCACTGGCAAACCGCACCACCCGTCTGGCCACATAGAGGGGATCTTCCCCCGCCTCCAACATGCGGGCCAGCCAATAGACCGCCGCATCCGGGTCGGAATTGCGCATGGACTTATGCAGGGCGGAAATAAGGTTATAGTGCTCCTCCCCCTTCTTATCGTACAAAAGGGATTTGCGCATGGTGCACTGCTCCAGCGTCTCTTTGGTCACCGTGACGGCGCCCTCTGCGTCCATTTCGCCGTTTAACACCACCATCTCCAGCGTAGAGAGGGCGTTTCTAGCGTCGCCGTTGGCGAAGACCGCTATGGTTTCCAAAAGCTCGTCGTCGATCCGCACTGTCTGAGCGCCAAACCCTCTCTGGTCTTTCAGGGCATGAGCCAGCAGCTCCTTGATCTCCTGCGTCGTAAGGGCCTGTAAGACAAACACCTTACAGCGGGACAAAAGAGCGCTGTTGATCTCAAAAGACGGATTTTCAGTCGTTGCACCGATCAAAATAATACTGCCCTTCTCCACGTAAGGCAGAAAGGCATCCTGCTGCGCCTTATTAAAACGATGGATCTCGTCCACAAACAAAATCGTCCTGACGCCGTACTGTCTGTTCTTTTCCGCCTGTTCCATGACCGTGCGTATTTCTTTGATACCGCTTGTCACTGCGGAAAAATCAATAAAGGACGATTTCGTCTTATTGGCAATGATTCTTGCCAGAGTCGTCTTGCCCACACCGGGCGGCCCCCAGAAAATCATCGAAGAGATCTGATCCTGTTCGATCAGTCTCCGAAGTACCTTTCCCGGTCCCAGCAGATGGCCCTGTCCCACGCATTCCTCAAGGGTCGAAGGCCGCAGCTTGGCCGCCAGAGGCTGTGGCATTTCCCTGTCAAATAAAGATATCTGATCCACTTTTCCCTATCTCTTATTCCATTTATTATTGCCGTTATTGTTGTCCTTTTGGGAATCCTGCTCTTCCTTCGTCTCTTCTGTTTTTTCAGGCGTATTCTGGGCAGTTGAAGAAATCCCCTCCGCGTTCATGGTACACTGTCCCTGGAAAACTGCATTTTCATCCACAACCAGACTCTTGGTGCGGATGTTGCCGATCACCTTACCAGTGGAAACCACCTCGGTTCTGCCGCCGGAAGTCAGATCGCCCTCCAGTGAACCGCCGATGATAATGCTGCTGCCCTTCACATTTCCTTTTACCTTACCGCTGGCGCTGATAATCAGGGCGCCCTCCGTCTCCACATCGCCAGTCACGCTGCCTTCTACGCGCACAGCCTCCTTGGCGCGGATATCGCCGTCCACTACCATATCAGAGCCTATAATACTGCTGATTTTTGCATTAATCTGTTCTGCTGTCTTTTTTCCCAACATAATATCCTCCCTATCCTTTGATCTCAATTAATTCGAGCGGGTCCATATATTCGTCATCCTTGCGGATGCTGTAACCAGTCTCTGTATTTCCTTCTCCCACAAGGAAAAGCGCGCTGCCTTTCACAACCTGACTGCCCTCCTCCACAATGGGACTGCCCAAATTGCGGTAAGTGGTGATATAGCCGTTTCCATGATCAATGATGACGTAACTGACTTCTCCCTCCGCTTCCCGGACCTCCTTTACCGTGCCGGGGGCGGTAGCCACCACCTTAGTACCTTCCGCGGACGTGAAAATCAGCTCCTTCCACTCAGCCTTTGCCTCGACCTTCAAGCCGCCGTCATCCTGCTCCTGTGCATCCCCTTCCTGCGCCGCCGCATCCTCCTCTTTAATCTGCGCCGCGCCGCTCATGGGGAACCCCTTCGGTATGTAGTTCTCCTCATGGGCTGCTACCAGTTCGTGTTCCTGTTCTTCCTTCCGGGCAAGAGTCTCCTCCAACGACGACACTTTGCTTTCAAGCGACTCTTTTTCTGTTGTCAGCGTTTCGTTTTCCTCTTTCATCTGGACAAGCTGTTCCAACTGTCTGGCGTTTCGGTCCCTAGACCCGGCCATGGTGATCGTAACGTACACCGCGTAACAGATAATAGCCACAAACAACACAAAAGAGACCGCCGCCAACGCGCCCGTCTTAATGTGCATTCCCCGTGCATCAGCTTTTGGAGAATCGGAAGTCAGTATTATCGTATAAGTGATCTTTCTCTTGCGCAAATCTGTGCTCATAAATAAGGTCACCTCCACTCACTTTTTCTATTCTATCACATATTGCGCAAGAAAGACATACTCTTTTTTAATAAATATTACAATTTTGTTACAAATCGTCGCCCAACTTCCCCATCCGCCTAACCGCAAGCGCCCTCGCAGCGTTCAACACAGCCAGTATCATAACCCCCACATCCGCAAAAATAGCCCACCACATGCCTACCAGTCCGACCGCGCCAAACAGCAGACAGGCCAGTTTCACCGCCAGCGCAAACACAATATTCTGGTGCACAATCCTAAGGGTTTTTCTCGAAATCTGCATGGCAAGCGCGATCTTTAACGGATCGTCGTCCATCAGCACGATATCCGCCGCCTCGATGGCCGCGTCGGACCCAAGCGCGCCCATGGCGATCCCCAGATCAGCCCGGGACAGTACCGGCGCATCGTTGATGCCGTCCCCCACGAAGGCCAGTTTCTCCTTCTTTCCTTTTTCAGAAAGAAGCCGTTCCACCTCCGCCACCTTATCCGCCGGCAGAAGTTCGCTCCTTACCTCGTCCACGCCAAGTTCCGCCGCTACGCTCTGCGCCGCTGCCTCGGCATCTCCGGTTAACATAACTATTTTCCGTACACCGGCCCTCTTCAAGGCTGCCAGCGCTTCCCCCGCGCCGGGCTTCACCACATCGGAAATCAAAATACATCCCGCATAAACGCCGTCCACCGCCACATGCACCTGTGTACCCGCTTCCTTCCTCTCTCTCGGCGTAATCTGATATTTTTCCATCAGCCTGCGGTTGCCGGCCGCCACCAATCGCCCGTCCACGTGCGCGCAGACGCCGTGGCCGCCGATCTCCTCCACGTCCTTCACGCAGCCTGTGTCAATCTCCTGTCCATAGGCTTCCCGCAAACTCTTACTGATCGGATGGCTCGAATAACTCTCCGCAAAGGCCGCATAGCGAAGAAGCTCCTCCTGTGTGAATCCTTCCTCCGCTTCCATACGCGTCACCGCGAAAACTCCCTTGGTCAATGTCCCCGTCTTATCACATACCACATACTTCGTCTCAGCAAGGGCCTCTAAATAATTGGAACCCTTTACCAAAATGCCCTGTGCGGAAGCGCCGCCGATTCCTCCAAAGAAACTGAGGGGAATCGAAATCACAAGGGCGCAGGGGCAACTTATGACTAAAGTAGTCAATGCTCTTGTCAGCCACATCGGCCAATTCGGTTCGTAGCCAAAAACCAGACAAAGAACCGGCGGCAGAATGGCCAGCGCCAGCGCGCCGTAACAAACTGCCGGCGTATAATATCTGGCAAAGCGGGTGATAAAATTTTCAGACCGGGATTTCTTCATACTGGAATTTTCCACCAGTTCCAAAATTTTGGAAACCGTGGATTCGCCAAACTCTTTGGTCGTGCGGATCTTCAAAAGCCCGGACATATTTACGCTTCCGCTGATCACCGCATCGCCTTTCGATACCTGCCTCGGAAGGCTTTCTCCTGTCAGCGCGCTGGTGTTCAACGAAGCCTCCCCCTCCTCGATCACGCCGTCAATGGGAATCTTCTCGCCGGGCTGTACCATGATCAGCGTACCGATCTCCACCTCGTCAGGGTCTACCTGCTCGATACGGCCGTCCACTTCCACGTTTGCATAGTCTGGGCGGATATCCATCAGCTTGGCAATATTCCCGCGGCTCTTCCCCACAGCGTAGCTCTGGAACAGCTCACCAATCTGATAAAACAGCATAACGGCCACGCCTTCCAAATATTCGCCAAGCAGAATCGCTCCCACGGTGGCTGCCGCCATTAAAAAGTTTTCATCGAAAACTTCTCCGTGAATCACGCCCAAAAAGGCTTTCCGCAAAATGTCGTAACCGATAATCAAATACGGTATCAGAAACAACGCCAGCCGCAGATATGGATTGCTTATGCCAATGCACTGGCAAATCAGTACCAAAAATGCTGAAATGAAAATTCTATTCAGGACTTTTTTCTGTTTTTTCGTCATGGGTGTTTCTCCCTTTCTTCTGCGTTTCTTTATATGAACATTTAAGCACTTATTTAATCGTTTGTCAATCCTTTTTTCTTAACCCACGAAAAAAGCCGGCGCAACAGCACCGGCAAATATCCGCTTCCTATTCTCAAGCAAAGGCCGCTTACCTTTAAGCCAGCGCCTCCTCAAACACCTTGACCAGCTTCTCCCGGTGAAACGGCTTATCGACAAACCCCTTCGCGCCAATGGCTTTCGCCCTCTCAAACGTATCGTCATAGGCAAGGGACGAAACGATAACGATTCTGGCGTCCGGATGCTCCTTCAAAATCAGTTCCGTAGCGTCCAATCCGTCCATTCCCTGCATAATGATATCCATTGTCACCAGATCGGGCTTCACTTCGTCGTACTGCGCGATCGCATCCTCCCCACTCCGGCAGTATGCTGCGATCTCATAATCCGTCCCCTCTAAGGCGTCGCCCAACTGAACCCTGACCAGCCGGGAATCGTCCACCACCATAATTCGTTTGCTCATTATATTTGCTCCCTTCTCTTAGACTTCACTCAATCAGCCCCACCCTCATTAGAACGGGGCACATGGTGAATGAGCTGCGCGCCCCCGCTGCAATCATCGGAATAGGTAAGCACAAACTGTACTTCCCGCCCTTCCGGTTCATAGCGTCCGTGATAAAACTCCGGCGGGTCGAAATGAGCCGGAATCTTCGTCGCCTGATACATAGCGCCCGCTATCCTCCCGCAGAGCACGTTAAAATATTCCTTGCTGAACTCTTCCAGATCTTCGGGACTAACCGATTCCTCGTGAAAGGAATTACAGGCCATACGGCAGAGCAATTCAGTGTCTGCACAGAGGGTAAGGCTGGTGCGGAATCCCTTGTCAAAGGTAATCTGAACCGTACAAAGATCCTCTCCCGGCGACTGGTTTCCCTGCTGCAGGCGCACGCCGGCGGTACGCTCCGTCACATCCTGAACAGCCTGATCCAGAATTCCAGCAAGCTCTTCCTTTGTCATAGCCGTATTCATTCTACCAATTCACACTCCTCATCATAAGCCTCAGCGTTCCTTTTCCTCCTGATCGATCACCCGGCGGATTCTTTTTAGCAGCTCATCCGAATAAAATGGCTTCAATATGTAATCGTCAATTCCCAGCTTCGCGCTCTCCACAACAACGTCCTTATCCTCCACACCGGTCAGCATAATCACCGGTATGTCCTCCCGGTCTTCCATGGAACGGATTTTCCGCAGCGTCTCAATGCCGTCCATCTGCGCCATCTTAATATCCATCAAAATCAAATCCGGCTTCTCCTCTTTCAGATACCGCAAAGCCCGCATTCCCGAATTGACGGTAACCACCTCATAATCATTACTGAGGGTATCCGATATCCGCGTTAAAACAATGGCATTGTCGTCCACCGCTAAAATGCACTTTTTGGCATTCCCACCTTCCGTTTGACTCATTTGCCTTCTTCCTCCTTTTTCAGTATGCCCAGAAGCTGACCAAGCAGTTCCTCCGCATTGTCATCCTCATATAACTTCAATTGTTCCCGAATCTGCAAAAGACGCTCACACACATTCTCCGGCAATTCATGCTGTAACAGCATTTCCACTTTTTCCGCGCATTGCCGCGATTGGAAATGCCTCAAATTTTCCAACGCCTGCGCAGTCTGTTCCCTTAATTCTTCTATCGGCATGGCCGGGAGCTTTTCTTTATTCTCCCTTTCCTGTTTTCGCCGTTCCAGAAACTGTCCGATATTTTCCAACAGCGTTTCATACTCTCCCAAGAGCAGCGGAAACTGCTCCGAAATAAATTCCATGTTCCCCTGCGCCGCTGCGTTCTCATGCTCGCGGGCCATCGCGGAAACTTTCATGGCCCCGATATTGGCGGACGCGCTTTTTAAGCCGTGCACCTCGATCTGATAGCGTAGAATATCCGATTCCACCAACTCGTTCAAAAGTTTTATCTTATGCTTTCCGTCCACACAGTAAATCTCCAGCAAATCGATAAAAGTCTCCTCATCGCCGGAAAAATACTCCATGGCGGCGTCCATATCCACCCCTTCGATCTGCACCGCCACCGGATCGAAAGGCTCCGCTTCCTCTTCCCTGTTCTCGGACTGCCTATACTTTTCCGGCACCCAGCGCAGCAAAAGCTGGTTCAGCTCGCTTCTGTCAAGAGGCTTGGCGATAAAATCCTGAAAACCGTGGGAAAGGAAATGCTCCCGCATCCCTTCCATCGCATTGGCTGTCAAGGCGACCATAACCGGGGCCTCTCCGTTTTCGCCGCAGTCCCTGCGGATAATCTCCGCCGCCTCGATTCCGTCCATGCCGGGCATCATATGATCCATAAATATGATATCATATCTTTCGGCGCGTACCAACTCAATCGCCTCCGCGCCGCTTTCCGCCTCGGTCAAGTCAAAACCATAATTTTTCAAAAAGCTTCTGGCCACCTTGCGGTTAATCACATTATCATCCACAATGAGCACTTTCATACCAGGCGCGGTAAAGAAATCCGTAACGCTCTGCTCCGACTGCGGCCGCTCCGGCATTTCTGCAATCGAATGTCGATCGACAATTTTCTGGGGAATCGTGATCGTAACCGTGGTTCCCTTTCCGTAGGCGCTCTCCACCTCGATGCTGCCCTTCATCAATTCTACCAGATGCTTCACAATAGCAAGTCCAAGCCCGGTGCCCTCCGCGCTTCGGTTTCTCTTGGAATCCACCTGCCTGAAATCTTCAAAGATCTTGCCAAGGTCTTCCTCCCGGATGCCGCAGCCGGTATCCTCCACATGAAAGGTAAGCAGTTCTTCGTCCGCGCTCTTTCCCGGCTTTCCGATAATATAGACGCGCACATACCCTTTCGACGTAAATTTAATGGCATTGCTTAAAATATTGATCAAAATCTGTTTGATTCTGCCGTCGTCGCCATTGTAACGGCAGGGAATTGTCTCGTCGCACTCGTACTTGAGAATCAGCCCCTTCTGGGAAGCCGCCATATCCATCATGCCGACGATCTCATCGGCCACTGTCTTCAAATAATAATTCCCGTACACCAATTCCATTTTGCCCGCCTCAACCTTAGACAAATCCAAAATGTCATTGATAATCGCCAGCAGATTTTTGGCCGCAGACTGCACATCCTTTGCATGACCGTAAATCTCCGTGTCCTCGCAGTCCTCCATAATAATATCGTTCAACCCGATAATGGCGTTCATGGGCGTGCGTATCTCGTGGGACATGTTGGCAAGGAACTCGCTCTTTGCAATGCTGGCTTTCTCCGCCTGCTGCCGCACGCGCTTAATCTCGTCGATATAGGCCCTGATATCCGTCATATCCAGAATCAGAATAACGCTGCCTTGTTTTCGGCCGTTTTCATCAACGATATGTTTGCTGTGGCTCTCATAATGCTGTCCATTGATCGAAAAACTCTGGGGAATGTTTTCGTTAAGGATTTCCTCCCGAAAATCCTCAACCACATGAATATTCTCTCCCGGTTTATGGGCCGGCAGACGGGTGAAAATCTCTGCGGCCGCCCTGTTATAGCTGACAATCCGGTCCTGATCGTCCAGCGCGATCACGCCGTCGCCCATGCTTTCCAATACCTTTTCCGCCGCCAGATGGCGAAAGTCGTAATTGCGCCGCCCCCAGATCATAATTACCACCAAAGACATGGATATGGCTAACGACACTGGCGTAAGGTCAATCACATTCACAATTTTACAGACATAAGCAATCAGAATCATAACCGGCAGGGTCGATATGCCAAGAATCATCCAATACTGGCGGTTGACCTGCTGGTCCGACCGTTCGTGAATCGCTTTTCCTAGCGTATAAATACAAAGAGCATATGGAATGAGAATGCGGCTCAACAGAAAAACCGCATACAATGGACCATAAGTAATGCTGATATGATAAAATCCATCCGGTTCCGCCACCCATCGGACCTCCTGATAGACAAGGCCATACCAGTTAAAAGACGCCGAAACCGCCGCAATAAAATTAATTACGCCAAGAATCCTCAAGAATGTTTTCGGCGGAGCGATATAGCAATAGATATAAATAAACCAGCAATAACACAGCGGAACAAAAGAATAGCCCACATTTTCCACAATCAACGCGGTCATGGCCGCATCCAGCGAGGGCGCAGCCAGTTCCAGCAGATAACCCACATTCTGTACCAACGCGCCGCACATAATAATAATCAGCAGCTTCTGCTCTTTGGCTCCATCCCCGTTCAACAGAAGGAGCAGGGCTATGATAGTCAGGCATATTCCAAACGCCTCTAACATGACGACTAAATTTACCATACTACCCGTCCTCCCATACGGCGTGGCACTAAAGATACAATATTACAATTTTGCCAATGTGTCAAGAAATTGCATAGCGCGCCCGCCTTTCCCGAAAACTAGCCGCCCCTGTCAAGGCTTTCTTGGACTTCCCGGATTGACGTGCACCATAATATGCTTTACCCGCGGAAAGTTTTTCTCGATAGAATCGTGAACCCGCTCCGCGATGGCGTGGGCCTTGCGCAGCGTCTCGTCCCCGTCGGCCCGGATTTCAATATCCACATAGATTTTATTACCAAAAACGCGGGTGTGCAGGAGATCCACGCCAAGCACTCCCTCCTGTTCCATGGCGCACTGCGCAAGCTCCCGCTCCGTCTCCTCGTCGCAGGCTTTATCTACCATCTTATCCACCGCATCCATAAAAATATCGTAGGCCGCCTTTTCAATAAAGACACAGATCACCACGCTGGCTATGGGATCTAAGAGCGGAAAGCCCAGCCTTGCGCCGCCGATACCGATCAGTGCGCCCACGGAGGACAAAGCGTCCGAACGGTGATGCCATGCGTCCGCCATCAAGGCGCTGGAATCGATCCGCTTCGCGCATATTTTTGTATACTGGTACATCCCTTCCTTCACCAGAATGGAAACTACCGCCGCCACAAGGGCAAGCCGGCCCGGCACCGTCAAACCTTCGTAACCGCCGCCCACAATCTGTCCGAGCGCCGTATAGCCGATTCCCAGACCGGTAAAGGCAAGAATGGTGGCCAGCACAATAGCCGCCACGCACTCCAGCCGTTCATGTCCATAAGGATGGTCTTTATCGGAAGCCTTTCTGGATATCCGAATGCCGATCATCACCACCACAGTGCTGAATACATCCGACGCCGAATGAATCGCGTCGGAAATCATCGCTCCCGAATGGGCTAGGATACCCGCCGCCAGCTTAAAAACCGTCAGCACGAAATTGGCCGCAATACTGACCGTAGACACCTGCATCGCTGTCTTTTCAAAGTCCTGCTCTATTTCCATAAAATAACCTTCTTTATTATCATTTACTTTTTTCCGCTTACACCGTGATTTCCGCTTTCACACCCAAAAGCTCTTTGTTTTCCCGCAAAACCGGCTCTGCCACTTCCTTCAAGAACTTCTCTACCTGCAAAGGCGCGCGTCCCACGTACTTTGACGGGTCCATGGTTTTTTCCAGATCCTCCGCGCTCATATTGAAAGCCGGGTCCGCCGCAATCAGCGAAAGGAGGTTGTTTTCCTTCCCTTCCCGCTTCACGTTTGCACCGGCAATCATGGAAAGCTCCCTGATCTTCTCGTGCAGCTCCTGCCTGTTGCCGCCCATCTTGACCGCATCCATCATAATATTTTCCGTCGCCATGAAAGGCAGCTCGCTCATCAGCCGTTTTGTGATCACCTTATCGTATACCACAAGACCGTCCACCACGTTCAGGCAAAGATCGAGAATCCCGTCCACTGCCAGAAACGCTTCGGGTATCGAGAGCCGCTTGTTCGCGGAATCGTCAAGCGTCCGCTCAAACCACTGGACGGAGGCGGTGATCGCCGGGTTTAAGGCGTCCACCATCACGAAACGCGCAAGAGAGGCGATACGCTCGCTGCGCATGGGGTTTCTCTTATAGGCCATGGCCGAGGAACCGATCTGGCTCTTCTCGAAAGGCTCCTCCACCTCCTTCAAATGCTGTAACAGACGAATGTCATTGGACATTTTGTGGGCGGAAGATGCGATGCCCGCCAGTATGTTGCAAACCCTCGTATCCACCTTGCGGGAATAGGTCTGCCCGGAAACCGGATAGCATTTCTCAAAGCCCATCTTCCCCGCAATCATAGGGTCGATCTGATCAATGGTCTCCTGATCTCCCTCAAAAAGCTCTAAAAAGGAAGCCTGTGTTCCCGTCGTCCCCTTGGAGCCTAACAGCTTGAGGCTCCCCAACACATAATCCAGATCCTCCAAATCCATGCAGAATTCCTGCGCCCAAAGGGTGGCCCGCTTGCCTACGGTGGTGGGCTGGGCCGGCTGGAAATGGGTAAATGCCAGCGTAGGGAGCGCCTTATATTCGTCCGCAAACTTCGCAAGCTCCGCGATCACATTGACCAGCTTCTTTTTCACCAGCATAAGGGCTTCCCGCATCACAATGATGTCCGTATTATCGCCCACATAGCAGGAGGTCGCCCCCAGATGAATGATGCCCGCCGCTTTAGGGCACTGCTGCCCGTAAGCGTAGACATGGCTCATCACGTCGTGGCGCACTTCTTTTTCCCTTGCCTTTGCCACGTCGTAGTTGATATCCTCCGCATGGCTTTTTAACTCGTCGATCTGCTCCTGCGTGATCACCGGCTTTCCGTTCTGGGAAAGGCCCAGCTCCATTTCCGTCTCCGCCAGCGCAATCCACAGCCGCCGCCATGTCCGGAATTTCATATCGGGAGAAAAAATATACTGCATTTCCTTACTCGCATACCGCTCCGATAAGGGACTTACATATCTGTCTGTACTCATATTGCTTCCTTTCCGCCTTTTCTATTTGGCATTGAATTTCTTTTCGTACTCTTCCACCGTTTGCATGATCTCTTTTGCATACTTCGGGTATTTTTCCACAAGCGCCTTGATATCTTTCTGGGAAGTACCCGCCACCACTTCTTTATTATAATCCATCCGCCGCCGCAAGGACTGTCTGCGGATGATCAGGTTATGCCTGATTTCCACCATTTCCTTCGGCTCCAGAATGGCCTCCGTCTGGTGCAGCCAGATCGCGGGGTCTTGTATCTGATAGCATTTCAGCATCTGTAAAAGCTCCTGCTCGTTGTAATCCAGATCAAGCTCCGCCCGGCGGAATCTCTCCCGCTCCTCCTTCTCGAGCTTGTAATTCTCCCACATTTCGGTCAGCTCTTTGCCGCTTGACACGCCGTACTTCATATAAAGGTATTCGAGAAGATTGGTGTTGTTCACATAGCGGATCTTCACTTTATTCTGCAAAAGAATAATCTTGTTGATGCCCGTCTCCACCCGTTTCAGCTCCCGTCTCGCATCCATGTGCTTGACGTAGATCATGGTGATCACCACTGCCGCAACCCCCGCCGTGAGCAGATAACCAAGCTGGGTGTCCATTTCCAAAAAGAATTGTAAAAACAAGAGCAAAAGCACGCACAGGCCGAGAGCCGTCACACAGATAATCGCCATGCCCTTGGTATCGGAAATCAGCCGCATCACCTCGTTTTTACGATAGAGATAGGCGTGTTTTTCCCCTTCCAGACGGCTTAAATCCTTGCGGATCAGCTCCTGATAATTTTCCGCATCGGCGATTTTCTCAAAGGCCTCGTCCATCTGGTCTTCCATGCGCTCCACCATGCGGTACTTTTCATCCGTAATCCGGTGGGGCCGTCCCATGAAATCGGTTTTTCTCTCCTGCAGCAGGGATACCCGCTTCGCACAATCCTTGAGCTGTTCGCTCTCCTCCGGCGGCAGCGCCTCGATCTCCTCCATATCCTTCAAATAGGAAGTGACCATATTGTACTCAAAGTTCAGGTTCTCTAGCTCCTTCGTGGCCTCCCCCATCTTTTCCAGACAGTTTCGCACGTAGTCGTTTCGCTGTTCCCTATTGTTAAAATCGATCTCGCGGGGAGACTCTTCCTCTTCCCACTCTTCCTCGTCGTAGTCGTCATAATCTTTGCGAAATCTGTCAAGCAGTCTTTTCAGTAAACCCATTTTATCCTCCCCGTTTTCTAACTCATGCTTCTGCGGTAACTGCTCTTCAACCCCGCAGTCAGCTTCTCAATCTCCTCGTAATAAGGAGTCGAACTGCCAAGCGCGCCCGCCCCCTCGTCCTTCATCACCTGATAGGTCACTAACATCCTGTTTTCGTCCGTTCCCTCAAAAGAACCTTCCGCCCGCTTCACCATCCGCTCCACCTCCAAAGACAGATCGTGATACTCTGGATGTTTCGCGATATAATCAATATATGCGTTCTCCTGCTGCCCCATACGCAGCGCCGCCAAATACATCACAAGGCCTTCCCGCTTGCCGTCCGTCTCATAGGCTTTCCGGAACCATTCGGCCGCCTGACCGTAAAGAAACATAGCCGCGCACGCTGTTCCCATATTGTGATAGAGTTTTGCCAGAAGGAGCTTCTCACTGTCCGGCACCGTATGGGAAAGGCTTTGGTATTGCTGTAAAGCCGCCAAGTAGCGTTTCTCTCCCAATAGGTAATCCGCTTTCGCTTTCTGTCTCTCATAGGGGCTTAACCCTTCGTTGCCCCGCACAATCTCTTCCGTTCTTCGGATTACGTCCTCGGGATAAATATTCACATATTCCAAAACCGCGCCCACATAGGCCGCCGTAGAACCCTTTCGGTTTAGCAGCGCATCCAGCTCATGGGCCAGTTCCCCCAAGCCGCACTCCTCGTCCAGCCACCGGACCATTTCCCGCTGCACGATATCCCCGTCCAACAGTTCCGCCCGGTCCACAAAGAGAAAGCACAATTCTTCCACCGAATATAGGTTTACATAAAACCTTTCCATATAGTAGGGTTTTTCGGCCCGCCGGCCGGTTCCTAAAATCATCTGACTGTCCATTTTCTCTTCCGTACCTCAGCTCATGATAAGCAAAAAGACTCCTCCCACGTCTGTCCCACCGACGGGAAAAATTCTCCCAGCCCCAGATCCGTCACCGCAACCCGCACCGTATCGGGAGAAGCCATCGACACATCCAAGGCATATCTGGTAAAGGGCGCGCCCGTCTCTCTGGCCCCCGCAAGGGGAATCGTCCGCGTCTCGGCATTCTTCCCGTTAAGCGGCGTGATCACAAAAGAGAGGGTTTTCTCCTCCCCCAGAAGGATCTCACAGGATTTGTGCAGTTCGTACCAGCTCTCGCCCGCATCCAAAAGGGCGAAATAGGATTCCTTTCCCTGCCGCAGCACGCGCATACCAATATTGGCCTTTAGCTTATCCTCCCCCAAAAAGATATGGGTCTGGCCCGCTTCGCTAGGCTCAAACTTCTCTAACAGACTGTAAACTGCGCCTCTGCTGAACAGATTGTTTCCCTGAAACACCCGTCTGTTACGGCACAAAAACTGTAAGGATTTTCTGTGCCATTCCTCCCGGAACCCGTCCCCCAAAAGATAGGCCGAGGAGACGATATGTCCCTCGCACATCTCTTCCAGTATCGCCAAAAACCTCTCGTCCGCCAGACGAAAAGCATCCTCCTTGACGTCTTCCTCCTCGTCTTCTAACGGAACCACCAGCGTCTCGTATTTCGCCTCCTCGATCAGGGCGACAATAGGTGTGGTTCTCTTATTGCACTCCATACGGTAAGTCTTTAAATATCTGCCGTCATGCTCGCAGATCACCACCTGATAAGCCCAGAGCTGGGTCGGTTGATACAGCATAAAGGAGTAAAGGCTCTCCGTATGGCTCTGGAAGTAAATGCGCTGCGTCCGCAAATTCAGATTGGCCGCCACCTGCAGCAGCGCCTCCACCATACGATCGTCCAAACCGTCCACCGTAAACATGAGGGCGGCTATGTTATCTAACGGGGAAATCAGGCTCAAAAGACTGAGGCTTTTTTTCATAAAAAGCGTTAATAGCGCCGCCGGTTCGTAGGATTCCCCGTCGATCTCCACCTTCTCCCCTTTTCTGACAAGAGACAGAAGATTTTCCACCGGAAACATCGTTTCCTCTTCACTGACTTTCACCGCCTCTTTTCCGTAGAGCCATTGGTTCGTCCCCTTTCGTTTACATAACATAAAAGGGATGTTGTACTGTTTCGTCCCCACCACGGGCGCCAGCGTCTCCACATCGCCCTGTCCGAAAAGACAGTAGCTGATCTGCGCATACCGCTCTCCCAGATCGTAGCCCGCAAGCAGACTTCCTTTATGCGGTTTTTCCTCTTCTTTCCGTTCCAGAAACATCTTTTCCTCACCTAGGTATAAAAATCTGCTCCACCATATGATCCTGCTTAAAGTATTCCAAAAGCAGATCGCTCACCGTGTCGTAATCATGCAGGGTCTTTCCGATCATAATATCGTTCAACAGGCCAAATCTCCCCTCAGAGCCTTCCTCTCCCGCATCGCTTCTGCTGATGACGTTGCTCTCCGTCAACTGCTCCCCGGCGGCCGATTCCTCCGTAATATAATATTGAAGCTTCTCGCCGAAAAAAAGGATAAACTCTTTCACGCAGATGCCGCCGAACATATTACGCATTTCCTCATGGGTGTACTCCAGCCCGTCCTTTCCCTCATCCTGAATCAAATAATGGATCATGACCCGCGAACCGGGATTCGCCCTGTACTCTACCATCGTTTTATCCAAGTAGGCGCTAAGCTGAGGCATACAGCCAAAATAGCTTTTGTAAAAAGGCATCACGATTCCCTGCGCCAGCAGTGATTCCAAGAAGGCTGTGCACACGCTCTCCTCCTGCGCGCTCCTCTCCCTATCTGCATAATAGCGCAGATAAGCGATTTTGCAGACAAGATGCAGGGGAGCCTCCTCCTGATACAGTTGTCTTACGCTCTCAAACACATAGGAATCCGTGATTTCTTCCTTCACCACATAATCGTAACAACAGGCGGACACAAAGGCCGCCCGGATTCTCTCGCTGCCCCCGCTTTTGCTGTAGGAGCGAAGGATCTCCAGCTTCTCCCCCACGTGGGCTCCCGTGTAGAGCATCTGCACAAGCATCCGCTCGCATAGTTTAAAAGCGTCCACACCGAAGGACTCTGCGATACGCCACACATCCCGCATTTCCTTGATGGTTCCAGAAAACCATTGTATCAGATAATGCAGCACATTGTCATCGTATTTGCCTTTCTGCACCACATAAAAGAGCATCCCGGTCATCAGAGGATCGTCCTCTGTCTCCTTCAATTCCAAAAGCCTGCTGCCCAGCTTCAATAATATCTTTGCGTCGATATCGTAAGGCCCGAACAATCTAACCCATTCCAGCGCTTCCTCGTACATGCCGCGGTTCACCAACAGGCGCACTACCTTGCCTCTGTCCTTACGGCCCACGTTTTCCGGCTTCAGGGACAACAGATATTCGTCCAGCTCCCGCATCCTGTCCTTTTCATAGAAGAAATCCAGCACCATAGGACGAATCTTTCGCTTTTCCTCCTCCTCGATTCTCTCCGAGGCCGACAATAGCACGAAGAGATCCGCATTGTCCTCCTGCACCGCAAAGGTATGCTGGTATTCGTAACAGGCATAGACCGCATAGCCAAGATGATTTCTCACAAAAGGCGCGATCATAAGAGAAAGCCTGACCGGATTCATCAGCTCCTCCACCGTATAATCGATACTCTGTGTAAAACAGTTTCCCTCTCCGTCCCCCAGAAGCACCTTACAGCCGCTCTCATAAACCGGCACATACGCCCGCCCCTCCGTGATCGGGAAACGCTTACTATCCGTTCGGCTGGAATAGGATAAGATAACCTCCTTGGCCTCCTCGCTCTGCGTCCGGACTTCCCGCATAAAAAGCAGGGACACCAAAGACCTTGCGGTCTGTTCATCAATCATGGCAAGTTCCACAAAATGATCGTAAAGATAGGCCAAATCCCGGTTAATCCTGCCCCGCTTGATCTGTTCCAAAACAAAATGCTCCATGGCCGACATGTAGTTTACATAAATATCCTCCAGCTCCTCCCGGCGTTTGTGGACATAGGCGTAGAGATAAGCCGTAACCGCATAGTGCAGATCGCTCTTGTAAGCGAAATACAAAAGCACAATCCGGGGCAGCTCGCCGTCATAATCCGCCGGAAGCGACATCATATAATATTCATAGAGCCTTGTGATCCGGAGATTCTCTTCCACGCCGGCCCGATACCACGGAAAAAACGCCTCTCCGTAACGGTTTCCCTTAATCAGCAGCGTGCAGATCTCATGCAGCACTTCCTTGTTCTTCGTCTGCTCGTAACAGCCTTTCAAAATCCGGAACAAACTCTCGGAATATCCGCGCTTCTGCCCCGCAAGATACACGAGCTGCAACAAAACCTCCTCCTGCATCACTCCGTTTTTGACCGCAAAAGTCAATATCTGTTCTTCAAAGAGATCCAGTTTGCGAAGCATAGCCGGGTTCATGCAGAGAATATTCCACGCTTCAATATAAAGAATCGGCGACGTACAGCGGCTGGCAAACATCTCCTCCAAAAGCATCCATCTGCGGGAAGCGCTCTGCGTATACTCCTCGGAAAGGTATAAAAGGAGCCATGCGATCCGCCAGTCTCCCCGTCTCCTCTCGTAAATCCTGCCCACAATCTCCGCCACCTCATCCACATAGGAGTCTTCCTCGCTGATGAGCGTGGTCAGGTAAAGATAATAACACCATATCGCCGGATTTTTCTCCCGCTCCGCGCCTACCCGTTCCCTCAGTTTTTCAATCTGCCACTTGGCCTCGTTGCCCCGCTCTTGGGACAGGAGGAGCTGGGCCCGAAACAGCTTCACCGCCACATCCTGATCGTCGAGCTGTTCCATGCGGGAGAGGAGTTTCTCCGTCTCCGCAAGCCAAGTCGTCGTTCCAATCTTTTTTAACCGGTGCGCCTGATAGTATTCCATCAACTGCACCATGAGCTGCTTTTTTTCTCTCTTTGCGCCAAGGAGCAGTCCCCCGGCCGCATGCCATACCACGGTGACGGGAACTCTCACCGTCCCGCTCTCCCGCGCCAGCACAATCGCGCCGTAATTATAGCCGTTATGAAGCTTCTCTATGTCTATGTCATAATAGAGCCGGTACAGGTTCCCCAGAAAGGCGTCGTCTCCTGCCCACTCTTCGGTCAGCTTGATGAAGTCTCCCTCCGCGCGCAGCCGTAACCCCGTATACCCCCAGCCGTTGCGGTTGATCACAAGGGCATAGCGCACGGACTCCACCGGGTCTTCTATTTTGACTGCACGTTCCTCCGGAATATACTCCACGGGCTTTTTCTTGTGAATTTCCAAAAGGAACTCTTCCACATTATGCTCGTTTCCCGGTACTGCGGAAAGACCTTTATAAGCGGCATAATACTGCCTGTCATGGCCGGTAAACACCTTTTTAAATCCGGGGGAATAAAAAAGCTTCACCGCCTCTTCCCAACATTCCCTTGCCAGATTCGTAAAATGGAACAGATTGCGGATCTCTCCCATGCTGGAAACGATCTCATCCGAAACCACCTTCACCTCAAAGGGCAGATAGTATTCTCCCCTGTTTGAAATGATATGGAAAGCCCCGGTCACTTCCTCCCCCGCTTCCATGCCGTCGGCGTGAAAACGGTATAAGATTTCGTCCTCACTGCCGCCAAAGCGTGTCGAGACGCACTCCATGCGAAGGTCTGAGGCAGACACTTTCCCCTCCGTCAAAGCCCCTTCCGGTCCGTACACGAAAAAAGACCCCTCGCAGGCCGTGTCTGCCTGAAGGGACAGCGTAACTCGCGGGCAGGAAAACTCCAGAGTGCCGTCGTCAGCATGAAATTTACCGTCTAAAATCTCGTCCACTATCATATGGATAGTATATCATTTTCGAGGTAGCATGTGCAACCCTCATTGCATATCATAAGGTTAAGAGAAATGCTTTCCCCAAAAAGAGGTATCAGGATGGATAGTATCAACATAAACAGCGAAACGGCCGCTCCCCAAAACGCGCAGACCGACAATGCGGCAGCCGGCCAGCTTCAGATCAATGTAACCGCCAATGTGGGGCTGATTCCCATAGAAAACGCCTCCATTACCATTTCCTTCACCGGAGAGCCGAACTCCACAGTGGAAACCTTGCAGACTGATTCTTCGGGCCAGACGGACACGGTCACCTTAAAGACGCCTCCCCTGCAGTACAGCCTGACCCCTAACTCTCCCATGCCCTACTCGGAGTACACGGTCTCTGTCACCGCCCCCGGCTACGAACCTGTCATTGTGTCCGGCGTTGAGGTGCTGCCGGATGTAACAGCAGTCCAAAACATCGAAATGACGCCCACGGAAATGACGCAGGACACGGAAGAGATCATCGCAATCCCCGACCATACCCTCTACGGCGACTATCCGCCCAAGATTCCCGAGGATGAGATCAAACCCATGGACGAATCCGGCGAGATTGTCTTAAGCCGTGTGGTCATTCCGGAGTTTATCGTCGTCCATGACGGCGTCCCCTCCGATTTCACCGCGCCAAATTACTATGTCCGCTACCGCGATTATATCAAAAATGTGGTTTCCTCAGAAATTTACGCCACTTGGCCGGAAAACGCCATCTATGCGAACACGCTGGCGATTATGTCCTTCACCTTGAACCGGGTTTATACCGAATGGTATCGGAATCAGGGCTACAACTTCACCATCACCTCCTCCACTGCCTACGACCAGAAGTGGATTCGGGGCCGGAATATCTATTCTAACATCGACAGGTTAGTGGACTCCATCTTCGCCAACTACCTCTCCCGCCCCGGCGTGCGCCAGCCCATCTTCACCTCCTACTGCGACGGCAGGAACGTGACCTGTAACGGCTTAAGCCAGTGGGGCTCCAAGTATCTCGGGGACGAAGGCTACTCCCCCATCCAGATCATCCGCTACTACTATGGAAGCGATATGTATATCAACACCGCTGTGGCCGTCTCCGGCGTACCCTCCTCCTGGCCCGGCTACAACTTAAACATCGGCGCCTCCGGGGATAAGGTACTGCAGATTCAGCAGCAGCTAAACCGCATTGCCCAGAACTATCCCGCCATCCCCAGAATTACCGCAGACGGTATTTACGGAAACAACACCGCAAACGCCGTACGCACCTTCCAACGGATCTTTAATCTGCCCCAGTCGGGTATTGTGGATTATCCGACTTGGTATAAGATTTCGGAAATTTACGTGGGCGTGAGCAGGATTGCGGAGCCGGGGTGAGAAGCCTTTCCAGAGAAAAAAAAGAGTCTGCCGTGAGGCAAACTCTTTTTTCCCTATTTATGCCTTGTATTTTTAATGACTTTTAAACCTGCGTCTGCTATAATAAAGCAACAAATACAACGCATGAAACTCACAAGGAGGCCAAACCCATGAACCCTTACGCAGCATGTCCTGTCTTTGAAAACAACAATTATCTCCTGCGTCTTGTCGAAACGAGCGACGTTCCCGAACTGCTTCGCGTGTACGCCGACGAAAAGGCCGTACCCCTTTTTAACAGTGATAACTGCCATGGCGACGACTTCCATTACACAACTCTAAAACGGATGCAGGAAGCCATGGATTTCTGGCTGGAAGCCTACCGCAATAACTGGTTTGTCCGCTGGGCGGTTATCGATCAAAAACAATCAGAAACAGTTGGGACAATCGAATTGTTCAACCGACAGGCCAAAGACTATTTTAACGACTGCGGCCTCCTGCGGCTGGATCTGCGAAGCGACCATGAAACTTCGCAGGATATCCATGAAATCTTATCACTGATCGTACCGCAGACTTATGAAATGTTCGACTGCCGTATGATCGCCACCAAAGTACCCCCTTTCGCCTCAGAACGCAAAACCGCTGTGGAAAAACTTGGATTCACAGCTTCATCGGAAGACCTGATTGGCGATGACGGAACGCATTATGCGGATTATTATGTCATGACACAGTCGTAAAAATACGAGACATGAGGGGAAAACATGAATCGGGAAACCTATTCTTTACTGGAAAATTATATGCTGTCCTGCATGGACGACAGCGCACACGACAGGGAACACGTCTACCGCGTCCTGTATCACGCGCTGGAGATTGCTGAATCAGAAAGCGGCGTGGATTACGACGTCCTGATCGCCGCCTGCCTTCTGCATGACGTCGGCCGCAAGGAGCAGTTTGAAAACCCCGCCCTCTGCCACGCGGCTGTGGGAAGCAAAAAAGCCTTTGCCTTTCTGACAACGCACGGGTTTGACACTGCATACGCCGAGCGGGTCCGGGACTGTATTTTGACCCACCGCTACCGGGAAAATAATCCGCCCAAAAGCCTTGAAGCCAAAATTCTTTTTGACGCGGACAAGCTAGACGTATCGGGCGCCATGGGCATTGCCCGGACATTAATCTATAAAGGGATCGTCTCCGAGCCGCTGTATTCCCTTTTGCCGGACGGCGCGGTTTCAGATGGAGAAGGCGACGACACGCCCTCTTTCTTTCAGGAATATAAATACAAGCTGGAACATATCTACGACCATTTTTACACAAAAAAAGCCGCCTCCCTTGCCAAAGAGAGACGGCAGGCCGCCGTGGATTATTACAACTGCCTCTACCAGGAAGCGGCATCCGCTTACGAGGAGGGCAGGGAAGCGCTCGATAAGCTTCTGACCCCTTAGTCTTTCAACGCCGTCATCCGTATCACCGTCAAAGACCGTGCGGGCGCGGTATACACAAATTCCTCACTCACTGTCATCTTACTTTCCTGCGGCTGTACGACCATCTCCTTAAAACTGTTCATGGCCTTCTGGTCTGCGCCCGTCAACACCGTCACCTCCGCCTCTGGCAAAAAGCACTCCATTTCCCTGCCCTCCAGAACCACGTTCACATCCATATTCTCGTCGGACACATTGACCAATTTCAAAATCACATCCCCGCCAGCGTCCGCCGCCGACTCGTAGAGCGTCTGCTCCGGAGCGCCCGCAAGCGTCGAATCAAGGCTGTGCTCTCCCGCATTATTTCCATACATCTGCTGCACATAGTAATTGGCCGAACCGAATATCCCGTCGTTGGAATAGAAAATCAGATCGGGCACCCACTGGTTTAATTTCTCATGGGAAAAGAGGGGCGCATAGCAAGCCATTTCCACCACATCGCCGTTTTTCTCAAGCCCCGTCATATAAGCCGCCTCCGCAAGGGCCGCATCCAATGTATTGGCCTTCGCCGCATACTCGCCGAGAAAGACTTTCGCCTGCGCGTTCCTGTCGTAGTCGTCGTATCTGTGGGTATTTGCCAGAAACCACTCCGGCGTCTGATAGTAATGCTCGTCCACCAGCGTGGTGATTTTGTCCGGATTCTGCGACAGATAAGTCCACCCCTCCGTGCTGTCAAAAGCCGTGCCGTTGGCCACAATCAGCTCCACGTCCCCGTACAGTTCAGGATCGGAAGCTGCCGCGTCCTCAAAGGCTTTTACAAACTCTTTGTAATGCTGATGGTACTCGCTCTGCCACTGTTCGTTTCCGATTCCGATATATTTCAGTTCAAACGACTCCTCGTGCCCCATGGCAATCCGCACCGCACCCCATTCGGTACTGCCGTCGCCCTTACAGAACTCCACCAAATCCAGCGCATCCTGCACATACTGCGAAAATTCCCCGCTCGCCGTATCATACACCTTGTAAAAAGGACTCTGTATCTCACAGGTCATACCGGCGTTTAAGACCGGCACCGGCATACAGCCAAGAGCCTCGCAAAACTCGAAATACTCATAAAAGCCCAGCCCGTAAGTGGTATAATAGGGATTCGCCGCCGACCCCTGCCAAATGCTCTTTCCCTGCGGACGCACCGCAATGTCGCCCACCGTGGTCTCTCCGTTTATCTCAAAGGAAAGACCGTCTCCGATAGAATCCTTCCAACTGTAGATACTCTCCTCATCCCTGCCCTCTACCACACATCCGCCGGGAAACCGCATAAACGCGGGATGAAGCGCTTCCAGATACTCCCCGAAATCTTTGCGGATCGGAAGCCCCTGATAAGTGTCCTGCGGCATCATGGAAATCATGTCAAAACAGGCCGTTCCCGCCGGAATCTTCACCGCGAGCCGCACCTTTCTATTTGCCGTCGCATTCGCCGTCAATGTCACCTCATACTTTTGCCACTGATCTGTGATCCCTTCCACCGTCTTTTCATCGTAGACCGTGCCGTCCTCGTTAAAAAGCGTCACGCAGACCTGATCTACTGAGCCGTCCTCCGATTTACAGTAAAAGGAAACGCCGTAAGAAGCGCCTTCCTGAATGGCAATGCCCTCCAAAAATCCTTTGTTGTTGATTCCCTCCGTCGGACTGACCGAAGAAGCGCCGGAGTTCTCCACCACCACATATTGGGGATTATTTTCATTGAGGGACGTCCCGTCCCCGCTTCCGTCCTGCACAGAAAAAGTCACAGCCTCGCTGGTGGCCTCCCAGCCGTGCATCTGTGCATCCCGCGCTTCCATCCCGTACTCAAAAGAACGGTTCTTCAAAAGCTCCGCATACATGCCGCCGTCCACCGCATAGTTGATATCTTCCAAAAAAATACCAAACAGCGTATCGGAAATCCTGTGGCTGTCATCCAACCCGCTGATATCCGTATTCACCCGGTAAACGATTCCCTCCGCTGCATTATCTGTCTGTATACTGCTGTCCTCTGATGCACTGCCGTCTGCTTCCGTACCATTCTGTCCCGCCGCCTGATTTGCCGCGTCCGTCTGTGCCCCCTCCTGCCCTGACGCATTGTCCGTCTGTACGCCGCTGTTCTGGCCACAGCCCGCCAGACTCACCAAGAGCGCTGTGCACAAAGCGCATGTGACCGCCCTTTTCCCCTGTCCGAGATGTTTTTTCATGATTTCC
>CAMXIK010000021.1 GCA_947243855.1 uncultured Lachnospiraceae bacterium | reverse complement strand
GCTGTTCGCCCAAGGAGTACCGGAAGCGGAACAGGCTGGACGAATGATGGTGAAAAGGGGAAAGGAAAAAAACAGGAAATAAAATGGAAAACGAGTGTCACATTTCCGCTTCCTTAGGTGTTTTATGTATAAAGAGAACAGGCCGGAAAAAGAAAGCGGAAGAAAAAGACGGGGACGCCCGAAGGCGGTGACAGATTGGATAAGAGGACGGACAGCCCGTATCAGAGCGTGGAGGAAGTTTTTTGGGCATACGGCAATATGCTTTACCGGATTGCCTTTGTGATGATGAGAAACGCCTTTGACGCCGAAGATGTGGTACAGGATACACTGATTAAATATATGGAGCATACAGAGCGCGGGAAAGATTTTGAGACGGAGGAGCATCGGAAGGCGTGGCTGATTCGGGTGGACAGTAACCTCTGTAAAAATAGGCTGCGCTTTTATAAAAATCATCCGAAGATTTCGGTGGAGCAGCTTTCCCGTTATTATGAGGAGAAGGAAGACCTAAGGTTGATGGACAGCCTGCTTCTTTTGTCCCAAAAGTATCGGGAAGTGCTGCTATTACATTATGTGGAAGGATATCAGAGCAGAGAGATTGCGGAAATGTTGAGCCTGTCGGAGGCAACTGTCAGGAAGCGCATGGAGAGAGGGCGGAGAAAGCTGCGGGAGATCTTGGAGAGAAAGGAGTGAGGCGCGTCATGGAAGAGACAATAAGGGAGAGCGCAGAGCGCCGCCTGCGCGAGGCAGCCATGCGAATTGTGCCGGATGAGTCTGCAAAGGAACGTATCATAGAGGGCGTGAAGACGGGGAAACGGAATCGGAGAAAGCTGACGCCCAGAATACCGGCGGCAGTGATCGCGGCCTGCCTTTTGCTTGGTTTTTTGTGCTTTGTAAGACCGGAGCTGGTCGGGAAGGATGTGGTGATCTATGCCGCTACGGAGGAGCACGGCTGGCAGAAGCTGAAAGAGGGGGAACGGATTCAGTTGAAGATGGAACCATTTCAGACGCTGGGGGAGGGGGAAGAAGCGTTTGACGAGAAGGGGAAGAGCCGGGGCTGGCCTTATAAATGCAACTTTCGGGTAGAGGTGCCGGAAAACTATGTTTATGACAGGCAGACGGTCATGATCAGGGATGATGATATTTTTGAACGCGGAGACAAGATCGAGTGGTGGGTTGGCCCGGAGCGGCCGGAGGATGCAGGCAGGGTCATGCAGGGGGCGTTCCGGCTCTGGATTGTGGATGAAGATCTGGAGCGGCAGGCGGCGCTGGAATTGGAGCTGACCAAGGAGGACGGCAAGTGCTACGCTGAGTTGAAGCGTGTATGGGAAAACGAAGCGTATCAAAAGGGGATACACAAAAAATGAGGGATGAAGCATGAGGGTTTTTATCAGACAGACCGCAAGAAATATTGTACGGCATCCATACAAGAGCATCCTGCATGTCCTGATCGGTGTGCTTACGGTCCTGATTTTGGAGCTTTATGCAGGAAATCTGGACAGTACCAAGAGCCAGCTTGCCCATCTTCCAGAGGTTCTTACAGTGCCAGCCACGATTAGCTGCTTAAACGGCTCCATGCGGGAATGTCTGGCCATCCGGGAAGACCGGGTGATGGGGGTGCGGGAGTCCGAGTATGTGAAAGACCCGGCCTTTACTGTCCGCCTGAGATTCGGCTTCGGTGAGTTCAACGTGGAGACGGCAAAAGACGCCGTTACCTATTTGAATCATTACGGCAGGGGTATGAATATGCTGAAAGGCATTTCCGGCGTGGAGCGGGAAGGGGTTACCTTTTTGGAGGGCGTAGATGAGAGCATTCTTGAGACGTCGCAGAAGGTTTGTTTGATGGAGGAATCCCTTTTGGAGGAGCGGGGGCTTCAGCTTGGGGACGAGGTTAAGCTGACCCTGTATTACTACCGCTGCGCACAGGAGGGGAGCGAGGTCTTTATTGAACCGTTAATTACGGATACCTACCGGATTGTGGGGAGTCTGCGGCTTGGAAGGTATCAGGGAAATTGGATGCCGCCGGAAACGATCCTGCCGCTCGACTGCGTGCGGGAGGCATACCACAGTCAGGGGATAGAGTTCTTCGCGGATTCCGGCTCTTTTGTGGTGAAGGACCCCTTTCAGCTAAATGCGTTAAAAAAACAGATGCACGACGAGGCCAAATTTATGTCAGTGATCACGCGTGCGGAGTTTCGCTACAACGGCAATGCGCTGACGATCATGGACGAGTCTTTTATCCGCTCCGCCGAGCTGTTATCCAAGAATTTGGCGCTTCTTCGGGGGATGCTGCCCTTTGTTCTGGCGATCATTGTATTTATCGGTTATCTTTGCAGTTATCTTTCTTTGCAGAGCAGGAGGGAAGAATATGCGCTTATGCGTTCGCTGGGGACGGGGCGGGGAAGAAGCTTTCTTTTGCTTTTCGGGGAGACGGCTCTTTTGGCGGCGTTGTCCGGTTTTTTGGGAGGCGCGGTGGGAGTTTTCTTGTTCGGCACGGCGGCGCGCGTATGGGCGTTTTCGGGCGCATTGTTTTTTGCGGCCTTTATGGCGGGGACGGCAGCAGCGCTTCTTTTGCTCCATAGACTCAGCGTGATGGAGATACTCACGAAAAAAGATTGAGGGGTATGTTATGGGAATTAGTAAAAGCAGTTTGACCAGACTTTTGCGCACGCCGGTGAAGACGGTTTGCTTTTTTCTGCTGCTTTCTTTTACAGTGGCTCTGGTTTGTGCGGGCGGCAGTCTCTGGAAACTTTGCGGAGATAATCTGGAACGGTTTGAAACGATCTTTACGACCATTGGCACGGTGGAGCAGACGCCGGAGCGGATGGAGCAGGAGGCGGTCTGGTATGCGGATAAAGGAAATTATAGGTATTTTAACTGCGCTGTTTATGGGGAGACCATTTCCGCAGATGTGCTTGATTTTGAGGGCGCGGGGTATCTGAGCGGGCCGGAACAGCGGGCTTACTATGAGGCGCTTCCGCAGGAATATAAATTGAAGGAGGACAGGGAAGGGTACTGGCAGCATATGGTGATCGAGGCTTCCCCGTTAGAGGATTGTGTGCCGGCAGGCCCCGTGAAGATCGAGGTGAAGAAGGTGCTGTACAGCGTTTATCCGGTCAATACTTCTCCGATTTATTTATGTGATCATAACACGGAACATCCGCAGAAGCTGTATGCGGATAAAACTTATCTGATGGCTCTGGGGGAAGGGTGGACGCATGAATGGGAAGAGAAAGGCGCCGCCGCTATCTTTGAATATGTGCCGGTAGAAGGGCCTTATTCCACGCAGGCTGACGGGGAGGGCAGACGGCTTCCCACGGAACTGACGGGAAATTGGATTGTGGAGTTGACGCCGGACTTTTATGAGACCAAAGAGGGACAGAACTGGCTGAATCTCTGCGAGGAATATGAGCGGCACGATTCTTCCAATCTCTTCCCCGTGACGGCGACGCAGGACTTGAATCTAATTATGGCTTTTTATACGAAACAAGCTTATCTGTCGGAGGGAGAGTATTTCTCGGAGGAGGACTACCGGCAGGGAAACAAGGTCTGTCTGGTGCCAGCCCGCTTTGCCCAAAGAAATAAACTGCATGTGGGTGATTCCCTGCATTTGGCCCTGCGTTACGCTAACTATGCGGCCTCGCCCGGCCGGGGCGGCGCAGAGGGTTACCTGAACGCCGAAGGGGAGTGCTATCAGGTTTTTGAGGAGAGCGATTATACGATCAAGGGAATTTATGAAGTGGGCGTTGGCTTGGACGTGGACTGGGGCTATACGCTTAACAGAAACGAGGTGTTTATCCCTACGGCTTCTATTAAAAACAGCAAGGAAAATAATATCGCGCTTTTTGGACCCATGGAGGGTTATACCACCGCCTTCCGGATTCCTAACGGCAGCGAGAGCATCGAAAACTATAAAAGACTGTGGGAGGCGCAGGGGGTAGACCATGTGGAAATCACCTTCTATGACGGCGGCTACACCAAGCTGGAAGGAGGCCTTCAAAATATAAAAGAAATGTCGATGCTCCTGCTTATGACAGGTACCATCAGCGCGGTCTGTATTGTGATTTTTTTCTGTTATCTCTTTATCGGGAAGCAGAAGAGGCGGACGGCCATAGAGCGGTGTCTCGGCATGACGAAGGGGCAGTGCGCCCGCTCGCTTCTTACCGGTATTGTGGCGATCGCTTTCCTTGGCTGTATCGCGGGAGCTTTTGCAGGACAGTATTTTGCGGGGACAGCCGCAGCGCAGATGGCCTTTGCGGAGACTTTTGATACCCGTTTCAGCAACGGGGAGATTCAGTTTAACAGGGAGCGGAGCGAGGAGGAACAGGCGGAAGCAGACGAGACGGCGGCAAACGCATATCTGACGGAGGCGGATTGGCGGATGTCGGCGGTCTGCGGAGGCGTCGTCTTTTTGTTCACGCTTGGGACGGCTTTTGCGGGGATTTACGGGAATTTAAGGCTGGAACCGCTGGCGCTTCTTGCGGGGACGGAAAAATAAGATGATGATTCGAATGAAATACTGCGCTATATTAAACAGACGGTGGAATGGAGTAAAGAATGGGAAAAATGATTGAGGCGGTAAATGTGAGCTATATCTATCAGACAAAGTATCAGAAGACGAAAGCGCTTTCGGAGGTGAGCTGTTCCTTTGAGCGGGGAAAGGTGTACGCCATCACGGGGAAATCCGGCAGTGGAAAGAGCACCTTTCTTTCACTGCTTGCAGGTTTGGACGTGCCAACGGAGGGGACGCTTACCGTGGAGGGGGAGGATACGCGGAAGATGAACCGGGACGCCTACCGTCTAAACCGGGCTTCTGTTATTTATCAGGCGTTTCACCTGTTTCCACTTTTGACGGTGATGGAGAACGTAATGTTTCCCATGGAGCTGCAGCATGTTCCCATGAAGGAGGCGAAAACGAGGGCGCGGGAATATCTGGAAAAAGTGGGACTGCGGGAGACGCTCTACAAAAAGATGCCAAGTATGATCAGCGGCGGCGAACAGCAGAGGGTTGCCATAGCCAGAGCCATCGCCGCAGGCGGGGAGATTCTTCTGGCCGACGAGCCTACGGGCAATTTGGACAGCCAGAACGAGAAGGTAATCGTGGAGCTTCTGTGCAAGCTGGCCCACGAGGACAACTATGCGGTGATTGTGGTCACGCATAATGAGGCGGTGGCCGCGGCAGTGGATGTGGTTTACGGTATGAGCGACGGGTCGCTTTCGGTGGTGAGAGGTTGACTTCACGGAGAAATTACAGTATACTGCAATCGGTATATCGGAAGATGAAATCAGAAAAACCCCGGGGTGACTGTGATGAAATATAATCTGCCCGAAAGAGCGTTTAAGGATATTACGACATTTGCGTGCAAACATGAGATTCAAAAGGTAGTTCTTTTTGGCTCCCGTGCAAGGGGCACGCATACGGAAAAAAGCGATATTGATCTTGCGGTCAGCGGCGGGAAAATCGAGGATTTTTACTGGGATATGAAAGAAAACGCTCATTCACTTTTGTCTTTTGACATAGTTGACAGCGGGGCGGTTTCCGAGGATTTAAAGCAAGAAATTGAAAGGGACGGGATCATCCTATATGAAAAAACTTGATAATTTTACAAAGTGTTTGAATGTGTTGAAAAACGCTGATTTCAATTTCGCAAACGATAACGAAATATACAGGACAGGCGTGATCGGCCAATTCAATTTGACTTTTGAACTTGCATGGAAAGCGTTGCAGGCGGTTTTAAGGATACATGGCGCCGAGGGCGCGGAAACAGGCTCGCCCAGAGAGATTTTTCAGCTTGGTTATAAGTTTGGATTTGTAGAAGATTCGGCGGTATGGCTTACTATGTTAAAAAAGCGGAATACCTCGGTGCATATTTATGATGACGACGAGATAGATGAGATGCTGTTGCTGATTCGGGACAGCTTTACGCCGGCCTTTGTGGTTTTGCAGAATACATTGGAAAAGAAATTGGAAGAGGCTGGCGGAGATTGGGCATGAGATCATAAAAAGAACACTGGAAAAAAGAAATCTTCTGTGATAAAATAAATGCGTTGGGACAAAGAAGTCCATATGGATTTCTTTGTCCCTTTTTGCGCGAATAAGCAGAGTCAGAAGGATTGCAAAATATGCATCATGCTTGCATGAGGACATATTTTGAAAGCCTTATGACGAGCAACGCGAAGGAGAAATGCAAAGCATTTCGAGTCTGCTTATGCGTATGAGCAGAGTCAGAAAAACGGAGGGACTTAAAATGTCTGAAATAAAAGAAGCCTGCGGCGTGGTGGGCATGTACGGGCCGGAAGGAGAGAATGTGGCGTCTTCTCTTTACTATGGGCTGACCGCCCTACAGCATAGAGGGCAGGAAGCCTGTGGAATGGCGGTTTCCAGAACCGATAAGGAGCGGGGCAACGTGTGCTTTCACAAGGATCTGGGTCTGGTGAGCGAGGTGCTTACGAAAGAGGTCTTGGAAAAGATGGACGGCAATATCGGTCTTGGGCATGTGCGTTATTCCACGACGGGGGCGTCGGTGGCGGAGAACGCCCAGCCGCTTGTGCTGTCCTATATCAAGGGAACGCTTGCGCTTGCTCATAATGGCAATTTAATCAACACGCCGGAACTGAAATGGGAGCTGGTTCAGAACGGGGCGATTTTCCATACCACCACGGATTCGGAGGTGATCGCTTTCCATATCGCGAGGGAACGGGTGCATTCGGCCACGGTGGAGGAGGCGGTCTACAAGACGGCTTTAAAAATCAAAGGCGGCTATGCGCTGGTTATCATGAGCCCCCGAAAGCTGATCGGGGTGCGCGACCCTTATGGTTTAAAACCCCTCTGTCTGGGGAAAAGGGAGCAGACCTATGTGCTGGCCTCGGAATCCTGTGCGCTTGCGGCTGTGGGAGCGGAATTTGTGCGGGATATCCTGCCGGGCGAGGTAGTGACCATTTCCGGCGGGGAAATTCGTTCGCAGATGCTGCCAAAAGCGGAGCGGTGCGCCCATTGTATTTTTGAGTACATCTATTTTGCCAGACTGGACAGCGTGATGGACGGGGTGCGGGTGTATGACGCCAGAATCCGTGCGGGAGAAATGCTATCAAAAACCTATCCAGTAGAGGCGGATCTGGTAACGGGCGTACCGGAGTCCGGGCTTCCCGCGGCGCAGGGCTACGCGCAGGAGAGCGGGATTCCCTTCGGGCTGGCTTTTTATAAAAACAGCTACATAGGAAGAACTTTCATTAAGCCTACCCAGAGGGAGCGGGAGTCCGCTGTGCGCATGAAATTGAGCGTGTTGGAGTCGGCGGTAAAGGATAAGCGGATCGTGTTGGTGGACGATTCCATTGTGCGGGGAACTACGATTGCCAACCTGATCCGTATGCTGAAAGAGGCGGGCGCAAGAGAAGTGCATGTGAGAATCAGCTCGCCGCCCTTTCTCTATCCATGCTATTTCGGCACCGACGTACCGTCCAATTCCCAACTCATTGCGGCGAACCACAGCGAGGAGGCGATCCGGGAAATGATCGGGGCGGATTCTTTAGGGTATCTGCGAAAAGAGGATCTTGCGCAGATGGCGGGCGGCCTGTCTTTGTGCCGGGCCTGCTTTGACGGAAAATACCCGATGGATTGCAGCGGGGCGTCGCAGACGGTAAAATAAATTTTGATTATTGGTTACAAAAAGACACTGGAAACTACAGCCGTTACAATAATTACGGTGTTACGATAAACGCCAGCACGCCAGTACCGGTCATATCAACAGCGACATGATCCGCCCTCTTTTCGGTAACGGTAAGCTCGGACCAGGTGTTGGTCGATTCATTGTAAGCGTATACGTGAATGTTCTCCTGTCCGGTAATGCCCGGCATATAGAAGTTTACATTGGCAACGCCGAATCCTACATGTGTTTCAATTTTTACGACATTCATTACGTTTCCTCCCAAAGAGGCTGCGTAATCTTTTGCAGAATAAACACGGGATAATTCAGGTTTGAGAACCGGGAAAGTTACATTCGTCTGTTTCCCGTCGAGGATTACGTTTCCGCCCTGTGCGACGGGGGTAACTTGATCCATAGCCCAAATTCCCGTAACTGCATTTGCCATATACTCGTCGACTAATTTGTCTTCCGCAATAGCGGCGGCGGTAATGGAAGGGTCGCCTACATCGGAAGAATCTTCCAGATAAACGGCAACCGGAGCGCCGGTCTCTTTTGCCATGACTGGTGTGGAAAATACCATAGCGCCGGCTAATGCGAGTGAAGCTGCTTTTGTGAATTTTTTCATTCTATCCATTCTCCCCTTTCGTTTTGCCATAACCTCCAGTGTCTTTTTCTAACCATAATTCATGTCATATTTTAGAGTAGGTAGCTTTAGCGTGATATATACGCTGTGAGAGATAAAAATAGAATTGCAATAAGAGTTGGGAACAAAAACCCCGTAGAAATTTGAAGTCCATTCCTACGAGGTAAAAGTATGCCGAGTTGATGTCAGCTCAATCGTCTGACGATCTCTTCCATGTCCTTCCACTTCTTTTCCATATCGGCCACCAGTTTAAACTGGGTTCTGGCCCGGTCTAAATTCTGGTTTTCCCGGTGAATCTTAAAGTAAGTGTCTCCGGAAAGGAAGTCCGCCAGAAAACGGATGCCGCACTCAAAGGTCATAAGCTTCGCACCCATAGGCAGAAGCTTGATTTCAAGCGGCGTGAGGCTTCCAGCGCAGCCCTTTAAAAACCCTTTGGTAAAGGTTTCAAAGAGGGACAAATCCAGCTCCACCTTGGACAGGTCGGGTTCATCCTCAGCTCCGGTGCTTGCGCCGGTGCGGATGCAGTCCCCAAAATCATAGAGGGACAGTCCCGGCATGATGGTGTCCAGATCAATGATGCATAGGGCCTTTCTGGTGGAGGCGTCGAAGAGAATGTTGTTTAATTTGGTATCGTTGTGCGTTACCCGCAAGGGCAGCTCTCCCTTGGCCAGCAGATCCGTGAGGATATGGGTATCCGCTTCCCGCGCAAGGGCGAAGTCGATTTCCTCCTGTACCCTAGAGGCGCGTCCCAGAGCATCCGCCGCCACTGCCTGTTGGAAATCCCGGAAGCGGGAGGGCGTGTGATGGAAAAAGGGGATGGTTTCATGCAGGGTATCGGCGGGATAGGAGGCAAGCTGCCGCTGAAAGCCGCCGAAGGCCAAGGCGCAGTCGTAGAAATCGCTGGCGTTTTCCACCTTTTCCAGACAGAAGGTATGCTCGATAAAAGGGAAAACGCGCCAAAAGTTATGGCAGTTATCTTCATGATAGTTTTCGCCGCTCTTCGTTTTCACGACATGCAAAGTTTCCCGGTCAGGGTTGCCGCCTTTTTCGGAAATGATTTTTTGTAGATAGGCGGTGACGTTTGCCACATTTTCCATGAGGGCGGCGGGATTCTTAAAAATGGCGTGGTTCATCCGCTGTAAAATATAGGTATGTTCCGTGCCGCCGTCTTCGCAGACGAGCAGGAAAGTATCGTTGATATGGCCGTTCCCGTAAGGGGTTATTTCTTTTGGTTCGCCTTCCAGACAAAAGGAGGCGGCCACTATTTCTAAGTTTTCGTAAGAAGGGGATTGGGGCATATTACAATTCCTCCGTGTAGTGAATCCATTTCAGTTCCATCGGCGCAAGGGAAAGTTTTGCTTTCAGAACGCCTTCCACATAAAGATCGGTTTCTTTTTGCTCCTGTGTGTTGTTGATCACAGCCAGCATTCCGGTTTTTTCAAAGACTGCAATCTCTGTCTCTACGTCGGAGACGTAGTATTTCTTCATTTCGTCTTCCCTGCCCGCCGCATAGTAGATGGCTCGCAGCAGGATACGGCAGTTCTGGGGAGAGTAAGGCAGGCCCGTAAAATAAACGCTTCGGCCTTTGCCGTATTCGTTGACCACAAGACGGCTGTACTGTCCGTCCATATCGAGAATCTGGTAGCGCTCTCCCTGCGCGTAAATGCGGCTCTTTCCCTCGCCGAAGTCAAGCTCGTCTTTTACATCCTCCAGAATAAAATGTTCCCGGTTCAGCTCGTTATATTTGTCTGTGCTTAAGGAGAAGCCAAGTTCCCTGTCTACGCCGAGTACGTCGCTTAACTGGAAGAAACGGCCCTGATATTGGCAGGCGGTGGGCTCGCCCACGCCGATGAAACCGCCGCCTTCGTCTACGAAACGGCGCAGGGCGCAGACAAGCTCAGGGTCCTTCCAGTTATCGCCGCCGCTGAATGCGGTGTAAGCGTCGCCGGCGTTTATGATCACCCGGATGGCGGGATCAATGCCCCGCTTCATCTCATCAAAAGTGATAAATTCGACATCGATAGGCATACCGCTTAAAGCCTCCAGCACGCCCACATAGGAGTAGATTTCACGATACCAGAGGGCATGGTGCACCTGATTTGCCATCCAGCGCCGCAGATTGCCCCAACTGTTTAACACGGCAACCTTGAAAGGGGCCGTGTAGGACTTAGAGCCCTGCATGTGTTCGTGAATCTGGCGGAACTCGTCTACGACATGACTGATTTGGTCAATGAATCCCGGCCACTCGTTTGCCAATTTCAGGTAGCCGCCATAGCCGATCCGGTCTACGGGAGAGCGCAGAATGGCCCGGCGGGCTTTTAGCCAGTTATCCTTCGCTTCGCCGATGGGGTCGCCGCCCTCGGTGAACACATCCGGGAAGAAATAGGGCAGGAGACGCCCTTCCGTGTATTTCACGCCCTCAATGTCAGAGATCATGCGCAGGGTAACGCCGTCGCCCACAGAGCCGACCACAGCGTCTAGACCAATATTTGCAAAGTATTTGCCGAAGGGTTCGGTGCCGATCCAGTGGTCGCCCAAAAACATCATGGCTTCCTTGCCGTAGCTGTGCACGATGTCTACCAACTCCTTCGCCAGCTTGCTCACCTCGATCTGCTGGAACTCCACAAAGTCGAGAAACTCCTTTGATGGCTTGCGGAAGATAGAATTGTGGTAACCTTCGTCCACGATATATTCCGGACGGAAAGGATAGCCAGCCCATTTTTCAAACTGTTCCAGAATGTAGGGACTGACGCTGGCGCTGTAACCAAACCATTCTACATACTTTTCCCGTTTCTGGTCGTCAAAGGTCAAGGTAAACTGGTGAAAAAAGGTAGTAAAGCGAACCACGTCTACCCGTGGATTTTCCTCGCACCAGCGTTTCAGCTTTTCTTTTACATAGGCCTGCGTTTTCGGCTGACGCACGTCGTAGGTGAGCTGATGGGGCGCGTCTTTCCAATCGTTGGTGATAAAGTTGTACATGTGCACGGGGTCCCAGATCAAAAATGCCAGAAAGCTTACCGTGTACTGGTGGTAGGGAACCGTGTCAATGATCACGTCGCCCGAAGCCTCGTCATACTGCCAGTGATCCGTGGAAACGATCTCTCCTGTGGTTCGGTCGATCACTTCCCACCAGCGCTTCGGGTCGTCGATCGTGTTTACCTTTAACTGCTGGGTATGGAAGCCTTTCATCAGATGGATGCGCAGACGGGTATCTTTGGCGGTTACCCGGTCGCTGATCAGATATTCCTGCTGGATTTCTTCGGGATTTGCCTTGGCCCAAGCGTTGTCTTTTCTGGTGGTATAGTAGGTGGCGTAGATTTTGGCGTCCTGCGATAATAGCTCCTCTGGCATGTCCGTTCCGTCGCAGTCCCGCAGGGCGTCCGCGCCGAGAAGATTTTTTAGTCGTATGGTCTCGTCCACGATGTCAACGTCGGTGGGCAGGGTCAGCCGCCCGGTGAGAGTGTTTTCTTTCATGTAAGGCTCCTTTCCTTTTTTATGGTTTCTATTTTAACTCCGTTAAATTCAGATAGTTTAAGGTGCCCTCGGAAAGTCCCGTGCCCTGCTCCAACAAGGAGATCAGTCCCCGTATGGTATATTCGCAGTCCTCCGGCGTGGTGGAGAGAAAGGTATTGTTTAGCTTGACGCCCAGAACAATCAGCACAATTTCGGCCAGCGCCTCCGGGTAGTCGAAATGGATTTCGCCGGCTTCAATGCCCTGACTGATGATTCTGGCGAGATTCGGCTTTAGCTCGGAGATCAGGTAGTTTAAATATTTCTGGTGCAGATAGGCCGATTCCTGAAGGGTGATCGAACGGGTCTGCTCCCCGCCCTGTTTTAAAAAGGCGGCGGCGGAGCTGCGGCAGGCTTGAAACAGCATCGCCATCCGCGTAAAAGGCGGAATGTCCGTCTGGTCGGCCAGATTCTTGGCGGTCTGTAGAGGCGCTTCGTAATTCCGCTGGATCAGCGCGTCTAAAATTGCCTCTTTTGAGGGAAAATAATAGTAAATGCTTCCCTTACCGATGCCAGCTTTGGCTGCAATATCGCTGACGGAAATATTTTGTATGCTCTTGTCGATCATAAGCTGCTGGAGCGCGTTCAGAATCTGATCATATTTTTTGGAGTCTGCCATGATGATGCCTTTCTGCTCAAAATACTTGGATTCGCCGCCGTGTGCGCTCGATTCCCTTTGCGAAGAGTTTATCACAGATTGGAGTTTCGGACAATTGGTTGTTGCAAAAAAATAGAGAAAGAAGATGTTGACCGACGGTCGATAGTTGTGATATTGTAAAAGAGTAAAATTCGACCAATGGTCGAAAAAGATGAAAAAGAGGGATATTATGAGGAGGATGGAAGAGAAATGACGTATGCAGATTTTTTCTATGACATCAAAGGACGTTTCATGGGCGCGGATGTAAGCGATATTCACGAACATCTGGCTTTTGAATTTGACATCGAGGACGAAGAGGCGGGAGGCGCCTTTTATGTGGAAGTAAAAGAGGGGCAGCTCTATGTGGAGCCTTACGAGTTTTATGACAGAGACGCCAGATTTATTTGCGCTCCCGATGTGCTTGTCAAGATTGCTGCCGGGGAAATGGACCCTGTGTGGGCGTTTACGACCCAAAAGCTTAAGGTGGAAGGCAACATTGACAAGGCGCTGCGTTTAAAGGAGATCATCGAGGCAAAGCAGAGGGAAATGCAGGCGGCTAAAAAAGAAGAGAAGAAGGCGAAAAAGAAATGAGGAATAAGTCCGGAAGGAAAGGAATCGGTATCTTAGGAAAAGCGGTGGCGGGACTCGGAATTGCGGCGGCAGCCTGCGGCGGGGAAATCGCCTATTTTTACGGGCGTACCATGAAGCGCGGTAAGGCGAAAACCGAACGCACCATCAAGATGGCAGGCACGGATTGGAGCCAGTATATGCCGCTTATTGAAGAGAGGAAGGCAGCCATGCTGGCAAGGCCCCACAGCGATGTGTGGCAGACCGCGTTCGACGGTTTGAAGCTGCATGCCACTTATTTCCCAGCGCAGGAGGGCGAAGGGAAAAAAAGGGTGGTGATCTGTTTTCACGGTTACACCAGTCAGGGGATGTCCGACTATATCGGGTTGTCGGATTATTACCAGAAGAGAGGCTTTGCCATGCTTTTGCCAGACGCGCGGGCGCACGGCGCAAGCGAGGGAGAGTATATCGGTTTTGGCTGTCTCGACAGAAAAGACGCCCTTGGATGGATCAATTGGATGATTGGGGAGCTTGGCGAGGAGGTCGAGATTTTACTGCACGGTACTTCCATGGGAGCGGCCACGCTTCTGATGCTGAGCGGATTATCCCTGCCAAAACAGGTGAAAGGGATTGTGTCGGACTGCGGGTTTACTTCACCGAAGGAAGTGTTTACTCATGTGCTGCATAATATGTATCATTTGCCAGCATTTCCGGTTATCCCGGGAGCCGATCTGGTAAACAGGAGGCTTGCGGGCTACGGGATGGACGAGTGCAATGCGAAGCGTGAGGTGGAGAAGGCCGAGGTGCCGATTCTGTTTATCCACGGGTCTGGGGACACTTTCGTACCCAGCAGTATGTGCGAGGAAATTTACGAACACTGCGCGTCGCCGAAGAGCAAGCTGATTGTGGAGGGCGCGGCCCACGCGGAGAGCTACTATAAAGATAGGGAGAGTTATGAAAAGGCCCTGACAAAGTTTATTGGAGAGACAATGGCGTAAGACGCCGGAAGGGGAAATAACATGAAAACAAGAAACGGGTACAAGACCTATCCTTTGACGGTGGCGCAGAAATTTCATATTTATTATATGGACTTTTGCCCCAAGAAGGAGGTCGTCAATATTGGCACCAGCCTGACAATTGAGTACGAGCTGGATATCGAGGAATTAAAGCGGGCGGTTTACAAGGCTTATGAGCGTTGTGAATCCATGCGGGTGCGTTTTGCTTACGATAAGAAAGAAGAGCAGTGGTATCAGTATCTGGTGGAGAAGGAAGAGCGCGATATCGAATATGTGGATTTCACGGGGAAGACCATGGAGGAGGCCGCCGAAATTATGACGGAGTGGACAAGGGTTCCTTTCAAACGGGAAGACAGCCCCATGAACCGGGTGGTGATGATCAAGACGCCGGACGGCTGTCAGGGGCTTTACGTGCTGGGAGACCATATGCTGATGGACGCCCAGTCTCTGATCTGCTTTTTGCGGGACGTGATCGAGCTGTATTGTAACGTTAAATTTGAGTACCCCTATCCGCTCGATATGCGTTCCTTTACGGAGCAGTTAGAAAAGGATCTTGCCTATGAGGCGGGGAGCAAGGCGCAGGCACGTGACAGAGAGTTTTTCCAGAATCTGATCGGAGAATCCGAGCCAATCTTTAACGGCATAATGGGGCCGGGGCAGTTAGAGGAGGCGCGAAAGAAATTCCCCGGAACCAGGGCGGCGTTCTCTGCGACCAAACATGTAGATTCCGCGCTTGATATTTTCCATTTGGAGGAGGAGCCGACCCAGAGGCTGATGCGTTTCTGCGAGGAACAGCATGTCTCGCTGCAGTGTCTGTTGATAATGGGTATCCGTACCTATCTGCAGAAAATGAACGACAACGACGACGTGTCCCTCAACGTGGCTTATGCCAGACGGGCTACGCTGTTAGAAAAGAAATCCGGCGGCACGAGGATTCATTCCTTCCCGTTTCGGACGATTCTTTCCAAGGAGCAGACCTTCATGGACGGCATTCTGGCGATCCGTAACGGACAGAATGAGATTTTCCGACATACCAATTACAATCCGGTGGAATATTTTGCCTACAGGAGTAAGCTTTACAACACGCCGCAGGGAGCGACTTACGAACCCATGTCTTTGACTTACCAGCCCATGACTTTAAAGGAAAAGGGACTGGATCAGCTAGGAGATATCCGATACAAGACAAAGTGGTATCCAAACGGAGCCACGACGCAGGCCATGTATCTGACGGTGATGCACCGTCCCGACGACAACGGACTGGACTTTAACTTTGAACATCAGGTGGCGGCCGTGAGCCGGGAGACCTTGGAGCAGTTCTATTATTATCTGTGTAAGATTATGTTTAAGGGGACGGAGAATCCGAATTTGAAGATCGGGGATATTATTAAGCTGATCTAAGGAAGCGAATGGCGTGAGCTGAACTGAGACTAGCTGAACTGTTATGAGGAAAATAAAAAGGAGGTTGACATAACATGTTTGATCAATTAGCGGAAATCATTACGAATTATGTGGAAGTGAAAAAGGAAGACATTAAGCCGGAGTCCCGGTTCATGGAAGATCTGGGCTTTTCTTCCTTTGATTTTATGAGTATGTTAGGCGAGGTGGAGGACACCTTCGATGTGGAGATCGAGCAGGAGAAGGCGGCGGGTATCCGCACGGTGCAGGAGGCTGTGGACTATTTAGAAAGCTTGTAACTGATTGAAAATTAAAATTTTCAATCGCGAGATTTGCATCTGTGCTCCGCTTGATGCAAACTCGGCACATGGAGGAATATAGTATGAACGAATTCAGCAGTACGATCAGAGAGATTTTAGTGAAATCTTCCGAGGCTTACGGGCCGCAGGATGCGATCCGCTACAAGGCAAAGCGGGATAAGGGAAACGGAAAAAAAGAGACGGTGGTGGAGGCAAAGACCTACCGTCAGCTTCGGGAGGACAGCGAGCGTTTTTCGGCAGCCCTTGCAAAGTTTGGCGAACAGGGCTCCCATGTGGCGATCGTGGGCGACAGCTCTTATGCGTGGATCGTGTCCTACTACGGCACGGTGAACAGCGGGAGCGTGGCTGTGCCTCTCGACGCGAATCTACCCGCTGAGGAGCTATGCGAGCTGATCGACCGGGCGGATGTGACGGTGCTTGTGTATGACAAGGCGCGGGCTTCTATGGCGGAAATGGCCAAGGAAAAGTGTCCGAAACTGAAATACTGGATTGCCATGGGACAGGCGGATGAGAAGGAGAGCGTTTCGGAGGAAACGATTCTGTTTGAGACGATTATGGAGGAGTATGAGCCGGGATTTTCCCACAGCCCGAAACCGGAAGATTTGGCGACCATCATGTTTACGTCTGGAACTACGGGAAAGAGCAAGGGCGTTATGCTGACCCATAGGAATCTGGCGGAGAATGCGACTGCGCAGGATATGGGATTTGAGCCGGGTATGGTGCTGCTTACGGTGCTGCCGATTCATCATGCCTATTGTCTAAGCATGGATATCCTGAAAGGAGCATCCCTTGGGTCGGTGATCTGTATTAACGATTCTTTGCTGCGGGTACTAAAAAATATTAAGCTTTTTGAGCCTAATATTATTCTTATGGTGCCGCTCATGATTGAGACGTTCGCTAAGAAGCTGGAGGAGACGGACTGGCTTCCAGCGCCTATCATCAAGGCCAAGGTGTTCGGCAAGCAGCTTCATACCATATGCAGCGGCGGCGCTTACTTAAATCCCGATTACCTCAAGCGGTTTGAAAAGTATGGGATTACGATTTTGCAGGGGTATGGCATGACGGAATGCGCGCCGGTGATCAGTTCCAACTGTCCAAACGATAAAAAGGACGGCTCCATCGGAAAATGTATGCCCAACTGTCAGGTGAAGGTGGTGGACGAGGAACTCTGGGTGAAGGGTTCGAGCGTCATGCAGGGATATTATAAAATGCCCGAAGAGACGGCGGAGACGCTGGAAGATGGGTGGCTCAAAACGGGCGATCTGGGTTATGTGGACGAGGACGGTTTCCTCTTCCTCACGGGCAGAAAGAAGAATTTGATTATCACGCCAAACGGTGAAAATGTGTCTCCGGAAGAGCTGGAAAATAAGATCGGCAGCGCCCGTCTTGTGCAGGAGGTTCTGGTGAGAGAGCAGGACGGCGTGATCGAGGCGGAAATTTTCCCGGATATGGACTACGCATCCAAGAAAAAAATCAAGGATGTGGAGGCCGAAGTCCGAAAGATTGTTGACGATTACAACGAAAGCGCGCCGCTTTATAAGCGGGTGGTCAGCGTCAAGCTGCGGGATACGGAGTTTGAGAAAAATACCACGAAAAAGATTAAGAGATTTTAGAAGAAAAGCAGGCAGTTATTACGGAAGAAATAAAGTATTTGATAAATTATCATATACAAGGTTGCATTGCAATTTTAAGTCACTGGCTCGAAAATGGGCTGTCCTATCCAAAAGAAAAAATGAAGCAGCTTATGATAAATGTGGATAATAATATGGACGTACTTTTTACCAATTACTAAACGTTTGCAAGAGCAATAAAGATACCGGGGAATGACAGTATATCTATCATCATTTCCCGGTGTTTTTCCATTGAATTTATAGCCGACACCTAACACGATTTTTATGTAGGTCGGGTTTTTGCTGTCCGGCTCTATTTTTTTCCGCAGGTTGTAAATCACGCTCGCAACGCTCGAATGGCAGCTATCGCGATCCATGTTCCAAACGGCTTCAAAAATCTGTGTCTGTGTGAGGACAATGCCGGGATTGGAAGCAAGGAATACAAGGGTGCTGTATTCAAGGCGGGTAAGGTTTATTTCTTCCCCGCCCCTAAATACCCGGCGTTGGTTTTGCTTTATTTCCAGTCCCGGAAAAGACATTCCCGAAGAAGGGACAGGGATAGTCTGCACGGCTTCAAGCGATATGCAGTCAGCTATTGCCGCTATGATTTTGTCAATCGCTTTTTCTTCCTGTTCGTTAAGCGTCAGCAATAGCAATTTACTCATATATGCCCCCGCTTTTATTCTTTATGTTTTGTTGTTATGACAAAGGCTTTTTCCCTAAAGTCAATATCCACCTTTGGTTAAAACAGATACCTTTTTCTGTTTGGTAAGGGTTAAAGCCCGTCTTTTCTTTGCCGCTTATATCGTTTTCCATTTTTTCAATGATTTTATCCCTAACAGGTTCAGCAGTCTTTGTCAACTCCAACCAATCCGATAAATGCACCTGCATTTCTGTTAGTTCGCTTTTTTCTACGGAAAGGCTGTTATCGGAATACAATTTCAGTATTTCTTCCCTGCTTAGATTTTTCACATGGGACGGGTCACGCAGGGTTTCAATTTCATCTTCTGTTTTTCTTAGTGGTTCGTCCGCTGCTTCCATGTCAATCAAAATCAGTTTCCCACCCGGTTTTAGTACCCGCACCATTTCACGGAATACGTTGTCTGTATCTGTGAAATGATGAAAAGCAAGACGGGATAAAACAAGGTCAAAACTGTTATCCAAAAACGGCAGTTCTTCCGCATATCCCTTGACAAAAACCATATTTTCTAAATGGCTTTCCTGTGCTTCTTTTTTTCCGACTTGGAGCATGGGGGCTGTTGCGTCAAGGCATACAACGGTCTGAACCAAAGGCGCAAATGTCCGCCCGCAGGCGCAAGTTCCGGCAGCTACTTCCAGTACAATATCCGTTCCGGCAGGACTGGCGGCGTCCACTGTGTAATCAAGGTATTCTTTTTTCGTAAAGTTGACAGATTTGCTGTCAAAATTCGGGGCTTGTACCGCAAAAGAACGGTTAAGGGTTTCTAAGTTTTCCGGTATCATAATGCTGTTCCTTTCGTTGGGATAAACAAATACTGCATATCCGTATTTTCTAAAGTCAATAGTTTCACTTTCTTGTCTATTCCTCCGGCATATCCCGTAAGGCTTCCATTTGTCCCGACTACTCTGTGGCAAGGGACGATAATAGAGATTTCATTGTGTCCGACTGCGCCGCCTACTGCCTGTGCGGACATTCGGGAAAGCCCTTTCTGCCCGGCTATCTCTTTTGCGATTTCACCATAAGTGACGGTTTTTCCGTAGGGTATCTTTTGCAGGATTTTCCATACGGAAAGTTGAAAAGGAGTGCCGATCATATGGATAGGCGGCAAAAAAGACGGTTCGTTGCCCGAAAAATAGACGGTAAGCCATTCTTTCGTCCGTTCAAGAATTGGTGTTTCTTTTTCTTCATGTTCCGGGTCAAGGTGGTCTGCGTAATATTTTTCCCCGTCAAACCATAGCCCGGTCAGCCCTGCTTCATCAGCGGCAAGAAGAATACCGCCGATTGGCGATTGATAATGAGTTATATACTGCATTTTGTCCCCTTTCGTTATAAGTTAAAATATTGGTTAGCGTCAGCCGGGGCTTCGTCCCGCATAGTCATTGTATAACAGCGCAGGGGAGTAACAACCGTGATTTTATAGTCAATGAAATCATGTTCCCTGCCTGCTTTCTGGCACATACGGTGTTTTGCCATATTGCGCCATTTGGTAACGCTTTCCTCGTCTTTCCATTCGGATTTGCTAAGCAGCTTTCCCTTTGTGGAAAGGCTTTCAAAGCGTTCTGAACCGATAAATCCGTCAGCCTTTGCTAATTCCTCTTTCAAGGAAGCAGCCATATTCAGATAGTCATCCATTTTACCCTCTTTGATAATTACCTCAAATAATACAATTACGTTCGCCATTTTGTGTTACCTCCTTATTTTTCATACATATTTTGCAAGGGCGGTAGCCGCCCTGTATTGCTTCTTCCAGTGTGTCAAACAGCACGATATTTTTCTCCAATGGTAATCTTGCAGGGCAACCCGGATTGCAGACAATCTTTGTCGTCTTTACTCCGTAATAAAATTTGCCGTTATACTGTTTGTTTCTTTCTGTGATCGCTCTTATTTTTTGTTGTTTTTCCATTTTGTTGTTTTCCTTTCGGTGCATAATCTTTCATGCCCGGTACCTCGCCGCCCGCTACCGCCCAAAGATACAGACTGGCAACGCTGCAATAGGGGCTGAACCGCCTGCGGTACTTTTCAAATAATCTGCGGTCTATCTTTCTGTGATGATAGACCATGCGAAGCCCACGCTGTATTGCCAAATCGTCATAGCTGAAAATATCGGGTCTTTGCAGGCAGAACAGCAAAATCATTTCAGCCGTCCACACACCAATTCCTTTTAAAGCAGAAAGTTCTTTTATGGCTTCCATATCAGACAGTTCAGAAATGCCATGTAAATCAAATTTGCCGCATTGCACTTTTCCCGCAAAGTCCGTGATATATTCAGCCTTGCGGAATGTCATGCCGAAAGACTGTAATTTAGGAATACCCGCAGACAGGATATTGTCGGCGTTTACCTCCCCGAAGCAGTCACTCATTCGCTGCCAAATGGTAGCCTGTGCTTTTGTAGAAATCTGCTGTCCTATGATGTGATGTATGACAGAGGAAAATAAATCTGTGTCAATTTCACGCTCTATGTGACCGATCTTATCAATAACCTCCGCTAAAGTCTTATCTTTGCTTTTCAAATAGTCCGTTTCTGTGTTGCTATATCCGAAATACAATTCTGCACCTCCCGTCTGTCAAAAGGCAACTTGACACCTTATCATCTTTTCACTATAATTTTATCACGCAAAACAGATAAATAATATCGTTAAAACGTCGGAAACTATCAAAATATCTCCAAATGAAAGGACATATGAACATGAAAAGTGAAAAAGAAAAATATCTCAATTCCGTAAATCTATATGTTGATACTGATTTTCCTTATCTTGTCCTTGATGTGATTAACGACAGGAGTTATCCCCGCAATCCCGGCTTTCAAGTCATGCACTGGCATGAGGATTTACAGTTTATTTATGTTTTAGGTGGTTCTATTGAAGTAAAAACGCTTGACAATACTGTTTCCGTACAGGCAGGAGAGGGTATTTTTATCAATAAGAATGTGGTGCATTTTGTACGGCGTACGGGCGAATGTCACTATAACAGTTTTATATTCCCGGCACAGTTCCTTGAATTTTCTTTCCATAGTCCGGCGAAACAGTTTGTTGATGTTGTTGTAGAAAATGAGCAGTTTTCCTTTTTTCATTTTACAAGCGGGGAAGAATGGCAGGAAAAGGCATTGTCGCTTTTGTGTAGGCTTTCAGAGTTGAGCCGCTGTTATTCAAGCGGCGATACGAGCAAAGAGCGAAGCGTTTGCGAGTCGGACGGCACCGATAGACGAGGATTTTATGTTTATGAGGTATTGGTGCTTTTAGCTGTTCTTTGGCTTACTATGAGAAAGAATATTCTGTTGCCACCAAAACAGCAGGAAAGTACCGTCAGTATGCGTATGCAGAAATTCCTACGCTGCATTGAACAGCGTTACCCGGAAGATTTGACACTGGAAGATATAGCGGAAAGCGCAAGCGTAAGTAAATCAGAATGTCTAAGGTGTTTTAATTTGACGTTGCAGACAACGCCCTATAAATATTTAATGGAATATCGGCTGTCGAAAGCGGCAGAGTTGCTAAAGAAAACAGATCAGCCCGTCAGTGATATTTCTGCCTGTGTGGGTTTTCATCAAGTAAGCCATTTCGGGAAATGTTTTAAGGAGAAAACGGGATATTCGCCAAGAGAGTACAGAGGTGTGGAAAAAGGTATTTGATTAGTGGGAAGATTTTAAGGGCATTTCCGGGGCGTTTTGTGTAGCAGGCAGGGAAATCCCATTACCGCCCGGGAAAGGGCTTCTAAGCGTCCGTAAGAGCAGAAAAAGATACCGGGGAATGACAATGTATCAATCATTATTCCCCGGCATTTCATTACTCCATATCTTCAGCAGGCAGGAACACAAGCCCGGCAAATTCTTCCTCAGTCAGTTTCTTCTGCTTTGTGGCAGTCTATCTGTAAAAAGTAGCCCGCATGGGTGTATACGTCAATGCTATTATGGTGGATATTGTATGTTGCGTAAATCATATTCATTTTATCTGTCCTCTTTTCATTATTTTTTTGAAAGCATTTCAACAGTTCACAATTCCCGTATGTTTTGTGTTATAATGCTTAATATGATTTTGTTGTCTCCGCTCCGCTTCGGTCGGCACAGAACAGATGTCCACCGGACATCTTGTGCCCTCATTTTTTCCCTTATCAGGTTTGTAATGTCCTATGGGAATATATAACACGAGGGAAACTTTAAGGGAAAGCTCACCTGCGATAAATTTAGTGTTTTCAAGGGTTAGCGGAGATTTTAATAATAAAATATAACAGCTAATATTTCCCTTAAAAATCATCAAATCACAATCGGGATTTAAAGGAGGAATGAAGTATGATTAGTGAATTTTTTGGAGCAGCATTTCCGTGGATTTCACTTGGTTTATTTGCAGCCATCAGTTGTTCTCTCATGAGTAAAAAGAAGAAATAACTTCCAGTTTGCCGGAGAGCTAAGTAGAACGAAGCAGCGGTACTTGGAGGATGAAAAAGCTTAAGGAAAAAGGTTTATATTACACATTTAGAGGAAGACTGGGGAAAATCATATGATGATTACAGAGATTTGGAGAGAGAATTGAACTTTATATATTTTGCGTATGACGGCTTGAAAATATGTGTTGAGGCGGAGTGAAACATGGATAACTGTTTAATCTGCGAGAGAATCGCATGGATAAAGGAAAATAAAAACCCATACTTTGTCCGAGAACTGAAAACGGGGTATGTCGTCATAGGCGACTGCCAGAGGATCAAGGGGTACACATTGTTTTTGTGTAAACAGCATGCCTATGAGTTGCACGAACTGGAACCGCACTACAGGGACGAGTTTCTGCATGAAATGGCGGTCGTGGCGGAGGCGGTTTATCGCGCTTTTCAGCCGGATAAACTGAATTACGCGCTGCTTGGCGTGGGGCGCGGTTTGCATATGCACTGGCACATCTACCCGAGGAGGGAGGGCGATACGCCCGTTCCCGGTCCGGTCTGGCAGCTTGGCAAAGAATTGTATGATGAAAAATACAGCCCTGCGGGCGAGGAGCTGGAGCGGCTAAAAGCAAGACTGAATGAAGAGCTGGATAAGCTGTTATGAGTCTGCGGAACATAGCGTGGATTTGAGTCACAGCAAAGCTGTGACATGGAGGTTTGCATGAAGAATCTGCTCAGATTAACCGATTTACAGACAAATGATATCTATGAAATATTTCATATCGCAGACGAAATCAGCGAGGGAAAATATGATGGTTTTCTCCGTGGAAAAAGTGTCGTCCTGTTTTTTTCGGCAGCCAGTATCAGGACGCGGGTTACCTTTGAAAAAGGTATCTGGCTGTTTGGCGGGCAGCCGATTCTGTTTCCGAGTGACGCATTGGACAAAAGGGAAGAGACGGGAGATGTCTTTGGCTATTTAAATAACTGGGCTGATCTTGTTATTATCCGCCATAAGGATATACGGTTATTGGAAGAAGCTGCCAAGTATGCGGACGTTCCGGTTATTAATGCCATGACGGACAAAAATCATCCCTGTGAGATTTTGTCTGACTTATATTCACTGTCAAAGATACGGGACGATTTTATCCATGATAAATATTTATTCTGCGGGAAGAATGGCAATATCGGTCAGGCTTGGAAAGAGGCTTCCGAGGCGCTGGGATTCGAGCTATCACAGTGCTGTGGTGTCGGTTATGAAATGGACGGCGTGAACGTGTATCATCAGATAGAAACGGCGGTCAGGGGAAAAGATATTATATGCACGGATTCCCTGTCGGCGGAAGAATTGGATGATTTTAAGGACTGTCAGGTGACGAAAGAGGTAATGACTCTGGCAAACAAAAATGCCGTCTTAAATCCCTGCCCTCCCTTTTACCGCGGGGAGGAGGTTTCCGCTGACGCGATAGAGTCGGAATATTTTGCGGGGTATGCGTTTAAGAAGGATCTGCTTTTGGTTCAGCAGGCGGTAATGGTGTGGTGCATGAACAACTCGTAAGGTAAAACCAGACAATTTGTATATTGGCATATGGAGGGAAAAAGGATATATGAATATGGAGAACTATAAGGCGTATATTTCGGCGGAAACGATGATGGGACCAAACAGCGCAAGAATATTGGAGGAGCTGTTTGACAAATATCCTCTGCGGCTTGCCGCTGACGACGTGATACTTGATTTGGGCTGCGGGACGGGGCTGACAAGTCTTATTATTGCCAGAGAGACGGGAGCGAAAGTTTTTGCAAATGATTTGTGGGTGAGCGCGGAAGAAAACGGTAAACGGTTTGAGGAGTGGGGCGTTGGAGCGCAGATCACGCCTGTCTGTGAAGATGCGAACAACCTTCACTTTGAAAAGAGGCAGTTCCGTGTGCTGTTTAGCATCGATTCTTATCACTATTTTGCCGGAAACAAAGGATTCTTTCAGGAAAAGATTTTGCCGTTTATGAAAGATGGGGGAGAGGTCTTGATTGGAATACCCGGTTTGAAAGATGCATATACAGACCGCGCCGAGGAGCTGCTTTCCGATTGGCTGGGAGATGACGCTTATATGTTCAAAAGCCCCAAAAGATGGAAAGAAATCATCGGCGGCGATGACAGAATCTTGCTGGTGAAAACGTGGGAAATGGATTGTTTCAATGATGCATGGAATGACTGGCTTGCGACGGATAACGAGTACGCGATTGGGGACAGGAAATACTTTGAAAAGCTCATTAAACCTTATACCTGTTTTGTGGGGATTTACGTGAAAATAAAAGATGTGCAATAATCTGAAAAATGTTTGCGGGAATACGAGAGGGTATGACAAATTGATTTACTAAAACATTTTCCGCACCTTGAAGTTGCGCGATTTAATAAAACAGTACGCATGGATTGGTTGAAGCCTGCTTTGAAACAGACGGGGAGAGATGAATATGCATGAGGAATCGTTTGAAATAAAGCCTATATCGTGTCAAATTCGGATTATAGAACCTCTGAGAAATTATGGCATTGGTTCCCAACTGGCGCTGGCATGTGAGAAATGCTGCAAAGAAAATGCCATTCCCTATTTAGGACTTGATGTCAATCCGGCGGATAATGCTGCTGCAAAGAGATTATATGAAAGATTGGTGTATTGATATGATAAAACGGGTATAGCGTTGCTTATTTTTTTTCTTGATAATATATACATATTAAGATATAATATGACTATGCGAAAAGAAAACAGGAGGAATTAATATGGAAGCGATCAGACCGTCTTCGGATTTAAGAAACCACTATAATGAAATATCCAGACAATGCCATGAAGAAAGAAATCCTGTTATTATCACTGTCAATGGGCGTGGTGATACAGCTATATTAGGATTACAGGATTATTATCAGATGAAATCAGAGCTGGAATTGCTGCGTACTTTGGCAGAAGCGGAAGAAGATGTTGTGAATGGACGTGTGGCGCCGATGCAGAATTCGTTTGATGATATACGGAAATCGCTTTTAGAGAGGAAATCCAATGAAGTATAAGATTATCAGAACAGATAAAGCGGATGAGCAGCTAAGAGAGATTATCTTTTATATTGCAGAGGATTCCGGAAGTATAGATGTAGCGTTAAATTATCTTGATAAGATTGAAAAGGCTATTAACAGCTTAGAAGAATTTCCGATGTCAGGCAGTATACCAAGATATTCAATATTGAAAAAACAGGGTTTTCGGGTTCTTATCGTGGAGAGGCATCTTGTATTTTATAAAATTTATGGAGATAAGAAAGAAGTTGTTATCTATGCAATTGTAGATGGGAGACGCGAATATAGGAATCTGATTTGATGGATGAAAGAAAATGAATCTATCTGTTATTTCAAAAGATACTTGATGCATTGGTCAAATAAAAAGGGCGCTTTGTTCAAATGATATGTATATTGAAGAGTTTTGGGAATACATTGAGATTCTGATTGACATATATGAAAATGGAATACTATAATAACAGAAGGAAACTTCTTGAGAAGCAGACTCATAAAAATGCTTTCGCCTATGAAGTGCAAGCTGTGATGGAAGGCGGTGAACATGGAGGCTCACAAAGGTGGCAACTTACCATAATCCATCTAGCGCAAGCGAAAGAAAGTTGTTAAGTAGAGTATAAAGCCTTGCAAGTATTTGTGCAAGGCTTTATTTTGTGCGATAGGACAAAGGGTATGGATAAAATACAAGAAGCTGATGCTCATTTTTGAAATTTAGTTAATGCAACTTCATATATACCTTATCGTGGATTTTGAATAAGGACCATCCTATTACAGATGAGTATTTAGCATAGAGCAACGTTGCTTTCTTGAACAATATTTAGGTGAAAATAATATTATCCGCATATTTTCACCGAAAGCTGGTTCGCACAATAATTCTGTCATTAAATGTGATTATGTGATTGAAAGCAAGTTGGCAGGTTCACCTACTACTGTATACATATTTTTGAAGCACCGTAACGGCATGGGATCAAAGGATTTAATCGTCATGGCCTTTATCGGATGAAACAATTTTATGAAACTAAATATTTTATAATTTCAAATATACAAACGGGAATTTATAGGAAATTTTATGGACAGGAAAAATGCACTTGCCCTTTATTTGATAGGAACTTTGGGGCAGATATGGATTGTGTGCACTATAACTTTTATATTACGCAATTATGGAATTTGTGTGGATTTCACAACGCCTATTGGAGTAATTGCTATTGGAATTGGTGGAACTTCTTCTGCATTATGGGGAATTATTATTGCAGTTAAATACAAGAAGCTTAGTTTGAAGTACATATTAAAAGACTTTGTTTGTTTACGACAAAAGTATTCCAGTTACTTATTTGTACTTATATTCTTAGGTTTAGATTTTTGCTGTGTTTTATTTGGAGGTGCTTTTCAAATAAGTGCATGGTATATTCCTGTTTTGCTATTTGTGAAAGCAATTTTATTTGGCGGGATAGAAGAAATTGGTTGGAGATATACATTCCAACCAATTTTGGAAGAACGGTTCAGCTATATTTTATCAACTATAATAACCTTTTTGGCGTGGGGAGTATGGCATTTTTCTTACTTTTATATTGAAGGTACATTATTACAAGTGCAAACAATTGATTTTGCACTTGGTCTATTGGTAAATTGCTTCATTTTGTCAGCTTTATACGCAAAAACAAATAGCTTATGGATATGTGTAATGACACATTCGCTAATTAATGTATTTTCACAAATAACAACAGGTGGTAATCAATATGTACTGTTTATTTGTAGAATAATTATTATCATTATAGCGGTTGCCCTTTCAAATCAGAAAAGAAGAAAAGCGAAATAAATTCCATTTTATCAGAAAGTCACATATGAAAAAGAAATTGATGTTGATTGAGGCAGCTATATATTGGAGAAAATGTGTTCCACAAAGTTGTTGGGATATTTCCTTTGCTTTTGTGTTGATAAGAACCTAAAAAACCGCCCTCCGCGTTCCAACGCAGAGGGCTATTTTTATTTCCAATACGACACAAAATGTTATTTTTTCACGTTTTTACACAGCTTTCTTTTATAAAAAGCTTGCGTATTTGAATATAAACAAGTATAATCAAATGAAAACAATTAAAAACACGAAATCGAGGTATGCATTATGTTTATGGAAGAACGGCAGAAGGATATTATTCGTAAAGTAAATGAAACAGGACGGATTTTGGTGTCAGAAATTCAGGAATGTTATCAAGTTTCAGCGGATTGTGCAAGGCGGGACTTAAGGCTGTTAGAAAGCAAAGGATTGCTGCAGAGAACACATGGCGGAGCCATTGCTATTCATCCAAAAGAAATCTATCCTGCGCCAACATATAATCCAGTCGATATAAAAGAAGTTCGGACTGATTATCTGGCAGTTGCCAAAAAAGCAATCGAATATATTCAAAACAAAGATGTCATTTATATTACCACGTCTTTGATCGGCTATTATATGGCTGAAAATCTGCCGGAGGATATAATCATTACAGTATTGACCAATTCCGTTACCATTGCAGAGGCATTGCGGAAAAAAATGAATTTATCTGTTGTTTTATTGGGCGGTGAAATGTCCCATCGCGGTCACTGCCATGATTTTTATACCCTTCAAATGGTAAAAAATATCCGCATGGATAAAGCGTTTTTATCGCATGCAGCATTGTCTTTAGATTTTGGGGCCTCCATTCACGATCCCGCTGGTGTGGAATTTGGAAAAGCTGTTATGAAGAACAGCGGAATGAACATCGGGTTATATCCGTCTAAGAAGATCGGAAAAAATTCCATCCATTCCGTATGTCAGGTAAAAGATTATGATTTACTGATTACGGATGATCATGTATCTGAGGATTTTCTGATACAGGTAAGGGATCTTGGGGTTGCGATAGAAATCGTTAATTGGAAGGGGGCATGAGAAATGTATTGTATCTTAGTGACAGGTATTCCGGCAGCAGGAAAAAGCACTATGGCAGAAGCCTTGTCAGAAAGGCTGAAACTGCCTGTTATTTCAAAAGATACCATTAAAGAATTGTTGTTTGACAATGTTGGTTTTCAGTCGAGAGCAGAAAAAGTAAAACTTGGAATTGCCAGTATGGAAATCATGTATGATGCCGCGGGCCAGCTTATGAAAGCAGGACAACCTTTTATCTTGGAGAATAATTTTGAATATTCATCAGAACAAGGAATGAAAAGCCTTTTAGAAAAATATCAATATGCTGCGTTGACCATTACTTTGACAGGTGATTACAAAGTGATTTACCAGCGTTTTCTGGAACGCGAAAACAGTCCAGACAGGCACAGGGGGCATGTAGTGAATGACTGCTATCCGGAAAAGAAAGAGAATCACCTGAAAACTTCAAAAGCAAAAACGATTTCTTATGAAAATTTTGTTTGTGGAATAGAGAAGAGGGGATTTGATGACTTTTGTGTGGAAGGCAGACAGATTAAGGTTGATACAACAGATTTTTCAAAAATGAATATGGAGGAATTATTTTCGCAGATTACGGCATGGAAGGAGGAAATCCTGCATGATTGACGCGCATGTTCATTTGGAAAAAGGCGATTATTCGATAGAATGGATCGAACAGTTTATTGCGTATGCTGTAAAAAGGAACATAGATGAAATTTACTTTTTGGAACATACGCATATCTTCAAAGAATGCCGTAATCTATATCATGAAATGTCTGTGTATAATGAATATCAGAAAAATTGGTATCAGAAAAAATGGGAACAGGCACGTCCTCTAAAGGATTATATTGATTACATAGAAAAATTAAAACAAATAGATTTCCCGGTACGGTTAAAATTTGGTCTAGAGGTATGCTATTCTCCTGAGCATGAAATTGAAATTGCACAAATGAAACAAATGTATTCCTTTGATTTTTTAGTAGGCTCAATCCATTTTATTGATGGATGGGCATTCAGTCATCGGAAACAACGGTGGGACAAGAACGATTATGATATGGATGAACTGTACGAAAGGTATTACGCACTTATGGGGTCATTAATTAACAGCCGATTATTTTCAGGATTGGCACATCCACAGTCATTACAATGTTATGGGGCGTACCCGCAAAAGGATTTTAGACATATTTATTTACAGCTTGCAAGGGCGCTTTGTTTAAATGATATGTATATTGAGGAAAGCAGCGGGTTGGCGATTCATTATGGCGATAAGCGGTTAGGAATGAATGCAGATATGCTGGAGTGTATGGTAAGGTATAATGTGCCAATTCTGACTGCATCAGATGCTCACTCGCCGCAAAATGTTGGCTTATATGTGGAAGAAATGAATGACTTGATTCAATCCGTATCATTGTATGCGAGTCTGTCGTAAGATCAACGGAACGATCGAACAGCAAAAAAACCGCCCTCCGCGTTCCAACGCAGAGAGCGATCCTTTATAATGGTTTTCAGTGTATTGAGCGAGGTTAATCGCGAAATGATTTACCTCATTAGATTGTAAAATCGAAATTTCTGCCGGGCATGGGAATGGTCGTCTCTTCTTTCACATTGTCCCAGTTAAAGTTCTTGATCTGGTCGAGCAGATCTTCCACACTGTTTGCGGTAACGGTAGCGCGCTTGCTGTGCTCGTAATTATATTTGTTTTGGTTTGGGTTCTTGTCGGCTTTCTCCGCCTCGGCTTCTTTAGCCGCTTCCTTTTTATCCTCGCGGATTTTGTCTACAAATTCCCTTGTGCGTTCGCCTGCTTTTTCAAGCTCTGCAAAGTAAGATACCTGTCCGTCCTTGCCAATGTTGACGCCAAGCGTTACAACCTCGTCCTCACGACCGGTTTCTTTTAACTCTTCTTTCATCTCGCCGAGTTTATTGAGGGATTCGTCCAAAAGGGAGAGATTCTGTTTCTTCACCTCGTCGTCGTTGGCCATCCGTTCCAGCTCTTCGGGATCGATCAGTACGCTGAAATCCTTGGAACCCTTGGAGAGATATTCAGCGGCTTCCTCGTCGGTCTCGTATTCAGCAACATAGAAGTCTGCGTTGTTGTAGGTTTTCTTTAATTCCTGCAAAAGAGCCTTTGCCTTGTCGCTCAACTGTACGGAATTGTTATTTGTCTTTTTCGTGCCGTCGGTTTTTTTGTCGTCAGCCTTGGCGGTTTTTCTGCTCTGCGCGGAAGAAGAGTAGAGATTCTTCTGCATTGCGTTATAACTGCCGATGCCGTTCATATTGTTCATGATGTTAGCCCTCCTTAGCTTTTTTATTGATTCTTGTAAATCCGTTTACCCGTCAGAAGATCTGCAAAAACCTTCTCTTGTCATATATATCGCCCTATGGCAGCATTTTCTTAAGGGGGAAATAGGAAAATTATCCTATTTCATTTACGAGAGAAGACAGAGGAATAGAAAACCAGAAAGACTGTATACTAACCCGGTAAAGCGGAAACCGAAAGGAAAGATAGGAAATAGATGAAAGAAAAAAAGGGTAAGGCGGATTTTATGTATTATGTGTGGCTCTTTTTTCTAACGGCGGTCTTTGGCTGGCTGTGGGAAGGGGCGATCTATCTTTTGAAAGATGAAATGTATGTGAACAGGGGGTTTTTGACAGGCCCATGGCTCCCGATTTATGGGATGGGCGCGGTCATGCTGGAGATATTGTTTCACAGATGGCGCGACAGGCCGGCGCTGATTTTTGGATTGTCCATGCTGCTCTGCACGATATTGGAATATGCGGCAGGATGGTATCTGGAAACGAAATGGGGAATTAAATGGTGGGACTATGGCGGGGCTCCTTTTAACCTGCATGGCAGGATCTGTCTGTTTAGCAGTCTGCTTTTTGGCATCGGGGGAATGCTGTTAGTATGGATGTTTTGCCCGCTGTTTGCTTCTGTTTACCATCGGATTCCGGTGAAGGTCAGGGCGGTTTTCGGTTTGCTTGCCATTGCGTTGTTTGTGACAGACGCGACCTACAGCGCGATCCTTCCTCATATGGGGAGAGGGGTCACGTACCGCTGAAAAGGAAGCAAAAGGGGATTTCCTTGACAGAGGGATTTTTTTATTGTATAACTTTATAGTATAAAACATATTAAAACTATGGGAATATAGAAGAATAATGGGGACGCTTTTGGGGATGGGAGGAGACAGAGGATATGAAGATTTCCACGAAGGGCAGATACGCGCTGAGAATGATGCTTGACCTTGCAATTTACGATACGGGAGAGCCGGTCAGAATCCGAGATATTGCGGCCAGACAGGAGATATCGGAGAAATATCTGGAACAGATCATTGCCGTTTTGAATAAGGCCGGATATGTGAGGAGCGTCAGAGGACCGCAGGGAGGGTATCATCTTATGAAAGCGCCGGAGCAGTATACGGTGGGAATGATCCTGCGGCTGACGGAAGGGTCATTGTCGCCGGTTGCCTGTCTGGATGACGAGGCTTATTCCTGTGAAAGGCGGGAAGGATGCGTGACGCTGCGGCTTTGGCAGATGTTGAATCAGGCGGTCAGCGATGTGGTGGACCGCGTGACGCTGGCTGATCTGGTGGAGTGGCACGAGCAGAAGAGTGGGAACTACATTATCTAAACAAAAATCAGAAAGCTCAGATCGGACGCACTGAGCTTTCTGATTTCTTTTGTATTATTTGCAATTCTAAGAATATTCCCGTAAATTCACAAAATTCTGAAAAGGAAGGGCGTTTCTCGTGTATCCGTTCGTGCGAATTTCGATATTTCGACTCTGCTCCTTTTCAAATGCTTCGTCCAAAACTTCGGAAAAGAACTTCTTTGCGAAAGCTTGGGACGGATTCTGCTTGGACTGGCGATTTTTGTCTTCGGAAGCTGTCTTCCTCACCGGGGTGACCGCCATAACCGCTTCCACTTTATAATTCCATTCATTTGCATAGATTGCGGTGATCCCTCCTTGGATTCATATTTGTGCGTTTCGATATGGCCATATCCTTATTGCACAGCGAACTCCTTGTTCTGTTAAGGATATCGGCATGAATCCTGATTACTTAACCCTATTTTAGCAGTTTTTAAGGAAAAAAGAAAGGAAGAATTCTAAAAAAATACAAAAAAAGTACAAAAAGTCTGAAAAATAAAACGTTATCACGATAAAGGCAGATGAAATAAAAAAGTCCAGTGAAAAACAGGTTGACAGATGACTACCAAAATAGTATAGTCGTAAGTAAAGAATGGTAGGCAACTGTCAACCTATCTGTGCTGGATGGATCAATGGGGAGATGGGAAAGCAGGAGGAAGAGAATCGATGGTACAGCGCGGAAGCGGCGCGGCAATGAGGAGACGAGACAGATGATTCGATTATCGGAAGCGGAATGGAAGGTTATGAATGTGCTCTGGGAGGAGGCGCCCCAGACGATTATGCAGTTGACCAGACGTTTTCAGGAAACGACTGGCTGGACGAAGCATACGATCATGACTTTTTTAAAACGGATGGAGGATAAGGACGCCGTTTATTATGAAGATGGGGGCAGGGCGAAGCTTTACTACCCGAACATTGAGAGACGGGAAGCAGTTTTGCAGGAGACGGAAGAGTTTTTGGAGAGGGTTTTTGACGGCAGGATGGGGCTTATGCTGAATACGATGGTGGAGCAGAAGGCCCTTTCGGGGAAGGAGATTGCCGAGCTTTACGAGATCTTAAGGCAGGCTGAGGCGTCTGAGGGCGAAGAAAGCAAAAAGGAGGGGGAGCGGCAGTGATGACAACGGTATTAGAAATGCTAGTTACTTCATCGGCGCTGATTTTGGGGATCTTTTGCCTGCGGAAGCTGACCATGGGAAAGATCAGCATGAGACTTCGCTACGGGCTGTGGCTTCTTGTGGCGGTCAGACTGCTCCTGCCTTCGTCTCTTGGGACAAGCCCTGTCAGTGTGATGAATCTCTTTCACGGTATTCGTCTGGAGAACGCCCTGCAGACGGAGACGGCGAAGGAGGAGTTACGGCGGGAAGATGAAGAACAGGAGAAGACGGAGCGTCTGGCTGCCCATGGGGAAGCGCCAGACGAAGAGACAGCTTTTGCTCAGCAAAATCTGCCGCAGACAGCAGGAAAGCAGGCGGATCAGGGAGCCTTCGCCGACGGTATCGCGCAGATCGGGGCGGCGGATGGAAGCGGATTTTCGACGGCGGTGAAAACGGCATATGAGAAAAGGAATGTTTGGCGGCTGGCGATCGTGGGAGTTTGGCTTTTGGGGGCTGTTTCCGCGGGCGGCTATCTCTTTGGGATGCGGGTTCGCTTTGTGCGTTATCTGCGCAGGCGGCGTCAGGAGATTTCCGGGAATGAAATTCCTTCCGCTATGGGAGAAAGACTGGCGGCGCGCGGTATGCGGGTGTACCGGGTGAGCGGACTGCCAAGTCCTTGTCTGGTGGGACGGCATATCTATGTTGGAACGGAGATACCCGGAGGGGAACAGGGTTTTGTTCATATTTTGGCGCACGAATATTGTCACGCTTTGCATGGGGACGGCTTCTGGGCTTTTCTGCGGTGCGTCCTTGCGGCTCTCTGGTGGTTTCACCCGTTGGTATGGGCGGCGTCCTTTGCGGCAAGACAGGACAGCGACCTAGCCTGCGACGAGGCGGCGGTTGGGCTGCTTGGAGAGGAGGAACGCTTTGCCTACGGAAGGACGCTTTTAGCTCTTTTGCAGGAGGGCGTGGGGAAAACAGAGTGCCCCGGTATGCCGCTCCTGTTTTCCGGAAGCGAGCACAGCGTCAGGGAACGGATTGTATCGCTTACAGAAAAAAAGAAAGCGGAGGCGGTTGTGCTTGCGGCAGTTCTTTCGCTGGTTTTGCTGATCTGCGGCTGCGCCTTTACGGGGGCGGAGCAGGAAGAAGCCGCTGCAGGCGTGGCGGATGGGAGTACGCAGACAGATGGGGCGGTAACGACGGGAACTGATGCGGATGGACTGGAAGAAGGGAGCGTTTCCTCTGCACAAAACAGGGAGATGGTTTTGGAGGAGGGCGGCGAGGAACAGATCAAGGAGCTGGAGGAGAAGGCAAAGGAGGAGGCCGAACGGGCAGCCTTTGCGGAAACCCTTGCCGATTATGTTGATATGGGAGAGGCGGAAGGCAAAGACCCTTCTCTGGAACGAAAAGTGGATATGCAGCATTTCTATGAATACGGCGCAGGGAAGCGGGAAGATGCGCCGGAAGAGGGGTGGTATCGGCTCTGCTTTAACGAAGGGGAGGGTATATTCTGCTATGGGCTTTATACAGAATCGTTTGGCTGCCGGGGCGTAAAAATTTTGATCGGGGAGGATGTAAACGCTTTTGATCTTGTCTGGTATCCGACCGTTAGGAACGACTTTAGCGAAAATATCAAAGTGCTGGAACGGGCGCAGGACGGCCTGCCCAGACGTTTTGTCTGGGAGTATATGGAGGAGGAGAGCGACAGGACGGAGATTTCGCGGCTTGCCAGCGGATACCGGTATGATACGGGCACGGTGGAACTGAAAGTGCTTCCTGAGGAAGAGTACCTTTCATGGGCCGAAGCCCATCTGACTTATGGGATTGATCAGGAGAAAGGAGAGGTTCGGGTCTATTACGACGGCAGTGAAAATGCACTCGCCGGGATCTTAGATATTTCCGACTATGGGAATTTTCAGGTGGAGGAGGTGCGGATTTGTGCAGACATCGTAGGGTTTGACTTGGGCCAAATTTTTAGGGAGGACGCCGGGGAGGATTATGAGAAGATTGCGATTCATCTGGTGCCGGGACTGAAACTGGAAGGCTATGAGGAGTTTTGGAGTTACGGCCTTGCGCCGATCGCGGTACCATTGTTCTGGGACGAGAAGACAGGTGGATTCCGCATGGGAGAACCGAAGGTGGACGAGCGGTTCGACATTCAGAATCCGTGGCAGGAAAAGAAGCTTGCACAGATGCGGGAGGAGAATGGGCAGGCAGGAGAAAACGCGGCGGCCGATGCGCTGGACAAGCCGCTGATCAACAATGCGGCGGAGGGGCATCACGATTTGGAGATAACCTTTATAAATCCCTGTCCCGATTATGATAGGATATCCGATGGGTATGGCGAACGTACCCATCCCGTCACGGGTGAAGTTAGGATGCACAACGGCGTGGACATGGCCGCGCCTGCGGGAGCGGATGTTGTGGCGGCGGCGGAGGGCACGGTTTACCGAGTAGGCTTTGATGCGGAAAACGGCAATTATGTAGTGTTGTGGCACGGCCAGAGCGGCCAGATGAGCTATTATGCCCATTGCAGGGAAACGCTGGTGGAAGAGGGGGAAAGCGTTACCGCGGGACAAAAAATTGCCGCAGTCGGAAAGACCGGAAGAGCCACGGGAAATATGCTCCATTTTGCTGTGAGTTACGGCGAAAACTGGCAGGAGCCGCTCTGGGAATAAAGAATAGAATAAATTTTTTAAAAGATACGCGATAAGATTCTTCCTTATTGCGTATTTTTGTGCTATACTCTTTACGATAGTATCGGTATAGCTACACTTTGGAAAAGATAGGGGACAGGAAAATACATGAAATATAAAAAGATTAACGACGCCACAGTGCAGTGTATTGTCTCTGCGGACGACATGAGCGAATATGGGCTTACGTTGTCGGATATCTTCGAGCGTAATGAGAGAGGCGAAGAGTTTTTGAGGGATATCATAGAGCGGGCTCACGAAGAGGTAGGATATCAGATCAACAATGGCAATATTGCCATGCAGATCACGCCGCTTAAAGATAACGGCCTTGTGGTGACCTTTACGGACGAAGGTCCTGCGGCTTTCAAGGAAATGCTGCAGAACCTGAAAGAAGTGTTACAGGAATTCAGCGCGGAACTGGCGGGACAGGAAGAACGGGCCCGTGTGGCGGCGAAGACGGCGGGAGAGTACGATGAGAACCGCAGAATGTTTGTCTTTGCGACGATGCATGAGACGATGCAGTACGCGGCCACGATTCCGAATACATATTCTGTGAAGAGCCATCTTTACAAGGAGGGCGAGGATTATTATCTGGTGCTTGAAAAAAACAGACTCTCTTACAAGGCTTTTAACAGGATCAGCGCCCAAGCCGTGGAGTTTGGAAATCTGATTGCGGTATCCGAGGAACGGATGCAGTATTTGGAGGAGCATGGGGAATGCCTGATCAGGGATCGGGCGGTGAGCAGGCTCCGCAGAATTTATATGGCATAACCGAAGCGGTGATAAGCTGGAAGTCCATAGTTCCGTTGCAGACAGGAATCGAACAGAGAGTGGTTTACAATGCTGCCATGCTCCAAAAGCTGGCAGCACTTCTTTTGCGCAGCAAAGAAAAACAAAGAAAGATGAGGAGATATGAGCAAAGAGAACAAGAAAAAGAACGAGGAGTTTGACGCATTTTTGGAAAAGGAGATTTTGACGGCGAACCGTTATGACGGCGACAGCGGGGAACAGAAGGGGATGCGCTACGAGGACGCGGGGATTGACGCAAGGATTCTGCGGGCAGTCAAGGAGCTTGGGTTTGAGCATATGACGCCCATTCAGGAACAGGCGATTCCTCTTTTTATGACGGGGCAGGATATCATAGGGCAGGCTCAGACCGGTACAGGAAAAACAGCGGCTTTCGGCATTCCGATTTTACAGAAGATCGATCCGGAGAACCGTTCCCTGCAGGCGCTGATTCTCTGTCCCACCAGAGAGCTTGCCATGCAGGCGGCGGATGAGCTTCGCAAGTTCGCCAAGTATATGAACGGTATTAAGGTGCTCCCAATATACGGCGGGCAGGAAATTTATAAGCAGATTAAGAATTTAAAGACCGGCGTGCAGATTGTGGTGGGAACGCCCGGCCGGGTGATGGACCATATGCGCAGGCATACGCTGAAAATGGATCATGTGCACACGGTAGTTTTGGATGAAGCGGACGAAATGCTGAACATGGGATTTCGGGAGGATATTGAAACCATCCTGAAAGAGACGCCGGGAGAGCGGCAGACGGGACTTTTTTCCGCCACTATGCCCAAACCCATTCTGGATATTACAAAGACTTATCAGAAGAATGCGTCTTATGTCAAAATGACGCCCAAAGAAGTGACGATTCCGTTGATCAAACAGGCTTATTATCAGGTGCGCAAGCAGGATAAGGAAGAGGTATTGTGCCGCCTGATCGACTATTATACGCCGGGACGGGCGCTGATTTTCTGCAATACCAAACGGATGGTGGATGAACTGACGGAACACCTGAAAGCAAGAGGCTATGAGGTGGAGGGCCTGCATGGCGATCTGACGCAGGGCCAGCGGGATACGGTGATGAATCTGTTCCGGAGCGGCAGCATCAATATTTTGATTGCTACCGATGTGGCGGCCAGAGGCATCGATGTGAACGACGTGGAGGCAGTCTACAATTTTGATGTGCCCGACGACATCGAATACTATGTGCACCGCATCGGCAGAACCGGGCGCGCGGGCAAGACAGGGCGTTCCTTTACCCTTGTTGTGGGAAGGGAGGCCTATAAGATCCGCGATATCGAGCGTATCTGTCATACGAAGATCAAAGAGCGCAAGGTGCCAAATGCGGCGGATATTACCGCTAGAAAAGCGGAAAAGATTTTGAAGGAAGCCACGGCTGTGATTGAAAACGAGGATATCAGCAGGGCTACGGAATATATTTTGGACGCGGTGGCGCTGGGACAATACAGCGCGACACAGATTGCGGCGGCTTTCATGAAGATGAAGCTGGGAGACGAAATCGAAGATATCCGTGCGGAGAAATTTTTCTTCGAGAGAAAGCCTTCGAAGGGCGGGCGTGGCGGCAAGGGCGGCTACGGCGCAAAGAATGGGAAATTCGGCGATAAGAGCAAGAGCGGTCAAAACGGCGGCAAAAAGAAAGGCGGCTACGGAAGAAACGCTTCCGACGAAAAGAGCAATCGAAATGAAAAAGGCGGCTACAGCGGAAAGCCGAAAGACGCTAAGAGGGGCGGCAGAAGGGAGCCGGATTACGAACCCCGTTACGGCGGCCTGCGAATCAAGACAAAATGGGATTAAAGGATAAGTTCCCGACCGTGTTCTTTGAGCCATTTGCGGTGGATGCGGTAGTCGGGGCAGACGCTTTCCACAAGCGCCCAGAAAGCGGGAGAATGATCCATATGGGTCAGGTGGCATAGTTCGTGTACCACCACATAGTCCAAAACGGCGGGCGGCGCCAGCATGAGCCGCCAGTTGAAGGAGAGGGTGCCTTTGGCGCTGCAGCTTCCCCAGCGGGTTTTCTGGTCGCGGATGGTGATGCGGTGAAAGCTCCCGCCCGTGAACGGAAGAAAATAGGAGACACGCTTCGGGAAGTATTCCCGCGCCGCCTCTAGGTAACGTTTTTCGAGGGCGGCCCGCTGGGTATCCGTCAGATCGGAAACGGGCCTGCGGGCGGCCTGTTCTTTTGCTTCCAGCCAGTGGGTGACGAGCCAGTGCTGTTTTTCCGACAGGAGACGACGGATCTCTTTTTCGGAAGAGCCAAGGGGCATCCGCAGGGTAATTTCTCCTTCCGGTGAAATGCTGATGGCGCAGGTTCTGCGGCGGCTGTAAATCACCTCGTAGGGAAGCTCATATCGTTTACTTTGGTATTTGATGCGGTGTATGCGTTCCATAGTTGTGATTATATAATGGAAGAAAAAGAAAAACAAGCGGCAGGAAATGTTGAATGCCTTTACACTTTTCCAGAAAACGGATATAATATGGCTGTAGCAATCAGGATAGAGTATGACAGGAAAATAAAAGAATCATATCATAGGGAGACAGAAAGGAAGAAACAGTCATGGGAAGAAAGAAACCGGCAGTATTGATGATTTTGGACGGCTACGGCCTCAATGAAAAGACGGAGGGAAACGCGGTTGCGCTCGCCAAAACGCCAGTGATGGACAAACTGATGGCGGAATACCCTTTTGTGAAGGGCAATGCAAGCGGTATGGCGGTGGGGCTGCCCGACGGACAGATGGGGAACTCCGAGGTAGGACATTTGAACATGGGCGCGGGCCGCATCGTGTATCAGGAGCTTACCAGAATTACGAAAGAGATTCAGGACGGCACCTTTTTTGAGAATCCCGCCCTTTTGGACGCGGTGAACAACTGTAAGAAGAACGACTCCGCCCTGCATATGTTCGGGCTTTTGTCCGACGGCGGCGTGCACAGCCACAATACCCATCTCTACGGGCTGTTGGAGCTGGCTAAGAGAAACGGGCTGACCAAAGTTTACGTTCACGCTTTCCTTGACGGAAGAGATACGCCTCCGGCAAGCGGCAAGGGCTATGTGGAAGAGCTGGAAGCGGAGATGAAAAAGATCGGCGTGGGAGAGGTAGCCTCTGTGACGGGCCGTTATTATGCGATGGACCGAGATAACAACTACGACAGAGTGGAAAAGGCTTATGTGGCGCTCACAAAGGGCGAAGGTTTGGAAGCGGAGAGCGGCCCTGCCGGAATTCAAGCTTCCTATGACAGAGACGAGACCGACGAGTTTGTAAAGCCTACGGTTGTGAAGAAAAACGGCGCGCCGGTGGCTGTCATCAAGGATGGGGATTCTGTAATCTTCTTTAATTTCCGTCCCGACAGGGCGAGGGAAATTACCAGAAGCTTCTGCGACGACGATTTCAAGGGATTTGACAGGGGAAAGAGACTCGATCTGACCTACGTGTGCTTCTCGGACTATGATCCCACCATTCCTAATAAGGAAGTGGCGTTCCACAAGATTTCCGTGACCAACACCTTCGGCGAGTGGCTGGCGGCTAACGGCATGAAGCAGGCGAGAATCGCGGAGACGGAGAAGTACGCCCATGTGACCTTCTTCTTTAACGGCGGCGTGGAGGAGCCGAACGAGGGAGAGACCCGTATTCTGGTCAATTCCCCCAAGGATGTGGCGACCTATGACTTAAAGCCCCAGATGAGCGCTTACGAAGTCTGCGATAAGCTGGTGGCGTCCATTAAGTCCGGCGAATACGATGTGATTATCATTAACTTTGCAAACCCCGATATGGTAGGCCATACCGGCGTGCAGGAAGCGGCCATCAAGGCGGTCGAGGCTGTGGACGAGTGCGTGGGCAAGGCGGTTGCGGCTGTCAAAGAGGTGGACGGCGTGTTGTTTATCTGCGCCGATCATGGCAATGCGGAGCAGCTCATCGACGAGGAGACGGGCGCGCCCTTTACGGCGCACACCACCAATCCGGTGCCCTTTATTCTGGTCAATGCAGATCCGGCCTACAAGCTTCGCGAGGGCGGATGCCTTGCGGATATCGTACCCACGATCATTGAGCTGATGGGGATGGAACAGCCCGCGGAAATGACGGGAAAGTCGTTGCTTGTGAAATAAGGAAAAGATTTTGGCGGAGGCTTGACATAGCCTCCGTCTTTTTGTATACTAACTGTACCACCACTAATAGTACACTTAATATTGTGGGGGGGGGGTATAATCCAAAGAAAGGAGACAATATGATCATCATAGACTATAAAGATACCCGCCCGATCTATGAACAGGTCGTGGAACGGTTCAAAACCCTGATTTTAAAGGGGGCTATGCAGCCGGATGAGCAGATGCCGTCGGTTCGGAATCTGGCGATGGAGCTGTCGATCAACCCCAATACGATTCAGAAGGCCTATGCGGAATTGGAACGGCAGGATTTTATCTATACCGTGAAAGGGAGAGGCAGTTTTGTGTCCGGGGACGGGAAGCTTGTGGAGACAAGGAAGAGGGAATGTCTGGACGAGATTCTGCGGCTTGTGAAAGAGGTGCTGGAGCTGGGCATGACGAAAATGGAATTGGTTTTGGAGATTGAGAATTTACAGATATAAACCGAAGAGAACAGCTTGTGAATCAGACAGAAAAACAGCATGGAAGTGCTGTGAAAGGAGAGAAGCTTATGATTGAAATACATAACCTGACGAAGCATTTTGATAAGGTAAAAGCGGTCGACGACGTCAGCGTCAGCATCAGGGAAAAGACGGTGTTTGGCCTGATTGGCACAAACGGCGCGGGAAAGAGTACGGTGCTTCGCATGTTGTCCGGCGTATTAAAGCCCGACGAGGGAACGGTGGCGGTGGACAATATGCCGGTCTATGATAATGTGGAGGCGAAAAAGAAGCTGTTTTTTATTGCGGACGAGCCTTACTTTTTTGCAAACGCCAACGCGGGAACGATGGAACACTATTACAGCGGTATTTTCGAGGACTTTAATAAACTGGAATTTTACCAGTATCTGGATAAATTTGATCTGGACAAAAACAGGAAGATCGGCACGTTTTCCAAGGGCATGAAAAAACAGCTCGCCCTGCTTCTTGGTATCTGCGCGCATACGAAATACATTTTGTGCGACGAGACCTTTGACGGTCTCGACCCTGTAATGCGGCAGGGGATTAAATCTATCTTTGCCAAGGAGATGGAGGAGCGGGGGCTTACCCCTATCATTGCCTCCCACAATTTAAGAGAGCTTGAGGATATCTGCGATCATGTGGGGCTGTTACATAAGGGCGGCGTGCTGCTTTCCAAGGATTTGGAGGATATGAAATGCAATATCCAGAAGGTGCAGTGCGTATTCTGTTCCGTGGACGACGAATTGAAAGCGCTTAACGGTATTGAGGTATTAAAGAAAGAACAAAGGGGATCGCTTTGCACGATTACCGTGCGCAGTACGAGAGAGGAAGTGGAGGCCAGATTTGCCACGATAGATACCATTTTTTACGAGGTGCTTCCACTGTCCTTGGAGGAGATTTTTATCAGTGAGACGGAGGTGGTAGGATATGACATCAAAAAACTCATTTTGGGATAGCTGCAGGGAAAACCACAAACGCCGGATCTGGGTATGGATTGTGGCAGTACTGTCACAGCTTTTAGCTTACGGCGGCATAACGATGATTTATTTAAGCCGGATCAAGGGCTATTATGCGGACGGCAACTATAAGGCGCCGGCGGCGTTCAAAGAGGCGTTGTATCAGGCGGCGAAGGATTCCATCGGTTTTTCCGATAACCTTTATACGTTGATTCTCGTGCTTGCGGCGATCATCGCCATGCAGGGATTCTCCTATCTGTATGACAGGAGAAAAGTGGACATGTATCACAGCGTTCCGGTATCGAAGGACAGAAGGTTTGTTGTGGTTTATGTGAACGGCCTTTTTCTATACCTGATTGCAAATCTTTTGGGATTGGCGTCCGGTATGGTGATCGCGGTATCGCAGGGTGCAGTGAATGCGGAGGTTTTGGCGGCGGCGGGACTCGCTTTTGTATGGAATCTGGCGTTTTTCCTCGTTTTTTACCATCTGATGATTCTGGCGGTGATGCTGACGGGAAACCGGTTTGTGACGATCTGTCTGTTTCTGGCCTTTGCCATATACGAGTTTATGGCGTATTCGTCGATCAATAATTTAAAACAGACCTTTTTTGAGACATATTCCGGTTACTTTATTCATCAGGAAGCGAAACTGTCGCCTCTTGTGGATTACACGGCTAATATCTGGCAGTTAAAATATGCGAAGGATGCGGCGGCGGCAGCTAAGCTTGCGATGCCTCTTGCCGCTAAGTGGTTCGGGATTGCGCTGGTGGTTCTTTTACTTGCATGGTTTGCCTACAAAAAAAGAGCTTCCGAGGCGGCGGGAAAGGCTGTTGCCTACCGTTTCTTGGAGCCGTTTCTTAAGGTGGCTGCGGCGGTTCCGGCGGCTTATCTGGTGGGACAGTTTGTGTATGATACTTCCCATCAAAACGAACTGCTTTTGGTGCTTGGCATGCTGCTTGGCGGTCTGATTGTCTGTTCGGTTATGGAAGTGGTTTTTGACTTTGATATCAGGAGTATTTTTAAACACTTGATTTCAAGCGGGGTGGCTTTGGCTGCGATCATGGTAATTTTTTGCATCTTTAAATGGGACTTGTTCGGGTATGACAGCTATATTCCTGCGCAAAATAAGGTTGAGAGTATTGCAATTTCCACAGACGGATACTATGATAGTTATTGGGATGAAAACGGGCAATATTTAGATAACCCCGACTACCAGAAGGAGACAATGTTTCTGACCGATACGGAACCGGTATTGACCCTTGCGCGCCATGCGAAACCGTTGGATCGGGAAGGGTTGTCGAATAACCGCTGCGTAGAGATTCTCTATCGTTTGACGTCCGGCAGACAGGCGGCCAGAAGAATCTGGGTGGATTATGACGATCCGGAGACGGCAGCGTTACTTAACCGTATTTTCAGCACAGAAGCGTTTCAAAAGGGTATGTTTCAGGGAATGGAGGACGAAACCTCCTATGACCGGGTAGAAACGATCAATTATTCCAACGGCGCGGCTATGACGATTGTTCCCAAAGAGGAAGCAAAGGGGCTGCGGGACGCATGGGTGAAGGATATGGAGCAGTTTGACTTTTCGCTGGTAAGGAATAACCGTCCCTGCGGCGTGATCAGGATGTCATACGGCGCGGATATGAGTTATATGCAGAGGTCGTATTATGTGTACGAAAGCTTTGTCAATACCATCGATTATTTGAAAAAGCAGGAGGCTTACTATCCGGTGGAGCTGAATGCGGCGGATATCGACCTCATTAAGGTGACCTGTTACCACAACGAGTTTTCCGTGAATCCGGATATGCTGTATCGGGATGACCCCGGCTATGCGTTTTACAGGGAGGCTGTTGCGGCCGAGGCGGAATATGTGGATACCTATGTAGACTATTCGACGGAGGAAACCTTCTACGAGGAGGAGCAGATCGCGCAGATTCTGCCCCACATTTATCCAAATTATATCGACGCGCCATGGAGCAGCTACGGGGAGGATGCGGACGATTCGAACAACTATTATCTTGAGGTAGTGTTTAAAAAGGATTCTTCCTATCCTTATGAGAGGGGCAGTTATTACTTTACTTATTGCTTCCGAAACGGAGAAGTGCCGGAGTTCGTGAAGGAAGCCACGGCCTATACAGGAGAATCAGCAGAGTAGATTGTTTATTCGATGGGATGTGCCGGATAAAGGAGGCGGTTGTTTCGGATGAGGAATACGCGGAAAGGAAACAGAGCGTGGATGATAACAACATGACAACGCCAGTGATACAGGTGAAGGATCTCTATAAGATATACCGCGTCGGGGAGGAGCGGGTGCGGGCGTTAAACGGCGTCAGCTTCTCCATCAGGCGGGGGTGCTTTTGTTCTATTGTGGGCGCCTCCGGCTCTGGTAAATCGACCCTGCTCAATATGCTGGCAGGATTAGAAAAACCGACTAAGGGCGAGATTGTGATTGCGGGAGAGCATATGGAACAGAAAACCGAGAATCAGCTTGTGGCCTTTCGCAGGGAGCATATTGGGTTTATTTTCCAGTCCTTCAATCTGATGGGCACGATGAACGCCATAGAAAACGTGGCGCTCCCCCTGACCTTTCAGGGGATGGATAAAAAGAGCAGAAATAAAAAGGCTGAGGAGATGCTGGATCTGGTGGGGCTGACAAAATATAAAAAACACCGCCCCAACCAGATGTCCGGCGGACAGCAGCAGCGTGTGGGCGTAGCCAGAGCCTTGGTGGTGGAGCCGGAGATCATTTTTGCGGACGAGCCTACGGGAAACCTTGACTCCAACACTTCGGTGGAAGTGATGAACCTGATGAAACGGGTGGTGCGGGAGAAGAACCAGACGTTAGTCATGGTGACCCACGACAATTATCTGGCGGGATTCGCGGATATGATCCTGCGGATTCGGGACGGAAAGATTTTGGAGATCGAAGACCGCACCGGACAAGAGATGCCGGAGGAGATTTCAGGAGACATTCCGTTTCAGGCGGCAGCAGGGGAGTCTTCCAAAGAAACGGACAGGGAAAGCATGGAAGAAGAGCGGGGAATAGATCAGGAACAGAGAGAGAAAAGCGGAGGCTGAGAGGTCGGGAGAGATGAGGAGAAAAATGGAGATGCGTAAGAGGATGGCGCGGCATTTGGCGGGCGGATTGGCCGGCCTGTTTTTTGCGTTAGCGGTTATGGGGCAGACAACGGACGAGGCTCTGTCGATGGTTTATGCCACGGAAGAGTCCGGAACGAATACGCAGGAAACGCAGACAGAGGAAAACAAGGAGGAATCTGTCAGTGAAAATGCGATTAAATATATCGAGCGGTCTTCCGATCGGGTGATTACGGACGAAGATCGTTTTGACGCCGACGAGGATCTGCTCTATTACATGCAAAGTCTAGAGGTGCGGTATCATCTGGATGAGAAGGTGATGGAACAGCTTCATAAAGTGTTTGACAGCGCGGTCTACTATATCGCCAACACGGAAATGTCCCTGACGGAGATGTGGGCTTACGTTTCTTCCGTGAAATCTTCCATGGAATCGGCGGCAGTGGAGAAGGTAAGCCAGACGACCAGCGAGTTTTTGCAGGTGGGCGATAACTGGCAGACGCCCATCGTGAGCTATGGGCAGGGCGTATCGATCGTGCTGCCGGTGGTCAATTTCGGAACGGAGGAGCTAAACGATTTGATCGTGGAGCCGGTGACTTCTACGCTGGTGACGGAGTGGCCCTTTGAGCCGGATATGACCAATTATCTGCAGACGGAGCCTTATATTCCGGGCTGTCAGACAAAAGAACAGGCCATGGCCAACCGCAGGGAATTTACCTTTCATTTTAAAACAAGAAGCGATGTGATGAGCGGTTACTATCCGCTGAAATTTCACATTTCCTATACGAAAGCGGGTATCCGCTGTGAGGAGCCGGCGGAGCTTACGGTGTATGTGAAGACGATTGGCAAACCGGGGAGCGGTATTATCGGCGGAAACGGACAGGAGGCTTCCGGCTCTAAGCCCCGTATTGTGGTGACCGGTTTTGAGACCAATCCCGCCAAGGTGTATGCGGGAGAGACGTTTACCCTGACCATTCATGTGCAGAACACGGCAAACGATACAGCGGTTACCAATGTGCTTTTCGATATGCAGGCGGCGCAGGAGGGAGAAGATAAAACCAATACCTATTCCGCTTTCCTGCCGACGTCGGGTTCCAGCTCCGTCTATATGGAAAAAATAGCCCCGGACACCTCGGCGGATATCGTGATCGAAATGACGGCTAAGGCCGATTTGGCGCAGAAACCGTATGTGCTCGACGTGAATATGAAGTATGACGCGGGGACGGTGTTTGATCTGACTGACAAGGCGAGCGTGTCCATTCCGATTTTGCAGGAGAGCCGTTTTGACACCAGCATTCCGGAGGTAGTGCCCGACACTATTGACGTGGGTTCCCAGTCCAATGTGATGATGAGTATTTATAATACGGGTAAGACGACTCTTTACAATGTACAGGTGAAATTTCTTGCGGATTCCATCGACGAAGCTTCCGCCTTTGTGGGAAATCTGCAGTCGGGCAACACGGGCAACGTGGACGTGATGCTGACGGGCGCTGCCCCCACGATGGACGACGGCGTTGTGAAGCTGGAAATCTCCTATGAGGACGACGCTGGAAACGTGACGACCGCAGAGAAAGAGATTACGCTCTTTGTGATGGAACCGATGATGGACGACATGATGATGGGAGACGATATGATGGGCGGCGACATGATGGAAGGCGAGGAGGGCGGAAAGCCCAAAACCGGTTTGATTGTGAGCATTGTAGTGGCGGTGATTGTGGTGGCGGCAGCAGGTCTGACTGCCTTTGTCAAGATCCGCAAAAAGAAAAAGGCACAAGCGGCTGAGGCTGCGGAACTGGCAGAGCTGGAAAAAGAGTTAAATGAGTAAAAAGACGGGGTGTAAAGACGCCGGAACGGGGGAGACATGAAGTTTCTCGATTTGCTGCGGATGAGCAGCGGTAATCTTTGGAAAAGAAAAGTGCGGACGATTCTGACGGTGCTTGGCGTGGTGATCGGCGTGGCCTCCATTGTGGTCATGGTGTCTCTCGGACTGGGGTTGAGTAAATCCTTGATGGAGCAGTACGAGTCTTACGGGAGCCTGACCCAGATCGAGGTGCGCGAGCCGTGGGATACTTCTTCTTCGGATGAGGTGAAGCGTCTCGACCAGAAGCTGATCGACGAGATCCTTTCGATGGAGCATGTGGAGTCGGTTTATCCTGTGATACAAACCCAGGCGTTAGCCAAATACGGCAGCTATGAATGTTATATGCAGATTCAGGGAATGCCGGCGGAAGCGTTTCAGGAAATGAATATTACGGTGGGGCAGGGGCGACTTCCCGGAGAAGACCAGACATTGACTTTCTTTTACGGCTGCGAAGTGCTGCAAAATTTCTACAATCCCAAGGGAAACGGAATGAGCGGCCCGCCGGAGCTTGATTTGATGAAAGACCCGATCTTTATTATTTTCGACATGAACGCGTATTATGAGGCTGGGTCTACGGACGAGAACGGGCAGACGAAAAAGCCGCCGAAGAAATATTTGATCGATACCTGCGGGGTGGAGGCAAGTCCCGGCGAGGATCAGTGGTCCCAATACGGCTGGTATACCTTCTGCGATATCGAACAGCTCATGACGGAACTGAAAAAGATTTTTAAGAATAAGGTGATACCGGGCCAGCCGACTACAAAAACGGGAAAGCCCTATAAGGAGATTTTTTATAGCCAGCTTCTGGTAAACGTGGACAGCATGGACAACGTGGTAGCTTTGCAGAAAACGTTGACAGATATGGGCTACAATGCCTACAGTCAGGCGGAGTGGGTGGAGTCCCAGCAGAAAACGATGGGCTATATTCAGGCGGTGCTTGGCGGGATCGGCGCGGTTTCTCTCTTTGTGGCGGCCATCGGTATTACCAATACCATGATGATGTCCATTTACGAGAGGACGAAGGAGATCGGCGTGATGAAAGTGCTTGGCTGTGACCTTCGCAATATCCGCAGTCTGTTTTTGATGGAGGCCGGCTTTATCGGTTTTATCGGCGGCGTGATAGGATTGCTCTTAAGCATTATTTTGTCCATTGTCGTGAATAAGGTAGCGACGGGCGTAAACGATTATATGGGCACTACTGGGGGAATTTCCTACATTCCAGTTTGGCTTGGCGCGCTGTCTTTGGTGTTTGCGGTGATGGTGGGAATGCTTGCGGGATTCTTTCCAGCTAGGAGGGCTATGCGGTTGAGTCCGCTGGCAGCGATACGGAATGAGTAACAGTACAAAAGAACTTCTAAAGACGGCATTCTCCGCATGAAATTAATCTTCTTTGCGCATACTGGATAGAAAAAGCGTGCAAAGGAGATTTTTCTATGGCAATGAAGTTACGAATTGTGGATGTACATGCAAGACAGATATTAGATTCCAGAGGCAATCCCACCGTGGAGGCGGAAGTGACCGTAGAGAAAGAGGTGGGCGGCAGGCAGTATACGGGGCGGGCCGCCGTTCCCAGCGGCGCCAGTACCGGACGGTTTGAAGCGGTAGAGCTTCGTGACGGGGAGACTGTATATTTTGGCCTGGGAACAACCAAGGCGGTAAACAATGTAAATACCAAAATCAGGGAAGCGCTGCTTGGGATGAACGCCTTCGATCAGGGATTGATTGACCGTGTGTTGATCGAACAGGACGGCACGGACAATAAGAGTAATCTGGGCGCGAACGCCACGCTGGGGGTATCTATGGCTTGCGCTAAGGTAGCGGCGGAGGCAATGGGAATCCCGCTGTACCGGTATCTTGGCGGCGCGTATACCAGACTTTTGCCGGTGCCAATGATGAATATTTTAAACGGCGGCAAACATGCGGATAATACGGTAGATTTTCAGGAGTTTATGATTATGCCCGTGCAGGCGGAGAGTTTTGCAGACGGTCTGCGCATCTGCGCGGAAATTTATCATAATCTGAAAAAGATCTGCAACGACAGGGGACTTTCCACGGGCGTGGGAGACGAGGGGGGATTTGCGCCGTCCTTGCCAGACGCCTTCGCCGTTCTCGATCTGATTGTAGAATCCATTAAGGCGGCAGGCTACACGCCCGGTCAGGATATCAAAATTGCTCTGGATGTGGCGGCTTCCGAGCTTTACAATGAAGCGGACGGGGTGTATCATTTTTCAGGGGAGACAGAGTTAAAGCGCAGAAGACAGGAGACGGAAGGCTCCTTTGTGACGGAGTGTTATGAGGCGGGATGCCAAGGGCCGGATTGCGGGGACATACCCGAAATCACGCGAAGCACGGAGGAGATGGTTGCATATTATGAGGAGCTGGTGGAGCGTTACCCCATTATTTCTATTGAGGATGGGCTTGCTGAGGACGATTGGGATGGCTGGCAGATGATGACGAAGAAGCTGGGCGATCGCATACAGCTTGTGGGCGACGATCTGTTTGTGACAAACACCAAACGTCTGGACGCGGGAATTAAGCTGCATGTGGCTAATGCGATTCTTGTTAAGGTGAATCAGATCGGCACGGTCAGCGAGGCTATGGACGCTATTGAGATGGCCCAAAAGAATGGGTATAAGGCAGTGATTTCCCACCGTTCCGGAGAGACAGAGGACACCTTTATTGCGGATCTTGCCGTGGCAGTCAATGCGGGACAGATCAAGACGGGCGCGCCCTGCCGGAGTGACCGCGTGGCGAAGTACAATCAGCTTCTGCGGATCGAGGAGGATCTGGGGAGCGTGGCGTGCTATAAGGAGCCGTTTAATAAGATATAACAAAGTGTAGCTTGACAATCCAACGCAGACCCGCTTGCGCTTCACTCCAGCCGTAGCAGTGCTAAATTCGAAAGTACCTCATTAAGCGCTGACGGCTTACAAGAGTCTGCTTTTGGATATGCCAAGCTACATAGTTTTGCAATTATCTAGATTATGTTGACGGAGAGAAAATCATGAAAAGAATTGGGGTGTTGTCGGATACGCACGGCAAACTGCGGGAGGAAGTATTGGAGATACTGCAAGGGTGCGATGCAATTCTTCACGCAGGCGATATCAATACCCCGCAGGTGCTTGAGAGACTGCGGGAGATTGCGCCCCTCTATGTGGTGCGCGGAAATGCGGACAAGGAGTGGGCGGAGGAACTGCCGCAAACGTTGTCGGAGGAAATCTGCGGTCTGCGGTTTTTTATGGTACATAATAAGAAAGAAATTCCAGCGGATATAACGGGATATGATCTTGTGGTTTATGGACATTCCCATAAATACGAAGAGAGACGGGAGGGGAACTGTCTGTATTTAAATCCCGGAAGCTGTGGGCCGAGACGCTTTTCCCAGCCTGTGACTATGGCCGTGGTGGAGACAGAAGCAGGAAATATCCGCGTGTTCAGAAAGGATATTGCTCAGCAAGCGAAAGAGGAGACGCTGGCAAAAGGAAAATCGTCGGAGACCGTTTTTACGGAAAAAAGGCTGCGTGATATCCTGCGCGATGTGGACAAGGGGAGGAGCGTTTCCCAGATTGCAGAAAAATATGGGATGGCACAGGAAACGATGGAGCAGATCTGCCGCCTGTATCTGACTCATCCGGGGATAGACGCCGCCGGCGTGAAGGAAAAAATGGCTATGCCGAGAAACAGATAGGAGTTTTTATGCAGATCATAAAGAGCAACAAGACGCAATTTGAGTACGATATTCAGGCCATTCTAAAATCTTTTTATCCGGAGTGGGAACCCCATATGCTTGCCCCGGATTCCCACATCAGGGACAGAAGGATTTTGGAAGGCGAGCCGGTGATGGAGTTGTATTTTGGGGAAACGGAAGTGACGCTGAAAATGCTTGTCGTATTGCCGCGCTTATCTTTGGAAAAAGGTTTACATAACTTTGAAAAAGAGCATGGAGAAAGCGAGGAAGCGGGGAAATTGTATACATGGCATCCAGCAGAATCGGAGGGCACCCCCGCTTATAAGAACGGCTTCAAGAAGTTTTTTTACAGCGCGCTTTGTCAGGCGACAGGCAGGACGCTTCCTTGGGGCAATCTAACGGGCATCCGTCCCACCAAGATCGCCATGACCATGATGGAGCAGGGAAAGAGCAAAGAGGAGATAAACGCTTATCTGCGGGAAATGCATTTGGTGAGCGAGGAGAAAACCAAACTGGCTATCGAGATTGCCGAAAGGGAGCAGGAAATTCTGAGCGTCCTGCATTATGAAAACGGCTATAGCCTCTACGTGGGGATTCCCTTTTGTCCTACCACCTGCCTGTACTGTTCTTTTACCTCCTATCCCATAAGCGCATGGAAAAAGAGAGTGGGGGAATATTTATCGGCGCTGGGGCGGGAGATTGAGGAGACGGCACGGTTGTTTCAGGATAAAATATTAGACACTGTATATATCGGCGGCGGAACGCCGACTTCCCTGTCGGCGGAGCAGTTGGAATGGCTGCTGAAAAAGCTGAAAGATTGTTTTGACTTTAGTACGGTACAGGAATTTACGGTGGAGGCGGGGAGAGCGGACAGCATTACGGAAGAAAAGCTGCGTGTGCTTTATGAAAACGGCGTCACAAGAATCTCCGTCAATCCCCAGACTATGAAGCAGGAAACGCTCGACCTGATCGGCAGACGGCATACGGTGGAACAGGTGGAGGAGGCTTTTCGTTTGGCGCGCCGCGTGGGCTTTACCAATATTAATATGGATATGATTCTGGGGCTTCCCGGGGAGACGGCGGCGGACGTGGTTCATACGATTGAGACGATACAGGCGCTTGCTCCAGATGAATTGACGGTTCATTCTCTGGCGGTAAAAAGAGCTTCCAAGCTGGGGCGCTGGATTGAGGAAAACGGCGTCACCGCCTACAATAATACGGACGAGATTATGGAGATCGCAGCCCGCGGTGCGGCGGACATGGGTATGATGCCCTATTATCTCTACCGTCAAAAAAATATGTCCGGGAATTTTGAGAATGTGGGTTATGCCAAAGAAGAGAAATATGGCATCTATAATATCCTGATCAATGAGGAAAAGCAGACGATTCTCGCCCTCGGCGCGGGGGCTATCACCAAGGGCGTCTTTTCGGACGACCGGATTGAGCGGTGCGAGAACGTAAAGGATGTAGGGCAGTACATAGAGCGGATCGACGAGATGATTGAGAGAAAAAGGCGGCTGCTGTAGGGTTATTTCCCTTGACGTTTTAGAGCTTCGTTTTCGGCAAGAAGCTGACTGATCAGGGCTTCTTTTTCGGCGATGGTCTGTTGGTGCTTGGCTTCATTTTCAGCGATAGTCTGCTCAAAGTTGAGGCGGTTTTGTTCTATTTGTTTTTTATAGTTGCGTATATTCTGTTCGTGCTCTAGGCGGTTCTGCTCTATTTTTCTTTCGTAGTTGCGCAAATCCTGTTCATGTTCTAGCTGGTTCTGTTCTATTTGTTTTTCATAGTTGCGCAGATCTTGTTCATGTTCCAGCCGGTCAAGCTCTATTTTCCTTTCGTAGCTGCGCAGATCCTGATAATATTCCTCGCGGTCTCGGCAGCGTTTGCGCACCAAATCATCCGCGCTCATGCGGAATATAGTATCGGACGCTTCCTGGAAATATTCGTTCGTGGATGCCAGCATTTTGATCTCCTCCCATGTAGCGGCTTTGAAAAGCATTGCCCATTCGTGAATATGGTATTTTTTATCCTCGTCAGTTGCCAGATCTATATGAGATAAGTCTACCACATTCAGGGTGAGATTGTCACTATATTTTTGATGATTTTTAACGTTTATCAGTTTATATGTGGAATAAAATTCAGGGCGTTCTTCGAACAAGGTGTAATCCAGAAAACCGATATGTATGACGGATTTTGCTTCCGAGTAGTTTTGACCGTGATTTAGCTGGTCGAAGGAGCGGCACAGATACATAACCGAGCGGTTTTGCCAGTTAAGTTTGTTGGCGATCTGCATTTCCAGATTGATCAGTATCTGGTTATTCAAAACCACATTGATATCCAGTCGAAACTCTTTGTCAGTGACAGCTTCTCCTAAAATAATGGGGTTAGCGATCTCCACAGACAATACTTCTGTTTCGGAAAGATGAAGCAGGGAGCAGATCAGTCCGCGTAACACTTTGTTGTTGGATTGCAGGACAGCGCGGAACATATAGTCGTTGGTCATGTTGTAGGGAATACTGCCATGGGCGCCTTGTAAATTGGTAAAGTAAGCTGAGATTTGATTCATAGATATGTTTTCCTTTCGTGGTTGATTTCCGCAGCGTTAGATGAAAAGAAAGAAGAGGAGAGGTCTCACGGTTTTGCCGTAGGAAATGAAGAAACATGATGTAATAGATGAAACAGAAAAAAGAAATGGCTTTTCTTTTGCAATAGATATATCATAAAAGACAGGTCAGGTCAAAGTGTTTTGAAGGAAAATGCAGAGAAAAAATATGCGCGGAATATCGTTTACAAACAAGATGCATCTATATCTTGCGGGAATGGACGCTTGGTTGCGGAGAAAATACCATATGTGGTATTGTGCAGTTTGTATACAAATGTGTGATAAAAGTAAGATACTTGAAAAACGATTTGTAAAGGAGGAACGACCATGGAAGGAATGGAAAAGGTAACACAGTTTTTAAAGGAGGCACAGACATACTATCTGGCTACGGTAGAGGGGGATCAGCCGAGAGTCAGGCCCTTTGGCACGGCGCATATCTTTGAAGGAAGGCTGTATATTCAGACCGGAAAAAGCAAGGATGTGTCAAAGCAGCTTGCGGTAAATCCGAAGGCGGAGATCTGCGCTTTTAAGGGCGGAGAGTGGATTCGCATTGCGGGAGAGCTGGTGGAAGATGACCGCAGGGAGGCGCGGCAGTCCATGCTGGACGCGTATCCTTCGCTGCAGGGGATGTATGCGGCTGACGATGGAAATACGCAGGTGCTTTATTTTCAAAATGCTGTGGCGACGATCAGCGCCTTTACCCATGAGCCGGAGGTGATTCGGTTTTAAGGAAGCGGCGAGGGAACAAAAGCGGCAAGGTGTCTGCATTACAATGGACAAGGAAGAGAAAACAGACGATTTCTCTGACCTTGTCCTTTTTTTGTTTATGATTTCAACTACTGTTGACAAGGAATGGGAAGTTTAGTAAAATAATTATTGACCAGTAGTCAATAACAAAGGCAGGAGGAAAAATCAATTGGCAAGACCAGTAAAAAAACAGCCGGAACAGTGGAAAAAAGAAATTTTGGACGCAGCCAAGGAACTCTTTTTAACGAAGGGATATGAGGAAACGGCCGTTGCAGATATTATGGAACGAGCAGGCGGGGCAAAGGGGATGTTTTACCGTTTTTTCCAGAGCAAGGAGGAGGTTATGCATGCGCTGGGTGATCAGATGTTTTTGGAGAACAATCCTTTTGAAGCGGTAAGAGAACGCTCTGACTTAAACGGTTTGCAGAAAATACGGGAGATGCTCGCCGCCGATAGGGCCGATAGCGAGCGGGAGAAGATCAATGCACAGGCGGTCGGGATTCTGAAAGACCCGCGTATTCTGGCGGCTGCGGTGGAAGCTAACAGGCGCGTACTGACGCCCCTGTGGTTCGAGCTGATTGAGGAGGGAAGAAAGGACGGCTCTATCAAGACGGCATATGCAAAAGAACTTTCCGAGCTGCTTCCGTTGATTAATTTTTGGATGATGCCGTCCGTGTTTCCGACAGATGAGGAGGGAATCAGGCGCAAGTGCCGGTTTGTTTCGGAGGTTCTTTTTGCAATGGGGCTTCCCATCATGGAAGAGGGGATGTGCGAGAGAGCGGAGAGGCTTATAAGGAATGAAGAAAAGAAGGGAGAATAGCGGATGAAAGAGAGACTGTTTACAAAAAATTTTACGCTTCTTGTCATGGGACAGATAAGCTCCCTGTTCGGCAATTATATCTTGCGTCTGGCGCTTTCTATGTATGTGCTGGAAACAACCGGATCGGCGGCTGTGTTTGCGGGCATCCTCTCCGCGGCTACGATTCCGGCAATCCTGCTTTCGCCTCTTGGCGGCATTTTGGCTGACCGGGCGAACCGGAGAAATATGATGGTGGCGCTGGATGGGCTGACAGGGCTGGCGGTTTTTTGCGCCGCCGTTATTCTGCCCGGCAATCATGCGCTGTTTGTGATTGGCGCATTGCTGGTGACGCTTTCCGTTTTCGGAGCCTTTGAGACGCCAACGGTGCAGGCGTGTATTCCGCAAATGCTGGCAGGCGACAATATAGTCAGAGGAAATGCGGTGGTGAATCAGGTGGCGTCTATTTCCTATCTGACGGCGCCGATGCTTGGCGGTATTTTGTATGCGGCGGTTGGTTTAAAACCAGTGATGTTTGCCAGCGTTGTCTGTTTCTTTGTCACAGCGTCCTTTGAGCAGTTTATCAAATTGGGCTGTCCTTCCGGAAAGATGCAGGGGAATATTTTAGTGATGGTAAAAAATGATTTTCTTGACAGCGTGCATTTTGTGGCAAAGGAGCGGCCGGCGATCATGAAACTGCTTTTTCTGGCGGCTTTTTCCCGCTTTTTTGTCATGGGAATTGCGATGGTGGGGATTCCATATATTGTGAGGACGATTCTTGGGCTTGAAGCGACGTATTATGGCGGGGCGGAAAGCGCGCTGGCGGTGGCGACCATTTTGGGGAGCGTTGCTGCCGGACTTCTCACGGGAAAATTGAAGTTTGAAAAGCTGTGGCTTGCGCTTGCGGCGATCGGCCTTTGTATGGTTCCAGCGGGAATCGTCTTTCTGTTTTCTTCCGGAGCGGTTTTCAGATATACAGTAAGTGTGGCCGCTTTTTGTGGAATGCAGGCGGCAATCAGTATATTTTCCATTTTTGCAGTGTCCATGATACAGCAGAATACACCGGATCATTTGCTTGGAAAAGTGATGGCCTACACTTCCGCCATTACCATGTGCGCCCAGCCGGTGGGACAGATGGTTTACGGATTTTTGTTTGACGGGTTCAGGGAGGCGGTTTATCTTGTGCTGATTCCTACCGGGGTGATTGTGGCGGCAATCGGAGTGGGAGCGAGGGGGGTTTTTGAGAAGATGGAATACTTAGGAAGCTATTAAGGAATATGAGATTGGCAGTGGAGACATGCTATATTTTGATTGAACTATAAGTTTATATGAATTCCACTTGAAACAAATGCTACTTTAAAGTATACTACTTATAAGTAGCATTTACTGGATGGGAATCAATATAAAAAGAAGGTGAAATTTTGATCGGAAGAAAAGAGGAAATGAATCGACTGGAACAGATGTATGCAAGCGAACGATTTGAGTTTATGGTTATGTATGGGAGAAGAAGGATAGGAAAGACCACTATTTTACAGGAATTTTCCAGAACGCATAAAACCATATTTTTTTCTGCGCAGGAAAAAAACGATACGTTAAATTTGCAGGATTTTTCAAAACTCGTGCAGGGATATTTTGACAGCAGTTTTATAGCAAATTTTGAAAATTGGGAAGACGCGTTAGACTATTTTGGCAGAAAAGCACAGGAGCAAAGAACGGTATTGATCATTGACGAATTTCCCTTTTTGGCGGAAAACAATCCAAGTATCAAGAGTATTCTCCAACATAAAATTGATCATGATTGGAAGGAACGAAATATTTTTTTGATTCTTTGCGGTTCCAGCGTCAGCTTTATGCTAAACGAGATTATGGGATATAAGAGCCCTTTATATGGCAGAAGTACGGGGAGTATGGAGGTGCTTCCGTTTGACTATCTGGAAAGCGCAGAGTTTTTTCCTAATTACTCGGAAGAAGATAAGCTAATTGTTTATGGGATACTTGGCGGCGTTCCAAGATACTTGATTGCTTTTGACCCGAAACGGTCTCTAAAAGAGAATCTTATTTCGGAAATTTTGACGGAGGGCGCCTTTTTAAATGATGAGCCTCAGACATTGCTACGCATGGAACTCAGAGAACCGGCCGTTTATAATTCTATTCTGGAAGCGGTCGCAAACGGTTGTAACAGAATTACGGAAATAGCAGACCGAATCCATGAGGAAAGGAGTAAATGCAGTAAGTATATGTTGACGTTGCAGACGCTTCGCCTGTTGGAAAAGCATGTTCCCAGCGGCAAACCAGACAGCAGTAAGAAGGGGATTTATGAGATTACAGATCATTTTTACAAATTCTGGTACAGATATGTGTTTTCACATAAAAGTTATTACGGCATGTTAGGCGTGGATCAGGCTGCGGATGAGATTATGGGAGAAATCAACGATTATATGGGTCCTGTGTTTGAAGATATTTGCAGGCAATATATAATTAGAAGGGCCAAGGCTGGCAAGCTTCCGTTTGTTCCTTATATCATTGGAAAGTGGTGGGGAAATAATCCGGTTATTAAGGCGCAGGATGATGTGGATTTACTTGCATTTGACAGGAAAAGAGAGAAGGGAATCTTTGTGGAGTGTAAGTTCCGAAACATTTCGATGGACATGGAGGAATATGAGGATTTGCTGACGGCTACAGAAGCATTTCCCAGTGTGAAGGATAAAAATCTGATTTTTATCAGTAAGGGAGGCTTTACAGAGGCAGTGAAGAGAAGAGCGGGGGAAGAGGGAGCGGAGTTGATTGAGGCGAGGGAGATGTTTATGTAAAAGGGGAGCGGCAGATACTTTGTGGCGTGAATGTTGTATTTGTATTCTTTTTGGACTATAATATTTTATATTTCTATCGGTATAATATCAGTGCATCGGAAGAAAATTTTTTCAAAGATTATAAGGAAATAATTGACGATATGTTAGGTGGAAAAATGAAATATGATGGAACTCTCAATTACTACAACCAAAACGCCCTCCAATTTATCCAAAACACCGTATCCGTAGAATTTTCGGATACCCAGCGCCGCTTCCTGTCTCGTCTCCCCGCCGCCGCTTTTATTCTTGATTTCGGCTGTGGCTCCGGACGCGATACAAAAGTTTTTTTGGAGCAGGGTTATCGAGTGGAAGCGATAGATGGATCGGAAGAGTTATGTAAACTTGCATCTGATTACACGGGTATTCAGGTGCGGCATATGTTTTTTCAGGAATTATCCGCAGTATCAGCGTATGACGGAATTTGGGCATGTTCTTCTATCTTGCACCTTTCGCGGGCCGAATTGTTAGAAGTCATGCAAAAAATGGCGATGGCTCTGAAACCAAACGGTATTATTTACACCTCTTTTAAGTATGGCATCTTTGAAGGAGAGAGGGGCGGTCGCTATTTCACGGACATGACGGAGAGGACTTTTGCGGATTTTATGCAGGGTATGAAAGACTTACAAGTAGAAGAGGAATGGGTAACTGCCGATGCACGTCCGGGAAGAAGCGAGGAAAAATGGCTCAATGTGATTTTACGGAAGCGGTATTCCAAAGAAGCTTTATGAAACTCATATGATTGCTTTTCAATATCAAAGATAAACGGAGCAAACCTCGATGAATTTTCAACTCCCCAAAACCTCTTACAATTCCCCGGAAAAAAGAGAAGTTAAATCCATAGTCGAGCAGTACCGCCATGCAAGGGAAAAGGGCGAGGACGGCATCGCCTGCACAACCCAGCCCTACTGGTACGGGAACAGGCTCGCAGGCAGGGTCATGGCCGATCACGGCGTGAATCTGCGGGAAGAATATTCCCTGATGTCGAAGAAGGAAAAGGATTACACGATCTCCATGGGCGACGGCAGTTTGAAACGCATCCAGTATCACAGCCCGATATGCAGAACGAAAATTTATTATCGGGGAGACAGGCCCATCCTGAAGGTGAGGGAGCATTTGCAGGAGAGGTATATTTTGGCGGATGTCGGATATAAAAATGGCAAAACCCTCTATTGTGAAAATTGCGGCGCGCTGATGGATGGGACAAGAGATTACGGCGGCTGGTATCAATGGCGGTTTATACTGGGCGTTTCTCTGTTCTTTCTGGTTTGCATGTTTGTTTCGGGAATCGCCGAATTGATACAAGAAGGGGACTTTTCTTACAGTTCCGTTTTAGGGATGTTTTTTTATCTTTTGCTGGCGGCGGCAGCTTCCGCGCCGATGAGTATCGTGATGGGCGTGTTTTTCGGGAATTTTTTGTTTGTGCCGATTCTCATTTCCCTAGGCTGCTCCAATGCGCGCGTAAACAGGGTGGGGTATGAAATGCGAAAGCGTGACCCGTATTTTTCCCATACGGAATTTTACGGGTTGACGCAGGCTTATATGAAGCTGTGGTTTCTTTCTGCGGAGCCGTCGGATCTGGGTTGTATTTCCGAGGTGGAAAACTGTCGGGACGAGAGTATCTTGGACGTGGATTGTCTTGGCTGTAAGGGAAGCCGGGTTTGGACAGACGACGACTTCACCTATATTTCCATGAAACTTAAGGTGCGGTTAATTTGCGCGCAGGGAGAAAAACTGACCAAAAAGAGGAAAGCCTGTAGGGTTACAATGAAACGGCAAAAAAACGTGCTTACAAGCCTTGAACCGGAGGCGTTAAAGTGTGGGAATTGCGGCGCTTCCATCGATATGCTGGGCGACGGGCACTGTACATACTGCGGCAGCAGGGCCGATGTCTCCGCGATCGACTGGATGCTCTGCGGCGTGCAGACAGAGGACTGATGCTTCTATTATTTTGTTCTATCAATCCCCCGCATCTTGAAAAACCTTCCAAAAGAGTGTAAAATCTAACAAGCATGTATAAGGAGGTAACTATGGCGCTTAGTAAAAAACCGATGACGGGCATGAAAGATATCCTTCCGGAGGAAATGGAGATCCGTGATTACGTGATCGGCATTATTAAAGAAACTTATGGAAATTTCGGCTTTACATCCATCGAGACGCCCTGCGTGGAGAACCTTGCCAATTTAAACTGCAAGGCGGGCGGCGAAAATGAGAAGCTGATTTTTAAAATATTGAAGCGGGGCGAGAAACTGCGCATCGATGAGGCCAAGAGCGAGGAAGATCTGACGGACGGCGGCCTGCGATATGATCTGACGGTGCCTCTTGTGCGGTATTATTCTAACCATGCGAACGAGCTGCCCTCGCCTTTTAAGGCGCTGCAGATGGGGAATGTATGGCGGGCGGACAGGCCGCAGAGGGGACGTTACCGCCAGTTTATGCAGTGTGACATCGACATTCTGGGGGAGGCGTCGAATCTGGCGGAGATCGAGCTGATTTTGGCTACCACCACCACCCTTGGCAGGATCGGGTTTAAAAATTTTAACATCCGCATCAATGACAGACAGATACTGAAAGCCATGGCGGCTTACAGCGGCTTTTCCGAGGAAGACTACGATCAGGTGTTTATCATTCTGGACAAGATGGACAAGATCGGAAAAGAGGGCGTGGAAGCGGAGCTTTTAGAGGCGGGATTTGCGAAGGAAACCGTTGAGAAGTATCTGGCTCTGTTTCAGGGAATGGAAGAGGCAAAGGAGCCTATCGCCTATATCACAGAAATCCTTTCCGGCGTGCTTCCGGAAGGCGTAAAAGAGAGCTTTCAGGAGATCATAGACAGCGTGGAGGCTGTCAAGGGAGATTTCTTTAAGCTGGTGTTCGATCCCACCTTAGTGCGTGGTATGTCCTACTACACGGGCACGATCTTTGAAATCGATATGCCGGAGTTTGGCGGAAGCTGCGGCGGCGGCGGAAGATACGATAAGATGGTCGGAAAGTTTACAGGAAACGATGTGCCGGCCTGCGGCTTTTCTATCGGATTCGAGAGGATTATCCTGCTGCTTTTGGAGAGTGGGTTCAAGGTGCCGAAGGCGGGAAAGAAAATTGCCTATCTCATGGAAAAGGGGCTTCCAGCCGACAGGCTTTGCGCGGTGATGGCGCAGGCGCAGGCGGAGCGGGAGAAGGGTAACCGGATCTTGGTAGCGCGGATGAACAAGAACAAGAAGTTCCAGAAGGAACAGCTCACCGCGCAGGGATATAAGGAATTTGAGGAGTTCTACAAGGAAGAATTAAAGCGATAAAGAAGCCGCCTGAACAGATTTGGGCAAACGCTTCAGAAAAGAGGTTAACATGGCAGAATCAATGAAGGGTTGGAAGAGGTCGCACCGCTGCGCGGAGCTTTCCTTACAGAATGTGGGTGAGGAAGTGACCGTTATGGGGTGGGTGCAGAAGCAGAGAAACAAGGGCGGCATTATTTTTGTGGATCTGCGCGACCGCTCCGGTATTTTGCAACTTATTTTTGAGGAGAACGACTGCGGCGCGGAGGCATTTGCCAAAGCGGAGAAGATGCGGAGCGAGTTCGTTATCGCCGTGGTGGGAAAGGTGGAAAAGCGTTCCGGCGCCGTCAATGAAAATCTGGCTACAGGCGAGATTGAAGTACGGGCGGCCGAGGTGCGTATTCTGTCCGAGTCCGATACGCCGCCGTTCCCGGTGGAAGCGGACTCGAAAACGAAAGAAGAAATTCGCTTAAAATACCGGTATTTGGATTTGAGAAGGCCTGATTTGCAGGAAAAACTGATCCTCAGGAGCAAGATTGCTTCCGAGATGCGCGCTTTTATGGCACAGGAAGGTTTCTTGGAGATCGAGACGCCGATTCTCTGTAAATCCACGCCGGAGGGAGCGCGGGATTATCTGGTGCCTAGCCGTGTGCACCCCGGTAATTTCTATGCGCTGCCCCAGTCGCCGCAGCTTTATAAGCAGCTTTTGATGTGCTCCGGATATGACCGGTATTTCCAGATTGCAAAGTGCTTTCGGGATGAAGACCTGCGGGCGGACAGACAGCCGGAATTTACACAGGCGGATATGGAGCTGTCCTTCGTGGATGTGGACGATGTGATCGACGTCAATGAGCGGTTGATTGCGCATGTCTGCAAGGAGTCTATTGGGTTGGACGTGCAGCTTCCCCTGCCCCGTATGACATGGCAGGAGGCGATGGACCGTTTCGGCACCGACAAGCCGGACACCCGCTTTGCCATGGAGCTTACGGATGTGTCCGAGGTGGTTGCGGGCTGCGGGTTCGGCGTGTTTACCTCTGCCTTGGAAAACGGCGGTTCCGTCCGCGGTTTAAACGTGAAGGGACAGGCGGCCATGCCCCGGAAAAAGATCGACGCGCTGGTGGACTTTGCGAAGGGTTACGGCGCGAAGGGGCTGGCATATTTGAGCGTGCAGGAGGACGGCTCCTACAAGTCCTCTTTTGCGAAATTCATGACGGAGGAAGAGCTTGACAGTCTGGTGAAAGCCATGCAGGGAGAGAAGGGAGATCTGCTTCTCTTTGCGGCAGACAAGAAAACGATCGTTTACAGCGTGCTCGGCGCGCTGCGGGTAGAGCTGGGAAAACAGCTTGGACTGATCGACGAGTCGAAATTTCATTTCCTGTGGGTGGTGGAGTTCCCGCTTTTGGAGTGGAGCGAGGAGGAGAACCGCTTTATGGCCATGCACCATCCTTTCACCATGCCCATGGAGGAGGACTGGCAGTATATCGATTCCGATCCGGGAAGGGTCCGCGCCAAGGCTTACGATATCGTGCTAAACGGCGTGGAGCTGGGCGGCGGTTCCGTCAGGATTCATCAGGACGATATTCAGGAAAAAATGTTCGAGGTGTTAGGCTTTACGAAGGAACAGGCGTGGGAGCAGTTCGGATTCCTGTTAAGCGCCTTTCAGTACGGCGTGCCGCCTCACGCGGGGCTGGCGTACGGGCTTGACCGTTTTGTCATGCTTTTGACCCATGCGGACAGCATCCGTGAGGTAATTGCGTTCCCGAAGATCAAGGACGCTTCCTGCTTGATGACGCAGGCGCCGGGTGCGGTGGACGAAAAGCAGCTTGAGGAATTGCAGATTGAAATTCGGCATGGAGGAGACGATGGCGGAGCAGAGAATTGATAACAAAGCGCTGGAAGAGGCGATCGCGGCATTTCGTGCGGATAAGGAGCGGGACAGCTATGTGAAGGTGATGGAACTTTTGGAGAAGTCCATTGTGCTGGTGCCCGTCATGCCGCCAAAGGATATTGCCCCGGAGCTTATGGAACAGTTGAAAGCGGGAAAGCCGGTGCAGTTTTCCAAAGATACAAAGATTGTGCCCTGTCTGCTCCGTAAGGAGACGGGGGAGCAGGCGTTGCCGGTCTTTACCTCGCCTGCGCAGATTCCGGAAGATAAGAAGAGTCCCATGTTAATGGCGATGCCTTTTATGGGGGTGGTTTCCATGGTTTCGGCCAATCAGGATAAGGTGGCGGAGGTTGTGGTAAATCCCTTTACTGGTATCGTGGTTTTGAACAAATCGGTTTTGGAGATCGCAGAAAAACGCAGGCAGGCGGCGGGACAGATCAAAACTGTTCAGGTGACGAAGGAGCAGTTTCAGGATCTTGCTCACAACAGGATGGCGCTTTCGCTTTTGCCAAAATTTCTGTTTGAAAAGAAAGAGGAGGGGCTTAAGAAACTGCAGCAGGAAGAGGGCGGTTTTCTCATGGGCTTTTACGAAGAGATTTATCCGAAGGGACAAAAGCCGTCCTGCCGCGCGGAGGATTTTTCCCTGATGACGTTAAACCTTACGGATACGATACAGCTCACCCGTCTGGACATGCCGGACGAGGCGGTAAAGAATGGCTTGTGTTACAGGATTTATGCGGTGTGGAAGCGTGACGTGGAGGAGCTTCTGTACTATACGCTGGAAAAGACGAAAGAGGGAAACATGATCGCGAAGATTACGGCGGACGGCGTGCACGAGGTGGTAGAGCAGGCGCCGGATAACGGCGCGGAGATCGAAGCGATCATGAACCTCGTAATGCAGAACTGAGGAGCGGAAAATGGATACCATTATTTTTGATTTGGACGGCACATTGCTTGATACCTTGGAAGACCTGACGGACAGCGTCAATTATGCGATGGAAAAGTTTGGTTTTCCTCTGCATACGATTGAAGAGATTCGGAGCTTTGTGGGAAACGGAGCGCCTAAGCTGATTGAGAGAAGCATTCCGCAGGGAAAGGAGAATCCCTCCTACGACGCGGTTCTTGCGGCTTTCAAGGAGCATTACGCCGCGCATTGTGAGGACAAGACCAATCCCTACGCGGGAATCATGGAGCTTTTGGCCAAATTAAAAGACAAGGGTTATCGGATGGCAGTGGTTTCCAACAAGTTTGACGGCGCGGTTAAACGGCTTTGTGAAAAATATTTCGGAGGGTATCTGGAGGCGGCGATCGGGGAGAGCGCAGATGTGAAGAGAAAACCGGCGCCCGATACGGTGTACCGGGCGCTTCGTGAACTTTCCTGTGACAATTCCCGCGCGGTTTACGTGGGAGATTCTGAGGTGGATATCCAGACGGCAAAAAACGCGGCCCTGCCTTGTATCAGTGTGACATGGGGATTTCGCACCGCTGGGCAGCTAAAGGCCGCCGGTGCAAACGAAAAGCTTATGATTGGGCATCCTCAGGAGCTTCTTCCCCTGCTTGCGAAGCTTCGTCAGGCGGAAGGGTGATCAGCACCTTAACGATATGGTTGTCCTGAATGCCGCAGGCCTGTAAAGAGATACCGTTTTCCAACGTGATGGTCTCCTGATCCTGCGGCAGGCGGTCAAGCTGCTCCAGCATGAGGCCGCCGATAGAATCATAATCTTCGGAGTCAAGAGAAATTTCCAGAGCGTCGTTGATGTCGTCCAGCTTCATGCCGCCCTCAACCAGATATTGTCCTTCCTCCGTCTCCTGAATCAGTTCTTCTTCGTCCGCGTCGTACTCGTCGCGGATTTCGCCAACAAGCTCTTCGATCATATCCTCCATGGTGATCATGCCGACCGTTGCCCCATATTCACTCAGGACAAAGGCGACGGTACAGGACTTTTCCCGTATTTCCATCATCAAATCTGATACATTCTTATATTCATAAGTATAGTAAGCCTCCCGCAGAATCTTTTTGAGGCTGAATTTTTCCTTATCTTTTACCAAAATAAAGTCTTTGATGTTAACGATACCGATGATATGATCTGGATCGTCGTCATAGACTGGGATTCTCGTAAACATGCAGGACTGGAAGGTGGAGAGCAGTTCCTGATAGGTGGCGCTTAAAGGTACGGTGGTCATCTGAATGCGGGGAATCATAATGTCCTTTGCCACGGTGTCTCCGAAGTCAAACACATTGTAGATCCAAGTGCGCTCCTCGGACTCGATACCGCCGCCCTCATGGCTGACGTCCACATAGGTTTTCAGTTCTTTTTCCGTGATACGGAAATTATTTCCTTCGGAGCTGATATGTAACAGCCGGAGAATCCAGTTAGAGAGCAGATCCACTAAAAAGATAACCGGGGTAAGGAGCAGCATCAACAGCCGGATAATGGGACTGAACATGAGCGCGATGGGCTCCGCCCGCTGCATGGCCCAAGTTTTAGGAACGATCTCGCCAAACATTAGAATCACGAGGGTCAGAATACCGGTGGCAAAACCAACGGCCTTATTGCCCCAGAGACGGATGGCAAAAGTGGTCATTAAGGAAGAAGCGGATAGATTGACAATGTTATTGCCGATCAGAATGGCGCTCAGCATTTTGCCATATTGGTCTAAAATGGCAAGCACGCGGACGGCCCCCTTGTTGCCCTCCTCGGCCAAAGTGCGCAGCCGCACGCGGTTTACTGTGGAAAAAGCGGTTTCCGCAGAGGAGAAAAAGGCTGACAGGAAAACGAGAACAGCCAGAGAAATCAGTTGTATGACACCTGAGGTATCCAAAATTATCATTCACTCCTTATTTTTTTGATATGTTTTTGATGATAGTTCAGCCCGCGCCATTCGCAAAACCGCATAGCATGGCTGAACTGTTAGAGAAAATATTACTAGAAGCGAAAGAATGTGTCAAGTTTTTATCAAAAGGAGAATAAGTATAGGGTAGATAGAGGAGTGAAAAGGACAAGGGGGTAAACATGGGAAAAAAAGAATTATATATGGGAAAAGCGATATTTATTATTAAATGTATGCTCGGCGCTTATATTTTGACGGCGGGCCTGCTCTTACTGCTGGCCTTTATTTTGTACCGGTTCGGGATATCGGAAAAAGTGGTGTCCGTCTGCATCATTGCAATTTATATTGCGGTTACTTTTCTGGCGGGTCTGCTTGCGGGAAAACGGGAGGGAAAACGGAAATTTTTGTGGGGACTCATTATGGGCGTTCTCTATTTCGGGATTTTGACGGTCGTTTCCCTTGTGGTGAACAAAGGGGTTGAGGATGTGGCCGGAAATATGCTGACAGTATTTTTCCTGTGCGCGGGCAGCGGGATGCTGGGCGGAATGATCAGCTAAAAAAAGTCTTCCCGTATCGCGGAATCTGTGTTATACTGGACGCAGACTCTGCGGAGGATTACAGCATTTGAAAATACAATTTATTACATAAGGAGGACATTTTTATGAAACATATTAAGACCTTATCCACCAGAGATTTAAAGGAATCCATGAAGAAGGGCGGCTGCGGCGAATGCCAGACGTCTTGCCAGTCTGCCTGCAAGACTTCCTGCACGGTGGGAAACCAGAGCTGCGAGAAGGCGAGATAGGCGTTTTTTAAAACGGCGGAAAGCGAAATAAAATTCTGGAAAAAGAGGCAGGCTCGACATGCGGCGCATGACGGGCCTGAACTGCGATTTGCGCGCATAAGCAGAGTCAGAAGACGTCAGAGACAGGACGCATGCTAGCATGCAGGCCAGTCTATGACGCTTTCTGACGAGCAACGCGAATGAGGAATACGGAGTATTCCGAGTCTGCTTATGCAGGCATAGAGTCAAAAGACGGAGATAAAAGGAGAAAACTTGTGATACACAGATATACCAACAATGGATATCATATTGTAATGGACGTCAACAGCGGCAGCGTACATGTGATGGACAAGACCGCCTACGACGCGGTTCCCGTGGTGGAGCGGCTGATTGCGCAGGGGACAAACAATCAGGAGGAAATTGCGCGGGCGGTGGCAAAGGAGCTTTCCGTGGCGCTTCCCGAGGCGGAAGAATTGGCGGAAGAGTTTTTGGCTTTGAAAGAGGCCGGACAGCTCTTTGCAGAGGATATTTACGAAAATTATATAGACAGCTTTAAAGACAGGGAGACGGTGGTAAAAGCGCTTTGCCTGCACATCGCCCACGACTGTAATTTGGCCTGCAAATACTGCTTTGCGGGGGAGGGCGAGTATCACGGCAGACGGGCGTTGATGAGCCTTGAGGTGGGAAAGAAGGCGCTTGATTTTCTGGTGGCAAACTCTGGAAACCGGGTAAATCTGGAGGTGGATTTTTTCGGCGGCGAGCCGCTCATGAATTGGCAGGTGGTAAAAGACTTAGTGGCCTACGGCAGATCATTGGAGGAACCTCACCATAAGAAATTCCGGTTTACCCTGACCACTAACGGCGTGCTGCTCGACGACGAAGTGATGGACTTTGTGAACCGGGAAATGTCAAATCTGGTGCTGAGTATAGACGGCAGAAAAGAAATTCATGACCTGATGCGGCCTCACCGGGGCGGACAGGGCAGCTATGACGAGATTTTACCGAAGTATAAAAAGGCGGCCGAGAGCAGAAACCAGATGAATTATTATGTGCGGGGCACCTATACGCGCAACAACACAGACTTTTCGGAAGACGTGATTCATCTGGCAAACGAGGGCTTTGAGCAGATTTCCGTGGAGCCGGTAGTGGCCGATAAACGGGAAGACTACGCGCTTCGCATGGAGGATGTGCCGAAGCTTCTTTCCGAGTATGACAAGCTTGCCTTGGAATATATTAGGAGAAAAAGAGAAGGAAAGGGTTTTCAATTCTTTCATTTTATGATAGATTTAGAAGGTGGCCCTTGCGTGGCAAAGAGATTGTCGGGCTGTGGGTCCGGTACGGAATATCTTGCAGTGACTCCATGGGGAGACCTTTATCCCTGTCATCAGTTTGTGGGACAGGAAGAGTTTCTTATGGGAAATGTGGACGACGGGATCGTCCGGAAGGATATTCAGGAGAAATTCAAGGCGTGCAATGTGTACTCCAAAAAGGAGTGCAGGGATTGTTTCGCCAAATTTTATTGCAGCGGCGGCTGTGCGGCTAACGCCTATCATGAATGCGGCGACGTGAACGGTTCTTACGAGCTTGGTTGCGAGCTTCAACGGAAGCGGGTAGAATGCGCCATCATGATCAAAGCGGCGCTTGCCGAGGAAGAAAGGGAGAGTTATTTATGAAAAAGAGCAAAGCGGTTGTCAGTCTGATCGTTTATGTGTTGATCCTTGGGCTTTTGGGGTACACGGCGATTTTCGGCGTGGGGTCGGACAAGTCTGGTGCGGCGGGAAGCATTAAGCTGGGACTTGATCTGGCGGGCGGCGTCAGCATTACCTATCAGGTGGTGGGAGACGAAAATCCGAGCGAGGAGGATATGGCCGATACCATCTATAAGCTGCAGCAGCGTGTGGACGGTTACAGCACGGAAGCGCAGGTGTATCAGGAAGGAAACGACCGGATCAATATCGAGATTCCCGGCGTTACCGACGCCAACGCCATTTTAGAGGAGCTGGGCAAGCCCGGCAGTCTCTATTTTATCGCGCAGACGGACAGCGAAGGCAATAACAACTATGAAATGGGCTACGGAATCGACAGCGAGGGAAACGTCATCCCGCAGTATCAGTTGACGAAGAGCATTGAGGAATTGCAGGCGGACGGTTCCATCGTTCTCACCGGTACGGAGGTGGAGGGCGCCCGTGCGAGGAGTCAGGAGGACTCCATGGGAAACCGGGAAAACGTGGTGGATCTTGCCTTTAATGAAGCGGGGAAACAGGCCTTTGCGGAGGCGACAACTAAGGCCTATGAAAATGGCGAATCCATTGCCATTTACTACGACGGTGAACTGGTGAGCGTGCCGAATGTATTATCGGCCATCACCGACGGCAATGCGGTGATCACGGGACAGAGCACGGCGGAAGAGGCGCAGCAGCTTGCTTCCACCATCCGGATCGGCGGCCTGAAACTGGAGCTGGAAGAGCTGCGCTCCAACGTGGTGGGCGCACAACTTGGCTCGGCGGCGATTGCTTCCAGCCTGAAAGCGGCAGCGGTAGGGTTTGCGCTGGTCGTTATTTTCATGATTGCGGTATATTATGTGGCGGGCTTTGCGGCGTCTCTGGCGCTTTGCCTGTATACGGAGCTTCTTGTTATTCTGATGTACGCTTTTGAGGTGACATTGACTCTGCCCGGTATCGCGGGTATTATCCTGACCGTGGGTATGGCGGTGGATGCGAATGTAATTATCTTCGCGCGCATCAGGGAGGAGCTTGCTGCGGGCAAGAACGTGGAGAACGCCATCAAGATCGGTTTCAACAAAGCGTTGTCCGCTATTTTGGACGGTAACATCACCACCCTGATTGCGGGTCTGGTGCTCTACTTTATGGGAAGCGGCACGATCAAGGGATTTTCCGTTACGTTGATGCTGGGTATCATTTTAACCAAAAACTTCGTCACAATCAGCGCCGTAAACATGGATAAAATGATACCCA